>CALEPX010000104.1 GCA_937911045.1 uncultured Fretibacterium sp. | reverse complement strand
CAGAGGTAGAACGCTTCCTTGACACGGAAGAGGTCAGAAGTTCGATTCTTCTATCACCCACCATTTAATTCTATAGCCGCGGGGGTGGCGGAATTGGTAGACGCGCAAGACTAAGGATCTTGTGACCAATTTAAGTGTCGTGGGAGTTCGATTCTCCCCCTCCGCACCAAATTATGACGATAACAAAACCCGATTGAGTGAGCGAATCATTCAGTCGGGTTTTTTGATGCAGATTCGCCTCACTTTGCGATTCCCTTTCTGAACGTGTACTCCCAACGATCAATCAACCAGAGCCATTGATCCGGATTATTGCGAATCCAGCTTTCGATTTCAGAATTGCACATTTCAAGCGACGCTCGCAAATCTTCACCGAAATTTTTCCCGTTAGAATCTTTTTCGTCGCTGAGAATCCTGTCCATGATTACGTAATGAAACGCGCAATTCTTACCGTCACGCAGATATTTAACCGGCACAACCGGAGAACCAAATTTGTTATACAGCTTCACGATTCCGTCCGGAGTGCTGGCAGGTATCCCAAGAAAATTCGTGATTACACCGTCCTTGCGTGCGTCCAAATCATGCAAAATCGCAATTATCCCGTTGGATTTCAGCGTCCTGAAAATTTCCCGCAATGCAGCTCCCTCACTTTTCACCATTCGCATTCTCCCGACTTGGCTGCGTTGTCGCAGAATGAAATCGTTAATTCCGCCCGTATTTTTCTGAGGCGTGTATAACGGTGTGATTTCGAATCCTGCGTTGAAAAATGCTGAGCCGGCTAATTCCCAGTTATCCATGTGTGATGCCAGCAAAATTACGCCACGTTTTCGCGACAATGCCTCTCGCAAAATTTCTGAACCGGAAAATTCTACGTAACGTGACAAATTCGAATCGAGCTTCTTGAGCCGGATAAATTCGATCGCGGACATGCCGAGATTCTCGAAAGATTTCTTCACGATTGAGCGCGCGTTAGTTATGCCAGTCCCCAGAGATTTAACGCAACGAGACTCAGCACGATCAACTTTCTGCCACAGAACTAATCGCAAAATCCGTCCCAAAATTCTCCCGAGCATTAACGCAAATTTGTGCGGCAAAATATTTATAAGTGTAATAATTATTCGTATCATGAAAATATATTAGCACGTGAAAATTTCCGCGTGTGTTAAAATCGTTGCGTATGTTTTGAAAAATTCGGAGGGAAGTGTAATTTCAGAAATGAAACTCAACGCAGACGAAGTAAATGAGATAGCACTAGAATCACGGCTTGTTCTGAATGAACAGGAACTTGAGAATGCAGTGCGTTATATTAACAATTTTCTCGACATGCTGGATAGCTTCAAAGAGCTGGATTTGAAGGACGTTGAACCGTTCAGTTTTGCCGAAGCTCTGGAATGTCCGCTGCGTGAAGATGCAGTCAAACCGTTCGCAAATACCCGGGCAATACTCGACGAAAGCGCACATGTTGAAAATTCGCTATTCAAAGTGCCAAGAATCATGGAGGAATAAATTTTTATGGCAGAATTATATGAACTGGATTTGTTCTCAGCCTCTGAGGGTTTAAGAGCTGGGAAATTTTCGCCCGAAGAATTATTCGACTCGTGTTGGAAACGGGCGCAATCTTGTGAGAAGAATATAAAGGCATTCATAACTCAAACAGAATCATTTGCCCGCGAACAGCTCAAGAACTCCGGCAAAAAAGCAGGCATATTTGACGGAATCCCTACGGTCTTGAAAGATAATTTGTGCACTCAGGGAATCAGAACTACAGCAGCAAGCAAAATTCTCGGCAACTGGAAGCCTCCGTATGATGCTACGGTCTGGAAATTATTGCGGGAATCCGGCGCGATCTTGATGGGAAAAGTCAACATGGATGAGTTCGCGATGGGAAATACTTGCGGAAATTCTGCGTTCGGTGCGACAAGAAATCCTCATGATATTTCCAGAGTTCCGGGCGGAAGTTCGGGCGGAAGTGCGGCGGCGGTTGCTGCGGCTTATGTGCCGTTCTCGCTCGGAAGTGATACGGGCGGATCGATTCGTCAGCCTGCGTCGTATTGCGGAATTTACGGCTTGAAACCTACGTATGGAATGGTCAGCCGTTACGGATTGATCTCGTATGGCTCGTCGCTGGATCAGATCGGTCCGTTTGCGCGAACAGTTCGGGATTTGCAGCTGGTAATGCAGGTGTTAGCTCAACATGATCCGATGGACTCAAGCAGCTTCCGTGAAAAAAATCCGGATTTCACGCATAATCCAAACGTAAATCTCAAAGGCAAACGTGTCGCACTCGTGAAAGAATTTCAGGATTTTACGCTCGATGCGCCGATTTCTGACGCGCTGAAACATGTCGAGAAAATTCTTGAGGACGAAGGCGCAATCATAACCGAAGTTTCGTTGCCGGTGATTTCGAAATATGCGGTTGCGTGTTATTACGCGCTGGCGATGTCCGAGGCTCACACGAATCTTGAACGTTACGATGGCGTTCGATACGGCTACACAGTTCAAGATGCGAAAGGTATAAAAGAAATGTTCGAACGGGTCAGGTCTTACGGGTTTGGCAGCGAAGTTAAATCCAGAATTATCGCCGGAACATGCTTGACCGAACCGTCACGTTGCGATGAATATTACGTTGCAGCTACGAAAGTCCGAACGTTAATAGCTCAGGAATTTGCGCGCGCGTTTGAGAACACGGATTTTATTTTGCAGCCTGTCACGCCGTCATTGCCTCCGAAAATCGGGGAAGTTGACGAGGACGAAATGAAAGGCTACGAAACAGATTTGTACACGTTGCCAGTGAATCTTGCGGGATTGCCCGGCTTGTCATTCTTCACGGGTTACGCTGGGAATTTGCCCGTAGGATTGCAGCTTATCGGCGCACGCTGGAGCGATCCGGAATTGTTGAACGCAGGCGTTGTGTTAGAGCGCAGACTTGGCAGCCCGAAAATTGCAGACGGAGGTTTGGCTTAGAATGTCAGAATTAATTTTTACGCCCGTAATTGGCATTGAGATTCATATCAGGTTAAAGACCGACACGAAAATATTCTGCTCATGTTCGACGAATACAGACGTTGAACCGAATACGCATGTCTGTCCGGTGTGCATGGGTTTGCCCGGATCGCTGCCGAGATTGAATCATCAGGTCGTTGAGAAAGGCATGTTGGCAGGACTTGCGTTGAATTGCACAGTTCAGCCGAAGTCGTTATTCTTCAGGAAGTCGTATTTCTACCCGGATTTGCCCAAGGGACACCAGATTAGCCAGTGTGATTTGCCGATAGTCGCTCAGGGATTTATCGAAGTTCATGACGCAAACGGAAATTTGAAAAAAATCCGCGTGAATCACCTGCACTTGGAAGAAGATGTCGGAAGTTTGCATCACAGTGCCTCGGACGGGAGACTTGAAGGAGCTGCAATTTCGTTCGTTGATTATAACCGTTCGGGAATGCCTTTAGCCGAAATAGTTTCTGAACCGGACGTATCGTCGGCAAAAGAAGCTGTCGAATACGTTACGACTTTGAGACGCAGAGTGATTTATTCCGGAGCTTCGGACGTTGAGCTTGAGAAGGGCATGATGAGATTTGACGCGAATGTTTCGATGAAATGTTCAGATGGTCGCTGGGGGCGCAAAGTTGAAGTCAAGAACATGAATTCGTTCCATGCACTCGAACGCGCGATTGAATACGAGATCAAACGTCAGAAAAAGATAATGCTCTCAGGCGGGGAAGTTTTGCAGGAAACACGACACTGGAATGACGCTAAAGGTGTGACGACTGCTTCACGTGTGAAAGAATTTTACCGGAAATTTATCGTTGAGCCGGATTTGCCGCCGTTAATAATCGATCAGGCTTGGATTGATCGTGTTACGTCGATGATGCCGGAAATGCCCGATGTCAGAGCTAAGCGTTATGTTCAGGATTACAAACTGCCTCAGGAAGTTGCGGATTTCTTGACGGACGTGAAAGACCTGTCGGATTATTTCGAGGCGTGTGTGAAAGCTGGAGCGAATCCTGTTCGAGCTGCTCACTGGGTCAGAACGGAAGTTTTGCGCGTGATGAATGAGAAGCAGATCCGTAAAGTTGCAGATTTCGTAATCACTCCGGAAACTCTCACGAATTTGATTGCGAAAATCGATGGCGGAAAATTATCGACGACTCAAGCCAAAGAAGTTTTTGATTACATGTCTGCGAATAATTGCGGAATTGACGAGGCTGTGAAGAGTTGCGGAATTTCTGAAGGCGGCGTTGCCGGAAACATGCTGGAGGAAATCATCAAGAACGTAATTGCAGCGAATCCCGACGTACTCGACGAGATAAAATCCGGACGCGATACGAAAGGCAAAAAACTGAAATTTTTACAGGGGCTTGTCATGAAGGAAGTCAAAGGTCAGGCTAAACCACAGGAAGTCTCGCAAACTCTGGAAAAAATCTTGCAGGCGTAATTACACAAACTCCCGACTCGCGATTGGTTCGTGAATCGGGGATTTTTTTACACGTCGAGTTCCAGTATTTCGTCGAAGCCCGTTGTCTCGAAAATTTTCCTGACTTCAGGCACGGCGTTTTTCACGGTCATTTTGCCCTGAGTTTTCATGAGTTTCTGAGCCTTGAGCAAAACTCGCAGCCCAGCAGAAGAAATATATTCGAGCTTTGACATGTCAACCGTAAATTTTTTCACACCGACTAAGAATCTCTTGAGTTCATTTTCGAGTGTATCGGCTGTTACTGCGCTGAGTTTTTTGTCGAGAATGACACTTGCTTCAGTTCCGTTATTGGACTTGAAAAATTCCATTATGAAGCACTTCCCTCAAAATTTTTCACAGCGTCAAGAATTACCGGTCTCAAATCCGGATCTTCGAGAGCAAGTTTCACGTTCGCACTGAGCCAGCCTTTCTGAGTTCCGCAGTCGAAGCGTTTGCCTTTGTAGAGAACTCCCCAAACTGGTTCTTGTGAGGCAAGAATTTTCAGAGCGTCCGTTAATTGAATTTCGCCACCGATTCCGGCTTTCTGTTGAGCTAATATCGGGAAAATTGTCGGTGATAAAATATATCGTCCCATTATTGCAAGATTACTCGGAGCATCTTCGGGTTTAGGTTTCTCGACCATGTCTATTATCTTGTGAACTCCGGGTTCGACTTCGAATTGACTTACAGCGATTCCGTAGCGATAGACTTCATCGTGAGGGACTTTTTCGAGAGCGATTACACTTCCGCCCATTTTAGCGTGAACTCTCTTGAGTTGCGCAAGAACTGGATCATCCGGATTTATGAAAACGTCATCTGGCAACGCTACACAGAAAAACTCGTTTTGGCACACAGGCTCGCAGCATAAAACGGCGTGACCAAGTCCGAGAGGCTCACGTTGACGAATGTATAATATTTCCGCCATGTTTGAGATCTTGAGCATGAGATTATACAGTTCTTCTTTGCCGCGGGATTTCAGCAGATTTTCAAGCTCGAACGACCTGTCAAAATAATTCTCAATCGAACGTTTAGCGCGCCCGGTTATCATGATGATTTCGTCGCAGCCGGATGACAAAGCTTCTTCAACACCGTAGGAAATTATCGGACGATTCACAAGTGGCAGCATTTCCTTCGCAAGTTCCTTAGTTACCGGCAAAAATCTCGTTCCCAAACCGGCAACCGGAAACAGACATTTTTTCACGTTCAAACTAAACTCCTCCTGTTACAAATTCCGTTATGTATAAGCGTTATTATAATTTATTTTCGCGATTTAATTTAGTATCCGGCAAAAAAATATCGCCCACGATCTCGAATAAAAACACAAGACCCTGAGCGATTCTTTTGTTTGAGTGCCAGTGCGAATTTATGCTTCGATTGGAATTTCTGCTGCGTCCTGTCTCGGCCAAGTTGATGTCCAAGTTCTGACTGGTAATCCCCAAATATTTATAAAGCCGACCGCTGCCGAATGATCGAACGTGTCGCCCTCGGAATATGTCGCGAGATCGTGCCTGTAAATGCTCTTGGAAGTCTTCAGCCCTCGAACTGTAGCCTGACCTTTGAATAATCGAATTTTCACAGTTCCGTTCACGTAACGCTGAGTGTCATTCACGAACGCATTGATCGCGTCACGCAGCGGTGAGAACCAGTAGCCTTCGTAAGTTAATTCAGCGAATCTTGTTTCGAGTTCACGTTTTGATTTCAGGACTTGTTTGTCAAGCGTCAAAGTTTCCATCGCACGATGTGCAGCAAGCAACGTTGTCGAGCCTGGGCATTCGTAAACTTCGCGCGATTTGAAGCCAACGAGTCTGTCCTCGATCATGTCGATTCGTCCGACAGCATGTTTGCCCGCAATCTGGTTGAGCTTCTGGATTAATTCCACACCGTGCATTCTGTCGCCGTTCAATGCAACCGGAATCCCGTTCTCAAAAGTTATCTCGACAAATTCCGGATTATCTGGAGCTTCGAGAGGATTCGCTGTCATTTCGTAAGCGTCTTCCGGAGGTTCGTTCCAAGGATCTTCGAGCATTCCGCATTCAATCGAACGTCCCCATAAATTATCATCGGTGCTGTACGGTGAACTGACCGTAGCTTTGACCGGGATTCCGTGTTTAGCCGCGTATTCCATCTCGACTTCGCGCGAGAAATGCCAATCTCGAACCGGTGCTAAAACTTTTATATTCGGATTCAGTGCCGTTGCGCAGACTTCGATACGAACCTGATCCTGACCTTTGCCCGTACAACCGTGAGCAACTGCCACAGCACCTTCTTTGTTCGCAATATCAACGAGAGTTTTCGCAATCAACGGTCGTGACAGAGCCGAAACTAACGGGTACGTGCCCTGATACATTGCGTTTGCTTTGAGTGACGGGTAAACGTAATTCTCGACGAAAGTTTTCTTCAGGTCGAATATATACGCTTTGATCGCGCCACTGTGAAGAGCTTTGGATTTTGCCGCCTGCAAATCAACATTACGCTGTCCAACGTCAGCAGTCATTGTGATAACGTCGTAGCCCTGTTCAGTCAGCCACATAACCGCAACTGAAGTATCAAGTCCGCCGCTGTAAGCTAATACAGCCTTGCCTTTTTTCTCAGGCATAATGTGTGAATCATTCCTTTCAAAATAATTTGCAAAAATATATAATAGCATCGCTGCATCATTCAGAAAATTATAATTCAGGTATCGTTAAACATGCAAAATTCACAAATTCTCTCACATGTAATCACTGACCCAAACGCAATCGAAAATCAAAGCTTGCAGATTATTCACGCAAAAATCTCGGGGAAATATTCAGGTCAGCGCGAAAATCTGGATATTATCAAACGGGTTATTCATGCGACGGCGGATTTTGATTTTCTGGAAAATTTGTCTTTCACGGAAAACGTAATTTTTAATACGCGCGAAATTCTCAGGGCAGGGAAAAATCACGCAATCGTAACTGACACGGAAATGCTCAAATCCGGAATCAACAAGAGTATTGCTCAGAAATTCGGCATCGAAATATATTGTGATTCGTCAAGTCCGGAAATAAAACTCGAAGCTCAGGAACGCAAAATCACTCGTGCAATCGTAAATATCGAACACGCTGCGGAAAAATTCCCAAACGCAATTTACGCAATCGGCAACGCTCCAACAGCTCTGATCAGATTATGCGAACTCGTTCAGGAAAAGGCTGCAAATCCGGCGTTAATAATCGGTGTTCCGGTCGGATTCGTGAACGTAATTGAGGCGAAAAATTTTCTCGAAACTCTGGCAAATATCCCGAAAATAATTTCTCGCGGTAACAAAGGCGGCTCAACTGTTGCGTGTGCGATTGTGAACGCGATTTTGTACGGGCTGTAATTTGCGAGAGGGCGTAACAACTGGAACATGTGCGGCGGCTGCGTCAAAAGCTGCGGCTATATTTGCGAAATCAGGCGAAATTCCTGCGCGAGTGTGCGTGAAAAATCTCGAAGGGCGCGAATTTTGTCTTGAAGTCTTCAGGATTGGCGATTCGTTCGGGGTCGTGAAAGATTCCGGCGATGATAAAGCTCATGACGTTACGCACGGATTGACGATTATTTCGGCTCTGACATTCACGGGAAAATCCGGCGAAATATTTTTCCAGGCTGGCGAAGGTGTCGGAATTGTTACGCTGCCCGGGCTGAAAATTCCTGTCGGTGAACCTGCGATAAATCCTGTGCCAAGAATCATGATCGCAAATTCGATCCGGGAAATTTTTCCTGTTGAAGAAATAATCGTGAAGATTTCCATTCCGAACGGCTCAGAAATTGCAAAACACACGTTCAACGCAAGATTAGGAATTGTCGGAGGCTTGTCGATTTTGGGAACGTCCGGAGTTGTGCGCGCATGGGACGAGAAAGCTTATCTGGAATCGCTCAGGCTCGAACTCAACATGATACACGCACTCGAATATCGCGAAATTTTTTTGACATTCGGGAATTTGGGCGAAAAATCTCTCAGGAAAGCGCGAAATCTTCAATCCCGAAATATCATTCAAGCCGGAAATTACGCCGGATTCGTGATTGATGAAGCTGCTAAATTGGGTTTTGCGAGAATAATCTTGGCTGGACATCCGGGAAAGCTCCTGAAAATCGCCGCGGGAAATTTCAACACTCACAGCAAAGTCTCGGACTCACGAATCGAAGTTCTGTGTACGCACTTGGCAATTTTGGGAGCAGATTACGAATTAATCCGCGAAATTTACGATTGCAATCTGACGGACGAAGCTCTGAGAATCATCGCGCAAAAACTGGATCAAGAATCATACGCGAAATTCTGGCAGAATATTTCCGAAGCAGTTTGCAGAAAATGTCGCGAACGGGTTAGTAACGTCGAATTTGCAGCGATATTTTTGGATCACGAAGGGGCAATATTTGGAAATGAGTGAAATTATAATCGCAGGAACTGGTGCAGGCTCTGAAAATTTTCTAACGCCTGAAGTCATGGACGCGCTGAAAAACGCTGAATGTGTAATCGCTCACAAAAGCAGAGTGAATTTGATCCCGGAGAATGCGAATTTTATTGAACTTGCTGATTTCAGAAATATGCGTAATCTCGAGAAATTATTCCGGGAAATTCTGGCTGTTCACGAGAGAATTTTGCTGCTAG
The DNA here is from genome assembly GCA_937911045.1 of uncultured Fretibacterium sp. Classification (GTDB taxonomy): domain Bacteria; phylum Synergistota; class Synergistia; order Synergistales; family Aminobacteriaceae; genus JAFUXM01. The sequence continues at coordinate 8,726 of CALEPX010000104.1, read as the reverse complement.
TTTCGGGAGATCCGGGAATTTTCAGTTTGATGCCGTTCGTTAAGCGGAAATTTCCGGACGTGAATTTGCGAGTTTTGCCGGGGATAAGCTCGTTACAAGTTTTGTGCGCGAAATTTTGCGAGACTTGGCACGACGCGAAGATAATTTCAGGACATGGGCGAGAAGTTTCGGGCGTGAAATTGCTGAATGAAATCGAACGTAACAGGCTCGTGATATTTTTCTGCGACGGCGTAAATTCTCCGGAGAAAATCTGTCGTGAATTGCTGGCTATGGAAAATCTGGAGATTATTATCGGCGAGAATCTTAGCCTGGAATCTGAGAGAATATTTTCGGGAGCAGCGTCGGATTTTTCCGGGAAAATTTTTGCGAGTAACTCGTTGATGATGATTCGCAATCTTGATCCGTACACATTCCCGAGAACGAGATTGCGTGACGAGGATTTTGTCAGGGATTCGCGTGTGAAGATTACGAACCGGAATTTGCGTTCGATAATTCTGGACGATTTGGGAATTTGTGACGATTCGATTCTCTGGGACATTGGCGCGGGAACTGGCAGCATTAGTATCAGTGTTGCGCTCGAAAATCCTGACTGCGAAATTCACGCTGTAGATTGCAAAGTCGAATCCGCAAGAATCATTCGCGAAAATATCCGGAAATTCCACGTGCATAATATCGCGATTCACAATTCCAGAGCCAGCGAAATTCTTCGAGATTTGCCAATCCCGACACATGTTTTCATCGGGGGAAATGGCGGCGAGTTATGCGAAATTCTGGGTTTCGTGAAAAATCTCGGCGCGAATATTCGTGTGTTAGTCGAGTGCGTGACGCTTGAGAGTTTCGTTACGGGAGCTGCGATTATGAAACGTTGGGAGAATTTCACAGCCAAGCAAGTTTTGATAAGTGAGGGAGAATCGCTTATGAGGGCGCGAAGTCCGGTTATGTTATTATCAGCCAAGACATGCGCTATAATTGAGAAAATATCTGAAGGGGAATGAATTTTGTTCAGGGAATTAATCATAAAGTCATTGATGCAGCAAACCGGTGAATTTGATTTGATAATCGAGCCGGGCAAAACTACGCGAAATTTTCTGTTGGAATTGATACGCTATCGGGAATTGTTTTTCTTTCTGGCATGGAAAGATATTCTCGTTAGATACAAGCAGACTGTAATCGGGATCGCTTGGAGTGTAATCAAGCCGCTACTGAGCATGATAATTTTCACGATTGTGTTCGGACGGATTGCGAAATTGCCGAGTGATGGTGTGCCGTATCCTGTGTTAGTATTCTCAGCTTTGTTACCGTGGCAATATTTTTCGAACGCTATGCAAGCCAGTGCGGAATCACTGATTCGAGTTGAGCCGATGATAAGCAAAGTGTATTTTCCGAGACTGATTCTGCCGACATCTTCTGTACTAGTCAGCATGGTTGATTTTGTGATCTCATTCGTGCTGTTGTGCTTATTGATGCTGGTGTATAGATTTCTGCCGTCGATTCGAATCTTGCTGCTGCCGGTATTTTTCGTGCCTGCGACGTTAGCTGCGTTGGGAGTTGGTTACTGGTTCTCAGCGATTGGCGTTAAGTATCGCGATTTCAAACACATTATGCCGTTTATCGTTCAGTTTGGAATGTACGTTTCGCCGGTTGGATTTTCGAGTTCGATTATTCCGGATAGATGGCGATTGATTTACAGTGTGAATCCGATTGTCGGAGTGATTGACGGTTTCCGATGGTGCATTCAGGGCAGCGAATTGTATTTGCCGGGATTTGTTCTGTCGATTATGGTGTCATCGTTGGTATTTTATTACGGGCTGAGATTTTTCAGGCGAACTGAGAGATCGTTTGCGGATTTTATATAAGGGGCAGATTCATGTTAGCTATTAAGATCGAGAATCTTGGGAAAAGATATTTCATAACGCATCAGAATCGCGAAATATTCCTGTATAACGTGCTGGCGAATTACTTGCGGAGAATTTGTCACCCGTTTGCGAAAAAATCCGGGGCTTCGAATCGTGAGGAGTTCTGGGCGTTGAGAAATCTGTCGTTCAACGTTGAACAGGGCGAGCGAATTGGCATAATCGGGCATAACGGCGCGGGGAAATCTACGTTGCTGAAATTGTTGAGCAGAATCACAGACCCAACAGAGGGCAGAATTTCGATCAAGGGACGTGTGTCGAGTTTACTGGAAGTCGGCACAGGATTTCACCCGGATTTGACAGGACGCGAAAATATTTTCCTGAACGCTGCGATTTTGGGAATGCGTCGTAACGAGATAAAGCGCAATTTTGATGACATTGTAGAATTTGCTGGTGTCGAGAAATTTCTTGATACACCGGTTAAGAGATATTCGAGCGGCATGTATGTCAGACTGGCATTTGCTATTGCTGCACACCTGAACTCGGAAATTCTTGTCGTTGATGAAGTCTTGGCTGTCGGGGATTTGGATTTCCAGAAGAAATGTATGGGCAAAATGGACGATATTAGCCACAAAGAAGGTCGCACGATTCTTTTTGTGAGCCATAATATGGGAGCGATTTCGCAATTATGCAATCGTGTGGTTTGTCTGAACGCCGGGAGAATGACGCTTGACACGCGAGATGTTTCTGAGGGTGTGAGACGTTACATGAGCCTTTCGCAATTAACCGAGAGTGACGCTGAATGGAAAAACCCGGGTGACAAATTCGAGAACGATTATTTCAAGCCGCTGCGATTCGGATTATATGACGTGAACGGGAAAATCATAACTGGCTCAGTCAAACGTAGCGATAAAATTTTCGTCGAGATTGAGGGTCTTGTGAAAAAATCGAATCCTGCGCTGTGTGTGGGTTACGCGCTGCATAATGAGTCCGGGAATTTGCTTTACTGGACATTCCAGACGGATCAGGTTAAAAGTCCGAACGAATTACCGGTGCTTGATGGTCGTGTGACATTGCGTGCGAGAGTTCCGCTTGAAATTCTGAATCTTGGTGAGAAACATCTGGAATTATCGACACGGATTTACAACGGAGATTGGATAACTGTTCCGGGAAGATCTAAACCGCCGTCCGTATCGTTCAATCTTGAAGGCCCGATTAATGACTCGCCGTATTGCGTGGTTCAGAGAACGGGGCAAGTCGCGATCGATACGCCGTGGAAATTGGTGTAAATAAATCTCCTCTGAGGAGCGAATCTTCAGGGGAGATTTTTTGCGCGAAATTACGAGTTGCGCTTGCGGATTAATAACGGGATTGCGATTAATAACGCGAAATTTCCAGAGTTACAACCGCCTCCACTGCTGCTCTTGCCCGAAGTGGGCGAGTGAGAATCTGAGTCGTGATTGTGTGAGTTGTCTGAATCGTCGCTGATTTGGGCTGGCTTGGCTGAAATGACTGGTCCGTAAACGTTCGGTGTTAAGTGCGAGTAGGCTTTGATGTGCCTGTCCGTGCTGACGGTGGTGATGCGATTGCCGTAAATGTCCGTGAAATATGCGTATGATGAATCTGACATACGTGCGTTTGCGATCTCATCAGGGATTCTCGGGAAAGCGTTCCAGACTAATTCGTAACCGGTTGGAACTTTTGCGTCAATGCTTACGTCGAAGCTGTAAGACCTCGCGATGAATACCCGAATTTCGTCTAAGATTGCTGCGATAATCATGTCGTCACTAGTTGCGGCTGCACGTTCTTCTGGGGTGAGCGATGAGATTGTGCGATTCGGATTCGTAGTTATTAACGGAGTAGATTGTGAAGCTGGCAGTGTATCGTGATCGTTACTTTCTTCGCCGGAATTTGAGGAATTATTTCCAACGACGTTCAGCGTGAAATCCTTTGTGTCAGAACCTGCCGAATTTGTCGCCTGAACTTTGAAAGTGAAATTTCCGATTGCTACAGGTTTGCCGGTTATGCTTCCGTTGCTGCTAAGAACAAGTCCGTCGGGGAATCTGCCGGATAATAACTGCCAAGTCATCGGTGTATTGCCGTTCGCGGAAAATATTGTTTTGTACGCAACGTTTTCTTGAATCGTACCCAGATCACTCGAACTTGTAATCGTAGGTTTGTCGGAAGCGGTCGTGTCTTCGAGAACTGAGATCGTGAATTTACACTCACCATTGCCGACAACATTCACAGCCCTAACCTGAAATTCGTGCTCACCGAGTTTTGCCGATGAACTGACTGTTCCGTTGATTACGCCGCCAGGTGTGAGTTTGAGACCGTCTGGCAAATCCCCTGAGCTTAAATTCCAAGTTACAGGTTTCGTTCCCATCGAGTATAGAACGGTTCGATAGTTCTTGTTGCGGGTTGCGCTGGGCAGTTTAGTTCCGGTTGTGATTGAGGGTTTTGCGACATCCGCGGTTCTGCCGATTGTGAGCGTGAAAGTTTTCGTGTCGGAATCAATAATGTTCGTAGCTTGAATCGTGAATGTGAAAGTGCCTGTTGCAGTCGGTCGTCCAGAGATTTTCCCCGAGCTGTCGAGAGTTAATCCGCCCGGCAAATTTCCGGAACTGAGACTGAACGTAATCGGAGTTGTGCCTGTTGCTGTGATCCCGATGCTGTATTCGACACCGACACGCCCGCTTGATAAATTCGTCGTGATGATTTTCGGAGCTGTTGCCTGATTTATTATGCTGGATTCGATTGTGATTGTGAAAGGTTGTTGCGTTATGTAATACGTATCCGCAACCGAGATCGTGAAGCTGAACATTCCTGCAACAGTCGGAGTTCCGGATATTTCGCCCGTCTCGGAATTTAGCGAGAGCCCATCAGGTAATTCGCCCGAATACGTCCATGTTAAAGTCTTCCCAAAACCTGAAGTCGCTGAGATTGTCGCGCTGTATGCTTCACCTGTTGTGCCATTTGGGAGTTCTGTTGTCGTTATGACTGGAGCTTCTGCGATTCCGAACGAAACTTGTAACGTGTAGCCTGATTTTCCCGTCGAGTAATTATATTTGACAGTCGAAGGCAACGATGCGAATTTTGCAACACCGTCGGAATAAGTCGTGTCGATTTCTGATTCTGAATCGTCATAGGCTTGAACGTTGGAGATTCTGGAAGAATCCGCGGATAACAGACTGAAGAAAAATTCGTAGGGGTAATCGGGATCGTCGGTATGAGTTAGCGGCTGCGAATCTATGACCTGCGTTGAGGCGGAAAAGTTTGTGAGCGATGAGTTGTTGCTCAGGTCGATTATGGCGATTTCGTTTGATGAGCAATCGAGATTTGTCAGAGCCGTGTTGCTTGAGAGGTCGAGTTCGCTGACTTTGTTATCCTGCAAGTATAGATATTCCAGCTGTGAGTTGTTCGTCACGTCAAGAGTTGAGAGATTATTCACGGAGCAATTCAGGTAAATCAGGGACGAATTTTTGGAAACGTCTATTTCGCTGAGAGAATTAGTGTCGCACTTGAGAATTTTCAGGAGCGTGTTGCTCGTTACGTCGAGAGTTTCAAGTGAGTTGTTATCGCACACAAGAATTTCCAGCAGAGTATTTTTCGAAACGTCGAGAGTTTTTAGCGAGTTATTATCGGCTCCGAGATTTTTCAGGGACGTGAAGAGTTCCAAACCGGCGAAATTTGAGATTGTCTCAAGCCCTGAAGCGTAAGTTTTCCGTGAACTGGAATCGCTTTGTGATTCGGATTCTGGTGTGAAAGTGTAATTCTCTGGGATTGCTGTGACGTTTGCGATCTCGTCGGAGCTTAGAAAACCATCGGAGTCCGTGTCGAAATGCGCGAGAACGTATGCCCTGAAATTTTCGTCCGGGAAATATGACGCGTTAATCGGGTAGCCAAATTTCGGTAGCTCCGATTCTGAGAATGCGATTGTAACGTCCATCGTGAAGCTTGAAATTCCGGTCTCGTATATGTAAGTTGCCTGCGCCGGAATTGCCGGGAACATTGCGATTGCGTCTGAGCCTGCGTTGAATGACACGCTGACGTAACTTCCGGATTTATCGGTTGCTGTTACGCTGGAAATATTCGCTGCATTTGCTTCGGTGACGATAGTTTTGAAGTCGAATTTCAACGGATACGATTGGCTGCCGGTCAATGTGAGAGCTTGTTTGCCGTCGAGAGTTTGTCCGCCCGCGTCAAGATGTGCCAGAGATCTGTTTGCGCTGAGATCGAGAATGCTGAGTTTGTTTGATGCGCAGTCGAGATACGTCAGAGCAGTGTTCGCCGAGAGATTCAAGCTTGATAAATTGTTCGCACTGATGTTGAGATGCCTGAGTTTCGCATTCGAACTGAGATCGAGATTTGACAAGCTGTTGGCTTCGATGAAGAGTGATTCCAGCGCAAGATTTGATGATAGATTCACGCTTGAGAGTTTGTTGTTGTCAAGTCCAAGCCGCAATAGTGATGAGAATTTTTCGATCCCGGTCAAGTCTGATACGTTTGCAAGAGTTGTCGAGTAATTCGCCGTGACGCTGCCATCGGAATTTTCGGTGACTGTGAAGCCTGATGGAATTGCCGTGACGTTTGCGATTTCGCTTCTGCTCAGGAAACCGTCGGAGTCTGTGTCGAAATAATTCGCGATGTGTGCGCGGAAATTGCTGTCGGGGAAATTTGAGGAATCGATTGCAAGACCAGCTGTGATTGGATTGTACTCGCCGAAAATCAGCATGACTTTCAGATATTTGCCGGTCAATCCAGTGTCGTAATCATAAGTCACAATCGCAGGTTCAGCAGCAAATCTCACGATGTCCGGATCGTCAGGGTCTCGCTGAGTTTGAATTTCGCTGCCGTCCGACGCAAAAGCAGCTATGTTGTAAATTTCGGAAGTTGTGTAACCGATTGGCAGCATAGCGTACAAGTTAAATTCATAGGGATAACTCTCACTGTCATATGCACTTATACTGTTGTTGGGGATTATTCTCTGGTACTCGCTCGTGAAAATTTCGAGGGTAGAATTGTTGCTGAGACTTAATGCCGGGATTCTGTTGTTTTCGCAGTGCAGAATTTTGAGGTTCGTATTGTTCGAAAGATCCAGTTCCTGTAAATCGTTGCTTACACACCAAATTTGTTCGAGTGAAGTTCCGGTTGAGAGGAATGACGCGGTATCAACTTTGGGATTGTAGGAGAAGTAGAAGTATTTCAAAGTTGCTGGTACGTTGGAAAGATAATAAGTTATGTCGGTTGAATTGCAGGAAAGATATTCGAGTGAACTGTTGCTTGAGAAATAAATATCGGAAATTTGATTGTTGTCGCACTCGACGTATTTGAGTTTATCTCTGTCCGCGTATAAAGAGCCGCTTAAATTATTCCCGGAGCAGAACAGCGCAACTAATTCGTTGTTCCAATCGATGTTAAGTTCTTGGAGATCGTTGTTGATACACGCAAGGGTTGTTAGGTTCGGGAAATTGTCGATTCCTGAGAGAGATTTGATCCCGGATGGCAGATTATAATTTGATTTCTGAATCGTAACTTTCTCGGGGTCATCGCTGACTGTGTAAGTGAAGCCGACCGGAATCGTTGTTACGGCTGCGAGTTCGTCGTCGTCAAGCACATCGTCGTTATTCTTGTCGAAATTATTCCTGACGTAATTCCTGAAAACATCGTCCGGGAAATTACTCGCGTCAATGTTAACGTCTGCGAAAGATTGGTTACAGAACGCAAGCATGATTATTATCAGAAAGATCGCAAATTGTTTAGTATGATTGTTCATGTTCATGTTAGAAATTAGCCTCCCAAAATTATTCACAAGAATTATACCGCGCACAATCGAGTTTCCCAAAGTGTAATATAATATGTCATGAATTTTTTTGCGCACATGTATATGAATGAAAGGATTGATTTTTAACATGGGAAAATTCTTTAACAAGTTGCGTCAGGTCATGAATATATTCCTGATCATGTTCCTGATTGCAGCGGTTGCGGCGGTGTTTATTTATTTCTTGACGGATAAACGCGACACGAATTTCTGGGTTTCGATTGGCTTTTTAGCATTTGCTATGTTGATGGAGACTTTTACGGCATCGGGAATTGCGATGAGATTTAATTCCGGGAAAAATATTCCGTCGAGTTTTGCGCAGTTTATTCTCAGCACGATTTATTTCATATTTGTGATTGCTGCGTCGGTTTGGAACGCGAATTTTGCATTCACTGAGACGAAATATTTGCTGATTCATATCGGAATGTTGGCGGCATTCTTGCTCTTGATGCTGTTCATAAACATGATGACGTTGCGCTTGAGTGGCGCGGATCGAAAGAATCAGGCGAAAGGGAGAGTTAATCTTGCAACACGTGCGTCTAAAGTTGCGGATTTGCTTGTTGACTTGCGAAATTCCGGGAAAATCGAATCTGGCTCACAAGTTCTGAACTCACTGGAGAAATTATCGGACTCGCTGAAATATTCGGATCCTACACCTGCGTCACGAAGTCTGGAGAACGCGCTTGATGATGCGATCGAGAATCTTGCGGGAGAAATTGCGTCCGCTGATCCGGAAAAAATTCTCAGAGCCTGCACACTTGCCGAACGTGCGTTACGTGACAGGAATAACGAGCTTCTGAACTCGAAGTAATATTTTAATTTGGAATTTTTAATTTGAATTTGAAGTCGGAGGGATTTATTATGCAAACGAAAAGTATAGTCAGGAATTATTATTTTCTCATGATACTTTTGCTCGCGATGATTTTGGGATCATTAACTGGGTGGCTGTATCCTGAATTTTCGAGTAATATCGCGTTTTTGGGGACGATATTTATACGAATGATGTTCTGTATCGTTGTGCCGATGGTTTTTGCTTCGATTTCGGGAGCTGT
>CALEPX010000103.1 GCA_937911045.1 uncultured Fretibacterium sp. | reverse complement strand
AAAAAGATCTCCAATTTTTGTCGGTTTGGGGAGTTTTCGGACAGTCTACCCCATATGCGCGAACTTAACGTTTTATACTCGTTAACGAAAAGATTTGCCAACAGTGATCGGGATGTTATGCTCTCTAAGAAATTTAATTAGATTTATGACCAGCACGAACCTTGAAAACGGAATTGATTTCGTTAACGAAATGTGGTATAGTATATCCACCGAGGTAAGAAGGGATGTACTATGCGTCCAAGGAAGGAAAAAGAACATCAGGATTTTGATGATCCTTCTGGAAATAAAGCCAAGTTGAACAAAGAAATATTGTCTTTCTTGAGATGTTCATACCTGTTTCGCTGGCAAAACGTATTACTAGTGTCCTTCTTCTCGCTGGAATATCACATGACCGCGTTTCGGAACTTACAGGTTCGTGTGATCGGAGTGTACGCGTTTGGAAGAAGCAGATAGCAAATGGTGATACTGATAAACTTCTTATGATTGGTAGCGGTGCAGGGCGAAAAAGCAAGTTCGCCAACATAGAGAATCAAGTTCTTGACGAGATTGAAAAGGGCAATTACCACACTCAGCAGCAGATCGTTGACATGGTTCTGGAGAAGTTTAATGTCAAGGTATCCCTTATGGCTGTATCTCGCCTACTAAAAAAACGGCATCAAGAAGCTGAAATCTGCCTCTCTAGCTGCAAAAGCGGATTCCAAAGAGCAGAGACGATTCTACGAGGATGTCCTGAAGCCCCTCATGAAAAGAACCAAGCTGAAAACAGCTGGCATATATTGCTCTTCATGGATGCTTCTCATTTTGTTATGGGGGGGTGATTTCTCGGATCAATATATGGGAAAGCACGCAGGTTTGTTACGACTTTCTCCGGACGACAGCGCTACAATATGCTGGGGGCAATCAACTTTATTACGAAAAAGGTCACGACCATTACCAACACCACATATATCTACCACATATATCACAGCAACGGAGATCTGCGATATGCTGGCGAAAGTTGCGAAGGAGTATGCTGGGAAGACGATTCATATTGCATTGGATAATGCTAAGTACCAAAAATGTGATGCTGTCAAAAACCTTGCAGCGGCACTGGGAATTGAATTCCGCCTTACAGTCCCAATTTGAATCCGATTGAACGACTATGGAAGTTTGTGAAGGCAAAGCTACGATGCAAATATTATGCTGATTTTCAGTTGTTTCAGGAAACCATCGATTCCATCGTTGATAGTACACACACGGTATACAAAGAACAAATCTCATCACTGATAGATGAGAAGGTACAGCTCTATGATAATCTCGTCCCGCTATGTACGAATACGTTCGTCAAAGAGGAACCGAAGGATCAAGGTGTTGCATAGGTTTGGTATTTGATTTCATTAACGAGTATAAGTAAAACAAAATGACTGTAGCTTACTCATAATGTCTTGATAATGCCGTATAAGGATGTAGTCGCTCTAATGGCTGTAGCGATTATTACAACAAGAATCGCGGCCAGTGAGTGCTGCTTAAGCTGGCTCCGAGTGAATACTACGAATATCTTAAAACTGTTATCTATCCGTTCCCGTTTTATTCAAAGCCCACATCCCGTGGCTCGAATCTGCGCTCGATTCACTCCTCAGCGTTGCTCTATCCTACGTATAGCAGGGAGAGTATAACACACAATGTCCTTGACAAAGGGAGCACTTTAGTTTGTTGTATGAATAGCATATTCAAAAATGCTAACTACCATACTGTTATCTTTCTTGGACTGGCATTCAAATATGATTTGTCTTCGTTGATAGTGAAAAACTGTCCGTAATGCGTTTGCTTTAGTTGCCATCCCTGTAACGGATAAAATACTCAATCATACGCAGTTGCTACGATCTCGTTTAATGACAAATACCCTGCCTCCTTTCTTAAAGTTTGCCAATTAAGGTCACATTACACAAAATTTGTTGAGAGAATTTAGCTTTTTCTCTTTTACTTGCCATAATTATCAAAATATAAACTTTCAGAAGGTTTTATTTTGTCAGATTTTTCAAGAAGATTACCAGTGCATTTACTACTTGACTGTTCAAGTTCGACAAAGTGTTAAGTTTCTGCTCTCGGAGTTGAAGGGCAGACTGTCCGAAAACTAACCTGACCGACTAAAAATTAGAGGTCTCACTCACTATGCAAGAGACAGAAAATGTGTTAGAAGAGCTTTCTCGTCATTCTAAATTTTCTGACAAATATTCAATTCCTAAATTTCAGGCAAATTTTTCTCGCAAACAACACCTCACTCAAATCTGAAATTTGCAAAATTGGTGAAACAACCGCACCTCAGGATTCTAACCGTCCAGTGCGGAACAACCATCACGCACGAATTCTCAAGTCTTTCTCGTGTCGTGAAAATCTATGACGTTTTCCTATGTTGGAAATCACTCGACTCAAACTGACGCCGCGATTTCAAAACGTTTCTGTCAATCCGCTCAGCCCCCGTCCAAATGTCTTCAAATTCCAACTACACTCGAACCGAAACTGCATGTACCATATACAAACATACAAAGACCATAACTTGTAAATTATTACAAGTTGCTGTCATTATACATTACGCAAACGTTTTTTTCAAGCTTTCTCAGTGTTCGCCTCGAAGATTTTGATTTTTTCGCAACCATTTTTTCTCCCAACGTTCCCTCAATTCCTGCGTGCGAAATACCATGTCTCCTGAAAGTCGCTCCAGTAGAAATTTTCTCGCCGCCTTGAACTCCGCGCTGCCCATGCCAATCTGAACCAACCATGTCCGCATTGCGTATTTTTCATTGGGCGTATTTACGTGCTTGACTTTAATATGGCGTTTTGAGATTGATTGCTCGTTCATGACACCGGCAAGTTGCGTGAATACTCGCTTTGCTTCTGCATCTTGCGTCGCTGGGAACCCCGTGAATGTCAATTTGTCATCGTCAATCCGAAGCCCTTCGACAGACGCGCCATGTTCGGATTCGTAATCGTCAATCACACGCTTCAAATCCGAAATCGAATCCGGCTCAGAAGTCTCGTCCAGAATAGCAATCAATCCCTCACTCACTCCGAAATTCCCAGCCACCGATTTGCTGAGCAAACTTCCCTTGTTGTAAATCATGTTCAGCAGATTCCTGATGCTTCTCGCCGAATGTTCCGTTAATGAAAATTCGATGCTTGAGTTCGCAAAATCCGTAATATCGCGTTCCTTCGTGTCAGTAACGTTCGCAGGTTCAGGTTCTGGCTCGGGGATAATTTCGGCTTCAGTATCATTCTCTGGTTCAGGTTCAGGCTCAGGTTCGGACTCTGGTTCTAGCTCTGGCTCTGCTTCTAGCTCAGGTTCAGGTTCAGGTTCAGGTTCAGGTTTTGATTCAGGTTCGGCTTCAATATCATTCTCTGGCTCAGGTTCTGGATCTGCTTCTGGCTCAGGTTCAGGTTCTAGCTCAGGTTCAGGTTCTAGTTCTATCTCTGGTTTTGGTTCTGGTTCAGGTTCTGATTCAGGTTCTAGTTCGGGTTCGGGTTTTGGTTCAGGTTCTAGCTCTGGTTCAGGCTCAGGCTCAGGTTCGGACTCTGGTTCGGGTTCTGGTTCAGGTTCAGGTTTTAGTTCAGATTCTGGTTCTGGCTCAGGCTCAGGTTCAGGCTCAGGTTCTATCTCTGGTTTTGGTTCTGGTTTGGATTCGGGCTGAGATTCTGGTTCTGTTGCAGCTTCAATTTCGGGTTCGTCGTCAAATTCTTCTTCGTAAAATTCTTCGTCATCTGTAAATTCGTCCTCAAACTCCTCGTCGTATTCCGTAGCTTTATCTAATTCAACGCTCTCAGAAATTTCTTCCGTGATCATTTTATCCTCCAACATAACGCTGATTATATCGCTGAAATATTCGCTGAGATTCGCCTCATCGACTTCAAGTTTCCCGTCCTTATCAATCGAAAACGGTCCAATAATATACTCATAACTCGAAACTCCTGTACACTTCTTCGGAAGCCCAGTCAACTCCTCCAGTATTTTCGCCAGTAATTCGCTGTCCTCGATGTTATTTTCAAATCTCATGTTCGAACTCCTTTCACGGGAATATTATCACATTTCCATCGCAAAATCTCACGTGAAAATCACAAGTTCATGCTAGAATTTTGAGCATACATTCAATTTCGGGCAATTTCGGAGGAATAACATGTCAGGAAAAATTTCAAGCGAGATAATTCAGATTGATTTGGACAGCGCAACTTTCATGAATACCGGCGCACATTTCATGCCAACGCGCGTGAATTTTCTGTTCGGCAACAACGGCACAGGCAAAACAACAATCGTACGGGCAATTCGCTCAGGTGAGGGCGTGCAATATCAAAATGGACGTTCACACTACGATTACGCAAATCTTGTGTTCGATCAGGATTTCATCGACGAGAACGTTCACAGCTATCACAATTTAGACGGGGTATTCACACTCGACGCAAACAACGTCAGAATCCAGCAACAACTCGACGACAAATCACAGCAACTCGAACTCGCTAAGCAAAAGTTATCCGCAGCTGAAACAGAATTTGACAGATTATCCGCTGAACGAGACAATGCTCAGCAATATTTCTGGAATGACTGCTGGATGAGAACGAAAACTGAACGCGATCAATACGCCCTCAAGAAAGGGAAGAAACTGTTCGGGAAATCCAAGAGTAATTTTTGCGAATCAATCGCTCAACACACACCAATACAACACGACTTGGCTGCTATCTGGCAAATGTGTGAAGCCGCGTACTCAAAAGATAGCGTAACTTACACGCGCTTCCCGCGAATCAGCAATCCCAAAATTCTGGATCGCCTCAACGATCAGATTCTAAGAGTTGTAATCGCAAATTCCGCGCAAACCGGTCTCTCACAATTCCTGGAAAATCTCGGTGCAACCGCATGGTTTCGAGAAGGTCACGAAAAATTTCACGCGAAATCCAACGGAAGATGCCCCTATTGTTCGCAGGTTTTGCCGGAAAATTTCGAGCGGGAAATCACAGACGCTTTCGATGCAGAATACAGGAAGAATCTCAGAATGCTTGACGAGTTCTCACAGACTTACGTGAAATGTGCAAATACTCTGTTCGAGTCTTTCAAAATTCCAGCGCAAATCTGCCCGTTAATAGACCAGTCATTGCTCAATAACCAGCTCAACAAGATAAAAGCAATCATCAGCCATAACATAACTCAAATTCGCGCGAAAGTTTCTCAGCCGTCAATCACCGTAACTCTGCAAAAAACTGAAGCCGCTCTGAACGAACTCGCCGCAATAATCGATTCCTATAACGCACTCATTGAGCAAAATAACTCAATCGTCGCAGCCCAGGGAAAATCACGAAAGCAAATAGACCAGCAATTCTTCGAACATATGGCGTTCATGACCCGGAATTTGTTCGCAGCACACAGCCGCACCGAGAAATTATTCAACTTGAGAAGCGCAATTCAACAGGTAATCATCAACGATCAAAGAACACTCATCTCTCAGCTTCAGAACGAGATCAACATTCTACGCAGCCAAATCATTGAGATAGAACCAGCAATTAAGAACATAAACTCCATGCTCAAGCACGCAGGCTTTCAGGGATTCGAGATGCGTTTGAGAAAAGTTCGTGATAATTTCGCTCCAGTCTACGAAGTCATCAGAACTGAAACAGGAGAAATTGCTGAAAATCTGAGCGAAGGTGAGAAGAATTTCATCGCGTTCCTGTACTTCCAACAGAAAGTTCTCGGGAGCGAATCCGCCGGAAAAAATTCGTCAGGGAAAATCGTCGTGATTGATGATCCGCTCTCAGGTCTCGACAGCAACACATCCGCAATCGTCAGCCAACAAGTCGCCGAAATAATCAACACATGCCTCTCTGGCTCAAATTCGATAAAGCAGCTATTCGTTCTGACACACAACGAGGATTTTTATCGCAAAGTTTCATACGTAGGCGAACGTTCTGATTATTCTGATTGCGTGGCTCATTACACAGTCGAGAAACATGATAACCAATCTTCCGTAAAATTCGCGAATTTGTGATAACATAGTCAAAAACTCGGAGGTACATTACATATGAATTTAACAGATAATATCGGAATCAGAATCGTAAATCTCATTCGGGATTACAGCGCAGGCTTTGTGCATATTTCGGTTGCGTGGCTCATCTCAACATCCCTGTTCGCAGCGTTGATAATATATATCGCAAAACATCCTCAGAAACGAACTAAGCCTTTGAAAATCGCGTTCACGATCATGTTCCTCGGAGGCATGACGATTTATTGCGTGTGCCATTATTACGTCCTGACACAAGTGCGCGACAATCAACTTCAAGAAATTACGCTCGAATGGGTCAAAAATCCGGATTCAGTCTGGCTATACATTCCGTACGTGATAATTCGTTCGGTCATGGACGTAGGCATGATGTTCTACGGGCGCGGTAACTCAGATATATTCTACGCATTGCCAATCTCTAAGTATCCAATCGCAGTCGCAATATTCTGGCTGATGCAAATGCTAGCGTTTTTCACAACAGCAACGGCGTTATTAATCCGCTTCGGAAATGATTTGCTCAGATGGATCAGACTTACGACTTCAAGAGTCTCGAACGTAAACGTGATCTTCGGGGTAAATTCGGACACGCTGACGTTCGGGCGAAATTTTGCCGACGAAGATGATACTATGCTTGTGTTCATCGATAGCGTTATAAGCGAGGATTTCGAAAACACAATCCGTGAATTAGGCGGCTTCGCTTACTCCGAAAAATCCGCAGTTAAAGGCGACATAGCTTTCCTGAAGAAATTGCACCTGACAGACTCCCGCGTAAAATTCAGACTGTTCACGTTGTCAATCGATTACGACAGAAATTTCCAGTATGCGCGCGCCATTTGCGAATCACTCGAAAAATTGCAAATCAGCCCCGAACAGACCGAATTATTCCTGCTCGGCATAGACGAATGGAAAGGCATGAACTTTCAATCAAGCGAATCAAAATACGGTTACGGCAGCGTAGTCTCATTCGATGAACGGGAAATTTCCGCGCACTTGCTGATCAGCAAATACCCATTATGTGACGCAATACACTTCGATGAAAACGGACTCGCAACTGAAGATATGAGCGTCTTAATCGTCGGATTCGGCAGAACCGGTCATGAAGTCCTGCGCAAAATCATCGCTAACGGACAATTCGAGGGCAGTAATTTCAGAGCTACGATTTACGATCCGAATTTCAAAAACCGCTCGGGATTCTTCAAGTCACAATATCCGAACATGTTCGCAAACTACGATATTGATTTCGAACCGCATAACGCGCGTGGCAGCGAAATGTTCAGCTATATTCGAGAGAACGCTTCCAATCTCAGATACATCGTGATTTGCCTCGAAGACAGAGACACCGCTCGCGACATAGCAATTCACTTGGTAGACCGTCTGCAAACTTTGGGCTACTCTCTGAACGTCTACACATGCGACTCGAAAAGTGTACGCTGCTACTCACTAAACGTGAAAGAATGCGAAACTCACTGGATATACGACTCGAAAATCATTTACTCCGGAGAACTCGACAAATTCGCGAAAGAACTCAATCATAGATATTCCGGCGGCAAAGATGCGAACTCAGATTGGAAAAATTGCAGCTACCTCGACAGAATGAGCAGCCGTGCAAGCGTCGATTACCTGATGCCGTTGATCCGCAAAATCAAATCCGGGTGCGAAACTCTGACAGCTGAACAACGCGAAAATCTCGCAAAGAGCGAACATCTCAGATGGTGCGCGTTTCATTACACGTTCGGCTTCGAAACGATGACTCACGAGGAATTTGCAACTCGAATCCAAACCCGTCAACAGGAAATTCAGGAAACCGGCAAATCCAAAATCAAACCGACAAAAGATATTCCGAATCTCAAACACGTTTGTTTAGTTGACTGGGACGAACTCGACGAAATCTCCCGCATCGAAAATTCTCTCACAAATTCTGGCAGAAACTACAAAGACTCCGACAGAACTAACGTTGACATGATCGCGGAACTTGAGTAAATTTGCATTCATAATGAACATAACATAATGAAAGGAGCAAACAAAATGGAACAGAAAAATCCTACGTACTACGCATTCATAAGCTACAGTCACAAAGATCACGCAATCGCCAAGAAACTTCAGAACAGATTGCAGCGTTATCATTTGCCGTCGAAATTGCAGCAAAACAATCCGGAACTGCCCAAGAATTTACGTCCAATCTTCATTGACGAATCGAATCTTGTCGGGACAGCTCTGCAGGATGCGTTAAACAAAAATCTGCGCACTTCGAAATATCTGATCGTGATTTGCTCACCCAACAGCGCAAAATCTGAATACGTGAACAACGAGGTCAAATATTTCATCGAGAACGGCAAGAGCAAAAAGATAATTCCGTTAATAATCGACGGTACGCCTCATTCTGACGATCCTGAGACCGAATGTTTCCCACCAGCACTTCTTGCACTCCCAAAAGAAAACGAACTGCTCGGAATTGACCTGAAGAAATTCAAAACTCGTGGAGCATTTTTGCGAGTAATTGCTACGTTGCTGGAACTTGAGATCAGGGATTTTATCTCGTACGAAGACGAACTCAGAAAAAAACGCATCATGATTTTCACGCCGATTGCAGCAGCTTTGGTATTCATCGCCGGATTTCTGGTTTGGCGAAACATTCCGCACGTGTATTATTACCGAACGTACGTTTATCGCTGGGAAAAGCCGATCGGATTATTCGAAGTCGATTCAGAAGCAGATCGCAAGAAAATGTCATATACTTACAAGTTCACGACGCTTCGAGATGAAGTGCAGAAGATTGAACGCGTAAATTCCGCCGGAGTTCTGGTTGAGCCGGATTTTGTTACGCCGATGCTTGAGCCGCCGATGCTGGTATTTTTGCCGGATCGTTCGGTCGAGTATTTTGACCAGTACAAGCACAAAATTTACAGGAAAGTTTATTCGAAGAGCATGAAGATTGTCGAGTTTTTCTGCGGTGACGGCGATATTCATTACGCGCTGCCATCAGACACTGCAAGTAATTATAAAGGTGATATGATGTATAATCCTGAATTTAGCGCGATGCAGGAAACTGGAAATATTATCTGCGTTACGCTCGATTTCGACGATAACGGCTATGTGCGAAAGAAAATGTTCAGGCGTGATAAAGTCGGCGGTCGTGACAAGTACGGCTCTTTAACGCGCGATGGTAAAGGTCGATGGGGTTTGGGCTATGAAGTTGACGAATTTGGGCGAATCACAGCGATTCACAATCTGGACATGAACGGCGAAACTATGCCAATTCGCGGCTGTCGTTCTATAACTTTTGAGTATGGCAATTCCCCGAATCCTGTGAGAAGTTCAAATCTTGACAAAAACGGCGCACTAGTCTTGAACGAAGACGGTGTAGCATTTGAAATCGTGAGTTACGACGAAAACTTCAACGTTGCGAGCTGGTCGGTCTATGACACTGAGGGCAATCCCACACTCAGCACGCAGAATCATATTCACAGAGCAATCACGTCACACGACGAGAACGGTTTCACAATATCGGAGAGCTATTACGATACGAATCTAGAACCATGCTTGAACAAAGACGGCTATTTCCGAGCTGAGGTTGCTAATGACGCAAACGGCAGCCCCGTCAAAATTTCATACTACAACGTCAAGGACGAGAAGACTATATGTTCGGACGGTTACGCTGAAATGCTTCAAGAATTTAACGAGAACGGGAATATTTTACACGCATCTTTTTTCGACGTGAACGGCAACCCAACAGTCGATTCGAATCACGCCTACGCAAAAAGAGGCGCCTATGACAATAACGGTCTGGTATGCAAAATCGATTATCTCGACCAAAACGGCAATCTAATGCTCAATAAATACGGTTACGCGTCATTCTTACTTACTTATGATTACGAAGAGAACAAAGTAGCTGGCTTCACGTACACGGACACAAATGGCAATCTAACTCTCACATCGGACGGTTACGCTGAACAAAGATTCACCTACATAGACGGCAACAAAGATACGATTACGTATTATGACATAAACGGCAATTTAACTCCGGACAGACGCGGCGTTGCAAGATACGTCTTCAAGTATGAGAACGGCAATCATATTTCCACGCAATATTTCGGCATCGACGGAAAACCGACTATTGCTTCAAATGGATACGCAAAATTCGATAGAGAATACGATGACAATGGACTGCGAATCTGTGAGAGATATTACGACGCTGACGGCAAACGCACATTCACAACAGATGGCTATTCTGCGATAAAATATACGTATGATTCACGAGGCAATACTTCGAGCGAAAGTTATTATGACACAGAGGACAAGCCAGTGATTGTTCGCAACGAAAATTTCTCAATCAGCAAAAAATTCGAGCACGACGATTTTGGCAATATAACTCACACGCAATACATCAGACCGGAAAATCCGGAATATCAGGACATGTTGGACAGCTTGGTTAAAGACGAATTTCGCGAATACGATCTTCACGGTAATATGACGAAAATTTACAGGCTGAACGCTCGTGGTGAGGAAATTTCGTTCAACGGAACTGCTGATGATGTGAGACGCGAGAATGAGTACGACGTTTACGGCAGAAATATTCGGGCGTTATTCTACAGACGCGGTGAAACACAGCCAAGTACGATTCAGGAACAGGAATATGATTCGTTCGGCAGAATGATCTCTCTACACGGCGTGAAATACACGGGCGATCAAAAACAGGAAGTAACAGAGAAAACCGAGTATGACCAATTCGGCAACAAGACCAAGATATATTATCTCGACGGCGAGAATAAGCTTGTGGGCTTCATGACTATTAATGGCTCCGGCAGAGAACGATACGCAATATTCAAAGCTAAATACGACATATTCGGCAATGAGACTGAGATCTGGTACTATGACGAGAATGAACAGCCAATTCACCCACAAGACCGCGGATTTCACAACGTCAGCACTTTCGATTCAAAAGGGCGCATCTTGAGTTATAGTCGTTACAACAGCGAGGACGAGAGCGAACCAATCGAGATCAACGAAATTCACAGGAACGTTTCTGAGTACGACGCGCTAGGACACGAAACAGATCGCTGGTTTTACGGCATTGACGGCAACTTGATTCACAGCAGCAAGCGTGGCTGTCACTTGGTCAGAACTTACGACAAATTCGGACGAATAACTTCTGCTGCAACGTACGACGCTGACGGGAATTTAACAACTGAGGACGGCGTTTCAAAAGTTATGCGCGCTTACGACCCACGCGGGAATCAGACTGATGAATGGTATTTCGACGCGAACGGCAAGCCCTGTGTACGATTCTACAACGGCATACCCTGCGAACATCATTCCAGAGCTTCGTACGATCCGATGGGGAATATTCTGACATTTGCAAATTTTGACATCAATGACGAACCCGACACTTCACGAAATTACTACAAGAGAACGAATACTTATGACGTGTACGGATTGCTCACAGAGACGGCATATTACACGTTTTTGGCTGGCGAAGATGTTTTGTTGGGGAGCACACGTTACTCGTACAATTCCGAGGGCAGAAAGATCAAAGAAGAGTATTACAACTCCGACGGCGAGAAATTTCACGAGGAGAATTTCTAACGGGAAATTGCTCGATGAGTGCTTCTGTGCTAGAATGCTGGCAAAAATTTAGGACAATGCTTCTGGGGACATTGTTCGGAGAAAAGAGGTAATGATCTTGAAGAAATTTGCAGTATTAGCGTTAAGTGCAGCGATATTCGTGTTGGCAGCGTTCGGATTTGCTGAGGCAGCGTTGAAGGACGGCAGCTACACGGCAACAGCGAGAGGAATTGACGGAATCGTTACGGTCGAAGTTACTTTCGCGAATGACAAGATTGCTGACATAAAAATCCTTGATGATAACGAGACGGCCGGTGTTGGCGACAAAGCTCTTGAGATTGTGCGAAAACGTTTGCTCGATAATCAGTCTTTGGCAGTTGAGGGCGTTTCCGGTGCAACCGTGTCGAGTAATGCAATCAGAACAGCCGTTGCGGATGCGATTAAACAAGCTGGCGGAGATGCTTCTGAATGGCGAAATCGTAAAATCGAACGTGTGAAGGAAAATGCCGAGTATAATTATGACATCGTAGTTGTTGGTGCTGGATTGGCTGGACTTACTGCTGCACTCACTGCTGAACAACAGGGTGCGAAAGTTGCGTTGCTCGAAAAACAGGGCATCGTCGGCGGAACTTCGGTTTTCAGTTCGGGGACGTTCTTGGCTGCTGAGACCGAAGAAACGATTCCGGAAGTCGTGAAAGCCTGGGTAGCTCGTAACACAATGCAGGACGCTAACAAAGTAGATATTGCTCTCGTGGAAAGTCTGCTCAAAGTCAGTCCGGCAGTTGTGAAAATGTACAAGGCTCTCGGAGTTGAGTTCAGATACACGAATTACGCAGCTGCTCCAGTCCCGTCAGAGAGGGCTAAGAAAAACGCTGAGACGATTAAAATGTCAGATGTTTCCGCTCATTCAAAAGGCGGCGAGGCATTGATTGCAGCACTCGAATCGCGATTGTTAAAAGACGGAGTTGATATTTATCTCAATACACCAGCTACGGGATTAATCGTGAATGATTCCGGAACAGTTACGGGAGTTGTTAGCGAGAGTGACAAGACCGGCACGAAGAAATTCAACGCTAAAGTTGTGATACTCTGCACGGGAGATTACGCGCGCAATAACCAGCTGAATGCAGAACTCGCCCCGGAAACTGTTGGAGAATACACAGCTACAGCCAAGAGCAATACAGGCGACGGTTTGAAAATGGCGGTGAAATTAGGAGCAGGTCTTCACGCATATCAGGAATCTATGAGCGGAAATTTCCACGCAGATCCGTTTGATATGCCAGTAGTAGGTCAACCGAATAATCCGTTCCCGTTCTCTGTGTTGCTGGTAGATCGCAAAGGTAATCGCAAAGTCAGTGAAGCTGCAGGTCCTCACGCTCAGCAAGTCTTTTTCATTTACGAAGATGAACCCGATCATGCTTGGGCAATCATGGATCAAGATATTGCTGACAAATTCCTGAATCTTGAAAAATATCTCGCGCAAACGCAAGCCGGTCACCCATTCATCAAGGCGTTCAAAGCTGACTCAATCGAAGAACTCGCCAAACTCATCAACATTGCTCCAGAAGTTCTTGTGAAAACCGTAGCTGATTACAATGCGCTGTGTGAATCGGGAAAGGACACGCAATTCGGGAAACCCGAGAAATATCTCAAGCCGCTTCAATCCGGAGCATATTACGCTGTGAAAGAATACGACATGACGCGCGGGAATTACGGAGGTATTTTGACGAACGCTGATTTCCAAGTCGTAAAATCTGACGGAAGCGTTATACCTGTATTATATGCGGCAGGTTTGATCAGTTCGGGAAGTTATTTCGGCGATTTCTACCCGGGACGTGAAGCTCTGAGCCTTTGTGCGCACGGTGGGTATATTGCCGCGATGAATGCAGTGAAAGCTGTGAAGTAAGCGAGTAAGTAATTTTGACGCGAGTTTTCCCCAGATACTCGCATTTGTGAATTAACGGCATATCACTGTTGAAAATATCCACAAGATAATCGAGAACTTCTTGCATTGCATGTTTCATCTGAGAGAAATTCTATACGAAATTGCAACACGAAACTTCAAAACGGAATATTATGAATCTACGTTCGTGTTTTCATGCGTTTGACTTGTGAG
This sequence comes from uncultured Fretibacterium sp., assembly GCA_937911045.1. Classification (GTDB taxonomy): domain Bacteria; phylum Synergistota; class Synergistia; order Synergistales; family Aminobacteriaceae; genus JAFUXM01. The sequence goes on along the minus strand of CALEPX010000103.1, from coordinate 4,099 downwards.
AATCTCGTTACGGATTTAGTAGGATATTCGCCGTTTTTTATCATGAGATCTTTAACAAAATCAAGCGTGAGTTCAGTCTTGTCGTCCAGAACTTTCTTTCCAAACGGAGTAATCACGACTACAGCGAGTTCAGGATTCGCGATTAAGCCAGCCTTCTTGAGATACAGTTTCGCCCAATCAACACGATTGAAAAACAAATTTTCTCCGCTAGGGGTCTTAGCTCTCATGTCCTCATCGGACAAGTTGAAAATACCCGCAAGATAATCACGAACTTCTTGCACCGCATGTTCGTTTCCATCTGAGAGAAATTCCATAAAGTCCGGGAAAAACTCGTTATACTTTGGTACTGCCATCTCACAATATGCTCCTTGTCTCATTAATCGTTTTTTAAATTCTACGGGATTTATCGCAAAATTGCAACACGAAACTTCAAAAACGGAATATTCTGAAATCTACGTGCGTGTTTTAGTGCGTTTTACTTGTGAAAATCTTGTTGCAGATTCTGTAGGATATTCGCCGTTTTTTATCATGAGCTATTTAACAAAATCAAGCGTGAGTTTAGTCTTGTCGTCTAGAACTTTCTCCCCCAACGGAGTAATCACGACCACAGCACGTTCAGGATTCGCGATTAAGCCAGCCTTCTTGAGATATGTTTGCGTCCAACTCACGCGGTTACAAAATAAATTTCCTCCACTCGGAATCGTAGCTCTCATATCCTCCTCGGACAAATCGAACTTGCTCGAACAGTAATCACGAACTTCTTGCATCGCGTGTTCTCTTCCATCTGAGAGAAATTGGGAAAAAACAATGGCATTTAGGCACCACCATTTTACAATACGCTCCTTGTCTCATTAATCGTGACTTTAATTCTACGGTGTTCATCACGAAATTTCAACACGAAACTTCATTCGATTAACTATCAACTGTCCGCGCTGAAATAATCCGAGTCAACACGCTTGATCTCGTACGTTTTCACAGTCGTTACGCCAAGATCGTACTCAATCATGAGTTCAGCAAGTTTCTTCCCGTCAACTAAAACGATTTTGTGATTGTGATTCTGTTCTGCAAAATCCAACGCTCCCTTCGAAAATTGTCCTGTCGTTATGAATAATCCCTTTGTAGCTCCGATACTGACCATTGCTCCGAGAAATTTCTGAATGTCCGGTCTTTGCACGTGAGAATCTTCCTTCCAACGTTTCGCCTGAGTGTATATAGCGTCAAAGCCGAATCTATCCGCTCGAACTACTCCGTCAATTCCGCCGTCCCCGGATTTTCGCGTGACAGCATCTTGGTTCTCTTCAGGTTTCCCGTAGCCCATCTTCAAAAGCAAATCTACAATTACGTGTTCAAAATCGTATTCGTCCATTCGCGTTAATTCATCGAGAAGCTTGTCCGCAAGTTCCAAATTCAACTGTTCCATTGAGGCGTCAATCATTTCCTGAGGAGTTTGTTCTTCAGGTTCAGGTATTGCGGAATTTTCTATTGTAGAGCTATTTGTAGATATTGTAGAGCTAGTAGATGTATCGGACTTCTGTTGTTGAAGCTCGCGGACATATTCTAGCGTAAAAACGCCAATCCCTTTGCTCAGAATTTCTTCTTTTCCAAACGGAGTAATAGCTATCACTGCACGTTTGGGATTCGTAATTAAACCAGCTTTCTTCAGATGCGTTTGCGTCCAGCCAAGGCGATAGGTCAGCATATTTAGTCCATTGGAAAAAGTTGCTCTCTTGTCTTCCTCGGATAAATCGAACTTGCTCGCACAATAATCGCGAACTTCTTGTAATGTGTGTTCGTTTCCGTCCGAGAGAAATTCCATGAAAACCGGGAAAAAATCGCTATATTTTGGTACTGCCATCTCAGAATATACTCCTTGTCTAATTGATTATGTTTGTAATTCTACGAGGTTCATCACGAATTTGCAAGATTCCTGCTTGCGTTTTGTCGGGAAAATTCTTAGAATTAAAACATCATGAAAAAATATCATATCGCACATCACAGAATCAGAAATAACTGGCAAATAAATCGTGAACGTAGGAGAAATACTCGCAATCGAATCTATCGCTACATTTACGATTCACGCGTGGGTGTTAGCAAGTTGCAAATCGCTTTCGCCCTGAATTACAGTTTGCCTACGGTTCATAATAATCTCTCGGAACTCAGAGACGCCGGATTAATCGCAGCAGGGGATCTTCAGAAATCAACAGGTGGACGGCCGCCAATCGGTTATGTCATCGTGCCGGAAGCAGGTTACGCCGTCGGAATTGCTGTCACAGCTAATCACTTGCGATTCTTGTTATCGGACATTCAGCGGAATTTGCTCGCGTATAAAAGACTTGATCTCGATAAAATCACCAGCTGCGATATTGCCGCGAAAATCGAAACTGAACTGGAAAATTTCGTATCCGAGAATAGAATCTCGCCGGAAAAAATCATCGGTGTCGGAATAACTATACCAGGCATAATCGATCATGAAAAAGCTCTCGTGATTTATTCGCCAACGTTGAAGTTCAAGAATCTCGAATTAAGCGCGATCTCAAAAAATATTCGCTACCCGGTCTATATCGAAAATGACGCAACAGCTGCAGGTTTCGCTGAATGGTCAGTCCTGACTCCCGAGGAAAAAAGCAAAAATGTCATGTTCGTATACTTGCTCTTGGAAAACGGAATCGGCGGCTCAGTAATTTTCAACGGCAACTCATGGCTCGGAGATAATCACAGGAGCGGCGAATTTGGACACATGTGCATACATCCAGACGGACTAATCTGTAATTGCGGCAAACGCGGCTGTCTCGAAGCATATTGCAGCGCATTCAGATTTACTCGCGATCTTGGCATCAGCATCGAAGAATTTTTTCACGAACTCAGGACTGGTAACGCGAAATATTCTGAATTTTGGGACGATGTGTTGTCGAATTTGGCTCTTGCGATTCATAATCTGAGATTGACGTTTGATTCCGAAATAATTTTGGGCGGCTTTGTCTCGGATTACATGTACGAATTTCTACCGATTTTGCAGCAGCGTGTTTGCGAATTAAGCCCGTTCGACGAGAATACGAATTTCATAAAGCTGGCTAAATTCCCAAGACGCGCCGGAATGATGGGTGCAGCGTGGCATTTTGTGGACGAATTTCTCGCGCGAATCTGAACTTGACAACGATGATTTTGTGTATTAATATTGCGATGACTTTAATAAAGTGATTTTATGAAAGTTAGATTCAAAACGAAAGGGGAGATAACGTGTTATACATAGGAATCGATTTGGGAACAGCCAGCATTCTGGTCTATATCAGAGGCAAGGGCGTAGTATTAAAAGAACCCTCTGTTGTAGCTTTTGACAGAGATACCAATAAGATCAAAGCAATTGGTGAAGAGGCAAGGCTTATGCTGGGAAGGACTCCCGGTAATATTGTTGCGGTAAGACCACTTAGACAGGGTGTTATCTCTGATTACAGAATTACAGAGAAGATGCTCAAGTACTTCATTCAGAAGGCAGTGGGCAAAAGCTTCTTTGGAAGAAGGCCGAGAATTTCCGTGTGTGTACCCAGTGGTGTGACTGAGGTAGAGAAGAAGGCGGTTGAGGATGCAACATATCAGGCAGGTGCCAGAGATGTGTCTATTATTGAGGAGCCGGTGGCAGCAGCTATCGGAGCCGGAATTGATATTTCAAGACCGTGCGGTAATATGATAGTGGATATTGGAGGTGGAACGGCTGATATTGCTGTTATATCCCTTGGCGGAACAGTGGTCAGTACCTCTATCAAAACTGCGGGGGATGATTTTGATGAGGCGATAGTCCGTTTTATGAGAAAGAAGCATAATCTTCTTATCGGTGAGAGAACTGCTGAGGAGATTAAGATAAAGATAGGAACCTGTTATCGAAGACCAGAGAATCTTATGTTAGATATCAGGGGAAGAAATCTTGTTACAGGACTTCCGAGAACAGTAACCGTCACATCTGAAGAGACTGTGGAGGCTTTAGAAGAGGTTACTGAGGAGATAATAGAAGCGGTACATTCAGTGCTTGAGAAGACTCCGCCTGAGTTAGCTGCGGATATTGCCGACAGAGGAATAGTTCTTACCGGGGGCGGAGCGATGCTTC
>CALEPX010000102.1 GCA_937911045.1 uncultured Fretibacterium sp. | reverse complement strand
TGACAAGATGGCACTAAGTAATTTACCCGAGCACCAAAACGATGCTCGGGTAAATAGCGGATACGGCGATACGCAAATTTACGTAAACGAAGCCGGAGTTTACTCGCTAATCTTTTCATCGAAACTTCCAGCAGCTGAAAAGTTTAAGGACTGGGTTACGCATGAAGTTCTACCGTCAATCAGAAAACACGGCATGTACATGACCGACAAGATTGCGGAAATGGCACAAGCTGATCCGGAAGCGTTTGAGACTGTGACGAAAAAATATCTCGAAGCGCGAGAGAAAAATCGCCAGCTCCAGAAATACATCGAGGACAATCGGGCGTACATAACACTTGGACGAGCTGTAATGGCGTTGCAAGGCTGCATGACTTTTAAGGAGTCAGCAGGATTTTTGACGCAAAAAGGAGTTGATATTGGTCAAAATCGATTATTCAGGTTTGGTCGAATTAAAGGTCTTGTGTGTTCACGCAAGGGGAGGCAATGGAACAAGCCTACACAAAAAGCACTTGAGCAAGGGTTGTTGATGTTACAAATCGGCGAAGGTGGTTTTCACACGGTCACAATGGTTACGCCAAAAGGACTAAAATATTTCACTGACGAGTTCCTGAGAGAGCAATTACCGATTGAGTATATGCTCTTTGAACTTGAGAAAGACGAGGATTCCGAACTAGCATAGAGCTTCGTTGCTCTCAATTCGAAAGGCTTGAGAATGAGGCTGAAACAGTAGGGTTATAGCTCGTGGCAACATGTGGGCGTGAGCTTGATGCTTACGGGCTTAGTGAGTTTAGAGTTAAAAAGGAGTATGATAGATGAAGTTGTTTAGTAAACGGAAGAAGTGTTTGCAGCGATTGCGTTTAACCAACGCGATTACAGTTGATTTCCTCGAAAGCGAACCGTCAATTTCAAAACGAGTCATGAAGCTTTTAGGAAATCGTCTTGTGTACAGAAAAGCGGTGAAGTCGTTATGCAACGCTTAAAGGATTGGAACTAAAGCGTTTGATTAGTGGACATATTGCAACAATTTGAACAAATTATTTTTTGGAGGAGAATTATTATGTCAGCAATTACAAAAGAACTGAACAGAAAAGTCGAAGTTTTGAATAACGTGTTTGAAAGCATTCGCACACTCATTGATTTTTGTAATGATAGCGACGAATGCGTTTGCCGAGGCGGTTTGAATGTGCGCTCTATAGCGCGTTCACTTGAACATCTTGAAAGCGCACTTACACCGTACTACATCGACACATGCGATGAACATGTATTGAGCTTAACCGTTTAGCTCTAGGACAATAGGACGGATATACTCCGAATATATCCGTCCTGAATTATAACACAAGTTTATTTTTTCAGGAGGGGAATATGAACGAAAAAATTATGCACGCATCAAAAATCGGCTTCCCGTGTGAGCGTAATCTCTGGTATTCATGCAAAGGACACGAAGAAGTTATCAGCGAAAGAACCCAGCGTATTTTTGACGTAGGGACTTACTTAGAGCCACTAGTTGTTAAATGGCTGAAGAAAGACGGCTGGAATGTAGCATATAATCAAGGCTCACAAAATGCGCATGTAACGATCAAAGTTCCTGCAAACGGAGGAGAATTAGTTGGACATCCAGACGCTCTTATCTGGAGAGACAATCAAGAAACTATTCTCGTTGACATCAAAACAATGAATGACCGTGCTTTCACGCTCTGGAAAAGAGAAGGAACGATCAAAAAATATTCTCATTACGTTGACCAGTTGCACGTTTACGCAGCAACTCCAGCACAACTAGAGTATTACGACGGGCAAAACTCTTTAACCCTCATTAACATTACGAATGAAGAGCGAAAACATTCACACCACGAAGACGAAATTTTACGTGCTTACGTTAAGAATTTAGGACACATAAAAAAACTAGGCATTGCAGGAATAAACAAGAACACAAGCGAAATGCACATTGATATTTTTGACTACGATCCAAAACGGACAGAAGAAGTTATCAGTCGTGCGGAAAAAATCTTTGCTTGTGAGGACGCTCCAGAACCAGGAAACAGAATGCAGACATGGGGTTGTAATTACTGTGGTTATTCTTGGCTGTGTGAACTTGCCCAAAAGAGAAAGGAAACAAATGTTGGGGAAAACATTGCGCTAACAAATGATCCTACTATCGTAAACGCAATCGAATTACTCAAAGAAGCTCGTGAACTCTCCAAGACTGGAAAAGAACTTGAGGACGAAGCAAAACAAGCACTTGACGAGAATGTGCGTAAACAGGGGATCAAAGCAATTCGCGGAGGAGACTACGTTCTAACGCTCACAGAAACAAAAGCAAAAGAAACGTTTGACAAGACAGCGTTTGGAAAGAAACACCCTGAACTGCTCAAAGAATTTACGAAGCTTGGTAATCCCTCGCTGCGTTATGATATTAAGGAGGTATAATCAATGCACTTTAACTTAGCAATAATCCACGACGAATGTGCAAACATTGACAGCATCCTAGAGCCGTACGAGGAATGATTAGCTATGGTATTTAGGAAAGCAGAGAAACGCAAGGCAAAACTAAGACTTGCAATAACAGGAGCTTCAGGAGCTGGAAAAACTTACGGAGCTTTACTGGTAGCGTTCGGGATCGGCGGAAAAGTTGCGCTTATTGACACGGAAAACGGCAGCGGAGATTTATACGCGACACTTGGAGATTATGACGTTTGCACAATCTCAGCCCCGTACACCGTACAAAAGTACATTGCAGCAATCAAGGAGGCTGAAAGTATAGGTTATGACACAATTATCATTGATAGTTTGTCACACGCTTGGAGCGGTGAGGGAGGACTGCTTGACCTGCAAGGACAAATCACCGCAAGCAGCAGGAGCGGAAATAGTTACGCAGCGTGGCGCGAAGTCACGCCGCTTCACAACAAACTGATTGAAACAATCTTAGCGTCCTCATGTCATATCATTGCGACAATGAGAAGCAAAACGGAATACGTCCAAACCGAAAATGAACGAGGACGTAAAGAAATTCGCAAAGTCGGAACAGCTCCCGTTCAGCGCGAGGGCATGGACTACGAGTTCACAACGGTTTTCGACTTGAGCATAAACCACACTGCAAGCGTATCAAAAGACCGTACCGGAATTTTTGACGGACAGCTTTTCACGCTCTCAGAAGACACAGGAAGAATACTGAAAAACTGGCTTGAACAAGGCTACGACTTACAGCGTGTGAGGAAGATTTACAGCGGTTTTCTCGCAAGGGCTGAAGGAAACAAAGAAAAAGCCCTAGGAATGATGAAAGAAATTATCGGAGACACGCCGTCAAACCAAATCACGGAAGAACAAATGAAAGCACTGGAGACAAAATTAACCGAAAATACTACTGACAATGTTGAAGAAATTATTGAAATTATTGAAGAAGATCAGGAAACTCCTGAAATTGAAGGATAAGCCAATCGAGATTTTATTTCCTGTCGGCGGAAATTTAAGCGAAGCCGACAGGGCTTGGCTCTTTGGAGGAGACAGTAATGATTGAGTGTAGGAGACTTGACAGACTTGAACTCACACGAAGAAAATTCGCGAAAAACTTGAAACGCGAGGAGACACAAGTCGAAAGCAGGAATGATGAGGAATGGGACGGCAAGCATTGTCCGTTGTGTGGTAAGGATTTAGACGTATCAGGAAGACACGTATCAGCGTGCATTATGTGTGAGTGTGGGTGGAGCAAATGTTAATAATGACCGCTATTTTCTGTGG
>CALEPX010000101.1 GCA_937911045.1 uncultured Fretibacterium sp. | reverse complement strand
CGTGACTGGAGTTCAGACGTGTGCTCTTCCGATCTATTGATAAAATCGTCGGCACTGCTCCAAGGACTATTACGCAAAATGTGTATTGCCTCGCGTAAATCAACGTGTCATCACTCGCTCCCAAAATTCGCAAAATCTGATTCATGAACAAGCCCATCACACACGCAAAACACGCTGCACCTGCTCCGGACATGTAAAAGCTGAACGAGCTGACTTTCTCCGCACGAGAATTTTTCCCAACACCGAGCAATCTCGAAATCAAAGTTCCGCCACCAATCCCGAATAAATTCGCAACTGAAATCGATATATTAAACACCGGCAGAATTAACGCAACTCCAGCGACCATTAACGGATTATTCGCACGTCCGATATAGAACGTGTCAGCCAAGTTATAAATCAGCACGATTAATTGTCCGAATATCATCGGTAACGCTAATTCTGCAAGCGCGCGCGGAACTGAATATTCCTCGAAAATTGCACGATTGCGATTCTCTTTATTTTCACGCATTAATAATAATTCCCCTTTCGAGAGTTTATAATTATTATACGCATATTTATTCATATTTAATTCAGATTTAATTCAGAGGTGATTTTCTTAACATGCAAAATTTTTCATGGTTCAATCCGACAAAAATATTATTCGGCAAAGGCAGTGTGGCAAAACTTGAGAATTATTTACTGGATGCTAACGTCAAAACTGCATTGCTGATTTACGGCGGAAAATCCGTTTTCAAGAACGGAGCTTATGCACAAGTCACGCAATTACTCAGCAAACTCAAAATCGCGTTCCCCGAAGTCAACGAGATTAAATCTAATCCCAGAATCGACAAAGTTCGTGAGGCAATCGCACGTATCAAAGCTTCTCCGGTTGAAGTGATAATTCCGATTGGCGGCGGCAGTGCGTTCGATACGGCTAAGGCAGTTGCTGCTGGAGCGTGTTATGATGGCGATGTTTGGGATTTCTTCGAGAAAAAAGCTGCTCCTAAAAAAGCAATCCCGATTTTCGGCGTATTAACTGCTTCCGCGTCATCAAGTGAAGTGAATAATATCTCCGTAATAAGCAATCCCGAGAAAAATTTCAAAACGTCAATGACAAGCGATATGATTTACCCGAAAATTTCTGTTATTGACCCGGAATTTCAGTTCACGTTACCAGAACGTCAGACTGTTTACGGCGGAGTTGATATTATCGCGCACATTCTCGAACGATTGCTTGACGGTGATGAAGGCTCTGAAGTTATGGACGATTTAGGCTACTCGTTAATCCGAACGATGATTCGCGTTATCCCGGAATTAATCGAAGACCCAAGAAATTATGATTCGCGTTCTGAATATGCTTGGACGGCTTGCCTTGCACATTGCGGAATTTTCTCTTGCGGACGGGCTACACGTGGAGATTTCGCTTCACACAAACTCGGTCACTCTATGAGCCTGTTATACGACATTCCACACGGAGCGTCACTTTCAGTTGCAATGCCGGCATGGGCGCGTTATTTGTACGAGGCGAATCCAGTTCCGTTTGCGAGATTGGGCGAGAATGTTTTTGATATTTTCGACGGCTCAGACGAAGAGAAAGCTATTGACGCAATCGAAGCTCTCGAAGATTTCTTCAGGGACATCGGCGCACCTGTGACAATGCGTGAATTGAATCTCAGCGAGGACAGCATCGAGAAATTAACGGAGAATGTCGCGCAAATCGGCGAGTTCGGAACTCTCAAGAAACTTAATCGTGACGACGTTCTCGAAATTTACAAGTTAGCGTATTAATTTAATTCAGACTGGAGGTTATTAACATGTTGAAAGGCATTCCGAAAATTCTTTCCCCTGAATTGTTGAAAGTTCTTGACGAGATGGGACACGGTGACAAAATCGTAATCGGTGACGGAAATTTCCCGAGCGAATCCATGGGCAAAAATGCGAAAGTGATTCGTTGCGACGGTCATGGCGTGCCGGAATTACTCGACGCGATCCTGCAGCTATTCCCACTCGATGATTACGTCGAACACCCTGTGAATTTAATGGAAGTTGTTCCGGGTGTTAATGTTGAAACGCCGATTTGGGACACGTTCAAACAGATTATCGCGAAATATGACAAACGCGGTGAAAAAACTATTGGCTTTCTCGAAAGATTCAGATTTTACGAGGAGTCAAAGAAATCTTACGCAATCATTGCGACTGGTGAGAGTGCGTTATATGCGTGTGTGATCTTGCAGAAGGGCGTTTTGCCGAACTAGAATCGCGCGTGAAAAAAGCAGACCTGTTGTTTAGGCAGATCTGCTTTTTGATTCTTGTTCGTGATTCGTGATTAGTAATTCTTGATTAGTAATTCTTCGCGTTGATTTCGAAATAGGCTTTCGGGTGTGAACAGACCGGGCAAATTTCCGGAGCTTGTGTCCCGACTACGATATGACCGCAGTTTCTGCACTCCCAGACTTTCACTTCACTGCGCTTGAAAACTTCCTGAGCTTCAACGTTATTCAATAACGCTCTGTAACGTTCCTCGTGATGTTTCTCAATCGCAGCAACTCCGCGGAATTTCTCAGCCAAGTCATGGAAGCCTTCTTTATCAGCAGTCTCCGCGAAGCCTTTGTACATGTCAGTCCATTCGTAATTTTCACCGGACGCGGCAGCCAGCAAATTTTCAGCAGTCGTGCCGATACCGCCCAACTCTTTGAACCACATTTTCGCGTGTTCTTTCTCGTTATCAGCAGTCTTCAGGAACAACGCAGCAATCTGTTCAAAGCCTTCTTTCTTGGCTTTCGATGCAAAATACGTGTACTTGTTACGAGCCTGTGACTCACCAGCAAAAGCCGTCTGCAAATTCTTCTCGGTCTGTGTTCCGGCGTAACGATTGCCAGAAACGTTTGTCTCACTCGCTAATGCCTCAACGTCAGAACCAGATGCCCCGCAAACCGGACAAACTGCTTCCTCAAGACTAGCAGCCTCAAATTCCACTCCGCAAATTGAACACTTGAATTTCGCCATGATTTTCAAATCCCCCTCTGATTTGGATTTAGCTTTAGCTTTAGATTCTGTATTTTTCACGAGAATCGCTTCTCCTGCATGAGCAATCCCCGTAAATTTCGCAATGTCTCGATCAATCGTGACCAGATCCGAAAGATCCAGATCGTGAATCGATTTATGACCAGTGATTCTAGCAAATGTTCTCAACTCACGCAACGTTACATTCAGGAAATTCGCGACACCCTGAATAGCTTTTGCCGAATCAAATTTCGCGCGTAATTCCGGATTCTGTGTAGCAATTCCTACCGGACAATTCCCAGAACCGCAAATTCTGAACTGTTTACAGCCCGCAGCAATCAATCCAGCCGTAGCAATCGCAACAGCATCAGCTCCCATAGCCAACGCCTTCGCAAAATCCGAACTCACTCTCAAACCACCGGTTATCACCAAAGCAATCTCCGGACGATTCGCAGCGTCCAAAAATTTCCGCGCCCTGCTCAACGCGAACAACGTCGGAACACTCGTAGCTTCACGCAGCAAAAACGGACTCGATCCAGTCGCACCGCCTCGCCCATCAATCGTTATGAAATCCGGATCAGCGTAAACGCAAGTTTTGAGATCTAATTCGATATTGCCAGCCGCGATTTTGATCCCGATTGGTCTTCCCTGAGATTTTTCCCGCAGCATCGTTACCATGTTTCGCAAATCATCAGGTGAATTTATCTCCGGAAATTTACTCGGGCTTTGAATGTCTTCTCCGGGTTTTCGTCCGCGCATTTTCGCAATTTCGGGCGTAACTTTTTCTCCGGGCAAATGTCCTCCCATGCCGGGCTTAGTTCCCTGACCGATTTTTATCTCAATAGCGTCGCTGGTCTGCAAGATTTCGTCCGTAACGCTGTATTTATTCGGAACGTATTCGAAAATATATTTGTACGCGGAATTTTTCTCGTCCGGCAATACTCCGCCTTCACCGCTGCACATAGCTGTCTTTGCCAGAGCTGTTCCTTTGGATAGCGCAATTTTCGCCTCCTGAGACAACGCCCCGAATGACATGTGCGAAATGTAAACCGGATTTTCGATTATCAACGGCTTGCGAGCATTCCTGCCGATTATAGTTCGAGTTTCAACATTTGCGTCATCGTCCAACGGCAGCGGATCAAGTTGCGCTCCCAAAATCAACACGTCATCCCAGTTCGGCATCGGCATCTGAGTTCCCATCGCTCCGGAAACACTTTTGCCAGTTTCTGACATTTCCTGAATCGCGTCCATGAATCGAGTTTTGTTGCCTGCAGAGCTGAAACTTGATTCGGATTTTTCGGAACGTTCAGCGACTTTCTCGAACACTGAGATATTTCGCTTGCACACCGGACAAAATTTCGCGTCTTCGAGAGTTTTGCCCTCTTTTTCCTCGTCGAAGATATAGCCGCAAACTTTGCATTTATAAATCGCCATAATTTTCCCCCCTTCGAAAAATTATTCCAGCGATTTTACACGAACATTTCGGAATTTTCAACTAGCGGCGAATCTCGCGTAAAAATTTGAGCCGGAAGTTTCGGATTCAGAATCAGAAGCAGAATCGGATTCAGAATCTGAGTTTTTCTCATCGTGGATTTGTCGCAGAATTTCAATCGCAACTTCTAAAGCGCGTTTACCATCACGTCCCCCAACAAGCGGCGGTCTCTTTTCTTTGACACAGTTCACGAAATGTGCAAGTTCGAGTTTCAATGGCTCGCTTCTCGGGAAAACCGGTGTTTCTCGGATTTCTGTCTGCCCGTCGGAATTATGAACGGTTCTGTCGATTTGAACGGTCTGCAATTCGTAATTCACTGTGATTTGTCGTTCGCGTTCGAGGATTTCTAGTTGACGTAATTTTTTCTGTGAGGCGCGGCTGACGAGTATGTGAGCCATTACGCCGTTCTCGAAAATTATGTGAGCGTCGGCTATGTCCTCGTGTTCTGAGAATACACACGCACCTGTTGCGGAAATTTTCGCGATATTTGACGGCACTAGCGATAATATTATGTCTATGTCATGAATCATCAGGTCGAGAACTACACCAACGTCGTTAATTCTCGGAGTGAATGGCGCAACTCTTCGCGAGTCAAGATATATCGGATCGCAGTGCATTTGTGAAATGTGGCGGATCGCGCTGTTGAATCTCTCGATGTGACCGACCTGCAACACCAGATCTTTTTCGTCGGCAATTCTCAGAAGTTCACCGGCCTCTTCAGGTTTAGTCGTAACGGGTTTTTCGACGAGAACGTGTATTCCGGCTTCGAGAGCTTTCTTGGCAATTTCGTAATGTTGGCTTGTCGGTACAACGATTGATAACGCGTCGGGAGATTCTTTTCGAACAAGTTCATCGAGCGACGAATAAGCAGTAACGCCCAGATGTTCGCCGATGAATCTTGCGCGGTCAAAATCGCTGTCCGCAACTCCGACCAATCTCGCGTCCAAAAGTTCCGTATAAACTCGTGCATGATGCTGACCAAGATGCCCAACTCCGATAACGCCAATTCTTTCGATTCGTTCTGCCATGATAAATTCGCCTCTGATTTCTGATTCAAGATTTATTTTTCAAAAATTGCTTAGTTCGATCTAAGTATCTTGTATTATTTATCACGCACTCGAAAATTTTTGTGGCAGAAATTTATGATTTTGTTCTCAGGAATTTGCGCAGAATATTTATCATCTCGCCGGGCTTAAACGGTTTTGCTAAATAATCGTCGAATCCCAGAGCAATGTAGCGTTCTCTGGCACCGCTCCCAGCGTCTGCTGTCAATGCGATGAAAACCGGCAAGCGAGATTTCTTCACGTGAGTTTTCGCGTAATTCAGTGTTTCGATTCCGTCCATTCCGGGCATTCTGTGATCGAGAAAGACTATATCGTATTTCTTGTCTTCGATTAAGTTCAGAGCTTCTTCACCTGACATTGCGGTCTCAACTTGAGCCTGTGAATCTTTGAGCATTCCGCGCGCGACTGCGAGATTAACCTGCGTGTCATCAACCACGAGAATTTTTGCGTCCGGGAAAACTGTTGGAGAATCGTCTGGTTCTTCGGGAACGGTTTCTTTGTATTCGCGAACGGAAATATTTCTGTCGCCGAAATTCTGCGGGATCGTCACGGTGAAAATGCTGCCGACTCCGTAAGTGCTGTTAATCTCGATTTTGCCGCCCATTAAGTCAATTATGTATTTCACGAGTGTTAGCCCCAAGCCTGCTCCGGAAATATTCTGAGCTTCTTTGAAATGCACGCGCTCGAACGGTGTGAATAATCTGTCCATGTCCTCGGGTTTGATGCCTATGCCGGAATCCTGAACTGATATTATGAGATTCAGTTTTGAGTGATCGATTTGCTCATACGAGACGCGAACTTTCACGTAGCCTTCACGAGTATATTTCACGGCATTGTCAACGAGATTCGAAAGTAACTGGCTCAATCGCAATTCGTCGCCGTTGAGATATTCTGGCATGTCTTCGTCTTCGATTTCGAGTTCGTAGCTCAGGTTCTTGGCTTTGACCATTGATGAAACGTTCTCTTCCACGCTAGTTAATAACGGGTACAAGTGATAGTCTGAGTTGTAAAGATCCATTTTGCCGGATTCGATTTTGGATATGTCAAGAATGTTATTTATTATCGAGAGCAAGAGATTCCCGGCATTCTTGATATTATTCGCAGCTTTTGCAGTCTCCGGATCGTTCTCGGCTTCACGCAGAATCATCTCGTTCATGCCAAGAATTGCGTTCATCGGTGTGCGAATCTCGTGAGAAGTGCTGGCGAGGAAATTGCCCTTGGCTTTTGCAGCGGAGTTTGCCTGCTTAATCGATGATTCCGTAGCGATTCGTGCGGCTATGGTCTCGGCTTGAGCAGTGATTAATCGTCGGTAAGTCGGAGCTTCAAGATAGAAGAACGTGAAAATCAGAATTACAGTCGCAACCGCGTATGTCGGAACCGGAATCTGGAAAATATATTGTAATATGAAAGCGTCAAGCAGCAGTGTGAACAGCAAATTCATCGTGATAAACTGACCGTTGCCGTAAAATTCCTGATATAGTAATTGCAGGACGAATCCCTCAATGACGAACGCAATCGTGAAAACGTAACAGAAAATTATCGCATGTTCGAATCCGATGTGAACAAGAAACGCCGACATTAATGATATAAAGAACAACGCCGTGTGCAATCGTGAGAAAATCTCGTTTGTGATCCCAACGTAGACAGACATATATCGCATCAGGCAATACGCATTGATAATCATAAGTGCGCAGAAAACGCTCATCGGGATCAAATCCGGCAGCGAAAACTCTATCACCTTCACGAATGACGCCACGAAAGTCGAGATTATCAGCCACAAAAATCTGCGGTTCATTGCGCTGCGAACTGCAAATCTGCTCGACAGAAACATAATGAACGTGAACAAGAACGGCAGCATCATAGATTCGATCCAAATGGAACCCAATTCAGTCATAAAAATTAATCAGACCTTTCAAATTTATTTAGCATAATAAATCTTTAGCATAATGATTTTCGTGTAATATTATACGCGAGAGTTTGCGATTTTTTGGTGATATAATCCAGAATATCAAGCGATATTTGCTAAAAATTTTTGACAGGGAGTTTTGATGGACACGTTGGGTAATAAATTTTTCAGGAAGTTTGCAAGAGATGGCGAAGTTAGCACGAATCGTGACGTGACACTCAGACGAAGATTGACCCCGTTTAATGCGTTTGCATTTGCGTTTGGCTGCGTTATTGGCTGGAGTGCGTTCGTGATGCCGGGCGGAGTTTTTCTGCCGAGTGCGGGACCGGTTGGGACGATGATTGCTATGGAAGTTGCTGCACTTGCCATGCTGATCATATCGTACAATTACAGCTACATGATTGCGAAATTTCCACAGACTGGCGGCGAGTTTATCTACGCGCAAAAAGCTTTCGGGAATGCTCACGGATTTCTGTGTGCGTGGCTGCTGAGTCTGAGTTATTTATCTGTTATTCCGTTGAATGCGACGGCGTTGAACTTGATCACACGAGCGGTATTCGGTGATATTTTCCGGTTTGGCTTTCATTACGTGATTGCCGGTTACGAAATTTATTTCGGAGAGATGCTGCTGGTGTACGGAGCGTTGATAGTTCTCGCAATAATCGGCTCACTCGACGTGAAAATAATCGCGAAATTGCAAACGTATCTTGTAATAATATTATTATCCGGAATTGCAATCGTATTGCTTGGCGTAGTGATCAGTCCGTTATCTGGCGGCAAAAATTTTCATCCGTTGTTTGCACCTGTAACAGAAGATTTCAACGTGAAGCCGATTGTGCAAATTCTCGTTGTCGCGGTGACTGCGCCGATGTCGTACGTTGGATTTGACACTGTGCCGCAATTAACGGAAGAATCAAATTTCAGTTCAGATCGCGTGAAAGTCATCATGGACATGAGCATAATTTGCGGAGCGTTCGTGTATATCGTGTTGGCGTTCTTGGCTGCGTCTGTGATCCCTGAAGGTTATGGCAGCTGGTTCGAATACGTGAATGATCTGAGAAATTTGACCGGAACTGATGCGATACCAACACTTGCGGTATCGAGAATCGTGCTGGGGAATTTCGGATTAGCCTGCATATTTGCGTCGGTGATTTCGGCGATGCTCACGGGCATAATCGGATTCTACATGGCTTCGAGCAGATTATTATTCTCGATGGCGCGCGACAAAATGATCCCGAAATGGTTCGGAAAAATTAATCATAACGGTAGCCCGATTAACGCGATAATTTTCTGCATGTTATTTGCTGGCACGACTGCGTTACTTGGACGAGCTGCGTTGGGGTGGCTTTTCGACATGGCATCGACGGGAGCTGCTGCCGGATTTGCTTACACGTCTATAGCTGCGTGCAAATATGCTTGGAGTGAGAAGCGTAATGATATTATAATTCTCGGAGCGATTGGTTTTGTCTTCGCGATGTTGTTCGAAGTGCTGTTACTTGTGCCGATTCCTGGAGTTCCGGGGTCGTTATCGATAGAATCATATTTGCTGCTGTTGGTCTGGCTTGGATTAGGTGCAGCGTTCTATTCGTACAGTAAGAAGCGTTTTTTGCGCGTTCAAATCGTCAAGGCTATAATACATGGGGGGGGAACGGAAGCCCCAGAAAAACATTCACGAGAAAATGCCGTTAAATACTGGGAAAAATTGACGCGCTTGAGAACTAGAGACGATACGTAGCCGATACACGCATATACACGCACGCATACGAATACGAATATATACATGAGCATGAAAAAGCCCCGTTCGGATGATTAGTCTGAGCGAGGCTTTTTGATTCGCGTTATTCTTGTTATTTATTCTTGTTCCTGTGACTGTGTCTGTTTGCTGATGTCCCTGTCACGATCACGGTCACGGTCACGATTGCGATTGCGGTTGCGATTGAAATTATTCCTGCGATTGTTATTCCTGCTGAAGCGTCCGCGGTCACGATCACGGTCACGGTCACGATTGCCTGAGTAGAATCTTCCGCCGGAACTTGAGCGTGTTGCTTCGAACTTAGGCATGATGACAACTTTTCTCAGCGGTGGTTCGCCGATTGATTCCGTTGAGACTTCCTCGCGATTCTTTAGCGTCGTGTGAATTATCCAGCGTTCCCAACTCGCCATAGGTTCAAGCCGGACTGGTCTGCCGAATCGGATAACTTGTCTGGCTGTAGCTTCGGCTAAACGTTCGAGAGTTTTGATTCTGCGTTCACGATAGCCGCAACTGTCAAGACGGATTCTGGGTTCTTTCTTGGGGTCGCGCAGAGCCAAATTCACGAGATATTCCAGAGCCTTCAGAGCGTCGCCGTAATGACCAACGATGTAATCTGACGCATCCTCACCGACAAGCTCGATCAAGTTTCCATCACGAAATTCTGCCTTCGAGTTGAAACCCATGAGTTGCAGGACTGAATCGAGAAATTCAATTCCGCGTTCGATTAACGGAGTCGGAGTTATGCTGCGAGTTGCGTTTTCTGATTCTGAATTTGCTCCGGCTTCGGAAATGTTCACGGATTCGTTTGGAATTGCGTTTGCGTTCTCAGCTGCGAAATTATCGCGTTGTTCTGAGGCGTGTTCTCTGCGTTTGTAGCGTGAATCCCTGCGTGAATTTTGCTGTCTGTGTTCGCGTCTTTGCTGCGTGAAATTCGTAGTTTGCGTTTCTGGTTTTGTTTCGGGTTCGGATTTTTTCACGAGTGAGACTTCGACCTTCATTTTGCGGCTGAAAAATCCGAGGAATCCGCGTTTTGCCTCGCTGATAGTTTTCGTTTCGAGATATGATTCTTTCACGCCGAACTTCTGCGCTGCGATTTTCAGAGCTTCCTGCACGTTATCGACTTCGAGTAGCAATTTTGTGTCGTTATTCAAGATAAATTTTCACTCCTTTGTTAAATTGTGTTAATTTGTGTTGATTTGTGTTATTTCGTCTTGGGTTTTTCCTGGAATAATGCTGGCTTGGTTTTCATTTCTTCAGAAGTTTTCTTCACGACGCGCATTTGATGCACGATTCCCATCAGTGACGACACGCCCCAGTAGAGCAAAACTCCGCCCGGCAAACTGAAGCATATAAACGTCAGAAACAACGGCATGAACCAGTTCATCATCGCCATCTGAGGATTCCCCGACGAGCTTAAATGCTGCTGATACCATGTCAAGAACGCGATTATGATTAACAACGCGAAATTAAATATCCAGATTCCGATGTTCGAGAATAACAAGCTCAGATTCGTGAATGATGACAGAAATACCATCACGAAGCCAAGTTGCTCATTCGGGATTCTCACGCCGGATTCGTCAACAAGTCTCAGCGCGTCCGCAACCGTAGTCAAGACTGAGCCGCCAAGATTCACGCCGAAAAACGTGACTGAGCTGAATGCTTCGGTCTTGGTCAAGTCGTATAACACGCCGTAAAGCAGAATAAATATCGGCAGCTGGATTAACAACGGCAAACAACCGCTCGCCGGATTAACTTTGTTGTTCTTGTAGAAATCCGCCATTTCACGATTCAAGGCTTCTTTGTCGTCACCGTACTTGTCCTGTAGCGTCTTGATTTGTGGCTGCAATTTCTGCATTTTCTGCATACTCGTCATTTGTCGCTGCGTCAACGGGTGCATTGCGATTCGCACGATTATCGTCAGGAAAATTATCGCAAGTCCCCACGCAAAATTTTCGCCAATTCCGATTGATGTCATTGAGTGCTGCATAAGTTCGAGAAAACTTAGCATTAGTGCTTTAGCCTGTGCCCACATGATTAAAAATCACCGTCCCAAAATATTATTAAGCATGTCTAACTGGCGGAGGATCATAGCCTCCAGAGTTTTCGTTCCAAGGGTTGCATTTCAAGATTCGCAAAATTGCCAAGTACGAACCTTTGAGCAAACCCCATTCTTTGATCGCGATCAGGGCGTATTGAGAACACGTCGGGTAAAATCGGCAGTTCTTGCCAAGCAGCGGCGAAATGCAAATCTGGTAAATTCTGATCAGGATTATTGCGAGATATTTAAGCATGTGTTAATAATTTCCTGAATCTGAGAATTTTCACGAGATCTGCAGAAATTTCGTTGGATTTAGCGTCGAGACCTTTGGTTCTCAAGCTCAGCACGAATGACACGTCCGGTTTAATCGCGAATTTGCTCGTCACTTCCCTGAATGCTGCACGTAAAATTCTCTTGCCTCGATTGCGAACGTGAGCCTTGCCTTGATGTTTGCCGACAGCGTACCCAACCCTGATTTCTTGACTTGAACTTGAACTTGATCTTGATCTTGAACTTGAATCATAATTCTTGCGTTCGGGATATTTATCGCGCGTCAAGAACAACAAACGCACCAGCTCCCCATTGACGCGAATGCCGGTGCGGAAGACCAAGTCAAATTCCCAAGCTTTTCTGATTGTTTGGATCTGAGTCTGAGTCTGAGTCACTGAATCAGGATTAAGCGTGGGTTAAGAATTTGCGACCTTTTCTTCGTCTGTTGCGCAAAACTTTCCTGCCCGATGGGGAAGCTGAACGTGCTAAAAAACCTATTTTGCGTTTCCTTGGAATAACATGAGGCTGAAATGTGCCCTTCTTCAATTCGAGATACTCCTCTCTGGTAAAAATTAAGTCCGCATGGCATTATAGCATAGCGAAAACACAGAGTACAATTATTAATTATTATTAATTCTCTGGGATTTGTGAGGTAAAGTATTTTGCAGGAAAATATTATCAAGCAATTTGTTATCGTTACAGGAATGAGTGGCGCAGGAAAAACTATGACGCTGAAAGTTCTCGAAGATTTGGGATTTATTACGATTGACAATTTGCCGCCGGAATTATTGCCGCAAGTGTTCAAGCTGTTCTCGAATCGTCCGGAAATTTCCAGAAGCCGTGGCATTGTCGCGACGATCGATGTTAGAAATGTCAGCGAAAATTTTGCCCAGACGATTGACGAGATCTCGAAAGCTTGGGGAGGTGTTGTGAAAGTAATTTTTCTCACGGCATCGGACGAGGAATTATTGCGACGCTACGAACGCACACGAAGAGTTCACCCGTTGAACAAGGGATTATCTACTCGCGAAGGAATCAGATTTGAGCGTGAATTGCTCGCGCCGGTTTTGGACAAAGCTGATATTGTGATTGACACGTCAATGATGGATTTGCACCAACATAGGGAACGATTGCTCAAGGAATTTTTCGTGGACAGTGACGGAATTTCGATTCTGATTAGTTCGTTCGGATTCAAGCACGGTGTGCCACAGGACAGCAGCTTCATGTTGGACGTGCGGTGTTTGCCGAATCCGTATTATGTCGAAGAGCTGCGGAATCTGACAGGAGAGGACGACGCTGTGAAAAAATATCTGCTGGAATTTCGAGAGACGCACGAATTTATGTCGCGTGTGAAAAACTTTTTCGATTTTGCAATCCCGGAATTTCTGAATAACGTTCGCGGACAAATGCACATTTCGGTTGGCTGCACTGGAGGCTGTCATCGTTCAGTGGCGGTTGCGCAATGGCTTTACGAGGATTACTCGCAGAAATATAACGGTGTGTGTGTGATTCACCGTGACAAACCGCACTCTCAGATTCAAGTCAGAACGGGAGCGTGAAGCAATGCAGTTTTTACTCGGAGTTTTTGCGACGCTGTTAGTGTTGTTATTATTCGGCAGATTGGGACGTCGTGAAAAGTTGCAGACGATTGATCGCGCTATTAATCGCAGGTTGTCGGCTGGTCCGTGGATTGTTGCTGTTGGCGGTGGGACTGGCTTATCGACTTTGCTGCGAGGATTGAAAGGTTTCACGCGAAATATCACGGCAGTTGTCGCTGTAACAGATGAGGGAGGAAGTTCAGGACGCATTCGCAACGAGTGGGGAATGTTGCCGCCCGGAGACGTTCGAAATTGCATTGTTGCGTTGGCTGAGAATGATAACGAATTACGCAGCATTCTCGATTTCAGATTTGATCGCGGAGAATTGAAAGGACATAGCTTGGGTAATTTGCTGCTCTTAGCCGTGACGGAAATGTGCGGAGATTTCAGCGTCGCAGTCGAGAAAATGAATCACCTGTTATCGATTCGCGGACAAGTTTTGCCAGTTACAACTGAGGGAATCACTTTAATTGGGCGGACTAAATCCGGAAAATCTGTGCGCGGTGAGCTGGAAATTTCGAAATACGGACGTGAACTCAGCGAAATCTGGTTAGAGCCTCTGAATCCGAAACCGTTGGACGAAGTTTTGAGCGCGGTTGATGACGCGGATTTCATATTGCTCGGGCCGGGAAGTTTATTCACGAGTGTGATCCCGAATTTGCTTCTGCCGGAATTTGCGAAGAAATTGCGAGACGCGAACATTCCGAAAATATATATCTGCAATTTGATGACGCAGCCCGAAGAAACTGAAGGCATGAATATAGTTCAGCATTTGGATTGGGTGAGCGCGGCTTTGGGAGAAGTTCCGGATTTCATAATTGCGAACAGTGAAACGATTCCTGATGACATAATCGCAGCGTATAAAAAAGATGGAGCAAGCCCGTTGTTTCTGGATTATCACCAGCGCGAAATGATTCAGAACATGGGTTGTATTTTAGTCGAAGCACCGATTGCGTCGATTCTTGACAGCAAAGATGAAGGACGAGTTGTGCGCCATGATCCGCAGAAAGTCGCGTCGATAATTTTCAAGATTTGCCGCAAAGTTGAGGAGAATGAAAGCTGAATCGGATTCTAAAGCGAAAATCTCGCCAAAAATTTCGGATTCGTTTTTTGTGAAAATCGTGCAATTTTTTCGCGGAATAGATTGAGTTTGTGAATGCGTTTATCAAAGCAAAATCTGTAGCTGTAAAAAAAACTCCCCTTGATGATTCGTTCACCAAAGGGAATTTTTTAATGCAGATATTCCGGATTGAAAATGCAAATGCAAATGCAAATGCAAATGCTATTTAATCACGAGTTCATGCTGAGATTTGCCGGTGAATCTCACGGACGAATCGTACATGCCAAACGCCGAAATCTGCGGAACTGCGAACGTGCCCTTACTGACTGCGCGTAATCTGAATCCGTAAGCAGTCTCGCGAGTTAATCGGTCGAAGAAAATTACCAGCCTGTCATCACGAACGTCGTTTACGATACCGTTTGAACTGGTTTGGTCTTCACCGTCATCAAGTCTCGGATTGTCCAGCTCAAATCCCGCCGGCAACAGATAATTCAGAGCTAAATTGCTAATCGAAACTGATGGCTTAATCGTGAGAATCGCGCGAATTATCGTCCCCTGAGCAACAGGTTTTCGCAAATCGATTATGTTGCCGCTGTTGTCGTAGTACGAGCATTCGATGTTTAAGCCCTTGATTTCTGGTTTAGGCTGAGTTCTCGGAGTGCCCGTCAAAGTCCAGGAATAATAACCCGTGCCAGTTCCGGTTGATTCGATTGTGAGTTCTGAGTTCGAAATTTCTGACGCGTCGAGTTTAGCAGTTTTCGCGCCGGAATATTCGAGCAAAGTTTTCGCGCCGGATAATAATTTCGCTTTGACTTCGCCTTTCGTAACGCCGACTTCGACACCGAATCTCGCAAGTGACATTAAGACCCAAGCGTTATCCTGAGTGCTGTGCCATTCGCCATCTTCGCCAAATTTCACAAGACGATTCACAAGTTCAAGAGCCGCGCCGGAATCCGGTTCAACATCGAGCCAGAGTGATAATAAAATCGCTGTGTTTCGCGCATCGGATTCAAGTGTTCGCCACGCATTCGAAATTCCTGCGCCCAAACTCGAATCGTTCGTGAGATTTCTCAGAGCGTAGGATTTGCCGTCGATTACGGACTGTGCGCCAGCAAGCCAAATTTTCCCGGACGGAAGCATGTTCGCGGAATTTTCGTTCAGGTATTCGAGCCAGCCAAGCGGTTTGTCGCCGTTGAGCGCAAGAACGTACGCAGCATAAGCTTTGGTCGTTAAATCATCGCGTTCGTCATCGAGTGAATCATAAATCGGCATTGAAGCCAAATATTGCTTGATGTAATTCAGAACTCCGGTCAGCATTTCTTCGGGGAAATTTATCCCGACGGATTTCGCCTTCAACAGGAAATGTGCCGCGTAAACACTGCCCCATTCGTAAGTCTTGGATTGCCCCTGCCACATAGCGAATGAGCCATCGTAGAGCTGCATTGACTGAATGCGAATTATTGCGGAATTGATTCGTGATTTCAGAGCTTCATCGTTGAGTAAATCCGGGTCAAGTGCGGAAATTATGTCGGGCATAACCAGGAACGGGAATGCTGTTGAGATTGTCTGTTCGAGGCAACCGTATGGATAACGCGTAAGATATTCGACAGCTTGATTGATGTTCACGGTCGGAGTGTTCGCGAGTGTGATTGAGCCGTAGATTTTTCCGGTGAAGTCGTCGATTGGGAGATTAATTTTCGTGACGCCGTTCTCGAATAATCCTGAGCCAGAGAGAGTAATTGCCGGTAATGCGGATCTGATCGGCAAATCGATTTCCTGTTCGAAGCCGGAATTATCGTCCCAAGATGTTATCACACGCAATTTCGCGTTATCAACGTTCAGAGCTTTGAGCTTGGCTGATAATTTTTTGCTCGTGTTGGCTTCGAGAGAGAATTTCGCCTGAGTATTTTTCGGGCTGAGACCCTCGGCTATGAATGTGAGTTCGATGTTTCGTGTTTTATCGGACGTGTTGAAGACCGTAACTGGAACTGAAAATTCGTCGTCAGGAGCTGCAAATCTCGGGAGACTGATTTCTGCAACGATGTCGCGCGCGATTTGTACCTGTTGTTCGGACGTGCCAAAATTTTTCCCGGAAGCTGCGATTGCGAATAACCTGCCTCTGCCGCTAAATTCTGGAATATCGAGTTCAGTTGTAAATTCGCCGCGTTTGTTCGGAGTCAGAGTGCCTTGGAACAGTGAGAGAATCTTGAATCTCTGAACGTTCGAGTCACCTGCCAGAGCTGCCATTGCTTCGTCACCGGCTGGGTGTAAAGCTTCGGTTGCGCGGTCTTCGACTGGGATTAACTGGTCGTAAATGTCGTAACCTTTGGAATTGAGTTCTTTCTCGCCCCAGAAATGTTTGAGCAAATCCGGAGTTTGATAATTCGTTAGTTTCAGAACTGCGTCGTCAACGAGCGCGATTGCCACGTCAGCTTTGGGTTGAATTTCGCCGTTTGAATTTGTTAGCTTGATAGTGACGGGTAATTTTTTCGCTGGTTCTGTCTGAGTTGCGGCTTTGAGTTCGACGTTGAGCTTGTAATCGGAAAGATCCATTTTGAGTTTCGCAAGTCCGATTGCGCGGTGAGATCCCCAAGCTTTCGCGTCATCAAGTTGAACCGGACGAATCAGCCAAGCCGTTACCCAAGCGTTCGGCAAAAATTCCGGCGTTATTTCGACTTCAAATTCTTTCTCAGGTTCGCTGACGTTGTGTATTCTGCGGTCGATTAATTTCGCGGACTCAATATTGAGCATCAACATGCCTTCGAACGGAGTTTTGATCTTGATTTTCGCGATGTCTCCGGGTTTGTATGAATCTTTGTCGCTTGTGATTTCGAGCCTGTCGATTAATTGCGAGCCTGAAGCGTATTGTGGATCATCAGCAAAGAATCTGTAGACTGAACTTGTTGTCTCGTCTGCGTCAGAAATTCTCACGAGATATGTTCCGTACTGTTCGGGTCTGAATGCAACTGAGCCGAAGCCGTCTTTGAGAGTGATTTCTTTCTCTGAGATTTTGTTGAGTTCTTCGGTTGATTGCCAGCGTTTGTGACCGTCAACTTGAACGAGATTGTAATTCCATGTTACGCGGAAAAATTCTGCGTTGAGAGTTCCGGGATCTGCAGGTTCTTCGTTCGGAGTGATTGCTGCGATATTGAAGTTTATGTTGTTTCGCACGGATAATTTCGCTGAACTTGCCGGTGCGATTCCAAGCAAAAATTCTGACGGGAAATATTTTCGTGTGATGCTTCCAGAATCCCATCGTCCGCTGTCTTCCATTATTTCGGATCGTGCTGTGATGTTCACATACGTGGAGATTTCCCAAGGTTCTTCGTCTTCATCTTGTTCGTCAACGGGAATTTTCACTCTAGCTTTGCCGTTTGCGTCGAGATTGCTGTCCGAGATGTAGACTTCGCCGTTTGCGCTCTTGAAAGATTTTGACGAGTCACCGAATGTGTAGCCTTTGAGTTTCGGATTTGTCGGTTCGAAATCTGCCGCACGTGCTGACCAGGTTACGCGGTATGGCAAGCCCGCAGCATCAGCTCCGAATAACCAGCGTGCGTAAATATCAATGTTGAAATCGTCGCCGGCTGTGAGAAATTCTTTGTCGCTCGTGACTGTTACGTCGATTCGCGGCGGTGCGAAATCTTCGACGTGGAAGCTGTACGTAGCGATTGGCTCGGATTCTTTGCCCGGAACTGCGAGAGAAATTTTCCAGAGACCAGTCAGTGCGTTATTCGGAAGATCGAGTTCGAAAACTGCGCTGCCAAAATTGTTTAACTCGACGCTATCCTGCTTGACTTTGCGATTGAGAGTGTCGCGCACGATGAAAATCACGGGGAACGCTGCTGGAGTTTCGATGTCCTTGTTGCGAACGAATGCCTTGAACGAAGCTTTTTCACCGGTTCTGTAAATATCTCTCGGGGAAATTATCGTTGCGTCATATCCGGATCGAATCCAAGGTCTGCCGGCAGTGTCGAAAGTTTCGCGATTGAGTAAGTTGCGATTGAGCTGAATGTAGGTTAAATCTGTGACGTTGTTCTCGTCGGTTTTGGAAATTACAGCGATTGCCGGTTGAGAATTTATGTCCCATTCGCGATTGTTCTCGTAGTAGAAAATTCCGCCAATGTTAGTTTGCCCGGACGCTAGAAGCTGATTTGCCGCTGAGAAAATTTTCACGTTAGCATCACGCACAGCTCTTGATTCGGTTAAGTAATTTGCCCAGATTAAGATTCCGTCCTCCCACACACGCGCAGTTACGCCGATGTTGCTGAGATTTAGAATCTGTTCTGCTTCGTCCCAGTAGCTTTTCTCATAGTCACGAGCCGTTAGCAGGAATAAGCCGCGTTCGCCGCTTGCAATTTCGCTGATTGGGATTGCACGTTTGACGCGTTCATTTAATGGAAGGGAAGTGAGATCGATTTCGTTTGTGAAAACGCGCTGAGCTAAATCTTTTGGGAAATCGTTGTACTCGCCTTTGACAGCGTAAGGAATGTTGTTCTCGTATAGCCGCCACAAATCGAGTTTGAGTTTTTTCACGTTGAGCAATTCGATTGGCACGAGCCCGTTATTCAGAGCTGTGAGATAATTTCCGGCTGCTGGCAGAGACACTTCTGAGTCGAGATCCGGCATTATGATCGCTTGTCTGAAATCCTGTTTGAGTGTGAGACCGTTTTTCGCAGGCAAGCCTTTCTTGAACGTGACGACGAATCTGTTTCGTGATTTGAACTCGTTGCTTTTAATATAGAAGAGACGATTCGTCCAGCCGCTTTCGAGAGTGAAATCTGTTGCAGGTTCGATCTTGATGAAGCTTTTCGCGCTGTTGGGGTCTACGTCGAAATTGAAGTATGCGCGGATTTGTTTTTCTTCGCCGTTCAGGCTTTGCACGTGGAAATCCGGATCGAGTACGACACGTTTTGAAAATTCCTGATCGAAGCCCAAATCGCCCTCTGAGGAACGCATTCCGGCAGCAATTTTCACGGTGAATGTTTGGCGGTTTGCGCTTGAATCGTTGACTGGAATTGAGAGCCTGATATTTTTCCCAGGGAGTGAGCCGTTAATTCTGTAATCGACAGCTCTGCCTGTTGCGTCGTGAATGGACAGATAGCCTTTTAATCTTGCGGGATCGACGCGCATGTTGAAGTCCATGTCGAAGTAAGCGCGCCCGTCACTGCCGATTGATGCACTGATGTCAGTTGTCGCGAGTGACTCGGTTTGGAAGTTGAATTTTCCGGAGATTTTCACACCCTTGCGATCTTTTAGCCCCGGTCTGAAAGTTGCTTCGTATTGAGTAGCATTTTTCAGCGGTGCGAGGAGTTGCGCTGTGAAAGTGTGTTCGTTTACCCATTTTCCCTCGGCTTGTATTGCCGGTTTGACTGTGAACGGGAAAAGATTATCCGACGTTGCGATAGTTTTCTTAGTCGAAGATTTTTGCACGACGGGATTTTTGAAAACGATTCTGAACGAGACATTATTAGGGACTGTGCCTCTAGGAGCGAGACTTTGTATCCCATTTGGCAGAGAACTTTTCTGAGCCGCGAGAGATTGACCTGAATTGCAAATTGCGATTGCGAGAATCAGTGCCAAAAAGATTCGCGTTGCCCGAAAAATTTTGGATTTATAATCGGAAAGCATTTTGAAAACGTTCCTTTCTTAAATAAAATAAGTGTGAAATAATTTTGGAATTATTATATCGCGAATGGGAATTTATGCGAGTTTTTGCGCGAAAAAATTTGGGTTGAGATTGCTTTGAAAAAAAATTTTGATTTAGGTGTTGACATTTTGAAAATGAAGTGTATAATTCTTTCTGTTGCGCTTGAGGGCGACGGTTCAACGAGAGGTTCTCGGCAGCCCGCTCGATAGCAGCAAGTTTACAGGATAATTTAGGATTTCCGGAATTTTTGGAATGTCCTAGCAGATTGAAAGCAAAATTACAGACGAGGATGAAGAGTTTCGATTAAGCAAGTCAGGATTTATTCGAAAATCTCACAAGTTTTAACTGAGAGTTTGATCCTGGCTCAGGATTAACGCTGGCGGCGTGCGTAACACATG
>CALEPX010000100.1 GCA_937911045.1 uncultured Fretibacterium sp. | reverse complement strand
GACGTGTGCTCTTCCGATCTGCTGCGAAACCTTTCGGAGTTCCTATTACAACATCATTGAACACAATCATGATTGACGGTACAGGAATGTGCGGCTGCTGCCGTGTAAGTGTCGGTGGACAAACGAAATTCGTTTGTGTTGACGGCCCTGAATTTAACGGTTATGAAGTTGATTTTGATAACATGATGCAGAGAATGACAGCTTTCAAGGACAAAGAACGTGAAGCAGACCACAAGTGCAGAATCGGACTCGATGCAGGAAAGAAGGCGTAAATCATGAGTGAACACAAGACTACGGAAATGTTGCAGGAAGAAGCCGCGAAACTTTGGGCGGATATTGACGCGAAAAAATCAGCCGGAACAAAATTAACTCCCAAAGACAGAACAGCAATACCTATGCAGGAAATGCCCTCACAAGAGCCTATGGTTCGTGCTCATAACATGTCAGAAGTTGCATTAGGCTACACTGAGACACAAGCGCGGGTTGAGGCTGAGAGATGTATTCAGTGCGGAGCCGCTCCGTGCAAAAAAGGCTGTCCGGTTGGAGTGCCGATCCCGGAATTTATCGCGAAGATTCAGCAGGGAGATTTCAAAGGCGCAGTCGATACGATTAAGCAAACGAATTTGCTGCCGGCAATTTGCGGAAGAGTCTGCCCTCAGGAAAAGCAATGTCAAAGCTTCTGCACAGTCGGCAAGATGCTCAAAGCTCCGGAGAAAGCCGTTGCTATTGGTCGTCTTGAAAGATACGTCGCTGACTGGGAGAGAGCTAATAATCAAATCACAGTTCCAACACCTGCGCCCGATACCGGCAAGAAAGTCGCAATCATTGGTTCAGGTCCTGCAGGATTGACAGTTGCTGCTGACACAAGACGTGCTGGTCATAGCGTTACAGTTTTTGAAGCGTTCCAGAAAACCGGCGGCGTTATGGTCTACGGGATTCCAGAGTTCAGACTTCCCAAAGAAATCGTCGCTAAAGAAGTCGAGAACTTGAAGAAAATGGGCGTTGAGTTCAAAACAAGCTTCTTAGTCGGCAGAACCGAAACTCTTGAGCAATTACTCGACAGTGAAGGTTATGACGCTGCATTCGTCGGAACGGGTGCAGGGCTTCCGAAATTCTTGGGCATCGAGGGCGAGAATTTAGTCGGCGTATTCAGTGCGAACGAGTATTTGACGCGCTCGAACTTGATGAAAGCTTATGACACAGAACATGCTGCCACACCGTTATATACTGCGAAACGTGTTGCTGTATTCGGTGGCGGAAACGTTGCTATGGACGGTGCGAGAACTGCTCTGAGACTTGGCGCGGAGAAAGTTTACTGCGTGTATCGCCGAACCCGTGCGGAAATGCCGGCTCGTGCTGAAGAAGTTGCTCACGCTATCGAAGAAGGTGTAGACTTTCATTTCCTTGAGAACCCGACAAAATTCATCGGTGATGAGAAAGGCAAGTTAATCGGCGTTGAGTTATTAAACTACGAACTCGGTGAACCAGACGCTTCCGGCAGACGTAAACCAGTCGCAATGCCGGGAACAGAACACGTTCTCGATATCGACGCAGCAGTTGTGGCTCTTGGCAACGAATCCAACCCGTTAATGGCTCAGACTACGAAGGGCTTGAACGTAACGAAACGCGGAAATATCATCGTTGACGAAAACCAGAAGACCAGCATTCCTAGAGTTTGGGCCGGTGGAGACATAGTTCTCGGAGCAGCCACGGTAATTCTCGCAATGGGTGAAGGACGCAGAGCTGCGGCAAGCATCAACGAATATTTAGCAAGCAAGTAATATTTATCTAGCAAGCAAGTTTAATCCAGATCGTGAGAATTTTCCGGTCTGGATTAATTATTGAATCTAGTTGTTGAATCTCTTGCTGAATATTTGAAAGTTCGGGGTCTCGTAGTCTCTGAAATATATCGCGAAAATTATGTATTCGAAATTCTTCTGATATTGTTCGAGTGCTTTACTCCAAGCTTGGGACACTATGTCAGGATTATTTCTGAACGCTCCGCAACCAAATGCTCCGGAGATCATAATATCAACACCGTGAAGCGATGCAACATGCAGAATATGTCTCGCTCGATTATAATGCAGATCGAAACTCTCGGATATTTCGAAATTAACAGGAGCATATTTCATGTTCGGTGCAGCACACGTGATCACGTCAACTTTCGCAAAATCTTCGTGTGGCAATCTCTCTGGATAATCCGTGTCTGATTTGCAAATCACAACGTCCTCGGAATAAATGCAGGCGTCATTATTCCTGAAATCACGAGCGGCTCTATTCGGATCATAATAACTATCCCACAGCCAATCCTGAGAAATTAACGGGTACAACGTCGAACATCTGCACAAACTTTCCTCCTGAGCTCCACTTCCGCCAAAAACACCTCCGCCCGGTGTAGTTGATGAAGCGAAATTCAGAACAGCAATTTTTTTCTCGGGCATGGCTCTGTGAAATTTCATCGCAGCTTGAAAACTTCTCGAATTTATTGCAAGCGTTAATCCGAGTTTTTTGCCGATTCCGGATATGTCAGTTAATTCTGGGTAATCGTCGGCTGGATAAAAAATCGTCTTGGTCTTGCCAGTTTCTACAGCTTCACTCAAAACTGAATCGCTCGTGTAAAATTCCTGCGTGTCTTGAAAAATTTCGCGTAATCTCTCTCTTCTAGCAAAATCCCTTCCCATTTGTAATGTAACACTTCCCTTCATGTATTCTTGTTTTTATATGCGGTATTGATATTATACTGGGAAAAAATATTTTTGGGAGAAGATTTGCGCCATGAAATTAATTTTCGCGTCGGATTCATTCAAAGGCACTCTCAGCAGTGTGAAAACGATTGAATTATTAACCCAAGCAGCTCACGAAATTTTCGGTGTGTGTGAGACGTTCGGAGTTCCCGTTGCTGACGGCGGTGAAGGCACAATCGAAGCATTAATCGCAGCTCGTAACGGATCAAAAATCTCAGTCGAAGTTCATAACCCGTTGATGGAAAAAGTGACGGCATATTTCGGCAAATTGAGCGAGACTGAAGCTGTGTTGGAAATGGCTCAGGCTTCCGGACTCACGATGCTCACACCAGAAAAACGCAACCCGTTATTCACGACAACTTACGGAACTGGCGAACTGGTTAATGCTGCGTTGAATGCTGGGTTCACGGATATTTCGATTGCAATCGGCGGTTCGGCTACGAATGATGGCGGTACAGGTTTTGCCAGAGCGTTGGGTGTGAAATTTCTTGATTCGAATGGCAACGAACTCGAAGGTAGAGGCTGCGATCTTGAGAAAATTTCCAGGATTGATGCTTCGGGCTTGAACGATAAAGCTAAACACGCAAAATTCACGGTGATGTGTGACGTGACGAATCCGTTATGCGGAAAAAATGGCGCGACTTACACGTTCGGCAAACAAAAAGGCGGCACTCCTGAAATTCTGGACAGATTAGAATCCGGAATGCGGAATTATCGTGATGTATTAATTCGCGAGTTCGGCGTAAATCCTGACGAAATAGCCGGGACTGGTGCTGCTGGCGGACTTGGTGCTGCGTTGAAAATTTTCCTGAATGGCGAAATGAAATCCGGGATCGAAACTGTGTTAGATTTGATCTCGTTTGACAAGTTAATCGCAGGTGCTGACGTTGTAGTGACTGGTGAAGGCTGCACGGATTGGCAGAGTTGTTTTGGGAAAGTCATGCAGGGTGTGGGCGAGCGTTGCAAGAAATATAATATACCGGTCGTAGCTTTGTGCGGCGGACTTGGTGACGGTTACGAGAAAATTTACGAACACGGTATTGCTTCAATCATTACAACTGTAGATTCTCCGATGAAACTTGAGGACGCGCTGAATAATGCGGAAGATTTGTATCTCAAAGGAGCGATTCGCATGTTCAGATTTTTGAAAACCGGAATGAATATCGCGAATCTTGCGCAGGAATTTTCGCGGACATAAATGCTAAAATGAAAGTACAGTAAATTTTATTTTTTAGACGGAGGTTTTTGAAATGAATTTCAGAAAGTTTTCAGGTTTAGTTTTAGCTGTAATCATGATTTTCGCTCCGGCAGCTCAGGCGTACACACCCGGAAGTTACACGGCTGTAGCTCACGGCAATAACGCAGATGTCCCGATTAAAGTTCAGGTCACGTTCGACGAGAACAAAATCACGGACGTAAAGATTCTCTCACACGAAGAGACACCCGGTTTAGGCGACAAGGCTTTCGAGAAAATGATTCCGGAAGTTTTGTCAGAACAGAAATCTGATGTTGAGGGCTTCACAGGCGCAACAATGTCATCGAACGCGTTACGTGAAGCTGTTGCGGATTGTATCGCTCAGGCGTCCGGTCAAAAATCCGAAGTGATCGACAAGTTCAAACCCGGCGAATACTCAGCAACTGTTACAGGTCATAACGGTCCAATGAAAGTCACGATGAAATTCTCGGAAGACAAGATTCTCTCACTTGAATCCGAAAATCTCGAATCACCCGGAATCGGAACTGCTGCGATCGAATTATTAACCCGCGAAATTCTCGATAATCAATCGCTTGCTTGTGACAGCGTGAGTGGTGCTACGGTTACAAGCGGTGCGTTCTTGGCTGCGGTTCGTGATTGCGTGAAACAATCCGGAATTACTCTCTCAGTTCTTGAGGCTCGGGAAATCGCTTACCCGAAGAAATCTGACAAAGCTATCGAAATGGCAGCTGACGTTATCATAATCGGTGCGGGCGGAGCAGGTTTTGCAGCAGCTACGGAAGCTATCGAGAACGGCGCAAGTGTGATTATTCTTGAGAAAAACGAAATCATCGGCGGAAATACTGCCAGAGCAGGCGGAACTCTCAACGCTCCTGACCCGGAACGTCAAAGCAAAATCGGTGTCGAAGATTCAGTCGAACTCTTCACGCAGAATACTCTCGAAGCCGGAGATTTCGCAGCAGATCCCGAACTCGTGAAAGTTTTGGCATCACACGCTCTCGAAGCTAGACACTGGCTCACGGAACACGGCACGAAATGGACTGAGATGGTCTACCAGACAATCGGCGGTTTATGGCCACGCAGCATGGACGAGAAAGACAAGATAGCTTTTAACGGATTCATCGCTCCACTTGCGAAATTCGTCTACGAACACGGCGGAAAAGTTGTCCTGAATTGCAAAGCTGAGAAATTAACTCAGGATGAATCAGGCAGAGTTACGGGAGTTTTTGCTGTCGATCCCAAGAACGCTCAGGAATATATTTTCACAGCCAAGAACGCTGTAATTCTCGCGACAGGCGGTTACGCTGCAAGTGCTGAACTCGTCAAAAAATATAATAATCTCAGCGGATTGCCGACGTCAAATGCTCCGACTTCAACCGGTGATGGGATCGTTTTGGCTTCAGGAGTTGGCGCGGATTTGAAAGGCATGGAGTACGTGCAGATTCACCCACACGGAAATCCTGTTACGGGCGGTTTGCAAAGTCATTTCGCAGGCGTTATCAAGAACTCGATTTACGTTAATCGCGAGGGAAAAAGATTCGTCGAGGAAAGCGGCAGACGTGACGTAATCTCAAATGCAACGATTGCTCAGACCGGACAAATTATGTTCTCGATATTTGACAGCGAAGGCGGATTTTACGCGGGCGTGAAAAAACTGCCGGATTCAGAAATGGCGAATCTCAAGTCCAAAGGCTATTTGTACGTGGCAGACACTCTCGAAGATTTGGCGAAACAAGCTGGCATTGACCCCAAAGGTCTCGTCGAAACTGTCGCGCATTACAACACACTCGTAGCTAAAGGTGATGATCCTGATTTTCATAAAGACGAACTCGAATTGACAATCGGAACAGCTCCGTTCTATTGCGTGCCATTATCACCGACACTTCATCACACGATGGGCGGCGTGAGAATTAACACCGAAGCTCAGGTTCTCAGACACGACGGAAGCGTTATCCCGGGATTATACGCAGCTGGCGAAGTTACTGGCGGCATTCACGGAACGAATCGCGTCGGCGGAAATGCTCTGACTGATGGAGTTGTGTTCGGAAGAATCGCTGGCAGAAACGCTGCGTTGAACAAGTAATTTTTTCAGAACAGATTTTAGCGATTAGACCCTCACAAACATGTGGGGGTTTTTTTGTGAGATAATATTTCGCGAATATTTCTCGAAGGAGTGATTTTTCATGCGCAGAATTATTTTGGCAGTTATCATGTCAATTATCATGATTATTGCTTTGGGCTGTGAAAGTTTCGCCGCGGATTCTCAGGAATACGATCCACAGAATACAATGCTGGCGTTAAATATGGCGATAGTTTCGGTTCACAGGATTTTGACGACGAAAGACAGATTGATTCTCGATCAGGAATACCAGAACATAATCAACACGTTGAGCATCGGAAATATCGAAGCCGATCCGGAAATCACAAGTCTGTACCAGAAACTGATGGACATTTCAAGCAAACGCAAATTACGCGAGAATGAATTGCAACTCGTCAAGAAAAGCTATGATTTGCAAATGCAGGGCAGATTATCGTCAAGTCTGTCAGACCTATCAAGAAATTCCGGCACGATTCTCAGGGACATGTCACGCCGTCAAACGAGTACGAATCTTTTGCTGGGTGTCGGCAGATTAATCGCGGCATGTGGCGCAAGTTATTTCAAGTACCAAAATTCCGGCATAGAAATCCGCAAAAATCTCGACGCAAATTTGTACAGGTTACAAGCCGATGATCTCGAAGAATTTCACGATATGCAGAAAAAATTACTGGACTCGTCATGGAAGCTGTTGCGAAAATATTCCCTGCCGGACGAATACAGGCTCGTTCAGAAAGCTATGGACGATTATTACAGCGCAGTCGAAGAACCTGACGAAGCTCCGAGAAAATTACGAATGCTGAAGGCTCTTGAGGACGATTTCAAAGTTTATCCGCCGTACTGGTATTATCGCGCGAAGACTGCTCAGGACGCAAATAATCCCGATGAAGCGAATAAATGCTTTGACAAATTCGACGAAGTTTGGCGACCGGTTTTGCGTCAAGACCCGTACAAGCTTGAAGTTACGAAATACAGATTCTCGCAGCTCGTGAAAAACGGAATTTTTGCTCCGGATTCAGATTCGAGAACTCAGGCTCTGAATTTGCTGGCAGAAATGCGGAAAAATACGCTTCGTGAAGATTGGCTGAATAATATTTTCGCTGGAACTTGCTATTATTCTCTCGGGGAAATTGACGAGGCTGTGAAATGTGTTGAGATAAACGTTGATTTCGGCTATGAGCATGATCTGAGCGACGCTATGTTGTACGCAATGCGAAAGAAAGTTGCTCCGGAAAATTTGCCCGCTGATACGTTACGCGCAAGAAAACTGAATGAGCTGCTCGAAAAAATTTCGGACGAATCACGTGAAGCCGCACTCGCAATCGCCGATTATTTCGACGCAAGACCCAACGCACTCGAATATATTCAGCAATTACACTCGGAAAATGCGAACCCGTTATTAACGCACGCCATGAGAATCTCGGAATTTCGCAAAAATGATCCGTCGGAGTTCGAGAATATTTTTGAGCTGATGAATTTGCAGATTGAGTCGAAAGATAATATCCCGATTTCGTACGCCGGATTCGTGCCAATGGTCAGAAATTACGCCGATGATGGCAACGTTCTCGCACAGATTTTTCTCGCTGACATGTACCAGTACGGCTGGGGAGTTGCTCCGAATAAAAGCCTCGCCGTGAATTATTACCAGAAAGCATCAGCTCAGCAGGATATTTACGCGCAGATTATGTACGTGAATAATATTTTGTCGAATCAACGTTACAAAGACGTCGCGGTGTTCACGTCTCACGAGCCGGAAAAACTCTCGCAGGATTTGAAGCCAAAACCGAAGCCCAAACGTAATAGAAAATCATTCTGGCAGAGATTAACTTCGTTTGATTAGAATTGCGTTTGCACGTTGAGCGTTTAATATGATATATTTGCGTAGTTTTAGAAATCATAAATCTTTTTGAAAGGATCGATGCCTTAATGGAAATGTATTTGACAGCTTTGAAAGACTTGATGTTACAGTCAGGTTTTGCAGGCTTAACTCAGGGCAATATAATCATGATTATCGTTGCGTTTATTTTGCTCTATTTAGCGATTGGAAAAGGTTTTGAGCCATTGTTGCTTGTGCCGATTTCGTTCGGGTGTTTGCTCGTGAATTTGCCGTTATCCGGAATTATCGAGGGTTTTAATGAGACAACACACACGATCGGATTTTTGAGAGCGTTGTATTACGGAGCTGAATTTGAGATTTACCCGATTCTGATTTTCCTAGGCATCGGTGCAATGACAGATTTCGGTCCGTTAATTGCGAATCCGATTACGTTTCTGCTCGGAGCAGCGGCTCAGTTCGGAGTTTTCGTAGCGTTTATTTCGGCGAACTGGGTTGGAGCTTTGACTAACGGACTTGTTAGCTTTAATATCAAAGAAGCAGCAAGTATCGCAATCATTGGCGGCGCAGATGGCCCGACGAGTATTTATTTGACGGTCATGTTGGGACAGCAGCAAATTCTCGGAGCAATCGCAGTCGCAGCGTATAGCTACATGTCGCTTGTGCCGTTGATTCAGCCTCCGGTTATAAAGCTCATGACCACCAAGAAAGACAGAGCGATTTTGATGGGACAGTTACGACCGGTTACGAAGCGCGAGAAAATATTATTCCCGATTATTTGCACGGTTGTTTCGGGATTGATTCTGCCGGCGTGTGTGCCGCTGGTTGGAACGTTGATGTTCGGAAATTTGCTGCGTGAATGCGGCGTCACGGAAAGATTGAGCCAGACCGCTCAGAATGAATTGTTAAATATCACGACGATTTTCCTTGGGCTTTCGGTCGGATCGACAATGGCTGCGGAATCATTCTTGAAACCGAGTACGCTTGTGATTATCGCGCTGGGACTTGTTGCGTTTGCGTTCAGTACGGCAGGCGGATTGATTTTCGGACAGATCATGAAAGTTTTGTCGGGCGGAAAGATCAACCCGATGATCGGAGCGGCAGGAGTTTCGGCGGTTCCAATGGCTGCGAGAGTTGTTCAGCGAGTTGTGCAGCATGAATACCCGGGACATTTCCTGTTGATGCACGCGATGGGTCCGAATGTTGCGGGAGTTATCGGCACGGCTGTTGCGGCAGGAGTTATGTTGACGTTGCTGTCGCATTAGTGAATTGAGAATTTGAGAATTTGAGATTGAATTGCCGGAGTTTTTGCGCGTAATATGTGAGAACTTCGGCGATTTTTATAGGATTTTGCGTAATATTTACGACAAGAAATTAATACTGGATTCGTTTCGTGACGAGTGGCTAGAGTGCAGCGTGAGAAATTCCCGTGATGCGGATTGTGAATGTGCCGGGATTTTTCTTGGAATGCTGCGAAAAAATAATAATTCGTTCGTGTCAAAACGTCTGCGTACAGCTCATAGATTATTTATGGGCGAGAATTTGTGGCGGAAATCGAATTTGTTCGGGAAATTTAGCGTGAATTTTTCGGTGTGCAATTTTCGGGATAAAAAGCCGTTCGTGAAATTTGACGTGACAGGTAAATTTGCGAATGAGAATTTTCTGGGCGAGCTGAGCGGAATTTCTGAGAATGTTTCGCGCGGGAAAATCTGGTTTTGGCTGCGAGGCTTGTGGGGTTCGTGCGGAAACGTGTATTTCCCGAGGACTGGTTATTTGCTGACACTTTCGATTCCGAATTTGCTCACGAGAAATTTTGCTGCGGATATTCTTGAGAGGACGCGTTTATCATGGTTCGAACGCCGGAATGAGTATAATTTGCGCAATCAAGAAGACATCGTGACGTTCCTGAATAATATTGGCTTGTCAGGTGCAGCGTTGAAAGTCGAGGACATCGCGATAATCAAATCGATTCGCAATAATGTCAATCGTGCGAAAAATTACGAGACGGCGAATATCAAGCGTTCGGTTGCGGCATCGCTTGAACAGACACAACTCGCGCGGAAAATTGTTGAGGCGAATTTGCTGGACACGCTGCCGGAGAAGTTGCGGGAACTGGTGATATTACGCTTGGAAAATCCTGAACTGTCACTTTCGGAACTCGGAAAAAATTTATCCCCCCAGATTAAGAAAAGTGCTGTAAAATATCGGTGGTTAAGTCTTGTAAAATTCATCGAGAACAAAAATATAAAAACAACGGAGGAAGTTAAGAAATGAAGCTTAGAACGTTTACGGCAAATGATGTAGCAGGCAAGAAAGTGTTAATGCGCGTTGATTTCAATGTCCCGTTCAAGAACGGCAAGGTGAAGGACGATGCGCGAATCCGTGCTCACACGAGTACGCTGAAGAAATTGCTCGATGCAGGTGCGAAAGTTGCGTTAGTGTCGCATTTTGGCAGACCAAAGGGCAAAGTTGATCCGGCGTTTTCGCTTTCACAGATTGTGCCGGATATTGAGAAGGCTTATGGCTTGAAGGTTGTTTTTGTCGATGATTGCGTCGGTCAGAAAGTTGCTGATGCAGTTGACGCGCTGAAACCCGGCGAAATAGTCGTGCTGGAAAATTCGCGCTATCATCCCGAAGAGCAGAAAAACGATCCGGAGTTCTCGAAAAAAATGGCAGCTCCGTTTGATGTGTTCGTTATGGACGCGTTCAGTGCAAGTCACAGAGCGGATTGTTCGACATGTGGCGTGATTGATTTCGTGAAGGCAGCGTTTGCTGGAGATTTGTTGCAGCGTGAGGGCGAAATGCTCGGTGCGGTCAGCGAAAATCCTGCGAAACCGTATGTGCTGATTTTGGGCGGCGCGAAAGTTTCGGACAAGATCACGATTGTCGGCAATTTGTTGGATAAAGCTACGACGATTTTGATTGGCGGCGGAATGGCTTACACGTTTTTGAAGGCTCAGGGCAAGGAAATCGGCAAGTCGCTTTGTGATGAAGAGAGACTCGATTTTGCGAAGGACACGCTCAAGAAGGCTGCGGATATGGGCATAAAAGTTTTGCTTCCGGTTGACAGTGTTGTAGCTGACGGACTTGATTCGACTGAGACAGCGATTGCTTCAAGTGATGCGATGCCCGCGGATAAAATGGGACTTGATATTGGACCGGAGACCGTGAAGAATTTCGTCGGCGCGCTGAAGGGTGCGAAGTCTGTTTTATGGAACGGCCCGATGGGAGTGTTCGAGAATGATAAATTCGCGGCAGGCACTCGTGAACTTGCAAAAGCAGTCGCAGAAGCCACGGAAACTCAGGGAACTGTTACGGTTATAGGCGGCGGTGACACGGCAGCTGCAGTGCGTCAGTTCGGTTACGCAGACAAAGTTTCGCACGTTTCGACAGGCGGCGGTGCAAGCTTGGAATATTGCGAGGGCAAGAAACTTCCGGGCATGGAGCCATTCAAGATTGATTAGTGATTAGTTCAGAAAGGAAATTGTGATTATGAAAAAGATATATTTGTACGGAAATTGGAAGATGAACATGACGGTCGCGGAGACTAAGAAATTTTTCGAGGATTTCGCACCGGTTTACGCGGATTTCAAGAATGATTCGGGTCTTGAGGTCGGAGTTTTCGCACCGTTCACGTCACTCTGGGCAGCAGCTGATGGAGCAAAGGCTAATGGCGTTGTATTCGGAGCTGAGAATATTTATTTCGAACCAAAGGGCG
Organism: uncultured Fretibacterium sp.; assembly: GCA_937911045.1. Classification (GTDB taxonomy): domain Bacteria; phylum Synergistota; class Synergistia; order Synergistales; family Aminobacteriaceae; genus JAFUXM01. The sequence continues at coordinate 22,725 of CALEPX010000100.1, read as the reverse complement.
CATTCACCGGCGAAGTTTCGATCCCGATGGTGAAGGAAACTGGCGCAACTCACGTGATTCTCGGACATTCTGAACGCAGGCATATTTTCGGAGAGTCTGACGAGTTGGTCGCGAAAAAAACGAAAGCTGCTCTTGATGCTGGATTGATTCCGGTATTTTGCTACGGCGAGACGCTCGATGAACGCGAATCCGGTCACACGTTTGATGTGATGACGAGGCAGTTAGACGCGATCCTGAAGATTTTGTCCCCGGACGAGATTCGAAAAGTCATTTACGCATACGAACCTGTTTGGGCAATCGGCACCGGCAAATCCGCAACAAGTGAACAGGCTCAGGAAGTCTGTGAATGGAGCAGAAAGCTTATTAAAGACCCGAACGTTGTGATTCTCTACGGAGGCAGCGTGAAAGGCTCGAATGCGAAGGAATTGCTCTCGATGAAAGATATTGACGGAGCTTTAGTCGGAGGTGCATCGTTGAAGCCGGCGTCATTTATCGAGATTTACGCGGAGTATAAAAAGTAATCGGAGGATTCGTAGATTTGAAGAGCAGATTTTTGAGAACAAGATTAGTGGCTCTTGCGTTGCTAGTGATTCTTGCGGTTTCCGGAGCGTTATTTGCTGCTGAACCTGAGAATGCTCTGACGTTTCGTTCAAATTCGGGCGTATATTTTGCGTTGAAAGTCAATGACGTCAGAGGATTCCTTCAGTGGCTGGTTTCGCGCGAGAATATGAATCTTGTTGCGAAGTTCGTTCCGGATTTTGACAAGGACATGATCGACATTGTTGCGTCGGTGATTGACGATTTACCGTTGAAGTCCGCAGCGTTTAATTTTGGAGTTTCGCTCGTTGATGGCAAGCCGGAGCCGTGTATTCAGGCAGCGTTCACGTTGCACCCGTCAACAGCACTCATAGCTGACAAAATCGAAGTTGCCGCAGCAGACGCCAAAGACATTGCATCAATGATTATCGGCTCGAACAGTCCATTGGTGAGCTTTTTTGAGATGATGATCAAAGTTGAGCATGAACCCGGGAAAATTCTGCGGATTAACAACGAGATATTCGTTAAGGCAAAGGACGGTGTTGTTTTTGCGGGGACGGATATTCAGAGCGTGAATGATGCTTACGAGACGTTTACGACTGGCAAAGATCGCTTTATTGACAGATTCGGGCGCAAGTTTGCGGCGGATAATTTCGCGTTATTGTATTTAGAACGTGACGCAGTTGTTGCGCTGAATAACTTGAGTAAAGCCGATATTAAGGAAATTGACAAGTACTGGGCAAGTCCGTTGAGAGCTGAGTGTGCGCTGGGGTATCAGCCTGACAAATTGACGTTGGGATTTACGTTGAATTTGCTCGAAGCGTTGAAGCCGGAATTTATCGTGAAGCTTGATCCGGTTCGAGGCGGAAATATTTTGATCAACGGCATAGGCGGAGATTTAAGCCCATTTTTCGCATTAGGAACGGTGTTTAATTTCGGGCTTGCTGACGTTGACGATGATATGTTGAGGGATCTGTCGGGATTTTTCAAGTTCCTGCAGAGATTTGACATTTCGCGCGATGAGTTCTTCGAGTTCATGAAGGGTGCGTTCTCGATTGTAATCGGCACAAATTCCGTTCCTGTTGAGGGCTTCAAGATTCCGAGTGTATTCTTGACTAAGACTGGCGCGGCTGGACTAGCTGAGCAGATATTCAAGAAAATAGCTTCGAAGCCGTTCTTGACGGAAGTATCGAGTAATTCGACAGGCTGGACGAGATTGCTGCAGGTCGATTCGTCATTGAGTCCGGTGTCGTTCCTGATTGGATTGCGCGGAGATTCGCTGGGTCTGGGAATTTTGGAGCTGTCGGCAACTGGTGAGAATCACGCATTGAAGGCTGAGTTTGAGAATTTGCTCGCGAGAAAATCGATTGCGTCGTTCTGGCTGGATTTCGAGGCGATTCAGTCTTGGCTGAGGGACAGCACGAATGGTGTGATAACGTTCTTGACACCGTTAGCGGCGTTTTCGGGTTATGGTGATGTGATGTCAGTCGTTGTTGATATTTTGAACTCGAAATTGTCAGTACCGAGTGTTGCGTTTTACTCGCCGAATCTTGAGACGTTTTTTGTCGAGTGTAATCTAGCGGACGTTCCCGAGGGCGAAGGAGTTTTCCCGAAACTCGTGACGTTATACCAGAAACTTGATGCGAGAGGCGTATTCAAGGATTTAGCTAAGTAATAATAAGTAATAATCACGAATAATCACGCGATAGGTCAAAACTAGTTTTATGAAATTCACCCAACCTTGCCAATAACAGGTGGGGTTGGGTTTTTTTTGTCCAAGGAGGAAGTTTAATTCACAAATGAGCGCGAAAATTCTAAGGGTAATCAGGGAATATTTTGCGAGAGATATAGATTCGTCTGAACTTGCGAATGATTCGACACAGAGATTGTCAGATAACGCGATGTGGCTGCTGGAGCAGAGATATTTTGTGCCAAGATATGATCCGGAAATTTGCGGAACTCGTCCGGAGAGAAATTTCGAGGAATTTGCGCGTCGTGTTTCGCGGACGGTTGCGAGTGCGGAAGTGAATTTTTCGGATTCGATTGAGTGGCTGCGTACTCTTGAGAAGAATATTGCGAGTGATATTCTTAACCGGAGATTCTTGTTTAACTCGCCGTGTTTGTTTAGTTCGGCAGCAGGCTTGACGGTTATTCCGGAATTTGCGGAGATAATTTACAAGAGCGTTGATGACATGCAGCTTGAGGATTACCGGAAATTATACGAGTTCAAGACTAAGAATCAGCAGTTATTCGCGTGTTTCGTTATTAGCGTTCCGGACAGCATTGAGGGAATTTTCGAGAGTGTCAAGAACGCGAGTATAATCAGCAAATTCGGCGGTGGTGTCGGCGGAAATTTCGGACATTTGCGCGAACACAGTTCTGAGATTGCTGGCGGAACTGGCGGCAAAGCTTCGGGACCTGTGTCGTTCATGGAAACTTGGAACACGATGGGCGCGGTTGTAGTTCAGGGCGGCAAGCGTCGTGCTGCTTTGATGGGAATGCTGTTCGACGATCACCCGGATATTTATGATTTTATCGATTGCAAGACCGAAGATGGCAAGTTGTCGTATTTTAATATCTCGGTTGCGATTTCTGATGCGTTGATGAATGCTGCGGAAGTTGACGGCGATTTCGATTTGCATTCACGAGTTGACGGCTCTGTTACTCGGACTGTTAAGGCTCGGGATTTAATGGCGCATATTTGCGAGAGTGCGTGGAAGCGCGGAGACCCGGGAATATTTTTTATTGATCGTGCGCGTCAGGATAATATTCTCAAGATGAGCCCTGAATGGGAGATCGAATCGACAAATCCTTGCGGTGAACAGCCGTTGCCAAATTTCACGAGCTGCAATCTCGGCTCGATTAACACGGAAGTATTTGTGAAAGAAGGCAAGTTTGATTACGAGAGTTTCAGAGCGCAGGTATTCAGGTCGGTGTATTATCTTGATCTCGTGATTGACGCGTGCAGTTACCCGTTAGAGAAAATCGGTGAGCGAACGAAAGCAATCAGACCGGTCGGACTTGGAATCATGGGACTTGCGGACGCTTCGATTTTGCAGAATATAGTTTACGGATCTGATGAGTTTAACAAGTTCTGCGAGAAATTATCCGGAGTGTTAGCACGTTCGGCTTTGTCGGCGACGATTCAGATTGTGACTGACCAGAATAAACCGCCGTTCCCGGAACATGATCTCGTGCGAAAATTGTTCGAGAATTACACGCTGCCTGAGAAAATTGATGCCGCTTCACTCAGGGATTTGCTCGCGAAAATGCGTTCTGAGAAAATTATTCCGGTTACGTTGCTGAATACTCTTGAGACGTATTGTGAGCCGGGATTTGATTTTGAGTCTGAGTCAACGGGTTTTGAATCCGAAGTGAATTTCGTGCTTGAGAATCTTTTCGAGGGAAACATGCGTAACAGCCGAAGATTATCGATTGCGCCGACGGGGTCTATTTCGATGATTATGGACGCGAGTTCAGGAATTGAACCGAATTTTGCGTGGTCATGGAGCAGACGAATTGCCAAGACTGACGGCTCAGGCTTCGAGAATAAAGATTTCTGGCACAAGTTGTTATCACAGGATCAGCGTTCTGAATATAGAGCGAACGGCGGGAAATTGAGCAATCCGGCTTATGTTACGGCATATGATATTACGACGCAGCAGCATGTGAACGTGACGGGAATTTTTGCGCAGGTTGTGGACAGTGGCATCAGCAAGACGGTGAATCTGCCAAATTCCGCGACGGTTGACGATGTTCGGAACGTTTATCGTGATTGCTACATGATGGGCTGCAAAGGCATAACGATTTATCGCGACGGTTCAAGATCGTATCAGCCGATCGAAGTAAAAAAATCTGATGATGAGAAATCGAATGCGAATCTGCTTGCGAAAGACAAACCCGAAAAATCTGAGCATAACACGCATTCTCGCAATGTGAAAGAACGTCCCGGTCTCGTAGTATTCGGCAAGACGATCAAAGACACAACACCATGGGGCAGCATATACGTAACGCTGAATTTTGATGGCAAAGATCCGTTCGAGATTTTCATAAACGTCGGCAAGAGCGGCTCTGAATTGAAAGCTATGACGGAAGCATTGTCGCGAGTGATTTCGATTGGCTTGCGTTCTGGCAGCAAACTTGAGGATTTCATAGACACGCTGAGAGGACTTTCTGGCAAAGAATACTGGCTTCTGAGTTATGATGAAGAGCATGTAGTCAGATCTATTCCTGATGCGATTGCGCTATTGCTGGAGAGATTGATTGATCGCGATACGTCCGGAAGAATGCGCGGAGGTCGTGAACTTTGTCCGGATTGCGGTGCGCCGCTGGAATTTATCTCGGGCTGCGAGTATTGCTTCAGTTGCGGCTACAGCCCGTGTAAATGATAGATAAAGATAAATAATAACTCGAAAGCTCCCCGTGAAAATGCGAGGGGCTTTTTTAATGCGCGTGAACTTCCCGAAATTCTTGAAAATCCTGAAACGTGAAATGCTCCAAGAACAATGGACAGTCGCCTAAACAGAAATTTTTGTGTTCGCAGGAGGCGCATTCGTGTGAGGGAAACTTGCTGAAAATTTCTGATGAGAGTAATTTGCCCAAGCAAAAAAAATCTCCCCGTGAAATCCGAGGAGCTTGTGAAAGAAAATTTCAGTCTTCAGTTTTTAGTCTTGTTTCTCGTCCTGTCGAGTTGAGCGCATATATTGAATCATGCAAATCATTCCGACAAGCCAGAAGCCGATAAAATCGCTGAGCAATCCCGGGATCATCATGAACAATCCGCCCGCGCAAATTATCGCTCGCATGATTAAATTCATCGGCATGAACAAGTAGCCGTTCAACGCAGCAGCAACTCCGAAAATTCCAAGCAATGACGTCGCGCAAATCATGGCAACTTCCAGGAATATCAGGAAATTATTCAGCAACGGTGACGCGTTCGCAATGTGAATTATCGGCTGCAAATTCTCGAATAACATAGCAGGTGTGAACGCGAATATATACGGGACTATGAATGCAGCGATTGCCAGTCTTGTCGCGTTGAAAGCTGTCTTCATCGGAGGAGCTTTTGCGATTGCTGATCCGGCGTATGCAGCGAGGGCTACTGGCGGCGTTATGTCAGCTACGATCCCGAAATAGAACACGAAGAAATGCGCGCAGATTTTCTCGATACCGATTGCAGGCGCCATTAAGATCGGTGCACAAGTCGCAGCCATAATGCAGTAATTCGCAGTCGTAGGAACGCCCATTCCCAAAACTATGCAGCAAAGCATCGTAAGCAGCAACGCAATGAACGCACGTCCACCGGAAATATTCACGACCATCGTTATTAATTCCGAAGCAAGTCCCGTCGAAGTTATGCAGCCAGCAACAAGTCCAGCCATCGCACAAGCTACAGCAACTGTAATCGTGCCTTTGCCGCCAGCTTCGAGAGCATCGATAATTTTCGTAAAAGTTACGCGTTCGTCGGAGTTAAATAACCCCGCAAGAATCGCGAACCCGATTGCTACAGCTGCTGAGAATTGCATCGTGTACATGTTCGTCGAGACCATCACAACGAGAATTATTAACGGCAGGAGCAGATATATTTTCGGGAGTAATTGGCGCAATCTTGGAAGTTCGGATTTGTCTATGCCTTTGAGCCCGAGTTTTTTCGCTTCAAGATGCACGGCTATGTAAATTCCCGCGAAATATAACACTGCCGGCAAAATCGCTTTCAAAGCAACCTGCGCGTACGGAATGCCCATGTATTCAGCCATCAGGAAAGCTGCTGCTCCCATAATCGGCGGCATAATCTGTCCTCCGGTTGAAGCTGCTGCCTCGACTGCACCGGCAAATTCTGGTTTGTAGCCCGTACGTTTCATCATTGGGATCGTGATTGAACCTGTTGTGACTGTGTTGCCGACTGACGAGCCTGAGACCATGCCGCATAAAGCTGAAGATATGACCGCGACTTTTGCAGGACCTCCAGCACTCGCACCGGCTACAGCGTTCGCAAGATTTATGAAGAACGTAGAGATACCAGTTCGTTCGAGAAACGCTCCGAATATTATGAACACGACGATATATTTCGCACAGACTTCGATCGGAGTGCTGCGTAATCCGTCACCGGTTGAGTAATATAAATCGTAAATCACTTTTCCGAATCGAACCGTTGAGAACGCGTAAAACATCAAAGCACCGACAACGCACAAAATCGGAATGCCAACACAACGCCTGCATAATTCCATTGTTGATAATATCGCAAGAATCGCCATTGCAAGCATCATGTGATAATTCGGATTTCTGGGACTGGTTACGCGTAATGCGAGCTTGATTATGCTTTCGGCATTGAACGCGAAATACAGAAACGGGATCACGCCGCATAGCATGATTATTATGTCGTACCATGGAATGTAATTCACCCGCACGTGATGTTTTCTCATCGGGTAATTCAGGTAGCCTATGATTAAGATCAACGCTAGAAAAACGTTCAGCCTGATTTCGGGCATAGCTGTGCTGAATAACGTTGTCCAGATACAATACAGCGAGAACGCTACGGATAAGAATCGCAATATTTGTTTGGGCAATCCTTCCCAGATTCGCACGTTCGATTCGCGATCGTATTTCTTCATGACGGCTTCAACGTCTTTTTGAATGTTTTGTTGCGTATTTTCCAAATAAAATCACTCCTGTTAAAACAAGTATAATATTAAAAACGACCATGAATTTTCGAAAATCCACAGCCGTTAAGATTATTAATTTATGCGTTTAGATTCGCGAGAATTATTTTTTCCCGGAAATTTTGATGCCCTTCTCGCTGAAATATTCGACTGCTCCCTGATGATACGGTACTGCTGTGTATGACGCTGCAAATTCCAAATCCAATTCGAGACCTTTTGCGTGTGCTTTTGAAATTTCGTCCTGATTCTCGAAAACACCGTACAAGAAATTGAATACGTCATTGACTGAAACATCGTCGCGTGCGATAACTACTGCGCCAACTGCAACGGTTGTAACGTCGTCATCTGTTCCGTAAACTTCTTTAGCGATAACGTTCTTGCTGTAATACGGGGATTCGACGATTAATTTCATGATATGCTCGTCATCAAAGCCGACGAGATAGATTTTTTTCGTAGCTGCGAGTGAAGTTACGGCTGTAGTTGGTGCGCCCGCTACGATGAATGCTGCGTCAATTTTGCCGTCCTGAAGAGCTTCGACACTGTCACCGAATGATTGATACGTTGGCTTAATATCCTTGTCAATATCGAGTCCGTAAGCTTTGAGAACATCAACGGCGTTGAAATAAACTCCCGAACCTGCCGCACCGACTGAGACGCTTTTGCCTTTCAAATCAGCGACGGTTTTGATTTCTGGATTGAGCGTTACGATCTGAACTTGTTCCATGTACAAATTCGCGACGGTTGAGAAATTCGTGATTGGCTCGTCGAATAATCTCTGCCCTCTGTACGCGTAAGCACCGACATCACTCTGAACGAATCCTAACTGAGCGTCCTCGTCGTCCATAGCTTCGATGTTAGCTTTCGATCCGCCGGAAGTGATCGCCGTAACAGTCGTGCTGGTTTTCTCAGTAACTTTCCCTGCGAGAACTCCGCCGAATCCGTAATAAGTTCCCTGAGCGCCGCCCGTTGTGAAAATCAATTTTGTTCCGCCCGGACGTGCCTCAGCAAACGCCGTGCAAGCAATCAACATCACAAAAACTAACGCGATCGCTGAAACTCTGTTCATATTCTTCATGTTAGAAAAACCTCTCCTTCTAAAGCAATAATTTCTGGAATATTTTATACAATTTGAAATGAACTTGTCAATATTTTTGTCAAATGCTAGAATGCCAAAATCACGGATTAATTAATAATTGATAACGGAGGATTTGCAAATTTATGTCGGAATTACAGGAATCAAAACAAGCTTCGGTGTGTGCGTTGTGCGTGACGTACAATCACGAGAAATTTATTCGCAAGACGCTTGACGGATTTGTTGCGCAAAAAACGACTTATCCGTTTCGTGTAATAGTTCACGATGACGCTTCGACGGATTCGACACCGGAAATTATGCGTGAGTACGAGGCGAAATATCCGGACTTATTCACGATGATTTACGAGACCGAGAATCAATTTTCGAAACATAACCAAACATGGCAATGGATGCGTGAGTTAGTAGCTCCGATGATTCACGAGAAATATTTCATGACGTGTGATGGTGACGATTATTGGTGCGATCCTGAGAAAGTTCAGCTCGAAGTTGACTTCTTGGAAAATCATCCGGATTATGTGTTGTGCGTTCATGATACGATGTTTGTGAATTTTGACGGTGAAAATGTTCGGAGATTAAACGGCAGTGATAAAGATCATGATCTCGACATGAAAGATATTTTGATGAATTGGGGACATGATTTTCATTCCACATCAACTTGCATGAAAACGGAGATAAACTTCAAGAGACCGAACGAATTTTTCATGACCGTCTGCGATGATTGGACTCTTGCAATTTACGCTGCGACTTTGGGGAAGATTCACTACATTGGGCGTGTGATGTCGTGTTTCAGGAAGGGCAATCCGAACTCGCTCACTGGCAAACCGGATACGCGCAAACCATCAGAGATCAAAGACTTTGCGAAAGATACGCTAGACTTTTTGCGGAACATTAACGAGTACACGAACAGAAAATACGATACATATTTCCGAAAGAGAATACGTTCGATAGAATCGCTAGGTCTTTTGCGTCAACATAAATTCTTGAAGGCTTTAGTAAAATACCCGTACTATTCCGCGAAACACTTAGCCGGAGATTTGCTGCGAAAATTCAACATGATGTATTAACAGGAGGCTTTATTATGACAGATAATAGATACATAATGAGGGGTATCGGTTTGTGCGTTATGTGTAACGTACAATCACGAGAAGTATATACGTAAAACTCTTGACGGATTTGTAGAACAGAAGACAACATATCCGTTCCGAGTTATAGTTCACGATGACGCATCGACTGATTCAACTCCGGATATATTGCGTGAATACGAGAGCAAATACCCAGATCTATTCACGATGATATATCAGAACGAGAATCAGTTTTCGCGTTTGGACGGTGTCGGCGGAATCTATCGCGAGATTATTGCTCCGTTGGTTCAAGAAAAATACGTAGCGTTTTGTGAGGGTGATGATTTCTGGACAGATCAGCACAAGATACAAGTTCAAGCTGAGTACATGGAATCGCATCCGGATTGCTCAATGTGCGTGCATGATACTATGTTAGTGAATCTTGACGGCGAAAAATTGCGGCGATTGAATGGCAGCGATCAAGATCAGGATTACGGAATGCGGGAAGTGTTATTCGAGTGGGGACGGTATTTTCACACGACTTCGTTTTTCTGCAAACGCGAAACTGCTTTTGAACGCTCGAAAGAATTTTACATGGCATGGGTTGATGACTGGGCACTTTCGATTTACGCGACTACTTTGGGAAAGATACATTATATAGCGCGCGTGATGTCGTGTTTCAGAATCGAAAATCCTGAATCGCAAACGTCACAGGCAACAAAACGTTCGCCAATCTGGCTGAATCACTTGACAAGCGTTGTAAAATCTCTGCGCGAAATCAACGAGTATACGAATCGAGCATTCGACGATATATTATCTCCAAGAATAGCTTCGTTTGATTGCTGGCGATTGTTCTATCAGAAAGAGTATGTGCAGGCATTCCTAAAGTATCCGTATTATTCTTTACGTCATATTGCTGTGATAATGCTACGAAAACTCAAAATCTTGCGATAAGTAAATCCCCCTGAGACCCGTAACAAGATTTCAGGGGAATTTTCTGCGTAGAATTACAGATTCTCGAAAACTCTTCGCACTCGCAAAACGCCCTCAATCTCTTTCAAGCGTTCTACAGTATCGACAGGCATTGCGTGTGAAATGTCGAGTAACGTGTAGGCATATGCACCGCGAGCTTTGTTCTGCAAATTCTCGATGTTCAAGCCGTTCTGACCGAAGAATGACGTGATTTGTGACAGCATGTTCGGAATGTTCCTGTGCAAAATCGCAACTCTAGCGTCAGTCTCGCATTTTCCGGCATTAAGTTCGGGATAATTCACGGAGTTCGTAATATTTCCGTTGTCGAGATAATCCTGCATTTGTTCAACAGCCATGACAGCACAATTATCTTCGGCCTCTTCAGTTGAAGCTCCCAGGTGCGGCAAAATTATCGCGTTAGGAAGGTTCGCGCTGATTTTATTCGGGAAATCGCTGATATATTTCGCAACTTTCCCAGATTTTAACGCTTCGGTCAAAGCTTTCTCGTCAACAAGAACATCTCTGGCAAAATTCAGTATCTTGATTCCGGTTTTCATTCGCGAAATTGCTTCAGAATTTATCATGCCGCGCGTCGAATCCAGTGCCGGAACATGCAGCGTTATGAAATCGCAACCCGAATACAATTCCTCAACTGTATCAGCGTGTTTAATCATCGGGCTTAACATCCACGCGGATTTCACGGACAAAAACGGATCATAGCCAAGAACGTTCATTCCGAGAGCAACAGCAGCATTCGCAACTCTGACACCAATCGCCCCGAGACCAATTACGCCCAGTGTGCGGTTATAAATTTCGTGACCGGCAAATTGTTTTTTAGCCTTCTCAGTTAATTTCGCAATCTCGGATTCAGACGCGTTTTCTCTGACCCAGTTAATTCCGCCGAAAATATCTCTCGATGCAAGCAGCAACCCCGCAATCACAAGTTCTTTCACGGAATTTGCGTTTGCTCCGGGAGTATTGAATACTACGATGCCCTGTTCCGAACATTTCTCAATCGGGATATTATTTACGCCTGCACCAGCTCTGGCGATAGCGCGTAATCCGTCGTGAAAATCCATCGACAGCATATCAGCCGAACGCACGAGAATACCAGCAGCCTCGTTAGCATTTTTTATTTCTACAAGTTCGTAGCCAGTTCTGAATTTATCAAGCCCGATTTGAGCGATATTATTCAGGCAGAGAATCTTTCTGTGTTTAGGATCGATCATGATTTACTTGCGACCTTTCTCGAAATTCGCCATGAACTCGACAAGTTTTCTCACGCCTTCAGCTGGCATTGCGTTATAAATCGAAGCTCTCATACCTCCGACTGAACGATGCCCTTTGATATTCTTGAATCCGGCTTTAGCAGCTGCACTGACAAATTCCGCGTCAACATCTTTATCACCGGTTACGAACGGCACATTCATGAACGAACGATCTGTTTTATTCGCGACAGTAGCGTGAAATAATTTCGAACTGTCGAGATAATCGTATAATATTCTGGCTTTAGCTTCGTTAAGTTTGCGCATCTCAGAGACACCGCCGAGTTGCAACAGCCATTTGAATACGAGTCCGCATACGTAAATATTATAGCAAGGTGGTGTGTTATAGAGCGAATTATTATCCGAATGTGTCTTATATTTCAGCATAGTCGGAGTAAACGGCAACACGTCATCGCGGATCAAGTCCTCACGAATTATTACGATTGTAACGCCAGCAGGTCCGATATTTTTCTGAACGCCGCCCCAAATGATCCCGTATTTTTCGACATCAAGAGGCTCGCTCAAAAACATCGATGAAACATCTGCTACGAGAGTTTTGCCCTTTGTATTGGGTAATTTGCGAATTGTGGTGCCGTGAATGGTTTCGTTCTGACAAATATAAACGTAATCGGCTTGTTCTGATATATTCAAGTCCGACAGATCCGGAACATACGAGAAATTCTTATCTGCTGAGCTTGCGACTTCGTTGACTTGCCCGTAAATTTTTGCTTCTGCAGCAGCTTTTTTTGACCAAGCTCCGGTAATAATATAATCGGCGATTTTGTTTCGCATGAGATTCATCGGTATCATTGCGAACTGAGTGCAGCCGCCGCCCTGAAGGAATAATATCTTGTAATTCTCCGGAATGTTCATGAGTTTGCGCAAATCTGACTGAGCTTCGTTAAGAATATTTTCGAAATCCTTTGATCTATGGCTCATTTCCATGACGGACATGCCGGAATCTTTGTACTCGAACAATTCCGCTGCTGCTGTCTTCAAGACTTCTTCCGGCAAAACCGCTGGGCCTGCGCTGAAATTAAAAACTCTGCTCAAATTTTGAAATCCTCCTGTTAAAAAATCAAATTCTCAAACGGGTATTATATAACACAAGATGATTTTGTTCACGCGAGATTTACCCCGAGAGATTTTGCGATGGCAAAAATCGTGTCTTCAGCAAGACGACTGTATTTGAGAATTTTTGATAGCGGTTCACCTTCCCTTATCATGTCCGTAGCCACACCTTTTCGGGTTTCGTCAATGCCTTCGACTTTACCCTCAGCTCTACCTTCAATTCTGCCCTCGATTCTGCCTTCGACTCTGCCCTCAGCTCTGCCCTCGATTCTGCCCTCAGCAAACTTCTCAGCTTCCCTTGATAATAACAACATATATTCACGCCTCCATGTCACATTTTCTTTCGCTTCTTTAAGTTTTGTGTTTAACGTTCTGATGAATCGATCTTTCTTGGACGCATTCCTGCCAGCAATGTAATCCAAAAATCGCTGCAACCTTGGACTAATATCATTCATCATTCCCTCAGTGTTGAGAAACACAGTGTAACCTCCGTCATTAAGCTTGATATCCCTGTCCTCTGTGCAATAATTCTCGAAACTGTAAACGTGTCTGCCTTTCCCAAACGGATCAAACGTGCAGATAAACACCACAAACGTTTCCGGCAAATCGTCGTAAAATCCGGATTGCTTCAAATTCGCGAGTTTTAACCCGTCAAAGCCAATCGCGATATGATACGCCCTAGTCCTCTTGAACTGATCAAGTCTGCTGGTTGTCTGAATCTCAAAATCAAAAGTCTTGCGGTCATTCGTGTTAGCAAAAAGATCAAGCTGAATCCCACGAAGATGCAGCGCGTTCTTGATTCGCTTTTGAGTCTGGATTACTTTGATGTCACCGATTTTCAACGACGGGAAAATGCGATCAATCATTTCCCTGCAGAGTTCAGGATCACTCATAATTTTCCCGAACAAAAAATCATCAGCGAGCGTCAACGATTGCCATTTGAGTTCGCGTTGAATTTGCAGCTGCTTACGTTCTTCTGCGGTGAGTTTGCGTTTCGTCACCAATTCTCGTCACACTTCCCTTCGAATGATTTTTCAAATTATATAACACATCGCGAAAATTTGCCGAAGTTTATGCAGCCCAGATTAACGAACCCGTCGGTGAAATTGAAAACGCACACGCCGAATTTGAAGCCAATCCCGTGACGTATTCTCACGAAGAAGTTACGAAAATCCTCGCAGATTCGGAAAATTTTTGACCGGCAATTACTGTGTCAAATGGCGTTATTGTGTCGGTAATTACAGATTGCTCGCTGAAATTCTCGATGACAGAAGCATTATTATTCTCGTCACGTAGGTCACAGTTGAGAAATTTACGGACGCTGAATTTTCGCTTGATAAATTCGTAGTTTTCACTTATAATATTAAAAAATAATTTACAAAGGAGTTGTGTATTTTGAAATTGTTTAGAAAGGTAATACAATTTTCGTTAGCTGTTTTAGCTTTGAGTGTATCGTTGATTGCTGGGCAGGCTGTCCGAAAACTAAAAGCTAAAGAGTTATCAGAAAATTAAGAACAACGAGAAAGCCTCTCTAACGCATTTTCCGTCTCGTCCCATAGTAAAAAGATCTCCAATTTTTGTCGAACTGGGGAGTTTTCGGACAGCCTGTGGGGGGGGGGGGACGCCCTAGCTAGTGTTTCGTTGAGCGCGTTTCCTGATCCGGTGTTTCGTGATTATCTTAAAAGGCACTATGATGATGGTTGGTGGGTGCCTGATCCTTCTGGTGGTGCTGGTGGATATCAGGTTGGCGCAAATGATGGCGTTCTAGACTATAAAGAAATTGCTGACATCCCAGCTGAAATATCCATTGGCGGTGCAGTACAATCATTGGAGGGGTACCAATTACTCCCAATACAGAGTATACGTTTAGAATATACAGGTTCATCAGCTACACTTGATTTAAGCGGTTGCAAGGTTTTAACATGGCTATATTGCTGGGATCGACCTGTAACTTCACTTAATGTGAGTGGCTGTACGGCTTTAACGTTTGTGGAGTGCTATCTAAGTAAGTTGACCTCGGTTAATGCAAGTGGGTGTTTGGCTTTGAGAGAGTTGCGTTGCGCTGGTACTCGGTTAGAACATATCGATTTGAGTGGTTGCTCAGCTTTGCAACTCTTGAATTGCGAAGGGGCTAATACTTTAACCACGCTAGACGTTAGTGAATGCCCGGCTTTGGAATGGCTACATTGCGCTGATAATCCGTTAACCACGCTTGATGTGAGTGGACATAAGTTTTTGAAAGAGTTGAATTGTGATAGAGATTTATTAACCGAGCTTAATGTTGACGGCTGCACGAATTTAGAAACGTTAGGGTGCTTTTCAAATGATTTGAGCAAGCTTGATTTAAGCACGTGTCCGAATTTAAAAAGTTTAGCCTGCGAGAGGAACCATTTGACTGAGGTCTTAATAAACAAGTCTGCATCTTTATTTTGCGCTGGCTATGAAAATGTAAGTGAAGATTTGAAGTTTCAAAAAACAGACGAAGGATATTATGAAATTGATCTCAGTAATTACGTTTCTGAACTTGAAAATATTTCCTTTAATGAGGAACGGGGAGTGTATTGGGGATATTGGGGTATAGCTAGCCCTATTAGTTACGATAAATCCACTGGTATTGCTGTTTTTTCCGAGTGCCCCCTGTATTTGCTTTATAACTACAACCACCATGATAAACCAGTGTTGGAGGGCGTTATAATTAAAAATACTTTTAACGTTGCAGTTTTAGGAAATAAGAAGCCAAACTTGCAGCAATACTTAGACCAATTTGGTCGTAGGTACTTAGACAGAATTATTTGCGATATGAATGATGAGTCGTACATAGACGAAAATGGCAACGCAATTACAGAAGAGTATGTTTGGGATTTATGGGAGTTTACTAATGGCAAACTAGGTTTTGCAGCGGACGGAAATTCACGGCTGATTTTGAGAGTTCATGCAAAACAATCCGGTACCGTGGAGTTTTCTCTGAGTGATGATATCGGAGCAACTCTTGAACAATTAACGGATAGGACAGCGAAATCAACATCAAAACTTCAAATTAAAACTACTCCAATCAGATATGGAAATCAGGACGAGCTCTCTACGGAACAGGCTTCAGCGGTTTTAATTGCGCCTGAAACGTTCCCGTCAAATAAAAAATTCCCGTCTGATAAATTCAAAGTTAATGTTAAATTTATACCAGATGACGGTTCAAAATCTTCCGAACAAGACGTTGAAATCGCGCTTGAAGCTGCTCCGGTTGTTTTGATCCCTGGCAAATTCAACCCGGGTGTGCTGAATATGTTTTTGATGAGTTCTTCCGTGAATGCTTTCTGGAATCCTGCGAACGCAAACGGTACATTTGGACTTAACAGTAAAATCGGTATTTGGACAGAATTGCTCGACAGAGGTTTCAAAGAAGATCACATAGCTTTATTTGACTATGACGGAAGTTTAGGAGTCAAGAGACTTTTGAGGTATAACTTTAATCCTTTATATCAAGTTCTGAATGACATGTTTGATTATTACGAAAGTGAGGGCATTGTTTGCACGAAAGCTGACGTTATCGCTCACGGAATGGGAGGTCTTTTGATACGCCAATTTTTAGACGAATCAAACAAACGAGACGAATACAATGATAATGAGTGGTCTGATGGAAACAACTGGGAAAACGATGGGACTAACTGGACGACGCGTTCCTACAAGCAGGGAATGATTCACAAGGTTGTCAATATTGCTGTTCCACACCGAGGAAGCCCGTTGGCAAATATAATGCTCGGTGATTTCAGTGTGGTAAACAACGTTGCAATCGGCAACGACGCACTTGCACAAACTGTTCTCTGGTTGTGGCACAATAAGTACCGGTACTGGGGGGTTTTTACTGACGCACGTATGAAAGACATGGCAATCGGGAGCGATGTTGTGAATCTTCCTTTCCCTGGAAATGTTCCAATGCACTTTATTTATGGTGATGTCAGTGCTTCTCTGAAAACATTGGAGAATTTGAAAGATTCGGTATTTTTAATATTTAACCTTGCTAAACTCGTGAAATCAGCCGGCTCTCAAATTTCAAAATTCCATAACCTGACCGATGATATGGAATATTTGCAGAATTTAAAGGAAATTACCCTAGCTGCAGGGGGTAGTGATGCTGAATTGTTGTACGCTCTCAACAAAATAGATGAGAATATTTTGAATGTGACTACTAAACAGAACAATTTGTTGAAAAACATTCTAAAAAATAAAGAGTTACGTGATTTCGTGTTTTCATTCGCTGGAATGGTTTATCAGAATCCTATGGAGACAGGCTTTTTACAAGTTGTGCAAGCGGCAATTGATGTTGCTAGTGACGTTTCTTCGGCTTTTAATCCTGTTGAGCTGGCGTTTAATTTGTATTTTTCCATGCAGCGAGTAATTTTCTCAAATCAAGGACACGATCTCTTTGTACCTGTGAACAGTGCGATTGCAGCGTTTCCTGATTATTCAACAGGTTTTCCGGAATCAACCAGTGATAGTTTTATCAGTTTAGATGATTGGCTGGCGTTAAGGTACAAACATGGGACAATTTGCCAGCAAGGTGATGTTGCATTTGCTGTCGCGAGCCTCATGATCAAAAATTCTCTGAGTGAATTTGCGACGCTTAAGCAGTCAGTACAACTTCCCGGAACTGCTTCGGTTACTTCAAGCGTTGCGCGAACTGGAACAACTTTCGGAATTAGAAAATCTGATACGGACTACGATGACATAAATTTTGAGGATCTTGATCTTGAGAATTTTTCTGTCACAAATTTCAATTTGATTGCGGACAAAAGCACGGCTATAGTTTCTGGTACAGCGACTAGTGTTGTGAAATTTACTGCTCATGCTACAAAATCGACAGAGAATGACGTTCAGCTTGTCATTCAGAAAGATGGTGTTGACAGACTTTTCCCGATGTACACTGATGACAACAAAGTTTTCGAGGTAAACATTGAATTTGCGAGCGGTGATTTAGGAGAGATGACAGCTTATTGTTACGCTCCGAGCGGCGATGGACATTTGTACGTTTCGAACACGCTTCCGTTAGACTGTTTACGTGTTCTGAATGACGTAAATGTTGAAGAACTGAAATTTATCGGCTCTAAGAAAATTTACACGAACGTAAATTCAGAAATTCCCGCTGGACTTTACGCAATTGATAACGAGGGGAATTTTTATGATGTGTCGTCAGCGTTAATCGGTACTAAATGGACTGTTGAAAATCCCAGCATAGCAACTGTGAATGATTCAGGTTATGTTGAAGGATTACACGATGGCTCTACAACTATCGTGGCGGAGTACAATGGATTAATTGCAGCTATAAGCGTTGATGTTGGATCAGAAATAGATAATCCCGACACTCCAGACAATCCTGACACCCCTAATGAGCCAGATAATCCAGATGATTCTGACGATCCTGATGAACCCAACAATCCTGATAACCCCGAAGAGCCAACAAATTCTGATGAGCCAAATAATCCGGGGTATTATAATCACGACGAATCTTATCGTGGCAAAAGCGGCGGCACTTGTAATTCAAGTTTTGGAATTTTCAGCTTGATTTTGTTCGCAGCATTTTTCAAAAAACGCATAAATCAGCGATAAAAAACAGCCGGAGTGTTTGGCTCCGGTTTGTAATATCTGGTCTAGTACTCGAAATTCAGCTGCCCGTTCTTCACGTCGATATTAATCCTGGCTTTCTCAACAATTCCTCCCGCAATTAACGCACGTGCAAGTTTCGTCTCAACGTTGTGAGTTATGTAGCGTTTCAACGGTCTTGCTCCGAAAACTGAATCGTAACCAGCGTCGGCTATGAAATTTATCGCAGCGTCCGAGAAATTCAACTCGATTTGGCGTTCTGAAAGTCTATCGCTCAAATGTCCCAGCAAAATTCTCACGATTGCCTGAACTTCTTCTTTGCGTAACGGTTTGAAGAATACTATATCGTCAACGCGATTCAGAAATTCCGGTCTGAATGATGCGCGCAAACTTTCCATAACTTCTTCACGAGTTGTAAGCGAGATAATTCCGTCCGATGTGATTCCGGTTAATAACGCGTCCGAACCGATATTACTCGTCATAATTATAACTGTGTTCTTGAAATCTACAACGCGCCCGTGACTGTCCGTAATTCTGCCGTCATCCAAAACTTGCAGCAAAATATTAAACACGTCCGAATGCGCCTTCTCAATCTCGTCGAACAAAATCACACTATACGGTCTGCGTCGAACAGCTTCGGTTAATTGTCCGCCCTCGTCATAGCCAACGTACCCGGGAGGCGCGCCTACTAATCTCGAAACTGAATGCTTCTCCATGTATTCGCTCATATCGATTCGAATCATGTTATCTTCACTGTCGAATAATGCTTCAGCTAGAGTTCTGGCTAACTCAGTTTTTCCGACACCTGTAGGTCCAAGAAATATGAACGAGCCTATCGGGCGTTTGGGATCACGTATGCCGCTTCTCGCACGTAACACAGCGTCCGCCACAAGTTGCACAGCCTCGTCCTGACCAACAACCCTGCGATGCAAAATCTCGTCCAGTTTCAGCAATTTCTCGCGCTCACCTTCGAGCAGTCTCGTAACAGGTATTCCCGTCCATTTGCTGACTATATCGGCTATCTCGTCTTCCGTAACTTCTTCACGCAATAATTTATTCGCGTGAGTTGCAGCATGATTATTATTATCCGAATTTTTCAGAGCGTTTTCGAGTTCGGGCAGTCTCTTGTATTTCAGCTCGGCAGCTTTCTCATAATCTCCGGAACGTTCAGCTTTTTCGATCTCAGATTTTACGGATTCGATATTGCTGCGTAAGTCGCGTATTCCTGAGATAGATTGCTTTTCGGATTCGTACTGTGCGCGTAGAGCGTCGGCTTCGTTTCGAGCTTCCTGTAATTCCTTCTGCAAAATTTTCAGGCGTTCGATTGATGCGTCGTCTTTTTCGCGTTTGAGAGCTGTTTCTTCGATTTCGAGCTGCATGACTTTTCGGGAAGCTGCGTCTAATTCAGAAGGCTGCGAGTCTATTTCGGTGCGTATCATTGCACAGGCTTCGTCTACGAGATCTATAGCTTTATCCGGCAAAAATCTGTTCGTGATGTATCTGTTCGACAATACAGCTGATGCTACGAGTGCGTTATCGCGAATTACTACACCGTGATGAACCTGCAACTTTTCACGAATGCCGCGCAAAATCGAAATCGTGTCTTCAACTGAGGGCTGTTCGACATCTACGGGCTGAAATCTTCGAGCGAGTGCAGCGTCTTTCTCGATATATTTGCGATATTCGTCAACAGTCGTAGCTCCGATACAGTGCAATTCACCGCGCGCTAACATCGGCTTGAGCATATTCCCGGCATCGACTGAACCTTCAGCAGCTCCGGCTCCGACAATCGTGTGTAACTCGTCGATGAATAATATAATCCTGCCGTCACTTTTCTTGATCTCGTTCAAAACAGCCTGTAAACGTTCCTCAAATTCACCGCGAAATTTTGCGCCCGCAATTAACGACCCCATATCTAACGCGAACACGCTGCGATCTTTCAAGCCCTCGGGAACATCACCGCGAACGATTCTCTGAGCCAATCCCTCGACTATTGCAGTTTTGCCGACACCAGGATCGCCGATTAATACCGGATTATTCTTAGTTTTGCGAGATAATATTCTGACTACACGCCGAATTTCGTCATCACGACCGATTACAGGATCAAGTTTTCCGTTACGAGCTTCTGCTACCAAATCGCGCCCGTATTTTTCGAGAGCTTCGTAAGTTGCTTCGGGATCTGCGCTCTGGACACGCTGAGAGCCTCGGACTTCGTTTAACGTTTGCAGGAATTTCTCGTCAGTGATTCCGGATTCAGCAAGAATTTTTCCGGACGGTGTGTTACGTTCGTTCAGAATTGCCAAGAACAAATGTTCGACTGAGACGTATTCATCTTTCAAGATTTTCGCGCGTTCTTCGGCATCGGTCAACACGTTATTCAGCCTGTGTGTCAGGAAAATTTTGCCCTGTTCAGTGCCGCCACTCAAGATTCTCGGACGTTTTGATAATTCATCGTTCACACGTTTGGAAATTGCCGCGAGATTCACGTTCATACGCTTGAGTAATTGTGCGATTAATCCGGATTCGTCGTTTAATAATGCAGCGAGTAAGTGTTCGACATCGACTTGCTGATGATTGTACTGGCTAGCGATATTTTGCGCCTGAGTCAACGCCTCCTGACTTTTGTGAGTTAATTTATTAATATCCATGTTTGAAATCTCCTTTCGAATTTGACTTTATATCACCAATTTGTCAATCAGCAATTTTAGGAGAGTTTCGTAATTTTGCAATACGTAATTTTGCAGATATATTTTCGAGACACTGGAATTTGCGAAAATCTTAGCTCTGAAAAAGAGATCCCCCCGACAAATTTCCGAGAGAATCTCTTTTTCGCGTAACATTTATATATAACGTCCCTAAAATCCTACCCAAATTTTCTCTAGTAATCCTTGCGCACTAAATGTGTTATTAATATCGGCAGAATTATCGCGAAAATTAGCAGCCAATTTCCGAAGCCTGAATCGCAACCTCCGCCGCCACTGCTTGAGGCTTGATGTTCGACGCTAATTGTGCGTGGTTCAGACCTGCAGAAATTCCCGTAAATATCGTAATACGTAATCCACCATTCGACGCTGCCAGTTGTGTCGCTCAAGACTAACTCGATTTCCGCGCATAATCCGATCGCAGTCGTCTTGACATCTACGACCTCAAAAGATTGAAGCGGATTCTCAACTGACGACGCTATGTAAACTATATCGCCAACTTGATAACACAGCTCGTTGAACTGAATCTCGAAATTGTAGACCGAATTGCTCTTGCCGGACAGAGACAAATCACTCGAAAGTCCCCCGAAAGATTCGATTGCGTCATCTGAGACTATAACTGTCGGATTTGGATTTTGTGTCGGAATATCCTGAGAAATATCACCAGAAATATCTCGATAAAAATCCCGGCGGTTACTGCCACATACCGGCTGTGTATTTCACACTGGCAGAGGGAAAGGACAGGTAGATGACGACACCGAAGTCGTGATAAAAGAACTGAAGGAGCTCACCACGCGCTACGGCGTGGACGGCGTGTATTTTTCCGACGAGCTCTGGTGCCTGCGCCGGGAGGATATGCAAACCTTCTGCAGGCTCCTCCGCGAAAACGATATCCATATCCGCTTCGGCATTCAGCTGCGCATGGGCATTTTCAACGAGGAGGATTTTCAGCTGCTGTACGATTCCGGCTGCCGCTGGGTGTTTTTCGGCATCGAGAGCGGCAATACCGAAATGCAGAAGCGGATCCATAAGCCCCTCAATATGCAAAAGGTATACGATACCTTCGCCGCGCTGGATCGCATCGGCATCATCTCCGTCGCCTCCATGATCATCGGCTATCCGGATGAGACAGAGGCGCAGCTCAGGGATTCCGTCCGCCTGATGAATACCATCAAGGCCAGTATGCGGCCGGTGTATCATTTTACGCCGCTGCCCGGCACGGAGCTTTATAACGAGGTGGTAGCCCGCGGGCTCTATACCCCGGCGAAGTCGCTGAAGGAAATGACCAGAGTGGTGGAAACCGAGAGCCTCGGCGTCAATCTCTCGCAGGTGCCGGACAGGGATCTCAAGGTGATCCGCTGTTGGTACAACTGGAAGGCCTTCACGGATCGCTCCGCCGTGAAATCCGATAAAAAATACGAGTTTGCGATGGATACCATCCTCAGCGGCCTGCATTCCATCTCCATGCGCGGCGCGATCAGCTTTTTTGTAAACGGCTTTGCCGCCTTCCGGGAGGTCGTATACACGCTCTGGTATTCCCACGCCTATCCCGATATCATCAAAAAATACGGTCTTGACGATTATAACGCCGATCAGAGGTAAGCTATGCCGAAGAAACTGATCACGGTCAGTGTGCCCGTGTATAACGAAAAAGAGAATATCCGCCCCGCTTACGAGCGCATCACCGCCGTTATGGAGGGCCTTGCGAATTACGATTACGAGATCGTTTATTTCGACGACGGCTCCACGGACGGCTCCCGCGAACGCATC
>CALEPX010000099.1 GCA_937911045.1 uncultured Fretibacterium sp. | reverse complement strand
CGGAATTGCCCGGAATTTTTAACTGGTGTGTCGAAGGATTTCAGCGGCTTATCAGAAACGGAAGTTTCACAGAGAGCGCCGATACGTTGCGAAATATCCGAGCGTTGAAGGCGATAAATAACGAACTTTACGATTTCGTCGACGAATGTATCGAGCAATTTTTGGGTAAAAAAGTCGAACGAGCAAGAGTTTACAGCGAATATTCTAAATGGTGTGAACGCAACCATGTCGCCCCGAAGAGCAATCGAAAGTTTCATCCTGATTTTAGGCGGGCGTTAAGGAATAAGGTTACTTTCGACGAAGCGCGAACTATGGACGGAAAACGCTACTATGTTTTCGTGTCTTGGCTGGAGGACACGCAAACTCAGCTATAACAAGCTTATGTCACTTATGACAAGTTATGTCATTAGATTTTTTTGAAATTGACATGCTTAAACCCTTACAAACACCGAGCTTCAAAGCGTATGTCATATATGTCAGATTATTTTATAGTTTTCACACAGGAGAGAGAAAAAAAAGAGAGGGAGTGTGCGTATATATATATAGACTTAGAATTTATATGACATATATGACATAACCTTGTAACAACTGAATTAATAATATTAGTCAAGCCTGACATGCAAAATCAGATCTGACATAGCCTTGCTACAACCTAACTTACGCGATTTTGAAGGAATGGAACATGATATTAAATTCGAATGATGTCTTGAAAGTGCTTGATGATAATGCAGTGAAATGCGGTATCGAGAGCGAAAAATTGAAATTTTGGGGAAGCGATGACAATCTGACATGTTGCGCAAATTTCTTGAACGGGAAAAATTCCCCGAATGAACTTTTGCGAGAGCGTCAGATTTGCGATGGCAAATTTTGTCTTGAATTGGGCAATGCCGAGTTCTGGCAGCCAAGGACGATTGACAAAAAAACGGTGAGTAAACCGCAAACTGGGGACAAAACACCGCTAAGAATGGACGTGGAGCAGGGCACTCGCAACCTGAGTACCCTCGGAGGAATGCAACCGATTACGGTTCACGAAGAACAGCCGCTGAGAGAATGCGGTTGCGTTGAATTTGCCGTTGATGTTATTACGCAAAGTTTTGGCATGGGGTACGACTATGCTATTAAGATTGATGGTGTTCCGGTGAAATCATGGTTTACTCTCGAAGATGCGTTAGCAGCCTGCAAGCAGAAAGGGTTTGCGATGGATAAAGCGCAGGCACGAGAGTATCTCAGGCGATTAGTGGCAGGGAAAATTCTTGAAACACGCACAAGCTTAATCGGCACGGAGTACAGAAAAATAACTTTTTTATGCCGCGGCAAAAATGGAGAGTTAAAAAAAGTATGAGTAAAAACAGCAAGGCTCAAGCACCATTATTAGAGTTGGAAATTCCCGGACTTCCTCCAACAACGAACCAGATTTACCGAACTGGATCGGGGAGGTCATTCCGGTACAAAACGAAAGAAACGCGAGACTGGGAAACGCGGGTTACGTGCTTGATGAGGGCAGCAAAAACGCAAGCAACCAACACAAAGCACGTAGCACTACACGTGACATTCACGACGCCGGGCAAACGACGCTGGGATTTAGATAATCGGCTGAAAGTTTTGCAGGATTGCCTCCAGAAATCTGGCGTAATCAAGGACGACTCGCAAATCTGGGAGCTACACATTAAACGCGAGCAAGGCTCAGAGACAACAACAACAATATTTTTAGAGAGGGTTTATAAATGACGGAACAAGACCGGAGATTTTTTTGCGAAGTCAGAGCGATGCGAGACCGATTTTTACCGAAACACTTGCATTCGAGTGATGGAAAACTTTTAGAGTATTTTCGGGGACAAAATGCGCGGGATTATGCGTTATTTTTGTTGGGGCTTGGAACATGGCGACGTTTTTCGGAGATTAGCGCGCTGAACGTGAGAGATGTTGCCTATGTTGACGATGACGGGAATTTTGCGCTACGAGAACGGATTGAAATCCGTGAACATGATAGGTACTCAACGCGTTACGCGATGCGTTTAGCAGGGAGAAGATTTAGATTTTGTCTTGTGGGGCGTGTGCGTGAAGCTTTGGAAGAATATCTCGTGAAACGTAAGCGCGAAGCAACGTCGTTAAATGCGCTGCTTGATGAGCCATTGTTCCGTTCTCGGAAGAAGCAAAAGAATGGTGAATATCGAATTACAGCTGGTCAGTGGCACAAAATTATAGTGAAGGCAGCAAAGGCGTGCGGTGTAGACTATCGCAAGCCCAAGGTTACGCAGGAAGAACTTGACGCCGCGATTTTGAATATGGAAATTTGACGGGGAAAGAATGAAGAAGGACAAGTACACTAGCAAGACAATGCAGCCGATGAGGACGCAATCGGATATAGACAAAGTATCGAGTTATTTCTGGAACACGAATTTGCGAAATTACGCGATGTTTATCACGGGGCTTTACACAGGACGCAGAATTTCCGATTTGGTCGCGCTGAACGTGAGAGATGTTGCCTGTGTAGACCGCCGCGGGAGATTTGCAATCCGCGAGCGTTTAAAAATTCGAGAGGTCAAGACGGGGAAATTTATAGATCTGATTTTACATACACACGCACGGCGTGCGTTGAGCAAGTACCTAAGAAAGCGTAAGCGAGAAGCGGTGTCAGTTGGAGCGTTGCTGAATGAGCCGCTATTCCGGTCACAAAAACCACGTCGCAACGGCGAACACCGTCTCA
>CALEPX010000098.1 GCA_937911045.1 uncultured Fretibacterium sp. | reverse complement strand
ATGGAAACAGCCATTGCCGCGGCGAAAATTTTACCGAATTTTTTATTTAAGATCATTGAAATCTACCTCCACGTTATCTTTTCCTATACTGTCGTCAGAAGATTTTTTAGTTGTTTTAGAATTTGTCTTTGAGGAAGTATTGGATTTTGAGCTCTTAGAGGAAGTCGTTTTTGAGGACTTACCCTTTGAGGATTTTGTCTTTTTTGAAGAATCGCCTGATTTTTTCGCGGTCGAAGCGGAGCTCTTCTTTTTATTGGAAACAGTTGACGTTTTTGAGCCGGTTGTCGAAGAATTACCGCTTACGGTTTTTGAGCCTTTTGAAGTTTTTGAGAAGGCAATGGCTAATGTAACTCCTAATATTGAAGTAAGACCCAGAAGAGTCGGTGGAGCTACTTATCAGGTTCCTGTTGAAGTTACACCCGAAAGAGGCGTTCAGCTTTCAATAAGATGGATAGTTTCATTTGCCAGAGGTAAAAAAGGAATGCCAATGAGAGAAAGATTAATGCGTGAGTTAATGGACGCTTACAAGAACGAAGGAGCTTCAATCAAACGCCGTGATGACACTCATAGAATGGCCGAAGCTAACAGAGCGTTCGCACATTATCGCTGGTAAGTTAAAAATTTAATTTTGCAGGTGTGTATTTTTGGATATTACTAAAGTCAGAAATATAGGAATCGCGGCACATATCGACGCTGGCAAAACAACAACGAGTGAGCGAATCTTATATTACACAGGAAGTAATTATAAAGTCGGCGAAGTTCATGAAGGCACTGCCACCATGGATTGGATGGAACAGGAGCGTGAGCGCGGTATCACGATCACTTCAGCGGCCACTACATGCGCGTGGAAAGGTTTCACTATAAACTTGATTGATACGCCAGGCCACGTGGATTTTACAGTTGAAGTAGAACGCTCAATGCGTGTTCTTGACGGTGCTGTAGCTGTCTTCTGCGCAGTCGGAGGGGTTGAACCGCAGTCAGAAACGGTTTGGCGACAGGCTGATAAGTATCACGTGCCGCGAGTTGCGTTCGTTAATAAGATGGACAGAATCGGCGCGGACTTTGCTTCAGTCGTTAAAGCCATGCGCGAGAGACTCGGAGCTAATGCTATTCCGTTGCAGCTGCCAATCGGTGCTGAAGACGATTTCGCCGGAGTTGTAGATTTAATTGATCAAAAAGCGTTATTTTTCTCGGGAGTTTTAGGTCAGAAGCCGTCTGAAGGAACTATCCCTCCTGAGCTAGCAATGGAAGCTAAGCAGGGACGCGATAACATCATCGAAGCTCTTTCGGATTTCAGCGACGATTTAATGACTCTCTATCTTGAAGGCAAGCCGATTAGTTCGGAATTAATCCGCAAGACTTTGCGCGAGGCCGTTATAAGTTTGAAGGCCGTTCCCGTTCTTTGCGGTTCAGCTTTTAAGAACAAGTGCGTAGAGCCGTTGCTTGATGCTGTCGTTGAGTATCTGCCGAGTCCGGTGGATCTGCCTCCGATTAAAGGTTTTGCGCCGAGTGAGCCCGAGAAAGAATTAGAGCGACACAGCAACCCTGAAGAGCCTTTCACGGCGTTAGCTTTCAAAGTTGCGGTTGACCCGTTCTTAGGAAAATTATTTTTCCTGCGAGTCTATTCGGGAAAACTTGAAAAGGGCAATGTAGTTTATAATCCTACTTCGGGACAGCGTGAACGAATCGGGCGCATCATGAGAATGCACTCGAACAAGCGCGAAGATATTGACTCAATGGAAGCCGGAATGATTGTCGCAGTGCCGTCATTGAAAGCTACTAAGACAGGAGACACGCTTTGCGACGAAGGTAATCAGATTGTATTAGAGAGCCTTGAGTTCCCGGAGCCTGTTATCTCGTTAGCAGTTGAACCCGCCACACAGCAGGATAAAGTAAAACTTGCTAAAGGTCTTAACGCTCTTGCGGACGAAGATCCTACTTTCAAAGTCCACAATGACGAAGAGAGCGGCCAGACAGTTATATCAGGAATGGGCGAACTTCACCTTGAAATTATCGTTGACAGATTAAAACGCGAATTCGGTGTTGATGTCAAAGTCGGTAATCCTCAAGTTTCGTATCGTGAAGCAATTCGCAAGCCTGCCCACGCTGAAGGCAAGTATATCCGTCAATCAGGCGGACGCGGTCAATACGGTCATGTTGTATTTGACATCGAGCCTATCGAAGACAACAAATTTGAGTTTGTTGATAAAATTGTCGGAGGAGCAATTCCGAAAGAATTTATTTCGGCAGTTGAAAAAGGACTCGAGGAAGCTGTACAATCAGGCGTACTTGGCGGTTATCCCGTTATCGGCGTAAGAGTTACTCTCGTTGACGGTTCGTATCACGAAGTCGACAGCTCCGAAATGGCATTTAAGATCGCTGCTTCAATGGGTTTCAAAGAAGCAATGAAGAAAGCCGATCCAGTTTTAATGGAGCCCGTTATGAAAGTCGAAGTCGTAACGCCGGAAGATTATGTAGGAGATGTAATCGGTGATTTATCATCGAGACGCGGACGAATTGACGGAATGAACGTCCGAGCTAATGCAAGAGTCATAGATGCCTTTGTGCCGTTAGTTGGAATGTTCGGCTATGCAACTGATTTAAGAAGCAAAACGTCAGGACGCGCGAATTACTCGATGCAGTTTGATCACTACGAACAGACACCTGCCGAAGTCAGTGAAAAGATTTTGCAGGGAAGAATTTAATTTTATTAAAGGAGTGTATTTTTAGAATGGCAAAGGAAAAGTTTGAGCGCAACAAGCCTCACTTAAATATCGGAACGATTGGACATATTGACCACGGTAAAACAACACTTACAGCGGCTATCACAAAGTGTCTTGCTACTCAGCAGTATGCAGAGTTCACAGCTTACGACATGATCGATAAAGCCCCTGAAGAGAGAGAGCGCGGAATTACAATCAACATCGCTCACGTTGAGTATCAGACAGACAAACGCCACTATGCTCACATCGACTGCCCTGGCCACGCCGACTATATCAAGAACATGATCACCGGTGCTGCTCAGATGGACGGTACTATCCTCGTCGTCAGCGCGGCTGATGGTCCTATGCCTCAGACTCGTGAGCACGTTCTTCTTGCCCGTCAGGTCAACGTTCCCGCTATCGTTGTATTCATGAACAAGACTGACCAGGTTGACGACCCCGAACTTCTTGACTTAGTCGAAATGGAAATTCGTGAACTTCTTAACAAGTACGACTTCCCCGGCGACGATACTCCTATCATTCGTGGTTCAGCACTTGAAGTTCTTGAAAAAGGTAACGGAACTCGCGAAGATCCTATCTGCAAACCCATTTGGGATTTGATGGACGCTTGCGACAATTTCATTCCTGATCCTGTACGCGAGATTGATAAGCCGTTCCTTATGCCGATTGAGGACGTATTCACGATTTCAGGACGCGGCACAGTCGTAACCGGAAGAGTTGAGCGCGGCGTAATTAATGCTGGTGAGCCTGTCGAGATCGTCGGAATTAACAGGGACATCACAAAGACAGTTGCAACATCGCTTGAAATGTTCCGTAAAATTCTTGACAACGCAGAAGCCGGAGACAACGTAGGTGTATTACTTCGAGGAATTGATAAAGCTGACGTTCAGCGCGGACAAGTTCTTGCGAAGCCCGGAACAGTTACTCCTCATACGAAGTTCAAGAGCGAAGTTTACGTATTAAAGAAGGAAGAGGGCGGCAGACATACACCGTTCTTTGCAGGTTACAAGCCTCAGTTCTACTTCAGGACGACTGACGTTACCGGCAATATCAAGCTCCCTGAGGGTGTCGAAATGGTAATGCCCGGCGATAACGCAACGTTTGAAGTCGAATTGATCGTGCCCATCGCAATGGAAGAAGGATTACGTTTCGCAGTCCGTGAAGGCGGTCACACAGTCGGAGCAGGCGTTGTCACGAAGATCATCGAGTAATTATCGAGCTAAATAAAATACTATGGCAAGAAAAATTCGTATCAGGCTAAAATCATTTGATCACCGGGTGCTGGATGCTTCAGCGTCGCAAATCGCCTCGACAGCTCAGACAACCGGTGCCCGCGTTTCCGGGCCAATTCCACTGCCAACGGAGATCAAACGCTTCACGATTCTGAAATCACCGCATAAAGACAAGGACGCACGAGAGCAATTCGAAATGCGCACCCACAAGCGATTGATTGATATAGTCGATCCAACCCAGAAGACTATGGACGCATTGATGCAGCTTAATCTCTCATCAGGTGTCGATATTCAGATAAAATTCTAGTTCTAAGTTTGTTTATTAAGTTTATTAATAGGAGAAATTTCTCATGTCTATTGGAATTTTGGGGAAGAAAATCGGCATGACGCAGGTATTCGACTCAGAGGGCAACGCGGTGCCAGTCACTGTTGTTGCCGCTGGGCCGTGTACTGTTGTCGCTGTCCGTACCCCATCTAAGAACAGTTATTCGGCTGTTCTTCTCGGCTTTGTTCACGTAAAACCTCACAAGCTGTCCAATCCTTTGAAAGTCATGTTCGAGAAATTGAATCTTGAACCAATGAAATTTTTAAGGGAATTTCGCGTTGATAATCCGGACGAATATTCAGTCGGTCAGGTTATTAACGTTGATTTGTTCACGCAGGGCGAAAAAATTAACGTCAAAGGCGTCTCCAAAGGTAAAGGATTCGCTGGCGTTATGAAGCGTCACCATTTCGGCGGTCAGCAGTTTTCACACGGTACGTCAGTCGAACACCGTCACGGAGGCTCAAGCGGTGCAATTTCTTATCCCGGACGAGTTTTCCCGGGCAAGAGAATGCCTGGACATATGGGCGACGAAAATGTAACGGTAAAGAATCTCACGGTTATCGGCGTTGATCCCGAAAATAATTTATTGCTTATAAAAGGCGCGTTACCTGGCTCGAAAAACAGCCTCGTTGCCCTCTATAAGAATGCTTAAAGCTTAATCAGGAGGGAATAACATGCCTTTTGTAAATGTTTACGATTTTGACGGCAATAAAGTCGGCGAACAGGAACTGAGCGAATTTGTGTTTAATACGCCCGTTCATATGGTCGCTGTTCACAAAGTTGTCGTTGCTCATCTTGCGAATTGTCGTCAGGGAACTGCAAGCACTAAAACTCGCGGCGATGTTTCCGGCGGTGGAAAGAAGCCTTGGAGACAGAAACACACCGGTCGCGCCCGTCAAGGTTCAACACGTTCGCCAATTTGGATTCACGGCGGAGTTGCTCACGGTCCGCACCCGAGAGATTATCATCAGAAGGTGAACAAGAAAGTCCGTCAGCTCGCTCTCAGAAGCGTATTGTCAGACAAGGTTCGCGAAAACATGCTTGCAATCGTGAATGGACTCGATACGCTCCAGAAGCCCTCGACGAAATCCGTGAAGCCGTTGCTGGACACGTTCAAAACGAAGAAAACGCTCGTGATTTATCACACGAATCCGAACGGCGTTAATCTCGTGAAGTCCGTGCGCAATATTAACGGCTCTAAGTGCATAAACGTACATAGTATTAACGTGTATGATATATTAAACGCAAATAATCTTCTCGTTTCTCCGCAAGCTATTTCAAAAATCGAGGAGGTATATTCGAAATGAGCTTAAATCTTTCTAATCATGACATTATTATTCGTCCGGTCATCACAGAAAAATCCAGCTCTCTAATGGAATTTAATAAATACACCTTTGAAGTTCACAAGTCAGCCAATAAGATTCAGATTCGCAAAGCTGTCGAAGCAGTCTTTAACGTTCAGGTTCAGTCAGTGAATACGCTCAACGTGAAGGGCAAAATGCGTCGTCGTGGCATGGCTAAGGGCTACACTCGTTCATGGAAAAAAGCTATCGTTCAACTGAAGCCAGATCAGAGAATTGAGTTCTTTGAGGGTGCGTCAATAGGAGGCTAAACACAGATGCCAATTAAACAATTCAAGCCCTATACTCATTCAAGACGGCACATGACGATTCAGTCGCGCGAGGATATTACGGCACAGAAACCCGAAAAATCTCTCGTTGTCGCCCTGAAAAAACACGGCGGTCGCAATAACACAGGACGCGTTACGTCAAGACACATCGGCGGCGGTTCACGCAGATTTTATCGCATTATAGATTTCAAGCGTGATAAATTAAATATTCCGGCGAAAGTTGCTACGATTGAGTACGATCCCAACAGGAACGCACGAATCGCGTTGCTAGTGTATGCAGATGGCGAAAAACGCTATATAATTCTCCCGAAAGGCTTAAACGTTGGCGACACTGTAATCGCTGGTCCCGAGAGCGATATTACTCCGGGAAATTCGTTGAAGCTCAAAGATATTCCGGTCGGTACAGTCGTTCATAATATCGAGATGCAGCCGGGTTGCGGTGCGAAATTAGTGCGCGCTGCGGGGACTTCTGCGCAGTTAATGGCAAAAGAGGGCAAGTACGCGTATATCCGAATGCCAAGCGGTGAATTGCGATTGATTCTGCTTGAGTGTTCAGCTGTAATCGGTCAGGTTGGCAACGAAGATTACGAGAATATTTCGCTCGGAAAAGCCGGAAAAACCCGTCACATGGGGCGTCGTCCAGTCGTTCGCGGTATGGTCATGAACCCAGTCGATCACCCGATGGGCGGCGGTGAAGGCAAATCCAAGTCCAACAAGCATCCGGTCTCGCCGTGGGGTACTCCTGCGAAGGGCTATCGTACACGCAAGCGCAAGCCGTCGGACAAGTTAATCGTTCGCAGACGTTATGATAAATAGTAAAAGGAGTTTTTCAGATCATGCGCTCAACTAAAAAAGGGCCTTTCGTTGATCAGTCTTTGCTTGATAAAATCGAGACTATGAACGAAACCGGTGCCAAGAAGATTATCAAGACTTGGTCGCGTCGTTCGACAATCGTTCCTCAGATGATCGGTCACACAATCGCTGTTCATAACGGCAGAATGCACTTGTCGGTTTATATAAGCGAGAACATGATCGGTCACAAGTTAGGCGAGTTCGCTCCTACGAGGAAATTCGGTCATCACGCCGGTCAAGACAAGAAATAGAGAATTTTAACCAGAATTACAGAGAGGAATCTTAAACATGAACGTTCCTTCAAAAACTGCTACGGCCTCTTGTAAAAACGTAAGAATTTCGCCGTTCAAAGTCAGACAGTTGCTCGCGTTAATCCGTGGGAAAAATGCTGCTCAAGCTTTGAATATCTTGAAATTCTCGGATAAAAGGGCTGCTAAATTCGTTACAAATGTCCTGAAAAGCGCGATCGCTAATGCCGAACACAATTTCGCGATGGACATTGACAAATTATTTATCGCCTCTGCATTCGCTAATCAAGCCACGATGATGAAACGCTTCAGACCTGTCTCGATGGGTCGCGCTCACCCGTACGTTCATCGTTGCTCGCACATTACGATTTCAGTAGCTGAGGCTTAAAGGAGTATTTTTCCAAATGGGACAGAAAGTAAACCCAATCGGCTTCCGTCTTGGCATTGCAACGAAACATCAGTCAAAATGGTACGCCAACAAGAAAGATTACGCTAAGAAATTACACGAAGACATAAAGCTGCGTGAGTTCATTCTCAAGAAATGGGAAGGTGCCGGAATTTCCAGAATCGAGATCGAACGCGTCGGTCATGTTGTGAGATTTACGATTTTTACAGCGCGTCCCGGTGTCGTGATTGGTCGCGGCGGCAATGAAATCGCAGTTATAAAAGACGAACTTGCCGCAATTTGTGGCGGAAAAGTCATGGTCTCGGTTCATGAGATCAAGAATCCTGATGTCGAAGCAATCCTAGTCGCGCAATCGATCGCGTCGTCATTACAGCGCAGAGTCTCGTTCAGACGTGCAATGAAACAAGCAATTTTCAGAGCAACTAAAGCCGGAGTTCTGGGAATCAAAGCTTCGGTTGCAGGTCGTTTAGGCGGTGCTGAAATTGCCCGAACTGAATGGTACAACGAGGGACGTTTGCCATTATCGACGATTAAGGCCGATATTGATTACGGATTCGCGAAAGCTCTGACGATTTACGGAGTGATTGGCTGCAAAGTCTGGATTTATCGTGACCGCAAGAATGAGAAATCAGTCGCTCCTGCACGCCCGGCAAAAAGCCGTCCAATGTCAAACCGAACTGACCGCAATGATCGCGCCGGTTCGTCAAGGGAGGGTGCATAATCATGTTGATGCCAAGTCGCGTAAAATTCCGTAAATCACATCGTTCGCCATTAAGAGGAATTTCCAAAGGCGGCACGAGTGTGAATTTCGGTCAGTGGGGCATTCAGGCACTCGAAAACGTTTGGCTGACAGCTCGTCAAATCGAGGCGACACGTGTAGCTATCTCGCGTAAAATGAAAAAAGGCGGCAAAATCTGGATTCGAGTTTTCCCAGACAGACCGTACACGAAAAAGCCGCTTGAAACTCGTATGGGTAAAGGAAAGGGCGCACCGGAATTTTGGGTAGCTGCTGTGAAACGCGGTCGCGTATTATTTGAGTTCTCAGGCATAACTGAGGATTTGGCTCAGGAAGCTTTCAGAACGGCGTCACACAAATTACCCGTCAAAGTAAGACTCGTTAAATCAGGAGGAGAATAATTATGGACGCTAATTACACTCCTAGTAAATTAAGAGAGCTTTCGGCTCAGGAATTATCGCAGAAATTAAGCGATTTCAAATCAGAACTTTTTAACTTGAGATTTCAGAATTCAGTCGGACACTTGAAGAACACGTCAAGAATCAAAGAAGTGCGAAAGACGATTGCGCGCATTTTGACGATTGCTTCTGAGAAATCTTTAATAGCAAATACTAACGGAGAAAATAACAATGCCAACTAATTCAGTACACAGGAAAATTCGTTCGGGCATCGTGATTTCCGACAAGATGGACAAGACTGTAACAGTCAAAGTTGAACGCTTTGCTGAACATGCACTTTACGGCAAGAGAGTCAGACGTGCAAAGAAATATCACGTTCATGATGAGCAGAATACGTGCCGCATCGGTGATGAAGTTCGCATCGGTGAAACTCGCCCGTTAAGCAAGACCAAGCGTTGGGAATTGCTCGAAATCACACGTCGTGCCCCGATATTGGGCGGCTCAGCCGGAGATTCAAGCGCGTCAGAACAGGAGGCTTTATAAATGATCCAGTTGACTTCGGTTCTTAACGTAGCAGATAATTCAGGTGCGAGAAAGTTATTCTGCATTCAGGTGATGGGCGGTTCGAAGCGTCGATATGGTACGATTGGTGACGTAATCGTCGCGTCAGTGCGTGAGGCTATCCCGAATAGCAATATTGCGAAAGGCTCGGTTGTTAAAGCCGTAATCGTGCGCACGAAAAAAGAAGTTCGCCGTCGTGATGGCTCGTACGTAAGATTTGATGACAACGCCGCCGTTTTAATAGACTCAAACGGAGAACCCAGAGGCACACGTATATTTGGTCCCGTTGGACGTGAGCTGCGCGCTAAAAAATACATGCGCATTCTCTCACTCGCTCCGGAAGTCGTGTAATTCAGGAGGTTAGTGTTAATCATGTCAGTAAGATTAAAGAAAAATGACCGCGTGAAAGTTCTGTCTGGAAAAGACAAGGGCAAAGAGGGCAAAATCATTCGCAGAGTTTTGACGAAGAATCGCGATTTAGTCGTAGTTGAAGGCGTAAATGTCGTGTCACGTCACGTCAGACCGTCTCAGACAAATCCTCAGGCTGGAATTATTAAGCAAGAGGCTCCGATTTATGCGTCGAAAGTCATGCTCGTCTGTCCTCAGTGCGGAAAAGCTACACGTGTTGGCTCTTCGTTCTTGGAGAATGGCAAAAAAGTCCGCGTCTGCAAAAAGTGCCGCGAGATAATTGATCAGCACTAGTTCAGGGGGTGTCAGATTTGCCAAGATTACTTGATAAATATAAAAACGAAGTATCAAAAGATTTGCTGCAGCAGTTTAATTACAAGAATGTGATGCAGCTGCCGAAAATCGAGAAAGTTGTCGTGAATATCGGTGTCGGTGACGCTAAACTGGATATTAAATTCATGGACGCAGCAATCGCCGAGTTACGCGCAATCACTGGTCAGCAGCCGTTGTTAAAGCGTGCGAAAAGATCAATCGCTGGATTCAAAGTCCGCCAGAATATGCCCGTCGCCTGCTCAGTTACGCTCAGGGGCGCGAAAATGTGGGAATTTCTTGATAGATTAATCTCGCTCGCATTGCCCGGAATTAAAGATTTTCAGGGAATTTCGAAAAAGGGCTTCGACGGTCGCGGAAATTATAACTTGGGACTTCGTGAACAGCTCATTTTCCCGGAGATTTCGTATGATAAAGTCATTCGTCCGAGAGGCATGAATATCTCAATCGTGACGACTGCAAAGACTGATGAAGAGGCGTTCGCGCTCTTGAAAGATTTGGGAATGCCGTTCAGGTCTTAATATTAAGGGGGATTTATTAAATTGGCTCGTAAGACTCTAAAAATAAAAGCTACTCTGCCTCCGAAATTCTCAACAAGACAACATAATCGCTGCCCTTTGTGCGGCAGGATTCATGGCTACATGAGAATGTTTGACATGTGCAGATGCTGTTTCCGTAAGCTCGCCTCGGAAGGAACGTTCCCCGGCGTTGTGAAATCAAGTTGGTAAGGAGGTCAGGAAATCATGTATGTTAATGACCCGTTATCGGACATGTTGACACGCATTCGTAACGCAAATCTGATTTTCTCGGAGAGCGTTGACATTCCTGCCAGCAAAATGAAGCTTGCTTTGGCTAGAATCCTGAAAGAACAGGGCTATATCAAGAATTTCAGGATGATTTCTGAGCCGAACAAGCCGTATAATAATATTAGAATCTATCTGGCTTACTCGTCGAGTGATTTCTCGGATTCGTCCAGAAAGCGCGTTATTCAGGGTTTGCGCAGAATTTCCAAACCAGGCCGCAGAATTTACGTTGGACATGATAAAATCCCGGTCGTAATGGGCGGATTGGGGATCGCAGTGTTATCAACGTCAAAAGGCTTGAAAACCAGCTCTGATGCTCACAAGCTCGGACTTGGCGGCGAAGTTCTCTGCTACGTCTGGTAATTGAAAAGGAGGCATTCTCGTGTCAAGAATTGGCAACAAAGCAATCGAAATTCCAAAGGGTGCGTCGATCATGATTTCCGGGGATAAAATTCTCGTGAAGGGCACAAAGGGCGAGTTATCTACACCGTTGATGCCAGGGATCACGATTGATGTATCCGAAGGTCACGTAAAAGTCTCGCGCGCATCTGACGAAAAGCAGCAAAAGGCGTGGCATGGCATGACCCGTGCGTTAATCGCGAATATGCTCACAGGCGTTACGACCGGCTTCACGAAAACGATGGAAATCGTCGGCGTAGGTTGGCGTGCAGCAGCTCAAGGCAAGAAATTAGTCCTGAACCTGGGTTATTCTCATCCGATTGAATTTGACCCACCGGAAGGGATCGAAATCAAAGTCGAAAATCCGATCAAGTTTCACGTGTCCGGAATCGATAAAGAACTTGTCGGTCAAACTTGTGCGATTATCAAGCAATTCAGACCGCCGGAGCCTTATCACGGAAAGGGCATAAGATTTGAGAACGAGTACATCGCCAGAAAAGCAGGAAAGACCGGAGCGAAATAATCATGAAGAAAAAATCTCGTAATACATCGCGCAAAATTCGTCACGAACGTCTGCGCAAAACGTTATACGGAACTGCTGAGAAACCAAGATTTTCGGTTTTCAGGAGTTTAAAGAATCTCTACGTGCAAATAATCGACGATGAGAAGGGCGTAACTCTGGCTTCAGTTTCGACGGTCGAGAAATCGCTCAAGGACACGTTCACCGGAGCGTCAAATTCCAACATGAAGGCTGCGGAAATTATCGGCAAACTGGCTGCTCAACGCGCAAAATCAAAGGGAATCACGTCGGTAGTTTTCGATCGCGGCGGACATGCTTATCACGGCAAAGTCAAGGCTATAGCTGATGCTGCACGTTCAGAAGGGTTGGTGTTCTAATTGGTAGCAGCTGTTCAAGATGTCAAATTCGAGGAGCGCGTCGTTGCTATAAATCGTGTTTCAAAAGTCGTCAAGGGCGGCAAAAGATTCAAGTTCGCGGTTCTGGTCGTTGTTGGTGACGGTCAGAATTGCGTCGGGATTGCGATTGGCAAGGCGAAGGAAATTGCTGAGGCAGTTCGTAAGGGAATTGACAAGGCAAGCAAGAATCTCGTTCAGGTCAAGCATGACGGAGATACGATTCCGCACCCGGTCGTCGGTGAGTTCGGAGCTGCAAGAGTTCTGTTGAAGCCGTCACCAGCTGGAACCGGTGTTATCGCTGGCGGTGTTGTCCGCGCAATCATGGAACTCGGCGGTGTTAAAGACGTCGTTACGAAAGTCACAGGCAGAACGTCGAACGCAATTAACGTAGCTCATGCAACACTCGAGGCTATTAAGATGACGCGCACAAAATCCGAGATCATGAAACTCAGAGGTCTCGCAAATGAACACATAGCTCAGGAGGCTGGTACAAATGCCTAAAGTAAAAGCAACGTGGGTTAAAAGCGCAATAGCCTTCCCGATTCGTCAAAAGCGCACGATTAAAGCATTGGGCTTCAAGAAATTAAATTCCAAAGTCGAACACGAAGCAACGCCTCAAGTCATGGGAATGTTGAATAGCGTGAGACATTTGGTAAAGTGGGAGGTTAGCGAATAAATGATAAGTTTACATGATCTTCACCCGTCAGAAGGCTCGACGCATAAATCAAAGCGTCTGGGTCAAGGTCCCGGCTCAGGTAAGGGCAAGACTTCGGGAAAAGGTCACAAGGGTGACAAAGCGCGTGCAGGCGGTGGCGTTCGTCCGGGATTCGAGGGCGGTCAGATGCCGTTGACGCGCAGAACTCCCAAACGTGGCTTTAATAACGCAAGATTTGCAAAAGTTTTCCAGATTGTGAATCTCGACATGCTTGAGAAGAAATTCGAGTCCGGTGCAGAAATCAAGGCTCAGGAATTATTCGACGCAAGATTGATTCATGATCTTGATAAACCTGTGAAGATTTTGGGTGACGGTGAGCTTTCGAAGGCTTTCAAAATTACTGCTAATGCGTTCAGTAAGGGCGCAATCTCGAAGATTCAGGCTGCGGGTGGCAGCGCGAATACGGAGGCTTAACAGTGTTCGGGTCATTAGGAGACATTTTCAGGCTTCCTGACTTGAAGCGCAGAATTTTTTTCACAATCGCGATTTTGTTCATATTCAGGCTCGGGGCGTATATTCCGACTCCGGGCATTGACCGTGCCGCACTTGCTGGAATTTTCAGGGAGACGAATGGAGTTCTTGATTTCCTGAATTTGTTCTCGGGTGGAGCATTGAGCCGCTTGGGAATTTTCTCTCTCGGAGTTGCTCCGTATATTAACTCAAGTATCGTAATGCAGCTCTTAGTCGTAATCTTCCCGTTCCTGGAAAAAATGCAGAAGGATTCAACCGATGGTCAGAAAAAAATCGTTCAGTGGACGCGTTACGGTGCTGTGATTTTCGCGCTTGTGCAATCTATAGGCATGACGGCGTGGCTCGGCAGCAACGGGATTATGCTCGGCGGATTCTTGAACTGGCTGCTCGTTGTGATTACGCTTGTTGCTGGTTCAATGGCGGTTATGTGGCTCGGCGAGGAATTGACGGATCACGGAATCGGCAACGGAATTTCGCTTTTAATCTTCGCAGGAATTGTCGCGAGAATCCCTGAGGCAATTATTCAGACGATCTCAATGGTCAGCATCGGACAGTTGAATTTAATCGCGTTGTTAATCGGCTTGGTCTTAATAGTCGTAGTCGTTGCGGGCTGTATTCTGCTTCAGGAAGGTCAGCGCAGATTACCGGTTCAGTACGCAAAGCGCGTTGTCGGTAATAAAGTATACGGCGGTCAAAGCACGTTCATTCCGTTGAAAGTGAATCAATCCGGAGTTATCCCGATAATTTTCGCGAGTTCGCTGCTGATTTTCCCGTACACGATCGCGAATTATTTCGTGGACAATGCGTTCGCCAGAGTTGTTCGTGATATTTTCGCGCCGAATAGCTTTTTATATTTAATTTGCTACGTTGCGCTGATAATATTCTTTTCGTATTTCTACACGGCAGTTGTGTTTAACCCGACGGATATTGCGAACAACATGAAGAAATATGGCGGCTTCATTCTGGGAATCAGACCCGGGCAGCCAACTTCGGATTATATAACACGCGTAATGGAGCGAATCACACTTGCCGGCGGAGTTTTTCTGGCAATCGTTGCGTTGATTCCAAATGTAATGTCATCGGTTTTGGGCGTAAATTCGTTCTATTTCGGTGGCACAGCGGTTTTGATCGTTGTCGGTGTCGCAATGGACACGGTGCAGCAGGTCGAAGCGCAGTTATTGATGCGAAATTATGACGGGATACTCAAGAAATCCGGTCATTCACGCGGACTCTTGAGAGGTTAAGAACATGCGTCTTGTATTATTAGGTGCGCCGGGTTCCGGCAAAGGTACACAGGGCGGATTGATTAAGAGCAGGCACAATGTCGTTCACATTTCGACGGGCGATATTCTGCGTGAGAATGTGAAAAATCACACACAACTCGGGCTCGAAGCGAAAAAATTCATGGACGCCGGGCAATTAGTTCCGGACGAAGTGATTAATAACATGCTGGCTGGCAAACTCGATGAGATCGGCGACGCAAGCTTCATGTTGGACGGATTCCCGAGAACGTTTGAGCAGGCGCAATTTCTTGACGAGTACTTGAGCAAAAATTCTCGACCGTTGAGCGCAGTATTTTATTTCGCAGTCCCAGATCAGGAAATTATTGCGAGATTATCAAAACGCTTGACGTGCAAATCTTGCGGAAAAATCTTCAACGGGGATTTCGATTCATGTCCGGCGTGCGGTGGCGAGATGTATAAACGTGACGACGACAACGAGAATACGATTCGAAATCGTCTGGCAATTTTTCACGTGAATAACAAATCGCTGCTTGAGTATTACGCCGGGAAAAATATCCTGCACGAGATAGCCGCTTCTGGTTCACCGGAAGAAATTTTCGAGAGAGTTTCGGTTCATTTGAGCTAGTAATAACATGATAAAGATTAAAACTCAGAACGAACTGGACTTGATGAGAGCTGCGGGTAAATTGACGGCAGACGTTCTTGATCTCATGCGCGAGAAAATTCGCCCGGGAATTTCGACACTTGAACTTGATGTCACAGCCGAAGATTTCATTCGCAGGAATAACGCGGTTCCGGCATTCAAGAATTACAGACCAAGTCGCGATATGACACCGTTTCCTGCGTCGATTTGCGCGTCGATCAATGACGAAGTAGTTCACGGAATCCCGGATTCGAATCGCATTTTGCAAGAGGGCGATATTATCAGCATTGATGTCGGCGTTGTCTTGAATGGCTATTGCGGCGATGCGGCCTGCA
Organism: uncultured Fretibacterium sp.; assembly: GCA_937911045.1. GTDB lineage: Bacteria > Synergistota > Synergistia > Synergistales > Aminobacteriaceae > JAFUXM01. The sequence goes on along the minus strand of CALEPX010000098.1, from coordinate 8,530 downwards.
CGTATCCGGTCGGCGAAATAAATCAGGAGCGCAGAAATTTGCTGGACGTTACACAGAACGCGCTTGAACTTGCGATTAACGCGGCGGTTGCGAAAAATACGCTCGGTGACATTGGCTTTGCTGTTCAGAATTACGCCGAGAAAAATCATTGCGGAGTTGTTCGTGATTACACCGGTCATGGAATCGGCAGGAAAATGCACGAGTCGCCACAAGTTCCGAATTTCGGTGAAGCTCATTCCGGCATGACACTCAAAGCAGGTATGACAATCGCAATCGAACCGATGATTACGTCGGGAAAATATGACGTGAAAATCGCACCGAACGGCTGGACGGTCTTGACGAAAGATGGCTCTGACGCAGCGCATTTTGAACGAACTGTCGCAATTTACGAAGATCACGCGGAGGTTTTGACACCATGGCATTAAATAATAACTCAGGCAAAACCGGCAAAGAAGACGTAATCGAGGCAAAAGGCGTTATTGCTGAACCGCTGCCCAACGCTATGTTCCGGGTTGATCTCGAAAACGGCCATAGAATCCTGGCACACGTCAGCGGCAAAATGCGAATGCACTTCATCAGGATTCTTCCCGGCGACAAAGTTCTGGTCGAGATTTCTCCGTATGATCTAACAAGAGGCAGGATAATTTACCGTTACAAGTAATTTAATCGCATTATTAATTAGGAGTGATACAAATCATGAAAGTAAGACCGTCGGTTAAACCGATTTGTGAGTTTTGCAGAGTTGTCAGGCGACACGGTGTCGTACACATAATCTGCTCTCGTAATCCAAGGCATAAACAAAGACAGGGTGTCAGGAGGTAGTTTGTAAAAAATGGCAAGAATCGCAGGAGTAGATTTGCCCCGTGAGAAGCGCATTGAGATCGCGTTGACGTATATTTTCGGCATCGGCTTGAAGACCAGCCAGAATATTTTGGCGAAAACCGGAGTTAATCCAGATGTTCGCGTGAAAGATCTCGAAGAATCAGACGCTCAGAAATTGCGCCGTGAAATCGAGGATAATTACAAAGTCGAGGGCGATTTAAGACGTGAGATTTCCATGAATATTAAACGCTTAATCGACATCGGCTGCTATCGCGGACTCAGACACAGGCTCGGACTTCCCGTCAGAGGTCAGCGCACGAAAACTAACGCGAGAACTCGTAAAGGGCCTCGTAAGACAATCGCTAACAAGAAAGTTGCGACTAAGTAAACATGACGCGAAGTAAAGGGGTGAAAAAGCATGGCTAAGAGAACTACTCAGCAGCGTCGCACAAAACGTCGTGAGAAAAAAAATATTAATTACGGAGTCGCGCATATTTACTCGACTTTTAATAACACGATCATGTGCATTTCGGACAAGGCTGGAAATATCCTGACCTGGGCAAGCGGCGGCAATGTCGGCTTCAAAGGCACTCGTAAATCAACACCGTTCGCCGCACAAATCGCAGCTCAACAAGTTGCAAAAGGTGCAGCTGATCAGGGCGTTAAAGAAATCGACGTTATCGTAAAAGGTCCGGGACCAGGACGTGAAAGTGCAATTAGATCTTTGCAGGCGGCTGGCTTGCAGATAAATTTGATTAAGGACGCAACACCGATTCCGCACAACGGCTGCCGTCCACCCAAGCGCAGAAGAGTGTAATTTAAGAACTGGGGGAATCTATTTGGATAATACCAGCTTTAGAGTTTTCAAGGAAACCGAGGAAACTTCAGTAGATTTCAACGGTGAAATTGATCTGGCAAATTCTGACGGGACGTTCGGCAGATTTGTCTTTGAGCCTCTGAGTCGCGGTTATGCTGACACGATTGGAAATGCTCTTAGACGATTGCTGCTGTCGTCGATCAGGGGCGCGGCTGTAACGGCTGTGAAAATCGACGGCATACTTCACGAATTTACGACTATACCCGGAGTTCGCGAGGACGTGATCGAGATATTAATTAATCTCAAGCATATTCCGGTCAAAGTCATAAACGAATTTCCGGCGAAGTCAAAATTCAAGATCGTAACGCTCGATACGGACAGATTACCCAGAGACTTTTTCACCAGAGATGTAAATCCCGGAGTTATCACGGCTGCCGACATGCCAAAGGACGCTGATTTTGAGTTCACTGGCAACGGAGTTTTGTGTACGCTTGAAGAGGGCTCGCATTTCACGATGGATATTTACGTCGAACAGGGCGCGGGTTATATGCCTTCTGAGCGTGAACGAAATTCTTCTCTGCCAGTCGAAGCAATTTTGACGGACGCGATATTTTCACCGGTTCGCAGGGTAAATTACAGAACAGCTCCAGCTCGTGTTGGGCAAAGTCTGGATTATGAAAGACTTGTTCTCGAAGTCTGGACTAACGGAGCCGTCGAACCCTACGCAGCAGTGAAGGAAGCCTCGGAAATTGCCGCGAAATGTTTCTCTCACATATCAGATAATATCGAAACTGCAGAGAGAACTTCGCCTGAAGGCAAATCCGGAGACAGTAAATCTCAGAAAGATTCAGACCCGACAGCGTTCCTGAACAGACCGATTCATGATCTCGAACTTTCAATCAGGAGCGAAAATTGCTTGATGCGCGGTGGCGTGAAAATTGTCAGAGAACTGCTCTCGTTCAACCGCGAGGATCTGTTAAAGATTCGGAATTTGGGCAAAAAATCTCTCGATGAAATCGTCGCAAAAATCGAAACTCTGGGTTACAAATTACCTGAGAGTAAGAAATCCACAAGTTCCGCTCTTGATGACTATGAGCTGGAAGAATCTGGGATTGACGAAACACTCAGTGCGGACGAATCCGAGAACGAATCTGTATCAAGTCTTGAGCCGGAATCATTAGGAGACGATGCTCTCGAATCTAAGACGCAGGAGCAGCCTAAAGAACCAGAGCCTGTCGAGATAACAGAGCCTGAGCAGCCTGAGCCTGAACCAGAATCGAAACCGAAATCGAAACGCGCTTCGAAATCGAAAGCCGCAGAACCAGTACAAGAACCTGAATCCGAAGCCGAACCTGAAGCCGAATCGAAATCAAAACGCACTTCGAAATCGAAAGCTGCAGAACCAGTACAAGAATCTGAAGCCGAACCTGAAGCCGAACCTGAAGCCGAACCGAAATCGAAACGTACTTCGAAATCGAAAGCTGCAGAATCAGTACAAGAACCTGAAGCCGAAGCCGAATCGAAATCGAAACGCGCTTCAAAATCGAAAGCTGCAGAACCAGTACAAGAATCTGAATCTGAAGCCGAACCGAAATCGAAACGCGTTTCAAAATCGAAAGCTACAGAACCAGTACAAGAACCTGAACCTGAAGCCGAATCGAAATCGAAACGCACTTCGAAATCGAAAGCTCCTAAAACGGATTCTCAGACGGAATCTGAAGCTGCGCCCGAACCCAAAGCAAAAACGAAATCGAAATCAAAGCGAACTTCGAAATCGAAAACTGCCGAGCCAACACCAGAGTCTGAATCTGGGTCTGAAGCTGAAGCCGGAACTGAAGCAAAATCCGCAGAACAAGAATCAGCTGCTCCGCTGAGTGTACTAACGTATCTGGACGATTACAAGCCTCAGGAAATTCCTGAAGTACAGCCAATGATGGAAATTCCTGAGCAAGAACCTCTCGTCGATGAGCCGGCAGCCAAGAAATCAAAACGCGGTCGTCCGAAAAAATCTGATGCCGATGAATCTGAGCCTGCAAATCCAGAGCCAGAGCCCGAATCAGGATCAGAATCTGAAACCGAAGCCGCTCCTAAACGACGGGGGCGTCCAAAGAAAAATCAAGAGTAATATTGCAACCAGACTAAACCAGAAAAGAAGGTGAGATTATAAATGAGACATCGAATGGATCATAGAACTCTGGGACGCTACGGCAGCCACAGAAAAATGATGCTTGCGAACATGGCTGCGAGTTTGTTCCTGAATGGCAGCATAACTACGACTGTCACAAGAGCAAAAGAATTACGGCGCGTTGCCGAAAAATTGATCACGAAAGCACGAAATTCCAGCGTGCAAAACATCAGGCTCGTATTCGCGAAAATGCCGCACAAAGCTGCTGCTACGAAATTGTTCCAGGAAATCGCTCCGAAATATGCAAGTTTCGACAAGGGCGGTTATACTCGAATCGTGAAGTTGGGCGCAAGAAAAGGTGACGGCTCAGAAATGGCTGTCATTGAGTTGGTCAGCAAGGAAGATAGCAAGTAATATTTATTTAACCGTGAAGAAAATAATTCTGGAAGCGAGAAATGTCTCGTTTTCGTATGATTACAAGTACAAGAACGAAAAATTTGCGAGGCGTGCGTTGAACCGCGTCTCGTTTTCTTTGTGTGAGGGAGAGCGTCTGGCAATTCTGGGGCATAACGGCTCGGGAAAGTCTACGCTCGTGAAAATTCTCGGGGCATTGATTGATGCGGCAGAGGGCGAATATATCGTTGACGGGAAAAATATTCTCGACTGGGATTTGCAGGAATTTCGCAGAACTGTCGGATTGGTGTTTCAAGACCCTGAGAGTCAATTAATCGCGGCTTTGGTCGAAGATGATGTGGCGTTCTCACCAGAAAATCAAGGGCTGGACTCACGTGAAATTCAGGAGCGTGTGGATCTGGCTCTCGAACAGGTCGCAATGTCTCACAAGCGCGCGTCTCCGGTTTCTGCTCTATCCGGCGGCGAAAAACAACGTGTCGCAATCGCTGGGGCATTGGCTGCTCAGGTGAAAATTTTGATTCTCGACGAGGCTACAGCAATGATCGATCCGGACGGCAGGCGTGAAATCGAGAAAATTCTTCGTGACCTGCACAAATCCGGAACAAGCATAATACAAGTTACGCATCAAATCGAACCGGAAAATTTCGTTGATATAGATCGTGTGATAGTATTATCAAACGGCGAAATCATTTGGGAAAGCTCAACTCAGGATTTTTTCACGAACGCTGCAAATCTGGGATTCGAAATTCCAAGCGATAAACCCGAATTTAACACGAATCGCAAAATCAGCAACGAGAATTTCTTCGCAATCAAGAATCTCAGCTTCAAATTTGAGAACGAGAATTTCTTTGCGCTGGAAAATATAAATCTTGAAGTCAAATCCGGTCTATGGCTGTCGATAATCGGCAAAACCGGCTCGGGGAAATCTACGCTGATTCAACACCTGAACGGGCTATACAAGATTCAATCCGGAGAAATAATTCACAACGGGAGAAATTTGCCCGTCAAAGGCTCAGACTTGCAGAAATTGCGCCAAAACGTCGGACTTGTGTTTCAGAATCCGGAAGCCCAGATTTTTGCCCCGAGCGTACATGACGAAATAGCTTTTGCTCCGATGAATGCTGGCTATGATTCACACGAACTCGAACGGAAAATTATTCACGCGCTGCATTCCGTTGGATTGCCTGACGAATTTCTCGAACGAAACCCGATTATGCTCTCCGGCGGCGAGAAACGTCTCGTGGCGATTGCGTCAATTTTGAGCGTTGAACCCGAATGCCTGATTCTTGACGAACCGTTGGCAGGCTTGGACAGCGTATACCAGAAACGAATCCTGAATTTGCTATCAAATCTGCGCGATTCCGGACACACGATCATAACCGTAACTCACGATCTCAGAATGGCTGCAAAATACAGCGACGAAATATTTGATATTAATTCGCGAGTCAAATCATGAATTTTTCAAACATAACTTTTGGGCAATATATCCCGAGAAACTCGATAATTCACAAGCTCGATCCGAGAGCAAAATTGCTGGGATTATTAATCCTGGTGAGTGCAGTGTTCACAATCAAGAATTTCTGCGCATTCGGCATATCCGTATTGGCGTTATTATGCGTGATCCGCGCGTCGAAAATTCCGGCAAAAAGCATCGTCAAGTCATCAAGACCAGTTCTATTCCTGATCATATTCACGTTCGCGTTCAACATGATCGCATTAATATTCCGCTATGATTTTCGCGAGGCATTTTTACAAGCAATTTTCACGTCGTCGAGGCTGTTAGTACTCATGATTTACGCGATACTCCTGCCACTAACAACTACGCCGCTCGAATTAGCCGATGGAATTTGCGCGCTAATGCAGCCGTTCAGAAAATTTCTGCCGGTGAATGACATATCAATGATGCTTGGAATCGCTCTGAGATTTATCCCGTTATTAATGCAGGAAGCCGACAAAATCATGAAATCGCAAATTTCCCGTGGAGCAAAACTCGATCAGGGAAATATTTTCCAACGTGCGCGGGCATTCTTTCCGGTGTTAATCCCGTTGTTTGTGATAATATTCAGACGCGCCGATGAAGTCGCAATCGCAATGGAAGTCCGAGGCTACGGAAACGCTAAAATCCGAACCAGACGCAAGCCTCTAATCTGGAAATTTCAAGACACGTTCGCAATAATAATCTGCGCAATTTTGGCAGGAATTTTCACACTCGCATGAAATACGCAATTTGCATATCATATCTGGGCAAAAATTACTCCGGCTGGCAGCTTCAACCCGACGCGAAAAATATTCAGGCCGAAATCGAAGCCGCATTATTCAAAATATCGCACGAAAATATCCGTGTAATCGGTGCAGGCAGGACTGATCGTGGAGTGAACGCTCTCGCACAGGTTGCATCGTTTGACATATCACGCGAATGGCAGCCCGAGAAATTATTACTCGCTCTGAATTTTCATTTGCCGCTTGATATTCGGATCATGAAAGTCTCACGTGTGAGCGATAATTTCAACGCACGATACAGCGCAAAACTCCGTGAATACAAATATTTTATCTACGAGGGAATTTCCTGTCCGCCATTTCTGAGCGATATTGTCTGGTGGCGAAAATGCTCAAGCGATCACAAATGGGATATTTCACTCGCAAAACAAGCCTGCAAATTAATCGAAGGTAAACACGATTTCAGGGCGTTTTGCAAAACCGAGGAATGCCCCGAAGATTCAGTCCGGACAATTCAGCGCGCAAAACTCCGGCGAATCTGTAACGGCAAAATCATAATTCTCAGCGTGAAAGCGCAATCCTTCATGACGAACATGATACGCATAATCGTCGGCAATATCAACGCAGTCGCAACTGGCAAGAAAAATCTCGAATGGCTGGAAAATTTACTCACCGGCAAATCACGCTCAGAATCCGCAATGACAGCTCCGGCATCTGGCTTATGCTTCTGGGGAGCGGATTACGACGAGAAACTCTTCACGCAAATCACTTAGCAAAATATCGCATGAAATATTTTCTGACGATCCCACGCGCAAAATTCGAAATTCTCCGGAAAATTGGGAACTCGGATTTCAGCAACTCGCCGTAATAATACGACGCAATTCTTCCCGAGTAATAATCATGCGTGTCTGGATTTCCGCCGCCAGAATTGAAGCCGAAACGCCTGCCGAAATTTATTCCCATCGCGTAATTCATGTATTTCCTGTAATCGCGCAAATTTATTCCGGATGCACACGAATTGTCCCCGAAAAATTTCCGCAAATTCTCGCTCACGTAATATAAAAACGGTCCTTCGCCGGGATTCCCATTCATAGCCAAAAACGAGAACGTAGAATCAACATAATTCACGCTCAGATCATGAACCTGATCGACTAATAACTGGTACGGCGTCAGATAATTCGCACGCGGGATTAACAGAACATTCGCGCCATCGTTCAGGAACAGCATATTGTGCGAACAAGAGCCAATCGTCGAGGCAAAATCCTCGCAATTCGCCAGCACATTCAACTGCTCATCAACCGTCAATTTCTCCGGCAAAATTATCTCGTAACCGTGACTGCGCAGAAATTTCTCGATGTGATTTTCACCGACAGATTTCCCGGATTTGTAATGCGAATATGACATGTAGAACTTGTGATTGCTGAGTTGAGTTTTGTGAGCGTTCGCGTAATCCCTGACACAATCTATCAAGTTACGGTATTCCTGCGTGAACATGAATTTCAAGTTACCCTCGCAGCAATCGTCGTATTCTGTGATGAAGCACTCGTCAGGAATTATCACTTTTCTGAAGCGCGTCGGGCGTGAAATATCGAGAATCTTTGCGCAATCTATGCCCAGAATTTCCAGGAAACGCTTGTGATTACGCTTTGGGCTGAATCCGTAATACGCTCCGAAAAATTTCGGGTTATAATCTTCGGATTTCAGAAACCAGATTCTCGACAGAACATTCGTTATTAAATGTCCCCACACGCCGATAAATCTTCCCAGCAAAACAGCACTCAAATCCGAATTTGCAATCTCAGAACTTGCGAACAAATTTTTCGCGATAGATTCCGCGTCTGGTTCTGGCGACGAATCCTGAATATAATTCCCGCTCTCGTCGAATGCGCAAATCGTGTTGAGTTCGTGAATCGGGAAAATTACGGCGTTCTCGAAAACCCTGAATGACAGCTTCCTGTCTGTGAAATGTTCGTGGAAAAGCGCGTTCCCGTAGAAATCTTTTTTATACAGTAAATCGTAACTTGTCATGAAAATAATCTATCCCCCAAGAATTTCTCGTCTTAGGGGGAATTTTTTTACGCATAGAAAGTGACTGAATTATTGCTGCTGAGTTTCAACACGCAATACAATTCCTC
>CALEPX010000097.1 GCA_937911045.1 uncultured Fretibacterium sp. | reverse complement strand
TGTTTTTGATGATTTTTACGAACAGGAAAATTTCAGCACTTTTTGTAGTTTTAGCGCTCGTTGTTTCCATGACTTCGTGTTCATGGGCGGAATACTATGATGAAGGACACTCAGGCTCTGCGACTGATCCGTACATCATTGACACAAACGCTGATCTGGTGATGCTCCGCGACAGAGTTAATAAAGGAACTGAATCAGCAGACTTTTATTACAAACTCGGAGCAGATCTGAACATTTCTCAAACTACGGATTGGGAAGCAATTGGAACTGATTCGCACCCGTTCTCAGGACATTTTGACGGCAATAATTTTTCGATACACGTCAACATTTCACGACGTGATGGTATCGCGAGTTTGTTCGGAACGGTCTCAGCTTTGGATTATGTCGTTAAAAATCTCAAAGTTAGCGGCAACCTTGATGGGAGATACTCCGCTGGAATTGCGAATAAGTTGAACAATGGAACTATTGATAACTGTAGCTTTTCCGGAACTATGTCGTGCAATACGTATTGGAGTACTCAGGATGCGCATATCGGAGGTATCGTCCAAAGTATGACTAACGGAGAAATAAAGAACTGTACAATGAGTGGGACTATAAACGAATCTGCTCATAAAGGAAACTTTGGCGGTATCGTTGCGACAATGACCGGCGGAACTATTGATAATTGCAAAGTTGAAGGTTCAGATTTTCATTCACCTCAAAGAACAGAGTCTTATGTTGGAGGGATTGTTGGTTCTGCTCAAATCGCTGACTTTGAGGCAATCAAAAATTGTACGTTCTCGGGAACACTAGAGAGCGTTTCTTACGCAGGCGGAATCGTTGGCTATATCTCAGGCGGAAATTTGGAGAACAATCACGTTACAGCAAATAACAACGCAAGTTCAGTAATAGATGCTAATAGTGTTGCTGGTGGAATCGCTGGACGTGTCGGCGAGACAACGGTTCTCAAAAGCTGCGACGTTTCCGGTCTCGTGACTGTCATGTCGGATAATAATTCAGCCGAGGGAATTGGTGGAATTGTCGGTGTTATGAATAATGCAACTGTTCAGGATAATATTTCATACGCAATAGTCTCCAGTGACGCAACGAATAAAGGCGGAATTATCGGAAAACTTGACAGCGCGTCTTACACGATTGAAAACAACGGTTACGCTAATGCTGAGCACGGAATCGGAATTAATGCTCAGGGAGTTCCGGGTGAACAAGGTTGCTACAAACTTACGCCGCCAATCTCAATCACGACCGATTCGAATCTTGATTCTGCTGATGCCGGATTTAATTACAGCGTTGAACTCAAAACTGATGCCGCTTCTGGAACAAGTGTTACATGGTCTCTCACGGGCGGAACTTCGCTCCCAGATGGACTGAATCTTGATTCTTCAACCGGTAAAATCTCAGGAACGCCGACAACTGCCGGAAAATATACATTCACAATTCAGGCTCTTTCAGGAACAACTCCGGCAACTAAAGATTTTTCTCTCACTGTAAGACTTGTCATAAATACCGAGTCAGCACTCCCTGCAGGAGTTATTGGTCAGCAGTATAATCAGCAACTTTCTGCAACCGGCGCTAGAAATGTTACATGGTCACTCGCTCAAGGTAGCAAACTTCCCTCTGGATTGTCACTGACGAACGGCAGAATTTCAGGTCTTCCATCTGAAGTTGTAACGGCTGCTCAGTTCACGATAATCGCTTCCGCAACAAGTGACACGACAATTACTGCGTCAAAAACTTTCACAATTACGATAACTGGCTCAAGTGGCGGAACTGGTGGCGGCTCAAGTAATCCCACTCAGGGAGGCATAGTCACGATCACAACCAGAAATCTTCCCAACGGAACTGTCAATCAGGATTATAACGCAACTCTTGAGTCTGACACAGCTGGTGTAACATGGTCGATTTTATCCGGAAAACTTCCAGATGGATTAACACTCGCGAATAATGGCAAAATTTCAGGGAAACCGACAACTGCCGGCACTTCAAATTTCAAAGTCAGAGCAATGACCCAAACAGCAAGCGGTGATCAAGCTCTCAGCATCGTGATCAACCCAGCTCAAGGCGGTCAAGGTGATGGTCAGGGCAGTCAGGGCGGTCAAGGCGGCGAAGGCGGTCAGGGACAAACTCTCACAGCTCCAGTCATAATGACAGAAGATCTCGAATATGCTTATTACGGCGAATATTATTACGAGACTTTACTCGCAACTGGTGAAAACATCACGTGGTCAATTACGTCCGGCTATCTTCCAGATAATCTCACGTTGGATCCGAATACTGGCGTTATTTCAGGCTACGTCTATGACTACGAGGATTATTATTCCTTCACTGTGAAAGCTGAAAATTCTGCCGGAAGTAATACTCAGGATTTGTATATCTACGTTTATGATGAGCCATATTACGATGACGAGGATAGTCCTAAAAGCTCAAGCAGTGGTGGTGGCGGTGGCTGTAATTCCGGATTAGGAATTTTCGGTCTCGCAGTTTGTGCAGCAGCTTTGATATTCAAGAGAGCGAAATAATTTCGAAAATAATTCCTGGCTGAGATGTCGGGAATTATTTTTTGTGTATTACCTTGCGCATTTTGAATCACACTGTTATAATTCTTTGGAATATTCACGCAATATTCACAAAATTTTTCACAGGAGATGTGTTTTTAATATGAAGAAGTTTGTTAGCAGGTTGGTTTTGTTCGCGATGGTTCTGGCGTTGGTTTGTTCGTGCGCGTATGCTGAGACAGATTCGGAGTACGTGAAAGCAAAGGGAACGTTGGTTGTCGGAATTACGGTTTTCCAGCCGATGGATTACAAGAATGAGTCCGGTGAATGGCTCGGATTTGACGCGGATTTGGCGAAGGCGTTTGCTGAAAGTTTGGGCGTGAAAGCTGAGTTTCAGGAAATCGAATGGAACAACAAGATTCTCGAACTCAACGGCAGAAATATCGATTGCGTTTGGAACGGCATGACTTTAACCAGCGAAGTTCTTGCGTCGATGGCTTGTTCGAAAGCGTATTGCAATAATGCTCAGGTCGTAATCGTTCCGGTAAATGCTGCGGAAAAATTCCAGACTGTAGAGAGCGTTAAGGGCTTGAATTTCGCAGTCGAACACGGCAGCGCAGGAATGGAAGTTGCTCAGGCGAATGGCTTCAAAACGACGAATGTTCAGGATCAGGCTACGGCTTTGATGGAAGTTGCGTCTGGCACGGCTGATGCTGCGATTATTGACTCGTTGGTGGCTGCTGCGATGGTCGGCAAAGGCACGGGCTACGAAAATCTCACGTACACGGTTGCTCTGAACAGCGAAGAATACGGCGTTGGCTTCAGGAAAGATTCGGATTTAGCCGAGAAGTTGAACGCATTTTTCGACGCGAAATACAACGATGGCAGCATTCAGAAATTAGCTGAAACTTACAAGATTCAGGCTGCGTTAATCAAACAGTAAATCTGGAAATCCGGAATTTTGCATAGTCTTGTTATCATGTCTTGCGAGGTATTGTGAATGGAACTGATTATAAAGCAAATGCCCGTTGTCATAAATGCTCTTAATACCGGCTTTGTTCAAACGCTGAAATTGTTTTCGATAACGCTTTTGGGCGCATTCCCGTTAGGATTATTAATAGCGTTCGGCTCAATTTCGAAGATTACCCCGATTAGCGTGATAACGAGGCTCTTCATCTGGATAATTCGCGGAACTCCGTTGATGATCCAGTTATTGATCGTGTATTATTTTCCCGGACTTGTTCTGCATAATCCGATTTGGGGCGGTGGCGAGTCCGGAAGATTCACGGCTGCTGCGATTGCGTTCGTTGTGAATTACTCGTGCTATTTCTCTGAAATTTACCGCGGCGGAATTTTGAGCGTTCCAATCGGTCAACAGGAAGCCGGATTAGTTCTGGGCATGACGAAGCGTCAAATATTTTTTCACGTTACGTTGCTGCAAATGATCAAGCGAATCGTTCCGCCAATTTCAAACGAGATAATCACACTCGTAAAAGACACGGCTCTCGCAAGAATCATCGCGCTTCAGGAAATCATCTGGGCTGGACAGGCGTTCATGAAGGGTTCACACGGAATCTCCGGAGCAATCTGGCCATTGTTTTTCACGGCGTTCTATTATTTGATATTCAACGGAATTGTTACGCTTGCACTGACAAAACTCGAAGACAAAATGAATTATTTCAGATAGGCTAGATAGGCGAGATAGGCGAAGATTAACATGAAAATTCTCGAAGTAAATAATATACGCAAAACTTTCGGAAATGTTGAAGTACTCAAGGGCATAGATTTTTCGCTGGATAAAGGGCAGGTGTTGTCGATAATCGGCTCGTCAGGTTCTGGCAAAACTACGCTGTTACGCTGCCTGAACTTTCTCGAAACGCCGGACGCTGGCGAAATAATCGTGAATGATGAAGTGCTGTTCAATGCTACGAAATCTCACATAACGAGTGAAGCGCAAATCCGCAAAAACCGCCTGCATTTTGGTCTGGTGTTCCAGTCGTTTAATCTTTTTCCGCAATATACGGCTCTTGAGAATATAATGCTTGCTCCGAAATTGCTTGCGGCTGAGAATAATTATCACGGGAAATCGAAGTCGGAATTTCTCACGCAGCTTGAGTCTCAGGCGAACGAAATTCTCGCAAAAATCGGTCTGTCTGAGCGCAAGAATAATTACCCGTATCAATTATCGGGCGGTCAATGTCAGCGTGTTGCGATTGCGCGTGCGTTGATTATGAAGCCGGATATTCTGTGTTTCGACGAACCGACGAGTGCTTTAGACCCGGAATTAACCGGTGAAGTCCTGAAAGTTATTCGCGGATTGTCTGAGCAGAAGACCACGATGATTATCGTTACGCATGAGATGGAATTTGCGCGAGATGTTGCCAGTAAAGTTATATTCATGTCGGACGGGGAAATTTGCGAGCAGGGCAGCCCGTCTGAAGTTTTTGAGAACCCAAAGGAAGAGCGCACACGAAGATTTTTGCTGCGATATTCCGGGAAATAATAACCTGAATAACCTGAATAATATTATGGGAGGAATTGTAGTATGTCTAAAATGTTTGTGTTGTTATTGTTGTTTGTAGTCTTAATGCTTAATTCTGCACAGGCTGAAGCTTCTCGGAAAGTTGTTCAGACTGCCGGACGCGATTCACTCGGGAAATTTGCTCCGGATTTCGCGCGATATAACGACGATATTCTTTTCGGCGAAGTTTGGTCGGACGAGACGCTGGATCTGAAAACACGCAGCACGATCGTAATCTCGGTCTTTATGGGTCGCGGATTAGCGGACAGTTCGCTCAAATATCACCTGATGACAGCCAAGAAAAACGGAATCACTCGTGAGGAAATCGCCGCAATTATCACGCACGCAGGTTTCTACGCAGGCTGGCCGATGGCTTGGGCGGTGTTCAACATGGCGAAAGAAGTCTGGGCTGAAGAAACTGCTTCAAGTTCAAGTCTGACAGAAAAAGACAAATTCCAGAGCGAAATTTTCGTCCCAATCGGCAAGCCTAATGATGCCTACGCAAAATATTTCGTCGGACAAAGTTATCTCGCGCCGTTATCGACAAGCCAAGTCGGAATTTATAATGTAACGTTCGAGCCTGGCTGCAGGAATAACTGGCACATTCATCACGCGAAAGATGGCGGCGGACAAATCCTGATTTGCATCGGTGGGCGCGGATATTATCAGGAATGGGGCAAAAATCCAGTCGAGATGACACCCGGAACTGTCGTGAATATCCCTGCAAACGTCAAGCACTGGCACGGAGCAGCTCCGGATTCTTGGTTCAGTCACTTGGCAGTCGAAGTCCCCGGAACTGAAACCAGCAACGAATGGCTAGAACCTGTATCTGAGCAGGATTACTCGAATCTGAAATAATATTTGGGCGTGGCATTCGATGTATTAATACGTGATAATACTTTCGTGAAAATACAGATTTTAGCGTGACTTGAAGTCTTGACAGAGATGTATTTCCTGTAGTATATTAAGTTCATCTCAAGGTTGGAACTTCGGCTGCGAGATGCGTTGTGAAGGCATATCTTAACACTATTTAAAAGAAAAGGAATGGTGGACTTATTATGAAAAAGTTGTTGGTAATCGCTTTATCTGTGGTTTTAGTGTTGTCTCTCGCGGTTTGTGGAGTTGCCGCTGAGAAAGAGTATAACATCTCGGTTATTCTTAAAACGACAGCGTCTGAGTATTGGGGCTATGTTGTTGCCGGTGCACAGGCGTATGGCAAGGAACACCCGAATGTACACGTTCAGGTCAAGGGTGCGACTTCCGAGACGGCTTATGACGAGCAGCAAAACATGATCGAGACCGACATGAATAACGCAGATATCGACGGTTACGTAATTGCTCCCCTTCAGGCGGACATGGTTGCGAACATGATTTCGGGACAGACGAAGCCGATCGTTGCGGTTGACACAGCTATCGATGCTCCGGAAGTTCTTTCGTTCGTAGGAACTGGTAACGAGAGTGCCGGTGCGCTTGGCGGAGCTGCTGCAGCAAGACTTGCCAAAGAACGCGGCTGGAAAGACGTTTTCTGCATTGAGATCGCTGGCGTTCAGGGCGATTCAACAAATGAAGCTCGTATGGCAGGTTACGCGAAGGGCGTCGAGTCAGAGGGCGGCAAATTCCTGTTCAACGAGATTCAGTACGCAAATGCCGAGGCAAATCAGGCGGTCGCTTGCATGGAAGCAATCATGCAGAATCATCCGGAAGGAATCGCTGTAATCTGCGCTAATAACGACGATATGGCTATGGCTGCTGCACGCGCTGCCACTGGAAACGAAGCCTACAAGAACACAGTGTTCCTTGGTTTTGACGGTATTCAGTCAGCTTGCAACTCGATTCTCGCAGGTGAAGAGACAATGTCAGTCTGTCAGGAAGGCTACTCGATGGGTTATAACTCTGTTGATGCAGTAGTTCGCGCACTCAACGGTGAGAAACTTGATAAATTCATCGATGCCGGAGCGAGCGTTGTTTCACCGGAGACAGCTCAGGCACGATTGGAACAGCTCAAGAGTTATCTCGCGGATTAATTAAGAATTCAAATGGAGAAAGATCCCCGTTTTTTATCGAGAATGGGGGTCTTTTTCCTTTGATTAAAAGAAAGAAAGAAAGAAAGAAAGAACGAACGAAGCAAAAGAATAGCAAAATGGAAGTTGAGGGGTGATCTTAAAAGTGTCGGAGTATGTAGTCGAACTCAAAAACGCTACGAAACGTTTTCCTGGTGTTGTCGCACTGAATCACATGCAGCTAGCTGTGAAACCCGGAGAAATTCTGGGCTTAATCGGTGAGAACGGTGCGGGAAAATCTACGCTTATAAAAGTTCTGACGGGCGTTTATCAGGCAGATGAAGGCGAAATTTATGTCAATGGCGAGAAAAAAGTATTTCGTGACCCGAATGACTCAGCAGCAGCTGGAATCGCTTGCGTCTATCAGGAGCTTAATATCGAGAAACTTTTGAGCGTAACGGATAATATTTTCATCAACAAGTGGATCAAGAAGGGCAATGGACCGTTATTAGATTACGCAGCAATGCACAAGAAAGCCAAGGAAGTCATGCTCTCGCTCGGTCAGGATATTGACCCGACAAAAGCAGCCGGAACTTTCGGAATGGGCATTCAGCAGATGATCGAAATCGCAAAAGCCGTGTTAATCGACGCGAAAATGATAATCATGGACGAGCCAACGTCTTCACTCGGGGAAAAAGAAGTCGAGCAGCTCATGAAAACATGCCGTGATTTGAAATCCCGCGGGATCGGCATCGTGTTCGTATCGCACAAACTTGAGGAATTGTTCGAGTTATGCGATCGCGTTACGGTAATTCGCGACGGTGAATATATCGAGACCAGACCAATTTCTGAATGGATAAATGATTCGTTGATTACGGCAATGGTCGGACGAACTCTTGAGAAGCAATTCCCGAAAGAATTTGGCGTTAAGGGCGAATGTTTCCTGAGAGTTGAGGGTTTGACGGTCGGAGGCGTTCTGGATAACGTGAGTTTCGAGGCGTACGGCGGTCAGATTTTGGGAATGTCCGGACTTGTCGGAGCTGGCAGAACTGAGACGGTCAGGGCTATTTTCGGAGCTGATCCGATTGATGGCGGCAGAATTTTCGTGAAGGGCAAAGAAACGCGTATCAAGAGTCCGAAACAGGCAATTCAAGCAGGCATCGCGTTATTAACAGAAGATCGCAAAGGTTCGGGACTTGTTTTGGCTCAGACGATACGAACGAATTTGATTCTTTCGAGTTTCAAGCAACATTCGAAAGGCTGGTTCCTGGACGAGAATAAGATCGAATCGAGCGGTCAGGGTCATATCGAAACATTGCGTATCAAAACGCCTTCGATTTATGAGATTGTCGGTCAGTTATCCGGCGGCAATCAGCAGAAAGTCGTAATCGGCAAATGGCTCAACGCTGAAGCTGATGTCTATATTTTTGACGAACCAACACGCGGAATCGATGTCGGAGCAAAAGTTGAAGTCTATAACGTCATGAATGATCTAGTTAAGAATGGCAAGTGTGTAATCATGATCTCGTCGGAAATGCCGGAAATTTTGGGAATGAGCGATCGCGTAATCGTAATGCGCGGTGGCAGAGTTATGGCTGAAGTTGATCGAGACAGCAAGCATTTTAATCAAGAAGACCTTATGAAAGCTGCATGGGGAGGAAGTTTAGATGAATAAGAAAATTGGCGGTGGCGTTCAGTTAGGAACAGTACTGGCGCTAGTTTTGATGTGTGCGTTTCTGGCGTTCGCGAACAAGAATTTCTATAGTCCCGGAAATATCATGGGAATTTTGAAGCAAACGGCTTTTAATGCGTTTCTTGCTACGGGTATGTTATTGTGTTTGATAACGGCGGGCATTGATTTGAGCGTCGGAGCGAATGCAATTTTCTGCGCGTGCTTGATGGGTGCATTGAAAGAAGCTGGCTTAACAAGTGGAATCTTGCTCATGCTCATCGCAATTTTAGCCGGAGCTTTCATGGGTTTCCTGAACGGAACACTGTTGACGCGATTACATTTGCCGCACCCGTTCGTTTCGACACTGGGCATGAAGAACGTGCTTTGGGGAGCTGCGTTGGTCGTAACGGGCAATAAAATGATTAACAAATTCCCGGAGACAGTCCAGTTCTTGGGCAGACAGACTATCGGAACATTTGGCGGCGGATTTCCGGTTAGCTTTCTCGTTATAATAGTGCTATACGTGATTATGCACATATTCCTGAGTCGCACGGCACTCGGACGATCGATTTACTGCGCTGGCGGCAACATGGAAGCAACGAGACTTTCGGGAATTAACACGGCGAACGTCTTGACATTTTGCTACACGATGTCGGGTATCATGGCGGCACTCGGCGGAATTTTGTCGGTCGGACGCTCCGGAATTTGTAACGGCTCAATGGCAACACAGCCTTATGACACGGACGCAATCGCTGCATGTATAATCGGCGGCGCATCGTTCACGGGTGGAAAAGGCACAATGATCGGAACAATGATCGGCGCGCTGATTATCGCAGTTTTGAGAAACGGATTTACGCTCCTGTCGATTGATTCATCGGTGCAGAATATCGTTCTCGGACTCGTGATTATTCTCGCGGTGTTCATGGACGTTGTGCGTGCAAGCATGGAGGCAAAACGTCGAAGGCTCGCAGCAGTTGCTAAACACTAGAAATTATTTTGAGAGAACAGCTGTCTCGAAATTTGTCGGGGCAGCTTTTTTGACGAAACGAAATTAAATGAAACTAAACGAGAGGAAAATTGTAACTTGAAGAGATTGAATATTGGAATCGTCGGTTTAGGTCGCTTGGGAAAAGTTCACGCAAATAATATCGCGTATAAAATCCCAAATTCGGAATTAACAGCGGCGTGTTCGATTGTTCCGGCGGAATTGGATTTCGCAAAATCAGAACTCGGTCTTAATGACGTGTACTCAGATTATAGGGAAATGCTCGCAAAAGCAAATCTCGATGCCGTTTGTATCGTTACGACTTCGAGTGAACATTGCTGGCAAATTGAAGCCGCTTTGGACGCAGGCAAACACGTTTTCTCGGAGAAGCCGCTTGGAGTTGATGTAGCTCAGTGCAAACAAGCAGAAGCTGCCGTCGAACGTCACCCGGATTTAACGTTCATGCTGGGATTCATGCGCCGTTATGATAAATCGTATTCTTACGCGAAAAAATTAATAGACAATGGCTCAATCGGCACACCGTATCTTGTCAAAGCAACAGGAATCGATCCGGAAGCTCTGGTGCAGGGCGCGATAAAATTCGCAAAAAATTCGGGCGGAATTTTCCTGGATATGGCGATTCATGATATAGATCTTTGCCGCTGGTTCTTGAATAGCGAGGCTACGGAAGTTTACGCGATGGGTTCTACGTTCAAGCACCCGGAATTTCGCGAGGCTGGAGACGATGAAACGGGCGTCGCAGTGTATAAATTTGCGAACGGCGCAATGGCTATGGTTCACGTTGGCAGAACTGCTCCGTACGGCTATCATGTCGAAACTGAAATCGTCGGGACAGATGGCACGATTAGAATCTCTGCTGTACCTGAAAAAAATCTCGCGCAGGTTTATAATTCTAACGGAGTTTGCACGGAATGCGTCGGCTCGTTCCCGGAAAGATTCGAGGAAGCGTACTTGATCGAAATGCAGGAATTTGTCGATTGCGCTTTAACCGGCAAGAAACCCGGCGTAAATGTCTATGACGGCACGAAGTCAACGGCGATTGGCTATGCTACGACTGAAGCCTGGAAAACTGGCAAAATCGTAAAATTATAATGGGCGATTTTCACAAACGCAGAATGGTAATATGGACGGTCGCTGGCGGCTATTTACTGTACTTGGCTGACGAACTTTTGACGGGATGGTTTCGCAATGAAACTGAGAATCCTGTTGTTAGTCTGCTGGGCGGAGCTGTCTTTTTGATCGTTGGGGGCGTGCTGCTGTTTTATTCATGGAAGGCGTGGCGCGCTCAAGAGAAAGAAAATAATAGTGATAATAATAGTGATAATAGCAGTGATAAGGAGCAATAATTTTGAGCAACATGTTTGATGCAAGCAAAGTGTTTTTGGGGATTGCGCCGATTGGCTGGTGCAACGATGATATGCCGGAACTCGGTGCGGAAAATACGTTCAGGCAGACCGTGAGTGAAATGGCTCTGGCTGGATTCACTGGCTGCGAGATTGGCAATAAATACCCGTCTGACCCGAAAGAGCTGAAATATGAACTCGATCTCAGAGGCATGAGAATCGCGTCACGTTGGTTCTCGTCGTTTATCTTGACGCAGGAAATCGACAAAGTAGAAGCGGATTTCAAAAGAGAACTCGATTTTCTCGCGGCAGTCGGTGCGAATCGCATTAACGTTTCGGAACAGAGCTACTCGATTCAGGGACAGAAAGATACGCCGGTTCTGGGCGACAAAAAGCACGTCATGAATGATTCAGAATGGGCGAGATTCTGCGACGGATTGAATCGTCTCGGGAAAATTGCAACTGAACGCGGCTTCAAGTTGTGCTATCATCATCATATGGGTACGGTCGTTCAGACAGCTGCTGAAACTGAACGTATGATGGCTAACACGGACGAGAATTGCGTATTCCTGTGCTATGACACGGGGCATTTCACATTTGCAGGCGAAGATCCGCTGACAGTCCTGAAAAAATATGTCAAACGCGTAGGGCATGTTCACCTGAAAGATATGCGCGCTGATGTAGTTGCTCGTGTGAAGCCTGAAGGTTGGAGTTTCCTGAAAGCAGTTCGTGAAGGAGCGTTCACAGTTCCGGGCGATGGCTGTGTGGATTACGATCCGATTTTCAAGTTACTCAGCGAGGCAAAATATGAGGGCTGGCTCTTAGTCGAGGCTGAACAGGATCCCGCAAAAGCTAACCCGTTGGAATATGCGATTAAAGCACGAAAATATATTCGGGAACACACAGGTATTTAGATCATGTATATTCAAAAACAAGTTACACGCGGTTATAACTCGTACTTGACTATGGGCGGGAACGATTGCGCTACGAATATGGACGTGGGATTGCTAGTTCTCGAAGCCGGCGACGGATATTCTTTTGATGAACCTGAGAAAGAATTGGCTCTGGATTTATTCATCGGCAAAGTTGTTTTCACGTATGATAACGAAGTGAGCGAGGCTTCAAGACCCGATACTTTCCATTATGCGGCGTATTGCTTACACGTATGCAAAGGCACGAAAGTTTCAGTCAAGGCTCTGGAACACTCGGAAATTTACGTGCAATTAACGGACAACGCAAATATTTTTCCGGCAAGATTATACGCGCCCAAAGACATCATGGTTCAGCACGCAGGCTCAAACGGTGAATTAATGGGCTGTATGCAGCGTGAGATTCAGACTTTTTTCGATTATGAGTCAGCTCCGTACAGCAACATGGTACTCGGCGAAGTTCTGAGTTACCCGGGTAAATGGTCAAGCTATCCGCCGCATCATCACCCACAGCCGGAAGTATATTTCTACAGGTTTGATTATCCTCAGGGATTCGGCGCAGGTTTCGCGAACGGGCAGATTTACCAGACTGGACATAACGGCTGCTTGATTATAAATCACTCGTTCCATTCACAGGCAGCAGCTCCGGGTTACGCGATGTGTTATACGTGGGGCATTCGTCATTTGCCGGGCAATCCTTGGCGCAAAACACGAATCGATGACCCCGAACATTCCTGGCTCTGGAAAAGTGACGCAAACGAGCATATATTTACACCAGAATAAATCATAAAGGAGTAATTATTCATGCAAACAGTAAGATTAACAATGGCTCAGGCTCTCGTGAGATTTCTTGAGAATCAATACGTAGCGTATGATAACGTTGAACAGCCGTTCGTGAAAGGCATTCTCATGATTCCTGGACACGGAAACGTCGTCGGATTAGGTCAGGCTCTGTTACAGGAAGCTCACAGACTCGAAATTTATCAGGGCAAGAACGAACAGGGACAGGCTCATGTAGCTGTAGCTTTCGCAAAACACATGAAGCGCAAACAGATCATGGCTGTAACTTCATCAGTCGGACCCGGTGCAGCAAACATGATTACGGCAGCAGCTACGGCAACAGCGAATAATATTCCGGTTCTGATTTTGCCCGGAGACGTTTACGCATGCAGACAGCCCGATCCGGTTTTGCAGCAGATCGAACAGCCAAGCGATCTATCAATTTCGACGAATGATGCGTACAGACCAGTTTGCCGTTATTGGGACAGAATCGTCAGACCAGAGCAGTTAATGAGCGCGATGATGAGTGCGTTCAGAGTTTTGACAGACCCGGCTGATACCGGCGCAGTATGTATCGGAATGCCGCAAGATGTCGAGGGTGAAGCGTATGATTATCCGGAATCATTTTTCGAGAAACGCGTCTGGAGAATCGAACGCAGACCTGCAACGGAAATAGCAATATCTCAAGCTGTCGCGGCGATTAAAGCTGCTAAAAAGCCAATGCTGATTTGCGGCGGCGGTGTCAGATATTCTGAAGCTCACGAGGCTTTCAGGAATTTCGCGGAGAAATATAATATCCCGTTCGGCGAAACTCAAGCTGGAAAATCCGCGCTGCCTTGGGATCACAGGTTGAATCTGGGCGGTTTGGGCGTGACTGGCTGCTCATCGGCGAACGAAATCGCAAAAGATTCGGACTTGATAATCGGTGTCGGAACAAGATATACGGATTTCACAACGTCATCGAAATGGCTCTTCAAAGAATCTGCGAAGTTCGTGAATATAAACGTCTCAGAATTTCAGTCGTTCAAGTTAAACGCGATTCCTGTTATTGCTGATGCACGCGACGCTCTGGAGAAATTGACGGCTGCTCTCGATGGCTACAAGACCGGATATAATGGCGAAATCGAAGCCGCGATTCAAAAATGGAATCAGGAATATGACAGGCTCGCTGCGATAAAATTCGGCGAAAATTACGTTCCTGAAGTCAACGACGCAAACGCAAATTCTGCTTTCAGATTCGCGAAAGATATTAACGCAAATCTCCCGCAGACTACGGCTCTCGCTGCAATAAACAGATTGATCGATCCGAATGACAGCGTAATCGGTGCTTCTGGCTCATTGCCGGGTGATATGCAAAGAATGTGGCGCGCAAAAGGTCAGGACACGTATAATATGGAATACGGATATTCCTGCATGGGCTACGAAGTCTCCGGAGCTTTGGGCGTGAAATTCGCGGTCGGTGACGATCATGAAGTGTATTCAATGGTCGGTGACGGCGCGTTCGTGATGCTGCACTCGGAATTTTTAACGGCTGTTCAGGAACACAAGAAAATTACGGTCGTAGTTTTCGATAATGCTTCGTTCGGCTGCATAAATAATTTGCAAACTGCTCAGGGAAATGCTACTCTATGCACGGAAATGCGATTCCGGAATCCTGAATCCGGAAAACTCGACGGAGATTTCATGCCGGTTGATTACGCCGCGATCGCACGGGCTTACGGGGCAAAATCTTTCACAGTCAGGACGCTTGCAGAACTCGAAAGCGCAATTTCTGAAGCAAAGAAAATCAAGAATGTTCCGGTCTTAATCGACGTAAAAGTTCTGCCGAAATCAATGACCGAAGGCTACGGAGCATGGTGGCGCGTTGGCTCTGTTGAAGTCGGCGGTACTGAAGCGAATCGCAAAGCTTGGGAAAATCACGTCGAACACGAAAAAGTCGCAAGAAAATATTAATTTTAACAGGAGAATTTACATGTCAGAGAAAAAATTACGCATTGGAATCATCGGAGCCGGACGAATCGGCAAATTACACGCGAATAACTTGATCTCACGTGTGCCGGGTGCTGAACTCGCCGCAATCTCCGACGTTTATGAACCAGCAGCAAAGGAACTCGCCGAAAAATTGGGCGTGAAAGTTTACTCGAACGATTATCACGTAATCCTGAACGACCCGACGATTGACGCAGTGTTTATTTGCTCATCGACCGATACTCACTCGCCAATCTCAATCGAAGCAGCAAAAGCTCACAAGCATATTTTCTGCGAGAAGCCAATCGATCATGATCTCGACAAAATCCGCGCCGTCCTCGACGAGGTGAAAAAAGCTGGCGTGAAATATCAAGTCGGATTCAATCGGCGTTTCGACCGAAATTTCAAGCACGTTCATGAAGTCGTAAAATCCGGCGGCATCGGTGACGTGCAAATCGTGAAAGTTACAAGCCGCGACCCGGAAGCTCCTCCGATTAGTTACGTGAAAGTTTCGGGCGGAATTTTCGTGGATATGACGATTCATGATTTCGACATGGTGAGATATTTATCCGGCTCAGAAGTCGTCGAAGTCAGCGCGTTCGGTGCGTGCCTTGTGAATCCGGAAATCGCAGCAGCTGGGGACGTTGATACGTGCATAATCACGCTGAAATTTGCGAACGGTGCATTGGGCGTAATCGACAACAGCAGGCAAGCAGTCTACGGATACGATCAGCGAATCGAAGTTTTCGGATCGAAAGGCTGCATCACAGCTGATAACGAAACTCCGAATAACACGACGCTCTACACGAAAGATTCTGTCTCAAAAGAGAAGCCCCTGTGGTTCTTCTTGGAACGTTACAACGACGCATTCATCGAAGAAGAGAAATCTTTTGTCGAAGCGTGCCTGAATAATTCTGAGACAGTTGTCGGAGCATTTGACGGATTACAGCCTGTTTTAATCGCGATTGCCGCGAAAGAATCCTGTGAAAAAGGCGGAGTACCTGTTAAAGTCGCGAAATAATTTTGCAAGAAAGAATCCCTCGAACAAAACGGGGGATTTTTTGATTCTCAGACAAAACGCTCGAAAAATTCCTGAGCAAAACACGAATCCCTCGTCCGA
This sequence comes from uncultured Fretibacterium sp., assembly GCA_937911045.1. GTDB lineage: Bacteria > Synergistota > Synergistia > Synergistales > Aminobacteriaceae > JAFUXM01. Next base: position 30,109 of record CALEPX010000097.1, on the reverse strand, counting down.
AAAATTGATTCCGAACGGGGGATTCGTGTTTCTCAAAACTGTCTATCTTTCTATCTTTCCGGCGGATCGTAAGTCAGTATCACCGAAATAAATTCCAGCGGCACTTCGCCATCGTTAGCGATTCCATGGCTGCCACCGTCTCCGACCCAAGCAACATCGCCCGGGTAAATTTTGTGTGTCTCACCGTTATCGTACACCGTCGCAATTCCGCTCAAAATATAATATATATCTTCCTCGCGAGTGTGTCCGTGATGTCCAATCGAAGCACCTGGTTCAAGCGTTATCTTCGTGAACATTCGGCAGTTCGTTTTGAGTTCGCTTTTCTCAAGAATGTGATCGAAAACCGTAACACCCTCACCGCCGCGTGCGTTTGGCGTAGGATCCCGGCGTATCTGTGACCATCGCTTAATCATGCTAATATACCATTCCTAACGAAACCAGGAATATTCCAACAGCTGTGGCGATTAACGGCAAAATTATCGTACACATCGGAATATCGCGATAAGCTTCTTTGTGCGTCATTCCAGTAACTGCTAATAACGTCAGAATTGCTCCGTTATGCGGGACTGTATCCATGCCGGACGCCGCAATTACCAAAATTCGGTGGAAAACTGATAACGGAATGCCGGTCTGCTGCGAAATCTGAATATAACGATCCGCAAGTGCTGATAACGTAATCGTGATTCCTCCCGTTGCTGAACCTGTCGCACCACAAACTACGTTCACCGCAACCGCCATCGAAACTAACGGCGAACCCGGAATTTGATTCAAGCTCTCGACCAACTGCGCAAATGCCGGCGACGCTTTCACAACAGCTCCGAATCCGTTAATGGCACTCACGCTTATAATCGGCATCATCGCACCCTTCGCACCTTCGTTAATTGCCGGAACAAATTTCTTGTAATCTTTCGGATTCAGAATCAATACAGACAAATTCGCCGCAATCAACGACACGATAATATTCCAGTGGAACGCATTCAACGTAACAATTACGATTATTAACGGAATGAGCGATACCCAGAAATTCGGCAGGTTATCAAAATCAACCAGTACAGCATTCGATGGTTCGGTGAAATGTTCGCCACGATTCTTAGCCTGACGCGCTCGCCAGATCATGTAAAGTGTTCCGCCGCCACCCATGATTATTCCGCAGATTATTCCCAAAACCGGAGCAGCCATCGCTGTTGTACCGAAATACTGTGTCGGGATCAAGTTCTGAATTTGCGGCGTTCCCGGCAAACATACCATTGTGTACTCGAAAACTCCGACTGTAATCGTAGCGGGGATTAATCTTCTCGGAATATCCGCGTCACGGAACAAGACGATGCACATCGGGTACAAGCAAAATACGCACACGAACATGCTGATGCCGCCATACGTCAAGATCGATCCGGCAATGACAACCGCAACAATCGCCCATTTAGACCCGAACATTCTCGAAACGTGCGTCGCTATCGATTGCGCCATTCGCGTCTCGTCCATCAATTTCCCGAAGATCGCTCCCAACATGAACACCGGAAACCATGATAACGCAAATCCTGCGAAACCTTCCATATAAGTTTTCGTGTACATTTCGAGCAAATCCATTTTACACGCAACAGCAACTATCAGAGCAGCCAACGGTGAAAGCCACAGCGTTGACCAGCCTTTATACGCGAGAATCCATAACAGGACAATCGCTACAAATATGCTAATTAATCCAATATTCATGCTACTAATCCCTCTCGACTGTGCCTTCCCATGTGTCCATCGGTTTCTTCGCGCTCTCTTCGTCGTACCAGTGTGTCGTTACGGTCTTGGCTCTGGTGTAGAATCTCACGCCGTCAAGTCCAAGAACATGCTGATCACCGAAGAACGAGTCTTTGTTGCCTGAGAACGGGAAATACGCTGACGGAACTGGAATCCCGACATTGATTCCAACCATGCCGCCGTCTGTTCTCATCGCAAATTCTCTCGCATAATAGCCGCTCTGAGTGAAAATCGACGAGCCATTCGCAAACGGATTCGCGTTCATGATTGCAATTCCTTCCTCGAAATTCTTCACACGCTTCACGCACGTAACAGGCCCGAAAATTTCGCAATCTCCGACAGTCATGCCCGGTTTCACGTGATCAAGAATCGTCGGTCCAACAAAGAAGCCATTTTCATAACCCGGTACTTTGTAATTTCTGCCGTCAAGCACAAGTTCCGCTCCCTCGTCAACGCCCTTCTGAATCCAATCGCAAACTTTCTTCTGGTGAGACGCTGAGACAACCGGCCCGAGCTGCGTGTCTTCTTTATATGCACAGCCAACTCTCAAAGCCTGAGCCTTCTTTTTCAACAACGCGACGAATTTATCAGCAATGCTCTCCTGAGCTACGATTACAGGCAACGCCATGCAGCGCATTCCTGCACAACCATACGTCGAGTTAATAATCGCACTCGTTGCACTTTCTAAATCTGCGTCTTCGAGTAATAATGCGTGATTCTTCGCCTCACACTGCGCCTGAACACGTTTTCCATGAGCCGCTGCAACAGAGTAAATCTGCTTGCCAACACCTGTCGTGCCTACGAACGTAATCGCTTTCACTCTGGGATCCGTAAGCAACAAATCCGCTTCTTTACGGCTGCACGTTACGAGATTCACAACGCCTTTCGGGAAACCGGCTTCTTTATAAAATAATTCCATGATTCTCATCGCTGTCAACGGAGTTTGGCTGCTGGCTTTCAACACAACAGTATTTCCGCACGCGATCGCCAACGGTACCATCCAACCCCACGGAATCATTGCCGGGAAATTCATCGGGACAATTCCGCCTACTACGCCCAACGGGAATCTGTAACTCGCAGTATCAAATCCAGTCGTAACTTGCATAGCCGCTTTCCCCTGAACTGTATACGGCAACGCACAAGCTAACTCCGTCGGTTCGATCGCTTTTCTGACATCTCCGCGAGCCTCGTTCAAATTTTTGCCGAGTTCCTTCGCACACAGGACTGCCAATTCTTCCTCGTGTTCAACCAGAACATTGCGCCACTTGAACATGTACTGAACGCGCTTGCTAATCGACAAATTCGACCATGCTTTGAACGCCTTATCCGCAGATGCGATCGCTGCCTCAACTTCAGCTTCCGTACAACATGGAACTTCCGCGATTGCCTCGCCCGTACTTGAATCCGTTATCGTCAAATACTTCTCAGCCTTTGACTCAAGCCACTCACCATTGATGCAATAACCTTTTCTTTCAATCGACATAAAAGATCCCTCCTATGAATTTATACGTTATTATACTTTAGCGACCATTTCGCCGTACTCTTCTTTTTCCTGTTTGATAAATTCGCGCACTTGTTGCGTATTCGGCAAATCGTCCGAACAATTATTGCTGCGTACCATCATTGACGCTTCAGCCGAACCAAATTCTAGACACTCCGACATATCCCAGCCCGAGAAAATCCCGAACAAAAACGCCGAACTGTATCCGTCACCGCCACCGAATCCTTTGCGAGCCTTAACCGGAAACGGCTTAATCGAAAATTTCTGACCATCTGATGTGTAAGCCGTCGAACCTTCCATTCCGTGCTTAATCACAACGACTTTTGCACCGTAACCGAACCAGTATTCCGAACTCTCAATATCATTCATGCCGGGTTTTACAAGTTTTTCCGTCAAGTCAAATTCTTCACGCGAACCAAGAATTATGTCAGATTCACGCGCAACTGTCGAATAATAAATCGAAATCTCATCGTCATTTTTCCAGTTATACGCACGATAATCAATATCAAATATTACCCGAGTGTTATTGCGTTTCGCCAACATCATTGCTTTCAAAGCTGCTTCACGTGACGGACTCTCACACAACGCCGTTCCAGAAATTAATAACGCCTTCGATTGCTTGATATATTCCTCGTCAATATCTTCGACGCTTAATTGCAAATCCGCAGCCATGTTCCTGTACATGAGAATTTGGCTCTTGCTCGACGATAACAATTCCGTGAAAGTCAGACCAATTTTCTCACCGTGTTTCGCTCTCGTAATGTGTGACGTATCAATGCCGCGTTCGTTGAAATAATCTATAACGTAATCGCCGAATTGATCGTCCGAGACCGTAGCAAAAAATCCAGCCTTCATTCCGTGTTTCGTAACACCGCACGCCGTATTAGCAGGTGAGCCTCCGACAAATTTCTCGAAGTAATGCACCTTCTTCAACGGCTTGAACTCTTCCTTAACGAGTTCCGTGTACGCAGGATTGAAATCGATCGCAATGCGTCCCAAGAATATAATATCTAACTTTCTATTGTCATCAACTTCCAAGTATCGCACCTGAATAAGACACGCCCCTTCACAAAATAAATATTTGCGTTAATTATACACAATACTGGATTCTCAAACGTCAGCATATTTTCGCAAAATATTTTTCGCAATACCTGATATAATTATGCAAAATAATCAAGATTAAAATTCTTAATCATCACCTTCACTTTTGAATTTCAAATTGTGGAGCGTAGATCGAAAAGAGGGGGAGGACTTGTGAAATGAGCCGTCTTAGCATAACTAACACAACACACGCTCAGGAAACGGTAGAGTCTTTGCACAGAGATTTGGAGCGAAGAGTGATTTCTTCGCCGCCGGGTTCCTGTCCGTTGGATTTAGCCAGCAGTTTCTTGAAAGTTTGTGCAGCGCAGACTTGTGGAAAGTGCGTTCCATGTCGAATCGGTTTGCCGCAGCTTGAGAAATTAATCGATGACGTGACAGAAAATCGTGCGGACATGTCAACGATTGATTTAATCGAGAAAACTGCACAGACAATTTGCGATTCAGCCGATTGTGCGATTGGCTATGAAGCAGCTAACATGGTCTTGAAAGGTGTGCGCGGATTCAGAGATGAATATGTCGAACACGTTAAGAATCATCACTGCACGTTCGGAGGATTCAAAGCTGTTCCGTGCGTGACGCTGTGTCCTGCACACGTTGATATTCCGGGATATATTGCGCTCGTGAATGCCGGAAAATTTGCTGATGCCGTGCGTTTAATCCGCAAAGATAATCCGTTCCCGAGTGTTTGCGCTATGGTCTGTGAACACCCGTGCGAAAATAAATGCAGACGCGGAATTGTAGACGATGCGATTAATATCCGCGGCTTGAAATTATACGCGATTGATCATTCAGGGCATGTGCCAGTTTATAAAGAAAATCAGCCTAAACCGGAACAAACCGGAAAACGTGTCGCGGTAATCGGCGGCGGTCCAAGCGGAATTTCTGCTGCGTATTATCTCGCCTTAATGGGTCACTCGGTCGAAATTTTCGAGCAGCGTAAACAATTAGGCGGAATGTTGCGTTATGGAATCCCGTCGTACAGATTGCCGCGCGAAGTTCTTGACGAGGAAATCAACACGTTATTAACTGCCGGTGATATAAAAGTACACAAAGAAATCTCAATCGGTGGCGAAAATTATCCGTTAGCAAAACTCAAATCCGAATTTGACGCGGTATATATTGCAATCGGTGCTCACACGGACAAATCTCTTAGAATCGAGGGCGAAAAATCCGAGGGCGTAATGTCAGCCGTCGCGTTATTAAGACGAATCGGCGATAATGATTTCCCGGATTTCACTGGCAAAAAAGTCGTCGTAGTCGGTGGCGGAAACGTCGCTATGGATTGCGCAAGATCTTCACTCAGACTTAATGCCGCGAAAGTTACGTTGGCATATCGTCGTCGTAAAGAAGACATGACTGCTCTCGCCGAAGAAGTCGAAGCTACTGAAGTCGAAGGTTGCGAAATTCTCGAACTCGCCGCACCGTTGAAAGTCGAAGTTGGCTCAGACGGTAAAGCAAAAGCTCTCTGGGTTCAGCAGCAGATGATCAGCAATATAAAATCCGGCAGACCAGCTCCGAAAAACGCTAAAGCCGAACCAATTCGAATCGAAGCGGATATTATCGTCGTAGCAATCGGTCAGGGAATCGAAACCAAGAATTTCGAGAACAGCGGCGTTGCTGTAAAATGGGGCTGCATCGAAGCACTCGACAGTGAAGAATTAGCGAATATGCCCGGAATTTTTGCCGGAGGAGATTGCGTCTCAGGTCCAGCGACAGTTATCAGAGCAATCGCAGCAGGAAAAGTTGCAGCAGCTAATATCGACGAGTATTTGGGCTATAATCACCCGATAGAATTGCCCGTCGAAATTCCTGAGCCAGTTTTGCATAATCGACCGGCTTGCGGACGTGTGAAAATGCGTGAACGACCAATCGATGAGCGTGTTCATGACTTCAAGCTCGTTGAAAAGGGAATGACTGAAGAAGAAATGCAGCAGGAATCTAACAGATGTTTGCGTTGCGATTATTACGGATTCGGGAAATTCAGAGAGGGGCGTGAATTTAGATGGTAAATATTAAGATTAACGGCAAAGCGTTTCAAGTCCCGGAGAACACTACGATTTTAGAGGCAGCGAGCGCGAATAATATCAAGATTCCGCATCTGTGCTATTTGAAAGAAATCAACGAGATCGGTGCGTGCCGTGTTTGCGTTGTTGAAGTCGAAGGTCTTGAGAAACTCGTCGCGTCATGCAACACGAAAGTTCAGGAGGGCATGTCGGTTCTCACAAATTCTCCGAAAGTCAGGCAGGCTCGAAAAATCAACGTCGAATTAATCCTGTCGCAACATAATGCGCGATGTGCTGAGTGCGTGCGTTCTCAGAATTGCGAATTACAATCCGTAGCGAATGACCTGAACATATCAAACCCGAAGTATCACGAGAATATTCCGGAATTTAACTGGAACACGAATTTCCCGCTGATTCGTAATGACGAGAAGTGCATAAAGTGTATGCGCTGCGTTCAGGTTTGCGATAATATCCAGTGTATGCACGTGTGGGACGTCGCCAAAACCGGATCAAAAACTACTGTCGCATGTTCCGCCGGAAAAGATATTACAGAGACGAACTGCACAGTTTGCGGTCAGTGCATCACACATTGTCCAGTCGGTGCGTTAGTTGCGCGCGATGACACTCAGAAAGCTCTGAACGCTCTAGCCGATCCGGATAAAATTACGATTGCGTCAGTTGCTCCGGCCGTGAGAACTTCTTGGGGCGAACAGTTGGGATTAACTCACGAACAAGCAAGTTCCGAGAGATTAGTCAGTGCGTTGCGTGAAGTTGGCTTCGATTACGTTTTCGACACGGATTTCTCAGCGGACTTGACCATCATGGAAGAAGCAAGCGAATTTGTCGATAAGCTCACGAAGTTTTTATCAGGTGACAAGTCGATTAAATTCCCGATGTTCACGTCATGTTGCCCTGGTTGGGTGCGATTCATCAAGACCGAATTTCCGGATTTAGTTCCGCAATTATCCAGCGCAAAATCCCCGCAGCAAATGTTCGGAGCGATTATCAAAACCTGGTACGCGCAAATTCTTGGTGTCGAACCTGAGAAAATATATCACGTGTCATTCATGCCGTGTACAGCCAAGAAATACGAGTGCGACGTTTCCGTTATGAACAGTTCCGGAGCTAGAGACGTTGACGTTGTATTGACCGTTCGTGAATTGGATCGCCTGATTCGCTCTGAAGGAATCGACGTTTCGAAATTGCCTGAGGGAGTCTTCGATGCGCCGTTAGGGACAGCTTCTGGAGCAGGGCATATTTTCGGAACAACGGGCGGAGTTATGGAAGCTGCGTTACGAACAGCGTATAATTTCGTTACGGGCAAAAATCCTGATCCGGATGCTTTCAAAGACGTTCGAGGCTACGACGGTTGGAAAGAAGCTACGTTTGAAATCGCCGGGAACAAACTCAAAATCGCAGTAGCTAACGGCTTGGGAAATATTCGCAAATTATGTGAAGCAATCCAGTCCGGCAAAGTTGACTATCATTTCGTGGAATGTATGGCGTGTCCGACGGGCTGTGCTGGCGGCGGCGGTCAACCGATCGAAGCTGGCAAGGAACTCGGAGCGGATCGCGGCAGAATTTTGCTCGCACTCGACCAGAAATCCAATCTGAGATTCTCGCACGAAAACCCGTCAATCAAACAGTGTTACGCTGAATATCTCGGAAAGCCTCTGGGTGAAAAATCGCATCACTTGCTTCACACGGATCAGTCTAAATGGGAATTGTGGCGTTAAAATAGCAATCTAAGCATTAAAAAATCCCCTTGACGCGAATCAGGGGGATCTTTTTTTATATATGCAAGTCTCTGGTTTACTGGCTGGATTAGAAAAATACTTCCTTCGCGATGAATAACACCGCAAGCACAGCCATCAGCCAGCTAATATCGCGCACTTTGCCCGTGAGCAGCTTAATCACAACGTACGAAACTATCGCAAACTCGATTCCAACAGCGATTGAGTAAGCTAACGGCATCATGAAAAATCCGAGCAATGACGGAATCAAATCTGTCAAATCATCGTAATTCAGATCGCGCAAACTCATCATCATGTAAATGCCGACCATTATTAACGCCGGAGCAGTCGCGTAACCCGGGACCATTTTGACAATCGGCGTGAAGAATATCGCAGCGACAAATAACACCGCAGTCGTTACAGCCGTTAAACCAGTTCGTCCACCCTGAGCAACTCCGCTCGAACTCTCAACATATGACGTAACTGTTGAAGTTCCCATTAATGCCCCCGCCATCGTAGCAATAGCATCTGCCATTAACGCGCCTCTAGCTCTGGGAAGTTTGCCGTTCTCGTCGAGTAATCCGCTTCTGTTGCAAACTCCGATTAAAGTTCCGATCGTGTCAAAGAAATCTACAAAGAAAAACGTGAACACAATCACCCAGAAATCAAGTTCTTTCACGAGCGAGAAATCGAATTTCCCGACCAGCGGCATAATCGACGGAGGTGTAGAAACGAATGTCTCCGGAGGCGTGACAAGTCCTAAACCAGCAGCTACAGCCGTTATAACAAGTATCCCGATTAATAACGCGCCCTGAACTTTCCATGCCGTCAAAATCGCAATCAAGAACAATCCGCCCATTGATAACAACGCCGGAATATTATTCTTGAAATTTCCAAGCTCAAGCAACGTCGCAGAATTATCAACTACGATTCCTGCACTCTGCAAGCCAATGAACGTTATGAACAAGCCAATTCCCGCCGAAATTCCGATTTTTAACGACTTCGGGATCGTGTCCATGACCATCTCGCGAATTTTTGTGAGTGTCAGAACGAAGAACACAAGTCCCTCAATGAATATCGCAGCCAAAGCCATCTGCCATGTAACCGGTGCGCCGTTGATCTTCATGTTCAGAACAACTCCGAACGCAAAAAACGCATTCAAGCCCATTCCCGGAGCCAACGCAATCGGATAATCCGCCAAAATCGCCATCAAGAACGTTCCCAAAGCTGAAGCCAAACACGTTACGACAACAAGCGCGTCAAAATCCATTCCCGTCTGGCTCAAAATTCCCGGGTTCACGAAAATTATATAGCTCATTGTCACGAACGTTGTGATACCTGCGAGAATTTCCGTTACAACACTGCTCTTAGTTTCCTGTATTCTAAATAATGCCATGATGATATAGCCTCCAAATTAATATTAATTCACAGCGTAAACTGCTCCGCTATTGCAGCCTACGTACAAAACATCGTTCACAAATGCCGGACTTGAATCACTGCCGCCTTCTTCTGCAAAAATCAATGCGCGCTCTCTGCCGGAATTACCGTCAAGAACATAAATACCTTTGCTGGTTGGCGCGAAAACAAATCCATCAGCAATCACAGGTTTTGCGTTGATATTTCCAGCCTCACTCGAAAATTTCCAGAGAATATTCCCGGATTTCTCATCGAGTGCGACAACAAATCCTCGCGCAGTTCCTACAGCAATCATTCCGTTATTGACTTCGGGTTGCGTAGTAACAGGATCTCCGACTTTCACGTTCCATAACGGGATAATATCTTTGATTTTGAACGCCTGAACTGAACCGTCCCAACTTGAAGCGTAAGCCGTGCCGTTTTTGATTGCAAGAGTGTTGATTGCGCCGCCTGCACCACCGCCGCCGATTCGCGAGCCGTCTTTGGGATTCAGAATGCTCAAAATTCCGTTGTACTCGCCCAAAAACACAAGCTTCTCACCGAACGATGGGGCTGCTCTTAACTCGATTTCGGATTTGTACGTCCAAACCGTTTTGCCGTCATTGAGATTCAGCGCGTGTAAAACTCCGTCACCTTTTGACACGAAAACTTTTCCATCACCGATCGCTGCACCGTCTGGAGCTGTATCCTGACCGCTTGCGTTGTTAGGGGTGTTATTGTCCCAAATCACAGAACCGTCAGAAATTTTCAAGCACGTAACATGTCCGTCTGAACGCACAAATACAACTCGATCATTCGCAATAACCGGTGTGCCTGTAACTGAACTATTGCCCCTATGAACCCAGACCGGGCTACCCGAGTTATTAAACGCATAGCAATTTCCTGAACCATCGCCGGCAAAAACGTAATTTTCATTCGCAGCAATTCCGCTCGTAATAGGCGCATCAGCTTTGAACGACCAGCGAACGTGATTCGAAAACGCAAACGAACTCGTTGACAATAGCATGATTAATACCATTGCAACTATTATTTTACGCATTAAACAACATCCTCCTGATTTAAGATATTTAAGATATTTATAACGGAAACCGTATTATACCAAAAATTCTCCCCCATTGCGCGAGTTTTTCGGGAGAGAACTTTCTAACCTAAATCAGGCTAATTATATTATATATACTGCTCAACCTGATCGTGTACTACGACTAACGAATTGAAATCCTCGATTTGTGGACGCTGAACCATGATTGGCTCTCTAACGTGAACGAACTGCGTGTCTGTGCGTCTGATTGTGTTACCGCGTTCGAGCCTGCTTGTGTAACCAGACGTATTCACGATTATATTGCTCTGGATTATGCGCATGTTTTTAACCTCCGTGCTATAGATTTGCAATCCCTCCATGGATTGTTTACACGTTCACAATTCTACCAGATTGCGCCTGAGAAAACACGCTTACAAATTACGCGCGCAAATTCACAAGATATGTTAGAATTTCTGGGAAAATATATTTTACAGGAGAATTTTTTCACATGACAAAGACAGAATTATTAGCGAAAATCGATGAGTTAATAGCGGCTCCGATGTGTCAGCCCGAACTCAGAACTGCTGCGGAAAATTACAAATCCGATCCGTCAAAAGCTAATGCGGACGTACTGATCAAGTCGCTCGAAGAAAATGTGAACTCGATTGACGATACGATTGCGTTTGCAGGCTCAGACACAGGCAAGAAAATTTTCGGCGCGGATGCTGCTGCGGAACTCGAAAAAAAAGGCAAAGCTTTGAAATCTCAGGGTGCGAAATACTGTTTCTGCGCGGCATGCACGGCTGGTGGAGCAATTTATGATAATAGGGAAGCGTTGTAATTAACATGATAGACAGATATTCAGAACAAGATATTAGCGAACTTTGGAGTGATCAACACCGTTTGGAAGTCATGCTCGATGTGGAAATTGCGGTCGCTCGGGCATGGGCTGAAGAGGGCAGAATCCCGGAGGACGCGCTGAAAGATATAGTCGAGAAATCCAGATTTGATATTGCACGCGTGCAGGAAATTGAACGCAAAACTCAGCACGATGTCGTCGCATTTGTTAGCGCAGTTGCAGAAAATGTCGGCGAAAACGGACGATACTTGCATCTCGGAATGACCAGCAGCGATATATTGGATACGGCAAGTTCGATAATGCTGCGGGAAAGTCTGGATATAATTATCAAAGCTCTGGACGAGATGGACGCGGAAGTTTTCGGTTTGGCGGAGAAACACAAGTACACGCCATGTATCGGCAGAACTCACGGAATACACGCGGAACCAATGTCACTCGGTCTGAAATTCCTGAACTGGCACTCAGAAATTTTGCGCGACAAAGGCAGACTCGAACACGCTCGCGAAAATATCTCAGTCGGGAAAATCTCCGGAGCTGTCGGAACGTACGCTATGTGCAGTCCTAAACTCGAAGCCAGAGTTTGCGAATTGCTAAATCTTGAACCGGCGAAAATCTCGAATCAGATTTTGCAGCGTGACCGTCATGCCGAAATTATGGGCGCGCTGTCATTGATGGGCTGCACACTTGAGAGAATCGCTCTTGAAATCCGACATTTGCAGCGTACAGAAGTTCGGGAAATGTTCGAGCCGTTCGGTGTCGGTCAGAAGGGTTCAAGTGCAATGCCTCACAAACGCAATCCGATTAAGTGTGAGCGAATCTGCGGAATGTCGAGACTTTTGCGCGGATATTTGATCACGGCTCTTGAAAACGTAGCTCTGTGGCACGAACGCGATATTAGCCACTCGTCAACTGAGCGCGTAATCTGGAATGATGCGTTTAATATTGCGGCATTTATGATTCGAAGCATGACGAAAATTTTGCGCGGTTCAGTCATTGATGAGCGAAAACTCGCCGAGAATATTAATCTTACCGGTGGACTGGTATATTCGCAGCGTGTGCTGACGTTCCTGCTCGACGAATTGCAATTATCACGCGAAGATGCCTACGCAATCGTTCAGGAAAACGCAATGAAAACTGCTGCAGGCGACGGGAAATTTCTGGACTTGCTGTTGAACGACGAACGCCTGAAAAGTACCGGACACGATGATTTGCCTGATAGATTGAGAGCCTTGTTCGAGAATAAATTCTATCTCAGATGGGTTGATGATGTTTTCGCCAGATTTGAGTGATGTCGCAAAAATGAGCAGAACTTTCGCAATCAAAACTTACGGCTGCCAGATGAACGTTTACGACGCCGACAAATTGCGTACGGTTTTGAAGTTCATGGGTTGGGACGAGTTGAGCGATTCGCAGGATCCGGATCTGGTGATAATTACGGGTTGCAGCGTTCGTGCTAAGGCTGAGCAGAAAGTTTGGAGCGAGCTTGGTTTGTTCGAGAAATCGTGGCAGAAAAATCACAGACCGTGCGTTGCTCTGACTGGTTGCGTTGCGCAGAGATTGGGCGTTCGGGCGTTGGCGCGTTTTCCGTGGGTAAGACTTGTTGCCGGGCCTCGTCACATTGGGCAGATTCCGAAAAATCTTGAGCAGGTTCTCGAAAATCGCAAGTTGCGCGTGAATTTGCTGGATACAGATCCGCGTGAATTTTTTGCGCTGGACTTCAATTTTGACGATTCGAACGCTGAAATTCTGCGCGAAAATAAATACAAGGCTTACATCACAATCGCTCACGGTTGCGACAATTTCTGCACATATTGCATCGTTCCGTATGTTCGGGGCAGGTTCGTCTCCAGAAAATCCGAGGACATAATAAACGAAGCGCGCGCCTTATTGCATGACGGAGTTTTGGAAATTACGCTCTTGGGTCAAAACGTGAACAGTTACGGCAAAGATTCCGGTGAAATGCGATTCTCGGATTTGTTGCTGAAAGTTGCAAATTTGCATTCAGAAGGCTTACGAAGGCTCAGATTTGTCACGTCGTTGCCACAGGATTTCACGGAGGATATTGTCGAAGTAATGGCTAGCGAACCAGTAATTTGTCCATCGCTGAATTTGCCCGTACAATCCGGTAGCAATCGTGTGTTGAAGCTCATGAATCGCAAATACACACGCGAAGAATATTTGGAGAAAGTTGATTTCACACGCGCAAAAGTTCCGGATTTAGGCTTAACGACGGATTTAATCGTAGGATTTCCGGACGAGAGCGAATCTGATTTCGAAGATTCACTCAGGATTTTGCGAGAAGTCAGATTTGATCTGGTTCACAGTGCCGCGTATTCCGAACGTGACGGAACTCCTGCCGCAAAAATGAGCGGTGCTTTGCCAGTCGAGGAACGTTTACAAAGATTGACGCATCTGAACGAGTTGCAGGATTCGATAACGCTTGATATTAACCAGAAACTTGTCGGACGCGAGTTTGAAATTCTGGTTGACGCTCCAGCTCCTAAGGGCGAGAATTTATTGCAGGGACGTACGCCGAGTGATAAAGTCGTAATATTTGCAGGCGATCCAGATTTGATCGGCAAATTCGTGAACGTGAAGATTACTCAGGCTGAGGCTTGGTGCTTACACGCTGAGCTATTGTAAATTTCGGAGCGTTAGTGTAAGATAAGCGCGACCCCGAACTTGGTCTGTTGCGGAAATTGGCGCAGTTCTCAGTTCGCGGGATTATAATCAAGAGGTGTCATTTATGATACAGAAGGAAAAGAAGCAGGCAGTAATCGCCGAATACAGAACGCATGAGACGGACACAGGTTCGCCCGAAGTTCAGGTTGCTGTTTTGACGGAGCGTATTCGCGAATTGACGGAGCATTTGAAGGTTCACAAGAAGGATTTCCATTCGAGACGCGGACTTTTGAAAATGGTAGGAACTCGCCGCAGATTGTTGAGTTACTTGAGAGAAAACGATTTTGCTCGTTATCGCAGCTTGATCGAACGACTTGGTCTGCGTCATTAATACGGAGGTGTTTGTATCGTGAAGAAAGATATTCATCCTAACTATCAGGAATGCAAAGTTACTTGCACATCATGCGGAAACACTTTCACAACGCGCTCAACGATGAAGGAAATCCGCGTGGGAGTTTGCTCACAGTGTCACCCGTTCTATACCGGCAAGAAGGGCAGAGTTTTGACTGAAGCCGGACGACTTGAGAAATTCCAGAAGAAATATCAAGGCGTGAATTACGGTCAAAGAACGGAAGTTTAGCTCAGAATTGAAGGATTCATTCGGGGGTGCGAGACCCCTGTTTTTTGTATGAGAGTATTTTTGCTAAGTCACACACCAGAACCGGACGCAATCGTTGCAGCAGCAGCTCGGATTTGTTACAGCGATATTTCCGCGCAGGATTTGCTCAAAACTGAGGAAAATATTCTGTCGGAGAAATTGCTCGGAAGTTTGTTTCGTAGCGGGCATTTATCGACGTTTGAACATGTGAGCTTCACGTTTGCGGTTGATGGCTTGAGCCGTGTTGCGTCGCATCAGTTGGTTCGCCACAGATTAGCGAGTTTCAGCCAGCAGAGCCAGCGTTACGTGAAAATGTCTCTTGATAATTCAAGTGATGATTCAAGCGTGATAATTCCGGATTCGATCAAGAAAAATCCTGAAGCACTGGAAATTTTCGAATCGCAGGTTAAATCGTCGTATGCTGCGTATGAGAAAATGCTTGAACTCGGCATTGCAAAAGAGGACGCGAGATTTATTTTGCCGCACGGAAATTCTACGCGCCTGGTTGTCACGATGAATGCGCGGGAATTGCACCATTTTTTTGAGCTGCGATTGTGTCGTCGTGCTCAGTGGGAAATTCACGAACTTGCGCGTCAAATGCTTGTGCTGTGTCGAGAGAAAGCTCCGGTATTATTCGCGAAAGCCGGTCCGGGTTGCATATTCGGCTCGTGTCATGAGTCGCGGTCGTGTGGCAGAAAATATGAGAGCATGGAGGATTTGTTATTTGCTGAGAAGAATTAATTTGCTGTTGATGTTAGTCACGAATTTGTTCGCGAGTGAGGCTCGGAAAATTCCAGTCGGCGGTCAAGCTGTAATCGAGGGAGTTCTGATGAAGGGCGAAAATCTCTGGGGCTTGGCTGTGCGTAAACAATCCGGAGAAATTTTCACGGATAACTGGGCGAATAACTCACGCACGAAGAAATTGCCGTGGAAATTGCCGTTCCTTCGCGGGATCGTAATCATGTGCGAAATGATGGCTGTTGGCTTCAGAGCGTTGTCGAAATCTGCGGAAGTTGCTCTGGAAGAAACTGACGAGGAAATGGGTTTGAAGGACATAATCTTGGCTGTGATTACGGCGATTGTCGCTGTCGGCGGATTATTTATAGCGTTGCCGTTATGGATTTCGGGGAAACTTGGTCTTGAGGCGATTTACGCGAATATCTTCGAGGGAATTTTGCGCGCTGTGATTTTCATCGGATATGTTGCGGTGATTGGCATGTGGAGCGATATTAAGCAGGTTTTCAGGTATCACGGTGCCGAACACAAAACGATTAACGCATTCGAATCGAATCTGGAAATGACTCCGGAGAATATCATGACCTGTTCGCGGATTCATCCGAGGTGCGGAACGTCGTTCATGTTGATTGCTGTAATTGTGAGCATAATCGTTTTTTCGCCGGTGAAAATTCTTGTAGCTGGAAATTTCCTGTTACAAGTTCTCGCGCGGATAATTCTGATTCCGATTGTGATTGGCGTTTCGTACGAGATAATCAGGCTCGCTTCAAATTCCGGAGTAATCGGACGCTGCATAATCAGCCCGTTCTTGACGCTGCAATATTTGACGACACGTGAACCGGATATTAATCAGGCGGAAGTAGCGTTAGTTTCGCTTAGAACTGCTATGCAGGGAGGGATTTAGCGTGAATATTGAGCCGAAATTACAGGCAATCGAACAGGAATATAACGAGACTGAGCGCAAAATGGCTGACCCGAAAATTTCGTCCGATCCGAAAGAATTGCAGTTGCTCGGGAAAAAGCGTGCGCAGTTAGAACCTGTTGTCGAAAAGTATCGCGAGTACAAAGCTGCGTTGGCATCGATTTCAGAAGCTCGTGAGCTAATTAAAAGCGGCGATTCAGAATTAGAGGCGTTGGCACGTGAAGAGCTGGATAATCTTGAGCCGAAAATCGAGAATTTCACACGGGATTTGACGTTATTATTATTACCGCGTGACCCGAATGATGAGAAGAGCGTCGTTGTTGAGATTCGCGCTGGTACTGGCGGAGATGAGGCTACGTTGTTTGCTGCGGATTTGTTCAGAATGTACACGAGATTCTGTGAGCGTCAACGCTGGAAAATGGAAGTCATGGACTCTAGCACGAACACGGCTGGCATCGGCGGCTTCAAAGAAGTAGTGTTCCGGATTGATTCCAAAGGCGCGTACAGCAAAATGAAATACGAGAGCGGCGTTCACAGAGTTCAAAGAGTTCCCGTTACAGAAGCAAGCGGCAGGATTCACACGTCAGCAGCAACTGTTGCGGTATTGCCCGAAGCTGATGAAGTCGAAATTGATATAAAACCGGAAGATCTGAAAATCGACACGTATCGCTCAAGCGGTGCAGGCGGTCAGCACGTGAACATGACGGACTCGGCTGTTAGAATCACGCATTTGCCTACGGGAATAATCGTAACGTGTCAGGACGAGAGATCGCAAATCAAGAATCGTGCGCGTGCAATGTCGTATTTGCGTACGAAATTATATGATTACGAGCAGCAGAAGCAAATTTCGGAACAGGTTGCTGAACGTCGCGGAATGGTCGGTTCGGGAGACAGGTCTGAGCGTGTCCGCACGTATAATTTTCCGCAGAATCGCATAACAGATCACAGGATTAATCTCACGCTGTATAAACTCGAAGCGTATTTGGACGGGGATTTGTACGAGATGATTGACGCGATGTTACTGGCTGAACAGACGCAGAAATTGCAGAATCTTGAGGGCTAGAATTTTCGCGGAATTTGTTAAACGTCTTGAGGCAGCGAATATTCATAATGCCGCGAGAGAAGTTATCTGGTTAGCGTGTCATGCGTTGGGAATTTCTGAGGCGGAATTTTTCACACGGGAGAATTTTGTTGAAGCCGAGATTTGCGAAGTTGAGAAATTGATTCAACGCCGGGAATCTCATGAGCCTTTGCAATATATAATCGGTGAGGCGGATTTTTTCGGGCGGGATTTTCGCGTAGGGTCTGGTGTGCTGATTCCCAGACATGATACGGAAGTTTTGGTCGAGGCTGCGTTGGAAATTTTTCGCGGTAAATCTGGGGTAAAATTTCTGGATTGGGGAACGGGTTCGGGGTGTATTGCGTTGACGCTGCTGCTTGAGCTTGGGGATTCGTTCGCGTATTTGCTCGATGCGAGTTCTGAAGCGATGAGTTACGCTCGGGAAAACGTTGCGCGATATAATCTTGAAGCCCGTGTGAAATTTGCGTATCCGGAAAATTCTGAGAGCCTTGACCTGATAATCTCGAATCCTCCGTATATTCCGACGCGTGAAATTTGCGAATTGATGCCCGAAGTCCGGGATTTTGAACCGGTTTCTGCGCTTGACGGCGGCGTTGACGGAATGGATTTCTACAGGCTGATATTCTCGGATACGTGCGGATTTCTGAAGCGTGGCGGCTATGTGATTCTTGAGATTGGCGATTTGAATCAGTATCATGAAATTTCGGGTTTGCAAAATTTTTCGAAGGGCTTTAGATTTGTGAGAGAGTTTTACGATTTTGGGAAATTTCCGAGGTGTGTGTTATGTCAAAAATTATTATGAAGCGCAGAGGCGAGACTTTGGTAGAATTTTTAGCGGCGATGGCGGTTGCTGGCATGTTGTTCCTGATGATTTCGCAGACCATGCAGAGAGCTGTTGCATCCGTGACGAGTATTCACTCGAAAGATGCGTTGCGTCAGGAAGCAGAATTTTTTCTCGCAGCGATTCCGGTGAAAATCCCGAAAAGATTCACTGACCCGTTTGATCAGGAGAATTTTTTGGAGCTTATGAAAGATGAAGTTTACAAGAATCTTGGTTATAAAGCAGTAAGCGTTGATGTTGAACACTGGTATCAAGAGAACGGTGAGGCGAAATCCCTGTTATCGTTCGATTTGATAATGTCAGATGATCATAATAACAGCATTGTGCTTCGGGGAATTAAGCGCTTTATAAGCCACGATCAGAGTTAGAATACTAGGCGGAGTGTGAGTGATTCCGCCTAATATCCGCGACGACGTTTGACCTCGTGATAGATTCTCACGACTTCCTCGACAAGTTTGTAAATGTCCGGTTTCATTACGTGAACGACCCGGAATTGTTCGGCTCTGTCCAGCAAGTCTTTCACCATTATAGACGAGAATAATATTACGGGTATTCCTGCCGTGCGGTTGTCAGCTCTGATGCTCTCAACCAGGCTCAATCCGTCCAGCATAGGCATCTCAATATCCGAAATTATCAGGTCAAAATTCTCGCCTTTATCAAGAACTAACTCACGCGCTTCAGCACCATCTTTGACAGGATATATGCTCGCGAATCCGGATTGCTTGAGAACATCGCAGGTTTGTTTGCGCAATAACGGCGAATCGTCCGCAACAAGTATGTGAAAATTCTCGACGTGTCCGATTTGTCTGTGAAACGAATTGACTTTGTTCTGGTCAAACATGTTCTTAGCGACAGCAGGTGCTGTTTCCTGAATTATCGCTTCGTAATCGAGCAGCAGAATATTCCGTTCATCGCGGCGAATTATGTACAACACCCATTTGAGCGAAACTCCGCGCATTCTCGACGCATCAAGATCATCGGCATTGACTTGTCGGATTCGTTCAACGCCGTCAACCAGAAATCCCAGTTTTATATCGTTAAATTCGACAATCATGACTTTGGTTTTATTCATCGGGACAGTTGATTTGATCCCAAGAAATACGCGCAGATCAATTAACGGCAACGTAGCTTCACGCACTGTCGTGATACCAACAAATGCTGGCGTTGTCGTGGGAACGGGTCTGCAACCTGTCCATCGCAAAATCTCTCGCGTCTTATTCACGTTTATAGCAAAAGCGTCTGTTCCGAGCGTGAAAACAACTACTTCCCATTTTTTACTCGCAGCCGCAACAGTTTTCTTCGCTTCCATTTAGAAAAATTATCCCTCCGAATCCAATCCGACTAAATATATTATTTAATTATTATAGCAGCGTTTTCTAAAATTTTTCTCACAGCGTCCTGCATTTCTGAAACTGAGTGAGTGCGTGAACGTGCGCATTCCTGAGCTTGTTTGTCGCAAATCAGGCACTTTCGGAAATTATCCCGCGAAATTTTTTCACCACGAGAATTTATCACGTCAATATCAAATAATCTTCCCAAATCGTTTTGTTCTTCGATTGAGATCGCGATTCGCTTTAGTTCGTCATCAGTTGCTTTGATTGATAGTAATAATTCGTCGCCGGTTTTCTCGTGAATTTCGAATATTGCGTTAATCTGGAAATTCTGAGCGTGTAATTTTTCGAGCAGATTTCTCTTGCCGATTTCGAAGCCAGAGCGGATTAATTTACTCGTCTTGATTGGTCCGGGAATATTCATCGTGAAAGAAATTATCGTGTCGTGATATTTGCGCAGTAATTCGTCCTGAAAATTTGCGCGCGCTTCTCTACGTTCGAGCATCTCGTTAAGATTTACAAGATTCACGTTTGAGTCTGAGTTTTCGTTCATGTTATATTCGCGTAAAAAACACAACTCCCGTTGAATTTATTTCTTCAGGAGTTGAGCTTCTCGTCAAAAATTATTCGTGATTTATGATTACTATTTTTTGCATTTCTCATACGGGACGCAATTTTCGCCGAGTTCTTCCAAGACATCTATTGCGTCAAAATCTCCCTGTGCAGCAGCTTTCTTGAGCCAACTCACGCCCTCAGCATAATTCAGACCCTCGGATTTTTCCGGAACACCCAGCCCGTTGACATACATAAGTCCGAGATTATACTGAGCCTCAGAAAGTCCCTGTTTCGCAGCTCTGTGATACCATTTGAGCGACGCTTTGTAATCCTGTGGCACGCCGTTGCCGTCCTGATAAATTACGCCGAGATTGTACTGAGCATTTGCGTAATTCTTGGCTGCAGACCTGTGATACCATTTCATTGCGTTCGCGTAACTTTGCTCGACACCTTCGCCCTCGAAATACATCACCGCCAGATTATACTGAGCCTCTGCAAGTCCCTGTTCCGCTGCCATCCCGATCCACTTTGCAGCTTCGCACTTATCACGCGGCACACCCTGACCGCCGTCGTAATACAGCAAGCCGAGATTATGCTGAGCCAACGCAAGCCCCTGATCCGCAGCTTTTCGCAGCCATGATACACCCTCGTAATAATTCGTCGGAACGTCATCGTCTTCGATATATGCAAGTCCGAGATCGTTCTGCGCTCCAGCATCACCGCTCAGTGCCAAGCCCTTCAATTCGGCAAATTCCATCGCAAAAACCGGAGCTGAAAACAACACAGCACACATTACTAACAACGCAGCAATCGCAGAAATCTTTTTGTTAAAACGCATCTTACTAAACCTCCAAATGCAAATCTAAAATATTTTCACATTCTAGCATTATTATTCATGATTCACAATTCATGATTCGCTTATTTGCCAGCTTTCCTGAATGTTCCGTCCGGATTATAAATATACGTCTCAGGACCTTTCGCTCGCGGATTCGGTACGCCGAGATCTTTGCCATTCACGATAACTTGTGCAGCAGTCGCCCGTCCAAATCGAATCGTAGCCGGAGCCGTCAATTCCCACGAACCAGAATCCCCACGTTTCATCGTGCGCGAAAATACAACGTTCTGACCAATCGTAATTTTCAGCCAAACATCGTTAATCGCTTGAACCTGAATCATGTTTTTCTGAGGAACTTCGGTTTTCTGATCTGCGGATTCGACATCTCCTGAAATATTCTGAGCATTCTCGTCACCGGAAACTTCTTCGGACACGTCATCAGATACAATGTCAACTTGAATCACCGGAACTTCGCCGCCATTTCCCGAGAACCTGAACAGCTTGAGATTAGTAACGTCAATTCCGCCGTATGATATTGCGTACCAAACGTACAGAGCTGTGCCAATCAACGCCCCAATTAAGACCAGGAATAGCCAGAAATGCGACGCAGGTTTGAATCCCTCGGGTAAAGACGAGCCGTTGCGCAAAATATTCGTAACGTTCTGCTCATGTTTTTTCCCCGCACGATTCTGGTCAAGCTGATTCATGAAATCTTCCTGCAAATCTTCAGCTCCGATTAAGCTCAAATACGTCCTGACGAATCCCTTCACGTAAACCAGCTCCGGAAAATTGCTGTAATCTCCGGCTTCGATTCCGCGCAAATATTCCATGCGGATTCGCGTCTTGTCGAACACGTCCTCAAGCGTAATGCCTCTGCTCTCTCGAATTTGTGCCGTTTGTTTGCCTAAATCGCGTAATATCTCGTCACGCTCTGTCAAAGTCCTAAAGTCCTCCTGTTCACTGTTGCGTTTTGCATATTATAATACCGATCGCATTTTATTCACGACTTCTGACGGATTCTCAGCCTCGAAAATTGCGCTGCCCGCCACGACAACATCGCAGCCTGCATTCACAACTTCAGAAACGTTATTCGCCTTAATTCCGCCGTCCATCTCGATTAAAAATTTCAGCTTGTTCACTTCACGAATCGAAACCAGTTCGCGAACTTTGTCAAGTGAATTTGGAATCAATTTCTGACCGCCAAACCCGGGCGTAACAGACATGACCAGAACCAAGTCCACCAGATCCATCACGTATTTTATGCTCTCAATCGGAGTCGGGGGACAAATTGCTACACCTGCGTTTAATCCGGCTTTCTTAATCTGCATCAACGAGGCGTGCAATAATTGCGGCTCAGTCTCTGCGTGAATCGTAATTGACGACGAACCGGAATCCAGAAACAGCGGCAAAATCACTTTCAAATCATCGATCATCAAGTGCGTGTCGAGATAAATATCCGGATAACGCTTTCTCAACGCTCGCGCCAAATCCGTTCCGAACGACAAATTCCGAACGAAATGTCCGTCCATAATATCCAAGTGCAGCCAATCGAAATTATTATGCAGCGAATCAATCGAGCCTGAAATATTCAACGGGTCTGCTGACAAAACTGACGGTGCGATATAAACTTTCCTGTTAATATTCGTGTTCGTGTTAATTACTTGTGCTTCTCCTGCCATACTGATCTACCTCCAAGATATATTGTTATAACGCATTCCTGCGTGTAATTTGCCTGTGTGTTAAAACTCTCTCCGCCTTTGACCTGACGATTTATAATATCGCGTTTTCCTGTCGGGTCTGTGACTTCGATTCGTAAATTCATAGGACTTGATAACGGTGGCACGATATATATTACGCGCGCACTTTTCTGAGAGCCTGACGAAGCTGGTGCTGGTGTCGGAGCTGGTGTAGGCTCTGGAACTGGCGTTGGTGCTGGTTCGGGTGTTTGCGTTTGAGTTTGCGATTCCTGACCTGCTTCAGGCTGACTTGTCACGCGTCTGACACTGCCGTTCTGAGTTTGCGGATTCTGATTCTGATTCTGAACTTGAGCTTGTGATGGCGTATTCGAATTTGGATCTATGAATCCAGCCGGACGTCTTTGCGTAGAAATTTTCAGGATTACAGATTGCCCCGAACGAATCTTAGTTCCTGCCGCAGGTTTTGTCTCGATTGCAACACCCTCGGGCAACAACGGGCTGTAAACGCGATCGACCGCCTGAATTTTCACACCGCTGGCACTCAGAGCTTCACGGGCTTCACGTTCCTGCATACGATTTACATCCGGGATCTTCAATTCTTCGTTTGAGCGCATTTCTGAATTTGTGCCGTCCTGAATAAGCAAATCTATCTTGCGGCCTGAAGCGATATTCGCCGGAGCTGCCGGACTTTGTGCGATTACAGTCCCTGCTGAAATATCCGGTTCTTTAATCTTGATAACGTCTCCGGTTGTGAAACCCTGTTCGCGAATCAAATTCTGAGCTTTAGCCAGTGACTGTCCGCGCAAATCCGGAACAGAACGCAACTCGCCACCCTTCGAAACTTGCAGAACGATTACTTGACCTTTACGAATGCTAGAATTAGCCTCTGGATATTGTGCAAGCACGCGACCTTCAGGCAAAGTTGACGCTACGTGTTCGACCTGAACTGTGAATCCGGACTGCTCAGCTTCAGAAACCGCCTCAACTATCGAACGCTCTCTCAAATTCGGAACTTTCAAATCGCCCTCCGGTCTGAAAAACACCGTGTAAAACGCAACGCCTCCCGACGCGAAAATTATCAACACGACGAACAACAACGTCCAGCGAATCACTTTTCCCAAAACATTACCTCCAGTTACAAATACAAAATCATTTCTTAAGAATTAGCGCGCAATAGAACCCGTCTAACCAAGGATTTTCCGGCATGATATACACTCCCCAAGGTTTTCCCTTTCTGAACGGGCGAGTTTTCCAGTTTAAGAAGCTCGTTACGTCTATGCACCCGGGATTTTTCGCGAGAATTTCGGCGATGACGTTCTCGTTTTCCTGCTTCAAGAGGCTGCACGTTATGTAAAGCACATAGCCTCCGGTTTTGCACAAGTTCACGGCATGAGCGAGCAATTTCTTCTGAGTGTATACTGACTTGTCGAGATTCTCCCAGCTGAGATTCCATTTTGATTCGGGCTTTCTGTTCCAAGTTCCCGAACCAGTACACGGCGCATCAAGCATAACGAAATCCGGCTGATTCTCCGGCGTAAGTTCCAAAGCATTGCCCGTCTTGAAAATCGCACGCTCAACAACGCCCAATCGCTGCAACTCACTCAACGCACTTTTCTGGCGATTCTCGGAAATTTCCCAACACTCAAGCTCAGAACTCCTGCACTCCTGAAGAATCTGCCCTGCCTTCACGCCGCGACCCGAACACATGTCGAGAATATGCCCGAAATTTTTGCGTCCAAGATTTGCGAACCTGCTTATGATTGACGCAGCTAAAACCGAACTCTCAGATTGCACAGTGAATTTCCCATCGTTGAAGCCTTCAAGTTCAGTTGGATTTACAGTTTCTCTCAGGTGAATTGCTCCGGATAATTTGCTGATTTCAGCGCCGAATTTCTCGAATTTAGCGACGAGTTCCAGAATTTCGGATTGATCCAGATTAGGCGAGATTCTCAACGTCGAAGCAGGTTGCTGAATCATGTAATCGCAAATCTGATTCAGTTCGGTTCTGTCCCAAGTTTTCATCCACGCCGGCAATGACCAAACCGGAATCCCTGCCCACATTGCGCGTTCTTCGCTTCGTGAGCTATTCTTGATAGCATCGAGTTTCTGAGTTCCAAGTTCGCCGACTTTGTGCAAAACCGCATTCACAAGTGCCGTAAACTTGCCAAAATTTCTCGCACGCAAATTTTCGAGAATGCCATTAACCAGAACTCCGCCGGAAAATCTGCGCAACTCCAGCAATCCGCCCGTTCCCATCACGAGGCAATCACGAACGAATCCGGGCAATTTTTCGAAATTCGCACTGGAATTACTCGTCCCTAAAAAATCCGCAGCAATTTTCTGCCATAATTCACGCCGACGCATTGATATATAAATCAGCGACGATGCCAGCGAAATATCCGTAGATTTCATGTTTTCCTGAGTAGCGAGTTGCCGCAGCATTTCTATCGCGAACTTTCCGGATTTGCGATTCTGGTCTTGTTTTTTGCGATTCACTGAGCTTAATACGTTCAGAGCAGCCTCTATTCCGCGCAAAATATTTCTCCTATCTTCTTCGGGAATTTTTGATCATGAGCAGTCTCACGAGTTGCAAAACTGACATCAATGCCGCAGCAATATACGTCCACGCAGCAGCTGTCAAAACTTTTTTCGCGCCGGCGAGTTCGTTATTCGTGAGAGTTCCGGTTTGTTGCAATAATTTCAAAGCACGGGAACTTGCGTCAATCTCAACGGGAAGCGTCACCAGATGAAACACCAACGCTCCGCAGAATAATATTATTCCCAGATTCAGCAGCCAAGGCAAGCCCATCAAAAGCCCAATCAGAAACAACGGCATTGAAGCATTCGACGCAATATTCACGACTGGCACGATCGAATTTCTGAATATCAACGGGCTGTACGAGTTATAATGCTGAATTGCGTGACCGACTTCGTGAGCTGCGACACCGATTGAAGCGATGCTGGTGCTGCCGTAAACTGAGTCCGACAAATTCAACGTGCGTTTCGACGGGTCATAATGATCAGTCAACGAACCCGCGACGTGATTAATCGGCATATTTGGCATTCCGTTCATGCTGAGCAACATTTTCGCGACACTCGCAGCTGTGACACCGCCGTGTGCTGAAACTCTGCTATATTGTTCGAACGTGGATTTCACGCGCGACTGAGCCCAAGCTGACAGCAATATCGCCGGGATTAATATCAACATCGTAGGATCAAGACCATAACCGTAACCAAAACCCATAACTATCACTCCTTTATAATGCTAGAAATTTTTCGTCCAGTATAACATAAAACTAGTGCTATAATTTCGAAAGCGTTGAAAAATTTTGATTATGAGAACTATATTCGTGAAGGAGAATCTGTGTTGGGTAAACTTTATGTTATTGTTCCAGCTTATAACGAAGAGGAAAATATAGAACGTTTTGTGAATGATTGGTATCCGATTGTGTGTGAATGCAATTTGAAAGGGGGTGGGGGGGGGGTATTGGCTCTCGTCTCCTGATAATTAACGACGGAAGTACGGACAGAACCTTAGAAATTCTGGAGAAATGTAAACTCAACAGACCCCTTCTTGAAATTATAGACAAGGCTAATAGCGGACACGGAGCTACGTTAATACACGGTTACAAATACGCTCTTGAGCATGGAGCTGAATATATTTTCCAGACGGATTCTGACGGTCAGACTTTACCTGAGGAATTTTGGAAATTTTGGCAGCTCAGAGACGAATACGATGCAATTTTGGGGAATCGTTCAGTCAGAGGCGACGGAGAATCCCGAAAATTTGTCGAGAACACGCTGAGATTTATCCTGAGAATTATTTTCGGCGTGAAAGTTCCTGATGCAAACGCTCCTTTCAGGTTAATGAGCCGCGCAATTCTGGGAAAATATCTCGCAAAAATCCCCGAGAATTTCAATTTGCCAAACGTGATGCTGACGACGTATTTTGCATATTTCAGCGAGAACGTCAAATTTCTTGAAATTACATTCAGACCGCGACAGGGCGGGAAAAATTTCATCAACGTCAGAAGAATCGTCAAGATTGGTTTGCGTGCAGTGCGTGATTTTCTGATTCTCAGACGTGAATTAAAGCGCGATGATTAAGAATTTGCTATTGAAATACAAATCCGTGATTCTTTATCTTGTTTTCGGATTTCTCACGACTGCGACAAATATTTTCACATACTGGCTTGTCACGAGAATTTTTGATTTCGCTGTAATTTCTGGAACGATTATTGCGTGGACAGTTGCGGTATTTTTCGCGTATTACACGAACAGGAAATGGGTTTTCGGGAGCGAGAATTTCACGTTGCAGGGAGTTTTTCGCGAGATAATTTCGTTTTTCACGGTTAGAATTGCTACGGGGATTTTTGATATTGTGTTCATGTGTTTTTTTGTTGACGTTTTGGGATTTCATGACGTATTTGTAAAAGTGCTTTCTGATGTGTTTGTGATTATTGCGAATTACGTCGGGAGCAAATTTCTGGTTTTCAAGAAATGAAGGGGGCGAATTTCGTGCGAACGGAAATATTTGATTCGAACGGGAAATTTTTTGCTGTGTTGAGTTTGGGAATTGCTTTGCGTTTTGTTATGATGGCGTTGGGGAATACTTACGATTTTGAGAGTTATTGCCTCGTCGGGGAAATTGTGAACTCTGGCGGAAATGTTTATGCAGCTACGAGCCGTTATAACTACGCGCCGATTTTTTTCACGATACTCGGAATTTTTCATCAAGTTGCTTTGTGTTTTGCCAACCCGAGATTTGTGTATAGAATATTAATAGTAGGATTGCTGACGTGTGCTGACTTATCGATCGCGAAATTCGTCTCGCGCAAATCCGGCAGATTCTGGGGAATTGTTTTTTTTCTGAATCCTGTGTCGCTTATAGTAACGGGTTATCACAATCAGTTTGACAATATTGCGATTGCAATGGCTCTGTGGGGAACGTTTTGCCTTGAGAAAGTTTGTTCTAAGCGTGAAGTGACATTTTATGATTTTGTCGGAGTTGCGTTATTGAGTTGCAGTCTCGCCACAAAACATGTTTTCTTCGCGTTTCCAATCTGGATTTTATTCAACACACACATCGCATCGAACAAGAAGCTCATTTACGCATTTGTTCCACCGTTGATATTCCTGATGAGTTTTGCTCCGTACGTAAAAGATGGCTGGGACGGCATATTGCACAACGTATTTCTTTACGCCTCGAACAACAATTTCCCGTTATTATTTGCGAATTTGATTGGTTATTTTCGCTCTATTCCCGAATACGTATCTCGCTATTTCACGAGTATTTTCTTCGTATTCATGATTGCGGCAGGTTACGTTTTTAGAACTGAGACACTTGTCAAGAGCATATTGGTCTACACGATTGCGTTAGTTTGTTTTTCGTCGGCGATCGGCTTGCAGTATATTGCGATTCCATGTGCAGCACTGGTAATTTTCTTCGGCAGAAATTCGTTCGTGTATTACGTTGCTGGAGTAAGTTTGTATTTCTGCGGATTTCTCGAAAGTCGTTTCAATTTCCCACTGAAGGGAGTTACGCAATCTAGAATGAACAGTATCGAACTAGTCTACGTGATTATCGCATGGATTCTATTATGCTACTTGGGATTGATTTTTATTAGGAGGAATAATTCACATGCTGCCAGTTTTTCTCAAACTCAATAACCGTAAGATTTACATGTGTTTGTTGATTTGCGTTTTTAGCATGATGCTATTTACGATTAACTCTTCGCCTTTATTCAATACATCTATTGGAGATAGCGCAGTTTTCGTAACTATGGGTAGAGCTATGAACTCTGGGAAAATACTCTACAAAGAACTTTTTGATCACAAAGGCTGGTATCTGTATCTTATTAATTTCTTGGCTGCAATCATAAGCAAAGAATCGCTGATAGGTTTATTCTTAGTCGAAGTGATTTTCATGTTCATGAGTTCGTTGCTGGTGTTCAAAATATGTTCCGAATTTCATGATAAGCAGGATAAGAACGTAGCTCTATTCTCGTCATTGCTGATGATTGTATGTATGCTGAATCCATTTACTATGCAAGGCGGTAATTTTACAGAAGAGTATACACTGCCATTCCAGTTTTTGGCTATATATCTTGCTGTCATGTACATGAAGTCAGGCAATTATCAACATAAACCGGCAATAATGTTTGTTCATGGGCTTATCGTCGGAATTGTAATGAATTTACGTCCCAATCACGTTCTCATGTGGCTACCCATTGCGTTGATAGTTGCCTATAGACTTGTTATAGCTAGAGATTTTCGATGCCTTGTACGGAATATTCTCAGTGGTGTTGCAGGTTTGTTTGTTGGGATTTTGCCGGTAATTATCTATGCTTGGGTTAATGATGCGCTTTACGACGTATTCTTCGGTACATTCATATACAACTTCACATACATTAGTAACAATACTGTAAGTCTTCGAAGAATAGTTAGCAATATTATCAAGCAAATACCGCTTTGTGTAGCAATCTTTGTCTCATGTGTCGTAATCCTTCGCAGTAAAATTATCTCGTATACTGAACGTGTATTCTATTTCTCGATGTTGTTCGCAAGTATCGTAGCTATATCTATTTCCGGTAGAGCTTATGGACACTACTACATGTATATTATTCCGTTTACGATACCGGCGTTATATTGGTTCTCGAAATTGCTTTTGCGGAATTTTTCTCTTAGAACCGCAATCTCGTGTTTATCGGTATTCGCAGTATTATTTTTCGGCGCGATATGTCTCAGAAGATATTACGTTATCAAAACTAGTACTCGCAACTACAATCTAGGTATCGCTATAGAAGCTGATAAGAACGTTATCGTGCTGGAAAATGTATGCGCATTTTACGTGTATAACGGAATTATCCCTCAGGAGAAATATTTTTACATACCAGCAAGTTCCTACAAAATTTTTCCGTTGCCGATTGACTCGCAAATTGCTTCAGTAATCAATGGCGAAAACGACGTGCTAATAGCTCGACGCAGAAATCTGGTAATTTCGCCTGATAATCTTTACGCCGAATCTGAGAAATTCAACGCTCTGAAAAATACACTTGAGAATGAATATGCTATGATTCGTTCCGTTGACATTTTTAGAGCATCTGAGGCAGATATATTCGAAGTCTACGAAAGGAAATAGAAATAATACATGCACAATTATGATTATCTTGTAGTTGGAGCAGGACTTTTCGGTGCGGTCTTCGCTCGTGAAATGAAGTTGCATTCGAAATCAGTTTTGGTGATCGAAAAACGCGGGAATATAGCCGGAAATATTTACACTGAGAACATCGAGAAAATTCACGTACACAAATACGGGGCGCATATTTTTCACACGAATAGCAAAATCGCTTGGGATTACGTCAATCAATTCGCAAATTTCAATCGCTTCACAAATTCTCCAATCGCAATTTACAAAGGCGAAATTTACAGCTTGCCGTTCAACATGTACAC
>CALEPX010000096.1 GCA_937911045.1 uncultured Fretibacterium sp. | reverse complement strand
GCTCAAACGCTAACAGTGAGATGAAAGACATTGCCGACTTCATGGTAAGAATCCCGGTCAGAACAAAATTCTATCTTGAGGACGAAATTGACTCTTGCCAGCCAATGACGACGATTTTTGACCAGAGCCTTTTATTACTCGGAGACATAATCGCAAAAATGATCATCGAGGAAAAAAATATCGTAATGAAAGATTTATGGCAATATCACGCAAATCTTGAATAATTTGAAAGAAGAGATAAAGCTAGTGAATGAACATGAAATACTGAAAATCGTCCTAAATAGGTTAAATAGCCTAGAAAAACGATTAAATAACATGTATCTATCCTTAGTGATATTAATTATTGTGTTCGGTTTTCTGATTTCTGTTATATTCGTTAATAGCTTACAAAAATGAGAGGAGTAAAAATTTTGAGCGCAAAATCTGATTTAATGAAATATGCAGGAAGCCTTCAACAAGTCGCTTATGTTAGACCGATAACTTACACTGAAGGCCGAAGCAGCAATCTAAAAGCCTTTGATGTTAAAAACGGTAAAATTTCATTTAGAGTTCTTGCTGATAAATGTTTAGATGTGAGTGAATTTTCATACGGCGGAATTAACATTAACTTTTTATCAAAACCGGGACTTCAGGGACGTGGACATTACGATACTAACGGTGCAGAAGCTCAACGAAGCATTATGTGCGGATTATTTTTCACGGCAGGGCTTGAACATATCGGAGGGCCTTGCAATGTTAAGGGCGTTGACTATCCAATGCACGGAAGAATTAGAACAACACCTGCTGAACATTTATCGAGCGATGCTTTTTGGGTTGGTGATGAATATCATCTTAAAATTTCAGGTGAAATGCGTGAAGCGATGTTATTCGGAGAAAATTTAGTTTTGCGCAGGAGTATTGAGACCGTTTACGGCACAAAATCTTTCACGCTCACTGACGAATTTGAGAACGAAAGTTTCCGTGATGAGCCTTTAATGCTGCTTTATCATTTTAATTTAGGCTGGCCGTTCCTTAACGAGAACACGAAATTTTATATTCCTACAACAAAAATAACTCCTCGAAATTACGACGCTGAAGGACATGAGGACAGATATAACGTAATGGAAGCTCCGAAAGATAATGAGCCTGAATATGTTTTCCTTCACGACGTAAAATCAACTTCAAACGGAGATTCGGAAGCTATTGCGGTCAATCCCGATTTGAAACTCGGCGTTAAAATTTCATGGAACAAAAAATATTTGCCGCATTTCATGGAATGGAAATCTATTGCTTCAGGTGATTATGTCGTCGGACTTGAACCTGCAAATTCTCTTGTACATGGCCGTTCATGGTATGAGGAACACGGAAATCTTCACACTATCGCGCCGTTTGCAAAGGAGAAAAATGTTTTAACATTTGAAATTCTTGACGGTGAAGCAGAAATTGAAAAATCTGTTTCAGAGTTTAAGAATAAATTTTAATTTTTTATATGAGGTGATTTTAATTTGAAACGTTCTGAAATTAACAAGTGTATTAAAGAGTTCGAGGCTCTGTTGAATAAACATTGCTTTGCTCTTCCTCCTTTCCTGAGCTTCACTCCTGAAGAATGGGAAACAAAAGGCCATGAGTATGATGAAATTCGTGATAATGCTCTTGGTTGGGACATCACCGATTACGGCGAAGGCCATTTTGAGACTAAAGGTCTGTATTTAATCACGATTCGTAACGGCAATGTTCACAACAAAAAGTACACGAAAACTTATGCCGAAAAAATTATGATGCTCAAAGAAGGTCAAGTCTCTCCAAATCATTTTCACTGGAAAAAAATGGAGGACATAATCAACAGAGGCGGCGGAAATGTTGTTTTCAAATTATGGAATGCCAACAAAAAGACAGAAGAACTTGAAGATACTGACGTTAAAATCTTCCAAGATGGCCGTCAGTATTTTGTCAAAGCAGGCTCGGAAGTTGTATTAAAACCCGGCGAATCTCTTTCACTCTATCCATACTACTATCATGAATTTGTAATTCAGCCCGGTACAGGCTACGCAATCATCGGTGAAGTCTCAATGTGCAACGACGACAACACCGACAACAGATTTTATGAGCCTCTCGGACGCTTCCCGACAATCGAAGAAGACGAGGCGCCTTACAGACTGCTTTGCACTGAATATCCTCCCGCAAAAGATTAAAAAAGGGGTGAAAAACTGTGAGCGATTATGTCGTAACAATGGAGCACATTACGAAGACGTTTCCCGGCGTCAAAGCTCTTGATGATGTTCATCTTCATTTGCTGCCCGGTCGCGTAATGGCTCTCTTAGGCGAAAACGGCGCTGGCAAGTCAACTCTGATGAAAATTTTATCGGGTGTTTATACTCGTGACTCCGGTGATATTACAATCTTCGGTAAAAAGATCGAGGGCGATCTCAATACTAAACAAGCTCAAGCGTTGGGTATTGCTATCATTCATCAGGAGCTAAACATGTGTCAGCACTTGACTGTAGCCGCAAATATGTTCTTGGGACGTGAGATTACAAAAGGCGGTAGGCTTGACAACGCAGAAATGGATCGTCAGGCTATTGAACAGCTTGCTAAACTCGGTATTCATGACATAGATCCAGAAGAGGCAGTTGGAAATTTAACCGTCGGTCGTCAGCAAATGGTGGAAATTGCAAAAGCTCTTTTGATTAACGCAAAAGTTCTAGTCATGGACGAGCCTTCTTCATCATTATCAAACGCCGAAATCACGGAAATGTTCCGAATCGTCCGCGAGTTAAAGGCGATGGGCACTGCGATTGTATATATTAGCCACAGACTGCAAGAACTTCATCATATTGTTGATGATGTTACTATAATGCGTGATGGCAAGTACATTACTGAAGGCAAATTTGAAGACTTTACAATGGATCAAATTATTGCCAACATGGTCGGCCACGAAGTCAAAAACCAGTTCCCGCGCGAGACCGTTGCAAAAGGCAAAAAGATTCTTGAAGTCAAACACCTTAACGCTGGAAAATTAGTTCGTGATGTTTCATTCGATGTATATGAGGGCGAAGTTTTGGGCTTCTCCGGGCTTGTCGGCGCTGGACGCACTGAAACAATGCGCGCGATTTTTGGTGCTGACCCCAAAGAAAGCGGAGAGATTTTGCTTGACGGCAAACCGTTGGCAATTCACAATCCCGGCACTGCAATTCGTCAAGGAATAGTCCTTGCTCCCGAAGACAGAAAGAAAGAAGGACTTTGCACGAAACTTTCAATCAGAGACAACATCGCGCTCCCGAATCTTGACATCATCACGCTTGGAAGCATAACGAAGAAAATTAACAAGCGCGTCGAAAACGAAATGATTGAAAAGGGCAAGAGTTCTCTTACAATCAAGATGGCTCATGCTGACATCGAAGCCGGAAGTCTTTCAGGCGGAAATCAGCAGAAAGTTGTTGTTGCGAAATGGCTTGCTCGTCAATCACGAGTGATTATCTTTGACGAGCCGACGCGAGGCATCGACGTAGCCGCTAAAGTTGAAATTTATGAAATCATCAACGAACTTAAGAAGCAGGGAGTCGGCGTCATTATCGTTTCGTCAGAATTGCCTGAAGTCATGGGAATTTCAGACAGAATCATCGTAATGTGCAACGGAAAAATCACAGGCGAAGTTGATCCCCGCAACACTTCGGAAGAAGAAATTATGACTTACGCAACACGCTTCGGCGACAATGCGGCATAAAAGCAAGTAGGAGTTAGGAAGTAGGAATTAGGAACTGAAAAAAACTCCTAACGATTAAATAAGAACAGGAGAAAAATTAAAAATGGAAAATAAAAAACGCAGTTTTCTTTCAAAGCCCGGCGTAGCATCCGTAGTAACGGCTTTTGTCGGTGTCGTTGTCTTAATGGTAATTTTCTGGCTCATGAATCCAAACTTCGTGCGACAGAATAATTTAATGTCCCTTGCTCGTTCAATTTGCCCGTACTTGCTCGTCGGTATCGGTCAAGGCATCGTCTGTATCACAGGCAACATCGACCTTTCAATCGGTTCTGTGTTAGGAATGTCCGCAATGATCTCGGCGACTCTCGTATGCAACGGCATGAATGTTATTTTAGCGATTATCATTGACTTAATCGCCTGCCTTGCTGTCGGACTTTGCAACGGCGTCCTCGTCGGAAAATTCAAATTGCCGCCTTTCATTGGAACACTCGGAACGATGACAATCTGCCGCGGCATTGCACAGCTCGTCAACAACAACTACAACACCGGCGACATCGGAACAGGCGGACTTAAAGATTTATTCCGCGACACTTTCTATTATGGCCGCGTCGGATATTTATACTACGGAGTCATAATTTGCCTTATAATATGGTTTATCTTCCATTACATCATGACGTACACGGCAACCGGACGACACATTTACGCAATCGGCTCGAACGTTGACGCGGCGAGATTATCAGGCGTTGACGTATTCAAAACTACAACGATAGCTTACACAATTTCGGCTTTCTGCTCTTTCATGGCCGGATTAATCACGATGGCTGCGGCAGGAATGGGCTCAATGCAGGCCGGAATGAGCTACGAAATGTACGGTGTTGCGGCGGCGGTTATCGGCGGTATTTCGACGCTCGGCGGCTCGGGACTCTTAGTTGGAGTTATCGCGGGTGCTTCAGTGTGGGCAATTCTTCAGAACGGCTTGACGCTTGCAAACGTCCCTGTCGCAATGAGAAATATCATAATCGGAATTATCGTCGTTGCTTGCGTCTTGTTTGACATCATGCGCAGAAGCGGAATGATTGGCAAGAAGAAAGGCGCATAACTAAGTTCAGGTTTCAAGGCTCATAGTGAGCTTTGCAAATAAATAAATTTTAATTAAACAGGAGGAATTTTTTATTATGAAAAAAGTTTTAGCTTCAGTTCTCGTTCTCGCGTTGGTTCTCGGTGTTTGCGGAATGGCTTTCGCCGGTGTAAAAACCAAAATCGGTCTCATCACAATGGATCAGATGGACGTTCACTGGGTCAGACTTCAGCAGGCGGCTCAGGCTCGTGTTGATGAGTTGAACGCGGCGGGCAATGAGATCACGATGGTCTGGCTTGCTCCTGAAACAAAGGACAACCAGCAGCAGATCGAGAAGATTCAGAATGCAGTTGCGGACGGCGTGAATTATATTATCATCGCGTGCAATGACGGCACTTCTGCAAATCGCGCTCTTCAGGAAGCACTCGACGCTGATATTAAAATTATCTATGTTGACGCACCCGCAACTCTCAAAGCTTCGGCAACTTACGCAACGGATAATTTTGCCGGTGGAAAGCAAATCGGCGAATATCTCGCTAAATTGTTCGAGAGAGACGGCGTAACTGAAGGCACAATCGGAATCGTTGATGCTCAGGCTGGCGTTCAGTCATGCCAGGACAGATACGACGGATTCGCGTCAGTGTTCAAAGACACGAAATTCGTAATGGGTGAGCGTCAGTATTCAGACGGCGATAACTCAAAGGCTCAGGAACTTGCCAACACGCTTATTAATAACGGCGTAGTAGCAATTTACGGCACAAATGACGGCGCAACGAACGGTTCAGCAGCAGCAGTCAAGGACGCAATCAACAACGGTCAGAGAATTTACTGTGTTGGCTGGGACAAATCGGATTCGAATATTGCACACGTTGAGAGCGGCGAATTATTAGCGTTTGCGGCACAGAATCCTCAGGTCATGGGCAGAATGGCAATCGATGCGGTTGTCGAACTTGAAAGCGGCAAAGATCTTAACGGCGTAACGGTTGATACTGGTGTCTCGACTGTAACGGCTGATAACGTTGCAGAGTACAAGTAATCGTTTCGCGAATATTCAAGCAGGCAATCAAAAATTTTTTCAGCCCCACCGCGCGTGGGGTTTTTTATTTTGCGTCTTTCGTGTAAAATACAGGGTTATTGATACATATTTCTAAACGAAAGGACAGATTAGAGTTTTGCCGGACGTTGCAGTAAACACCGTTGGATTGCGAAAGAAAGTTCAAGATTACTCTGACATCGGTGTTGCCTTATTGATGGTCTTGGTGATCGTCATGATGGTGGTGCCTCTCCCAACTTGGCTGATAGATTTGTTGCTCTCGATGAATATAACGCTTGGAGTTGTTACGTTGCTGGTTACGTTTTATGTCAAGCGTGCTTTGGACTTGTCGATTTTTCCGACGCTGCTTTTAATCTCGACGTTGTTCAGATTGTCGCTGAATGTTTCGACGACGCGATTAATATTGCTTTACGGTAATGCTGGCGAATTAATAAACGCATTTGGGAATTTCGTTGTCGGTGGAAATTACGTTGTTGGAATTATCATGTTCTTGATTCTCGTAATAATTCAGATGCTGGTAATTACGAAGGGTGCGGAACGTGTCGCGGAAGTTGCAGCAAGATTCACGCTTGACGCAATGCCCGGAAAACAAATGTCAATCGACGCGGATTTGAACTCGGGATTAATTGACGAAGCCGGAGCTAAGCAACGCAGGCAGGATATTCAACGTGAAGCGGATTTCTACGGAGCTATGGACGGTGCCTCGAAATTTGTGAAAGGTGACGCGATTGCAGGTTTGATTATCACGACGATTAATATCGTAGGCGGATTATCAATCGGAGTTTTCATGCGCGGAATGGATGCTGCCGGAGCTGCCGCGCATTATAGCTTGTTGACAGTCGGCGATGGATTGGTCGGACAGATTCCTGCGTTGTTAATGTCTACGGCTATGGGCGTTATCGTAACGAGGGCTGCTGCGTCATCTGAACTTGGACCGGATTTGATAAACGCGTTCACAAAATATCCCAGACCGTTGTATATTGCTGCTGCGATGTTGTTATTCCTGGGACTTTTGCCCGGATTGCCGACGATCCCGTTTATTACGCTTGCTACGTTGATGGGTTTTCTGGGTTACACGGTCAGTCGTGAAGCGAACGTGCAATCAATCGCCGCTGAAGAAATGGCTGCGTCGTTGCCTGCCGGAGGATCTGCTCCTGCTCAAGCTCCGGGTGCTGCTGCGAGTGGCGGTGCTGCCCAAGCTGATTCCGGATCAAAATCCGAAAGCGTTTCTCCTGAAGACGTGATGAAATTACTGACGGTTGAACCAATGGAAGCTGAGATCGGTTACGCGATAATCCCGTTGATAGATCCTGCTCAGGGCGGCGACATGTTAGATCGAATCGGCACGATCAGGAAACAAATGGCTCTCGAAATGGGAATAGTAGTTCCGCCGATAAGAATACGCGATAATATCCAGATTAAGCCTACGGAATATATTTTGCGCGTCAAAGGTGCAGAAGCTGGTCGCGGTGAATTGCTGCCGGATCATTATTTGGCAATGAATACGGGCGGTGCTGAGGAAGATCTGATCGGAGTGCCTACGAAAGAACCTGCGTTCGGATTGCCTGCGTTATGGATTTCGCCTGATTTGCGCGATAAAGCTGAAAGTATGGGCTACACTGTTGTAGATGCTCCGTCTGTGATGGCTACACACTTGTCAGAAGTTATAAAAAAGAACGGCGCGGAATTATTAACTCGTCAGGAAGTTCAGAAATTAACGGACATGGTCAAAGAGACTGCTCCGGCGGTTGTGGGTGAATTGCTTTCGTCGTTATCGCTCGGGGAAATTCAGAAAGTTTTGCAGAATTTGATTCGTGAGCAAATACCTATTCGAGATTTAGTTACGATTTTTGAGGCACTGGCGGATTATGGCAAAATGTCACGCAGCGTTGATTTCTTGACGGAACGTGCGAGAGAATCGCTTTCGAGATTGATTTCGCTGAAGATTCAGGGCACGGACGGAGTGATTACAGCAGCAACTTTGTCGCCGAATTGGGAGCAGAAAATTTTGGCAGGTGTTGACGGAGATTTGACGCGAGGTTGGCAGCTGAATTTAGATCCGCGAGAAGTTCAGAAATTAATCACGGCTATTTCGAAAGCTATGGAAAGCTTAATCGTGAAGAATTTGCCGCCGGTCTTGCTGGTTCATCCGGATGTAAGATTAATTGTGCGAAGATTGATCGAAGGCTCGATTACGAATATATTTGTCGTCTCGTATAATGAGGTAGTACGCGGAGTTCAGATTAAGACGGTCGGTATGGTGGAGTAAAAAATTATGCGTGTTGTAAATCAAATTGTTTTCACGGCGAAAGATGACGCTGAAGCTATCAGACTTGCTACGGAACGTTTAGGGCGTGACGCGGTGATTTTGTCGTCGCAGATGGTCAAAGAAGGCGGAGTGTTCGGTCTGT
Organism: uncultured Fretibacterium sp.; assembly: GCA_937911045.1. GTDB lineage: Bacteria > Synergistota > Synergistia > Synergistales > Aminobacteriaceae > JAFUXM01. Next base: position 8,849 of record CALEPX010000096.1, on the reverse strand, counting down.
TTCAGAAATCCGTTTTGCGAGTTACGGCTGGCATTCTCGAAGATGATGATAATTCAAGCCCGGCTAGACCAGCTGCGAAAAAGAATCCTGCGCCATCAAGTTCAAGTTCGATTTCATCAATGGACGAGGAAACTAGACGCGAAAATCTCATCGCATTCCAAAAGCTGATGGAGTTCAAAGAACGTTCGGAGCGCAAAACAGTTCCCGCGCAAACGCAAATTCCTGTTCAAATTCAAACACCGAGTTCAAGTCAGATCCCGGATAATTCGCCGATCCCGCTTGGTGATGAAGGCTACATGACTGGCAGCATGAACACGACAGACACGATCAGAATTTCGGAGCAGGCTTTGAGAAGTGCTTACGGTCAACAGCCGCGAATAACTCCAGCACCGCCGATTTCGAATCCGATTCCAGTTACGAATCCAGTTCCGGTGAATCAGCCAAGCCAGAATCCGATTCCGAATCCGGTTCAAGTTCCAGCCGCAAATCCAGTTTCGCAAATTCCGGATAACACGCAGAGATTGACGGATCAGGTCGGGGCGTTGGCAGATAAGATAGATTCGTTGATTCAAAGACTAGCAGCCGTTGAGAAACAGACACGAAATTCTCAGCAGAATTTTCAGCCGATCAGTCCGCTTAGCAACGTTCAGAATGTGACGCAATCCAGCGATCCCGAACGAAATTTCATAGAGCAAAGATTACGCGCTTCAGGTGTCGATGAGAAATATATTTCGAAACTTGTCGCGGATTATACGCTTTCAAAAGCCGATCCAAAACAAAAGAAAATTCCGTTTAACAAGTGGCTCGCGAAAAGAATTTACTGTGCAGCTGATGAGAAACTCGATGCTGTCGGCGGTCGAAAAGTCATGATGTTTGGACCAACAGGTGTCGGGAAAACTACGACTATTGCAAAACTCGCAGCAATCAAAGCTCTCTGGGAACACAAGAAAGTTCTGCTCCTTACGTCAGATACGTATCGAATCGCGGCAGTTGAACAGCTCAAGACCTACGCGAAAATTCTCGGAGTTCCGATTGAGATAATTTTTGACACGACGGCAATCCCTGCAATAGTTGACGGATATGAAAGTGCGGATATTATTTTGCTGGACACCGCCGGAAGATCTCAGCGCGACAAGGAGAATATCAAGATTTTCGAGAACTTGTATAATTCATTCACGCCCGATGCTGTACACTTAGTTCTCGCAGCAAACATGAAATACGAGGATATGCTCGACGTTGTTGAACACATTCCAGCAGTTCCGATTTCGCATTTGTTATTCACGAAGCTTGATGAGACAGTGAGTTACGGTGCGATGTTTAACATTCAGCAGGTGATAGGTGCGCCGATTTCGTTTTTGACGCTTGGTCAGAACGTGCCAAAAGATATAGAAACTGCTTCAGGTGCGAGGATAGCAGATTTCTTAATGAAGACGCAAGATGAACGACGACAGTAGATATTATAATTACAGTGAGCGCGATTATTATAACGATCAGGCCCATGATCTGAGATCTTTAACGCAATCCAATCGCAAACGCCGAACTTTCACGATCTCGATTTTGAGCGGCAAAGGCGGTGTTGGCAAGAGCAATATTGCAGCGTCTTTGTCATGCGCACTTGCTGATTTTGGCAAACGTGTTGTGTTATTCGACGCGGATTTGGGACTGGCGAATCTTGATATTCTGTGCGGTGTCAAGGCGAAATATAATCTCGCGCATTTGATAACCGGTTCGAAAAGTCTCAAGGAAATTTTGCTGCCATTGCCACGAACTCCGCAATCGATTAATAACAAAGGGTCGGTGATTCTCTTGCCGGGCGGTGTCGGAATAAAAGAAATTGCTGAACTCGGCGATAATGATTCGAGACAGGTTTTCGAAAGTCTGTCTGGCTTGGAGAATTTGGCGGATTATTTGATCATGGACGCTGGAGCAGGCATTCACAAGAGCGTGCTGTCGTTCGGATATGCTTCGGATATTACGCTACTCGTGACAAGTCCTGAGCCGACGTCTGTGAGAGATGCTTACGGGGTGATTAAATCTCTTGGTTCTGACGCGTGGATGAGAAATAACGGTGCGGGCTTGATGCTAATCGTGAACATGGCTTCGAGTCGCAAACAAGCTCATGAAGTTGCAGATAGAATCAGAATTGCGTCAACGAAATTTTTGGGGAATGCGCCGGTGTATCTGGGTTATGTTTTGAGAGATCAGGTTGTCGAGAGAGCGGTTCGTGCGTGCAGAATATTTTACAGGTTAGAGCCGAAATCTCCAGCGAGCGCGTGCATCACGAATATTGCGGTCGAGTTGCTGCGATTGTGTGAGGGCGTCCGCGTGAAAAGTCAGCCAATTCCGAAAGATGGAGTTTTGAAAACGTTTTTCAAGCAGATATTTGGAAAGTGATTATAAAATCTAAAATCGGAGGTGTTATTTGTGAATAACAGAAAAATACGCGTATTAATCGTTGATGACAGTGCTTTGATGCGGCAATTAATCGGCGATATTATCAAATCGGATCCAAGATTGACAGTCGCAGGTACAGCCAGAGATGGCAGAGACGCATTGCAGCAAATCCAGAACTTGAAGCCCGATCTTGTGACAATGGACGTTGAGATGCCGAATATGGACGGTCTGAAAGCTCTCGAAGAAATTATGCGAGTGTGTCCGTTGCCCGTAATAATGGTAAGCTCTGTGACACAGCAAGGTGCTGAGACTACACTCAAAGCTCTGAATCTTGGTTGCGTGGATTTTGTGCCGAAACCGTCGGGATCGATCTCGATTAATATCAAGGACGTCGGCAAAGAATTAATCGACAAGATAATTGCGGCAAGCACTGCTCAGATTAAGCCGTTCTCAAAATTTGGTTCGGGTTTTCACAGTTTTAGTCAGAAAATGTCACCGCCGAGTTCGTTTGGACAGTCAAGACGACGTGACATAGTTGCGATTGCGTCATCGACTGGAGGCCCGATGGCTCTGAGCAATCTGGTTCCGAAACTGCCAGCGGATTTCCCCGTGCCGATCGTAATCACGCAGCACATGCCCAAAGAATTTACGACTTCGTTCGCAAAAAGACTGAATGATTCGTCGAAAGTCGAAGTTGTCGAGGGATTCAGCGGACTAACTCTCAGACCTGGACGTGTTGTTATAGCCCCGGGCGGAAGTCACTTGTTGGTCAGAAGACGCAATGGCACGGCGATTTGTGACTTGAGCGATGCGCCACCGGTCTTGTCGGTTAAACCTGCAGCGAATATCATGTTCTTGAGTGTTGCGGACGAATATGCCGGAAATGTTTTGTGCGTAATATTGACCGGAATGGGACGCGATGGCACAGATGGAGCTATTGCTTTGAAAAGATTGGGTGCGTATGTCATTGCTGAATCTCAGAAAACTTGTGTCGTGTACGGAATGCCGAAAGCTGCTGTAGATGCCGGAATCGTTGACGAGATTCTGCCGTTGAATGAAATCCCGGAAGCAATGTCTCGACTTGTCAAAGGCTAAAATGCTAAAATATTAGAAAATAAAAAACACGAATTTTCAGGAGGATTTTTAGAAATTATGTCAGATATGGATATGAGCCAATATTTAAGCGCATTTCTCGATGAAACTGATGATAACGTTCATAGACTTGATGATTTGCTATTGGCACTCGAAAAAGACATGGTTGACATGGATGTCATAAACGAGATTTTCAGGGCAGCTCATACGTTGAAAGGCATGGCAGGAACGATGGGCTTCACGAACATGATGGGTCTTACTCATGCAATGGAAGACAGGCTCGATGCTGCTCGAAAAGGTACCAGACCATTGACTGATGAAGACATGAACATGTTATTTCAGGGACTGGATACGCTGCAGGAAATGGCGGACTCGATTCGCGGCGGCGGAAATGATTCGCATATTGACGTTACGGAAATGGTGCAGACTCTTAGAAATGAAGCACATAAAGAAGCTCCTGCTGCAAGTTCAAGTGCTGATAATTCTGCTGCGAATTCAGGTTTGGGCGGCTTATCCGCACAAGATGCCGAATGGGTCAAAAAAGCAAATGACGCTGGTGAAGGCGCGTATAAAATTCACGTGAAGTTGAGTGACCAGTGTCTGCTACGTGCAGCGCGCGCTTACATGGTCGTGAACAGGCTCGAAGAATTGGGCGCATTGTTCAAGACTGAGCCTCCGACTGAAGCTCTTGAGAAAGAGGAATTTGATCATGATTTTGATGTGTATATCGCAACGGCAGCTCCGGTTGAGGAATTGAAAGCAGCGGTCGAGAAAATCAGCGACGTGTCTCAAGTTGATATTGAGGATATTAAGCTCGGAGAAATTCCTGCACAAACTCAGGCAGCTCAACCCGCAGCAGAACCAGTTCAAGCAGAAGCTCCGGCAGAAACGCCAGTTCAAGCAGCAGCAGCTCCGGCTCCGGCAGAAAGACCAGCAGCTCCAGCCAAGAAAGATACGGCTAAGAAGAGTTCCCAGACTGTACGAGTTGACATTGGAAGACTTGACAAGCTTATGAACTTGGTCGGAGAACTTGTTATCTCACGTGCAAGAATCGAAAGGCTCGTTCAGGAAGCAAGATTGCGCCAATTTGACGACACGCTCTCTCAGTTGGGAAGAATTTCCGGCGATATTCAGGAATTAGTTACGAAATTGCGAATGGTTCCGGTTTCGTTCACGTTTGACAGATTCCCAAGATTGATTCGTGACTTGTGCAAGACGCTTAATAAAAACGTTGAATTAGTTCTCGAAGGCGAAGACACTGAATTAGACCGAACGGTTATTGACGAGATCGGCGATCCTATGGTGCATTTAATCCGTAACTCAATGGATCACGGAATCGAACACCCAGAAGAACGCAAAGCTCTCGGAAAACCTGAGAAAGGCACGTTGAAAATTGCAGCTTATCAGGAAGGCAGCGGAGTTGTAATCGAAGTCAGTGACGATGGCTCAGGCATAGATCCGGATAAAGTCCGCAGGAAAGCGATTGAGAAGGGATTATTAACTGAAGATCGCGCGAGTGTCATGAGTGATGAAGAGGCTCAGCAGCTTGTGTTATTGCCGGGATTCTCGATGGCTAAGCAGATTACGGATTTGTCGGGACGCGGTGTCGGAATGGACGCTGTGAAAACGAAAGTCGAAGCTCTGGGCGGTCAGTTTGATCTCGTCAGCAAGAAAAACGAGGGAACGCATGTTTATATAAGACTTCCGTTGACGTTGGCAATAGTTCTTTCACTTTTGATTAAAGTCGGCGATGAGACTTACGCGATAAGTTTGGAGAACGTCGAAGAGACAATCATGGTCAGAAAAGAAGATATTAAGACCGTACACGGTGAACCTACGACGTTGTTGCGCGGTGAAGTCTTATCGTTGAATATTCTCGGCGATATTCTTGGCACTGAGAATCTCGAACGCGATCGCGATGAATATCCGGTAGTTGTCGTAAAGATCGGCAGAAATAAAATCGGATTTATCGTGAGTGAGTTAATCGGTCAGCAGGAAATCGTGATTAAATCGCTCGGGAGATTCCTGGCTAAGATTGACGGGATCACCGGCGGAACAATTTTGGGCGATGGCAACGTCGCGTTGATATTGGATGTAGCGTCATTTTATTCGACAAAGGGCTGATTTTTAGATGAGTGATTTAGGGTCATTCAATGCACTTCAGTTGGACGCAATAAAAGAAGTAGCAAATATTGGAACCGGCAACGCGGCCACAGCTCTGAGCAAATTGTTGTCGTGTATGATTAACATGAAAGTTCCGCAAGTTGAGCTGGTCTCGATTTATGATTTGGCAAGTCACTACGGGGATCCAATGCAGACAGTCGGGGCTGTGTTTGTGCGTTCGACCGGCGAGTTCGGTTGCAGTTTGATATTCATTCAGAGGGAGGAAGCAGCGCAATTAATGACTGGTTTGTTGCTTCGGCAGCAATTCGGAGCGTATTTGCCAGAGATAATTCCTCCGGAGATGAGTGACAGCGCGTTAAGTGAAGTCGGGAATATAGTATTGAGTTCGTTCTTGAACGCGATAAATTTGCTAATCGGCAGTCAGCATCAAATAAGTGTCCCGGGGGTTGCTCATGACATGTTGAGTTCGATTCTTGACGTTGTGGCGTCGATATTCGGCTGCATGGGAGAGTATGCTTTAATGGTCAATACTGAATTGAAAGTCGAGGGATTAGAAGTACAGGAAAATAGCGACATCACTGGAAATATAATATTAATTCCCGATCCTGACGCGTTGGAACTCTTGTTGAAAAAATTGATGGTGATGTAATGGCAGAGAAAAGTCACGTATTAGGAATGGCAGATTTACTTGTTGCGACAGCACCTGTCAAGCTTGTGACGTTGGGATTGGGGTCGTGTATTGGTCTTGTATTATTTGATCAGCAGGCGAAAGTGGCGGGAATGGCGCATATCATGTTGCCGGATAGTCGTGGCAGCGGTGGAACTGAGAAAGTCGGCAAGTTTGCAGATACGGCTGTCCCGGCGTTATTTAACGAGATGTTGCGTCATGGCGCGAATAAAATGCGAATCAGGGCGAAAATTGCCGGTGGTGCGCAGATGTTCGCGTTACCTGGAGCGAGTGCGGATTTCTTGACGGTCGGGGCTAAGAATGTCCGTGAGACGACGATGAGACTTGCCAGACTTGGGATTGCGCTGATAGCTTCGGACACTGGCGGCAATCGTGGGCGCACGATCGAATTTTCGACGGATAACTGGCTCTTGAAAGTAAGAACTCTGGGCAAGGGGGTAGCAGAAATATGAAACCTGAGGAGCAGCAATTATGGGACGGGTTTATATCTTCTGGGCGAACCGGCAAATGTCGCGATGAATTAATCATGAAATATTTGCCGCTGATCAAGTACGTTGCCGGACGAATGGCTGTAACTCCGCCAGCGGGGCTTGATTACGAGGATATTCTGAGCTTCGGTGTGTTTGGGCTGATCGACGCTGTAGATAGATTCGAGCCATCGAAGGGCTTTGTGTTTCAGACGTTTGCGATTCCCAGAATACGCGGTTCGATTCTTGACGAGTTGCGCAAATATGACTGGTATTCCAGAACCGGGCGCGAAAAAGTCCAGAAATTGAATCGTGCGATGGAAAAAGTTTTCCAGACTGAGGGCAAATTCACGGACGATGCTATTCGCAAAGAAATGGGAGTTTCGGACGAGGAATATTACGAGATTCAGGAGCTGGCCAGCCGAGGCTATATCACGTCGCTTGATGACGTTACGCCGCTTGATGACGGTGAAGTTTCGCTGGAATCAACGATTGCTGATGATCGTGAGGGTGCGCCGGAGCGTCTGGTTTATGAGAGCGAGCTTCAGGAAGTTGCGGACGCGCTTAGAGAATTGCCGGAGCGTGAGTGTCAGATGCTTAGCCTGTATTATTACGAGGGTCTGACACTCAAAGAGATTGGCAAAGTTCTGGGCGTTTCAGAGAGCAGAGTTTCGCAAATTCACGGCAAAGCATTATCTATGTTAAAGGCGATTCTGAAATCGAAGTATTAATCAGGGCAGTATTAATCAGGGAGGTGAAATTTGTAAATGGACGCAAGAATTGAAGCAGAAATAGCAGCAGGAAGCAATAATAAAAGTCAATTTGATAATCTAAAGATCGATGCGGATTCGGACGGAATTTGGCTGTTTTCTGAGGGCAAATTCAAAGAGAATGACGTTTACGCAATGCTCAAGGCTTACGGGATCGTCAGGTATGATTTCAAGGCAGTCCGCAAGTTCATAAAAGACGGCGAGCCCTGTAAAGTCTGCGTTCGTAATCCTGCGTTTGAAAAAGACGCGCGCATAATCGTAAATATTGCGAAAGATAAAATGACAGCGAGTATCACGATTGAACCGCCGTTTTTCGCGAAACCATGGCCATCTGAGGATGATATTATGAAATCACTCAAGGCTAACGGTGTTGTAATCGGAATTGATCAAGCCGCGATTCAGTCATTACTCGCAAGAAAATTAGCAAACGAAGCAGTAATAGTCGCACGCGGTGTAGCTCCGATTGAGGGCAAAGATGCTTATATCGAATTGCTGAAAGATCCGGACAAGCCTTTCGAAGTTCGCGATGATGAGAAAATAGATTTCTGGAGCAGAAGCACGATTATAACAGTTCATCCAGCTCAGGAAATTGCGATTAAACACCCGCTCGAACAGGGCAAAAACGGCGTTGACGTAACCGGTGCAGTCGCAAAAGCTAAGCCGGTCAAGAACGTAGAATTTGCTTTCGGAACTGGTCTGATGCGCGATGAAGAGAATAAATTGATTCTGATCGCGTCGGCTGAAGGTCAGTTGAAAAAACAGGGCGGTCGCTTGGTCGTTTTGCCGGAACTTGAGATTCATGATGATATAGATTTCGGAGTCGGCAGCATTGATTTCACAGGTTCGGTAAAAATCTTCGGCGCAGTTCACGAGGGTTTTCATGTAACGGCTCAGGGAAATATCGAAATTCACGGTCCTGTCGAGGGCGCAGATATTGACAGCCAGGGAGTCATAATCGTCAAAGGCGGCGTTCGCGGCATGGGCAAAGGCACGATGAAAGCTACGGGCGATATTAGTTTGAGTTTCGGAGATCAGGCAGAAATTCGCAGCGGCGGAACTATCTTGGCTCAGACATCGATTCTGCACAGTCATCTTTACGCTCAGAAAGCCGTGATAGCTCTGGGTACGAAAAAATCCCAGATTGCCGGCGGAAAAATCGAAGCTGGTCTTGAAGTCTCATGTAACGTACTTGGCAGCGAAATGGGAACGAAAACTGAAGTCGTGGTAGGCTTGCCTCCGGAACAACTCGAAAAGCGCAAAATTTTTAACGGGGAAATCAAGCGTTTTCAGGATAATCTCGAACGCATTGAGCCG
>CALEPX010000095.1 GCA_937911045.1 uncultured Fretibacterium sp. | reverse complement strand
TCTCTTCTCTTCTCTTCTCTTCTCTTCTCTTCTCTTCTCTTCTCTTCTCTTCTCTCAAATTATTAAGACTAGCACAAGATTGCATTTTTTTTCACCGTCCTTTTCAGTAATATTACATCATTTACAGATTATATCACGTTGCACGAATTTTCCCGTACAACTTCAGCCAAGACTCGCAATCCAAATCCTCAGCGCGAATCTTCACGTCAAGTTCTAAATCCGAAAATATCCGCAGAAAATCTCCGCGCGAAAAATTCCGGAAGCCATCCAGATTATTCAGCAAAAATTTTCGACGATGCGCAAAGCCTCGGTGCAGAAATTCCCGCCATAATTCGTCACTCGCCAACGATATATTACGCTCAAGATTTATCTCGATTATGCAAGACTCAACGTCCGGTACAGGTCTGAAACATTTACGCGAAACTTGCTTCACGATTTTCACATTGCCCATCGCTTCAAGAGCAACTCCCAACGGATAACGCGCTTTCGTGTCGGGTTTTGCAGTCAGTCTCTCAGCAGCCTCTCTCTGAACCATGTAGACATGATGCGTCAATCCCAAATTCGCAAACTTCAGCAAATTCCAGATTAACGGCGTTGTAATATTATACGGAATGTTCGCTGCAATCTTATTCGAGAACGGGGTTAGCGATTCGTAATCGAATTTCATCGCGTCCGACCAGTGAATCGCAAAATTATTTCTCTCACGCGCAATCTCTTCAAGCTCCGGTCTGAATCTCTCGTCAATCTCTATCGAATGCAGAAATTTAACGCCACTCTCAAGCAATGCTCGCGTCAAAATCCCTTTCCCCGCGCCAATCTCAAGCACACAATCCGATCCGCACAAATCCGAACTCGAAATTATTATCCCGAGAATATTCGCGTCAATCAGAAAATTCTGCCCGTAACGCTTTAACGCAACACGATTATCACGAATCATATCGCAAACTTTCCAAACGTAGATTCTTGTGCCAAAATCGTTCTGCCGCCGCCGGATTTCTTAGCTGCAATCATCGCATCATACGCACGTGCGACTAAATCATGCAAACTAGTTCCGTTTTCCTCGCGAAATTCCGCAATGCCGATACTCAACGTGAGATCGCTTTCCAGATTCGACGCATTCCTGTGCAGTTCATTCGCAAGCAATCTCGCCTCAGTCCCGGATTTACGCGACAAAACTACAAATTCATCGCCGCTCCATCGCCCGATTACATTCCCAGCCGAAATAAAAACTTCCTTCAGAACCTGCGCGAAATTCCGCAAAATACGATTCCCGTACGCATAACCTCTAGTCTCGTTAATCAGCCGGAAATTATCCAGATTCAGAATCAATATGCTCAGGTGCGACTTGTTCTTCAGTGCAAGCTTCATCTCACGTAATATAAAATGCTCACTGCCGTAGCGATTAAGAATCCCCAGCGAATTTTCCATCGATAACACCCGGTGCAGCTGCTCACGATTGCGCTGCGATTCCGTAATGTCCTCGAACGTCAAGAGCGTGAATTTCTCAGAATCATGTTCAAACGGCGACGCGTGAATTTTCACCCGAACAAATCCATGTTCACGTTGAATTTTCGGTGCAGTTTTGTGATTCAGCTCATCGTCCTGATAAAGCTCATCACTGAATTTCATTTCATCATCGCGAATTAATTCCGGCATGAAAATCTCTAGCTCTCCTGAACCGCTCGAAATTATCGCAGACAAATCCCCGCGCAAATCCAGATCCTGAGAATCATTCACTCCGGAATCTATCAAGCCACGAACGTTCATTCCCGTCAGATCCGAATCAAATTTCGACGCAAGAATCTTGTTCACCGCCAGGATTTTTCCGCGCAAATCGACAAGAGCTGCACCGAACGGCAAATCATCAATCACGGCGAAACTTTCGCGCAACGTAATCTTAGCCGGAACTTCCTTAACAACTTCCTTCACAACTTCTTTGACGACTTCTTTGATCTCAGTCTTGATTTCAGTTTTGATTTCGGGTTTAGATTTAGCTCCGGACTCACTCGATGAAAGCCTGATTACAATTCCTGCAATCTCTTTCTCATCAAACTTCAACGGTGATGCAGTCAAGTCCCAAATGCGATCTCCCTCGGAAATTTCGAAGCCGTTCACTTCACCAAGACATGCTGCCGTCAGAACTTCGTGAAAAACTTCGTCCATGTTGCCGCCCAACGGTGGGTAATTTCTTCCGTACTCGCATCTATGCCCGAATAATCTCAACGCTACAGTCTTGTAACCCTGCGTCGCGTAGATCAATTTCCCGTTCGTTTTCAAGACGCAACATAACAATCCCGGGCAACTGTCGAGAACATGACTCCAGATATTCATGCGTCATAACCGTTCGGGTGTGATTTGTGCCAGAGCCACGCCGTAGAAATTATCTCTTCCATGCTGGTGACTTTGGGTTGCCATTTGAGAATTGCGCGCGCTTTCGAACTATCCGCAACAAGTCTGGCTGGATCACCTGCTCTGCGTTTGCCGATTTCGAGTTTGATTTCCTGACCGGAAGCTTTACGAGCAGCGTTTATCATTTCCATAACAGAATATCCGTCGCCGCTGCCTAGATTAAATATCTGACTTTCGCCGCCTTTGCGCAAATATTCCAGAGCGAGCAAATGCGCGTCCGCCAAATCCTCGATATAGACATAATCGCGAATACACGTTCCGTCCGGAGTATTATAATCATCGCCATACACCGTAACTTTCTCACGCTTGCCCAAAGGAACCTGAAGAATTATCGGCACCAAATGCGTCTCGTGATTATGCGCTTCACCGATACTGCCATCATGCCAAGCTCCCGCAACGTTGAAATATCTCAGCGAAACGTAGCGAATATCATACTGCAAACTCACCCAGTGCATCATCTTTTCCATAATGCGTTTCGATTCACCGTACGGATTCGTCGGATTTGTCGGGTCAGTTTCAAGAATCGGGATTCGTTCCGGCTCCCCATATACTGCTGCTGATGACGAGAACACAATTTTCTTCACATCATTTCGCTGCATAGCTTCTAACAGACTTATCATTCCGCCGACGTTGTTATTAAAATACTTCAACGGTTTCTCGACGCTTTCTCCGACCAGCGAGAATGCGCAAAAATGAATCACTGCTTCGATATTATTCTGCGTGAATATCTCGTCAAGAATTTTCCCGTCACGAATATCGCCCTCGTAGAATTTCACGTTCTCCGGCAAAGACTGCTTGTGACCCGTGACCAGATTATCAATCACTATCACATCCTCACCGTGATTCAAAAACGCTCTGACATTATGCGAGCCAATATAACCAGCTCCACCGCAAATTAAAACCGACATCTCAAAATACCTCCTGAATATTAATCTTGAAACTTAATCTCTTGGAACATTCGGGATCGGGCTGAAATTCACGTCTCCGATATGTGTCTCGTATTGATCCCCGAAAGTTTTCTCGCGTCTCATGTGAATCTCATCCGGAACACGAACTGACGAGGGCTTGACTTCATCATAAATGCTCACGAGATTATTTTTCGGTGCGTGTAATTCCGGCGCGTTTGCAACCCCGAAATTCTTGATTACATTGCGCGAGGCTTGTGACGTAAATTCCGGATTAGCCTGCCACCAGGAATCGCCATTCACACTCAGAAACACAATTTCAGAATCATCTCCAGATCCCAAACACGAATCTATTCTAACCGGCTTTAGATCTTTACCGGAAATTTCAGCAACCTTCAGCCAGATAAAATCCCCACTTAACCATGCGCGACCATTCGGTGAATCTTTGAGCTTCAAGTTATCGGCATTCGTTCGTAAATAGCTGCGTGCGTTCGAGAACTTGTCAACCAGAAGCCCGAGCCAAATCGAATTTTTCTCTCGCGAAATCTTCACGCATTCATTCCATGACTTGCCATCATACGGAGCATTCCGAAAATACCGCGCAATCTGTTCAACCGATGGCTTCGTCGAATTATGCAGGCTCACCGCACTGCCCAGAGCGTAAAGCCCTCCGATAATCTTGTGAACTTCGGGATTAGATTCCATTTCAAAACCGAACGCCGCACCCGCAAAACTCACACACAACACTACAACCGCAAAAAGCTTTCTCACAACAAATTCCTCCTAAACTATTTATTACTCAGCAACAAATGCGAATCCGTTTGCACAATACCAGTCACATTCGCCGGCAAAACTTTGTCCAACTGCTTCTCCGCTGGCAACAACAGAAACACTCGCGCTTTTCCTCGCCACATCGCCGATATAGTCTGCTCATTCGTCACGAACTTTTTCTGCGCAACTCCAGGCAATAACGGAGCATTCACCAAACTCGAGTCCCGATACGTGTAGAAAAACATTGACGGGTGATTCTCGTAATACTGCACAATCACGTCGTCTTTCTGAACGAGTTTCTGAAGCTCAAGTCCCTGAACACGAATCGAAGTCACTTCCGCAATAAGATCCATAACTCCGCTCAACGGCATCAGCGCGAACAACGCCAACGCCATAACATTACGCGACCATTTCAGGATTTGACGTGTCTTCGCATAATACCAAGCCGCCATCACGAACAAGATCACAATTCCTGCCCAAGGCACAAGCGAAATCACTGACGCACGAAAAATCGGCACGAAAATTATTCCCAACGGCAAAATCACGAATATATTCACGAATATCAGCGGCACGTCTATCAAGAGCGACATTCCTACCGACAAAATTCTCTCGCGTGAGAGCCAACCGTCCAGAACATCTCCCAACAACGCGGCAAACGGCACAACACACCCTGCCAACGACAGAAATTTCCCCGTCAAAATCGCAGCAATTCCGAAAATCATCGCCCAAACTATCAAGAAAAATCTCTGGTAGAAAACGTTCCTGTCGAAAACTTCCTGATCGCTCGCAAACTTCTGTTCAAATCCGGAGCCTACAGACTCACCAGATTCAAATTCAGATTCTAAGCGATTCATCTCGATAAAATATTTCGCACGAGACATGACCTCGTAAATTGCGCGAATGATAAATCCCTGCCACGGCATGAAACTTCCCAACACAAACGTCAATCCGCCAAAAACTCCCAACGTCGGCAAATCCGGAGGCTCACACCTCATGAAGTGCAATATCAACGGGTTAATCGCAATTAGCGTCACCAGATAAATTCCGATTGCCAAAATACTCGTGACGCTTCCGGGCATGTAACCCAAAAACTTCACGAGTAAATCGTAATCATTCAGTACGTAGCAAAATATAAACACAGCCAACACAGCCAAGATTAACGTGTCGTAGCCATTCAAGACGAAGCTCAGAATTATCCCGACGTGCGCGAACATCAGCCAGTTAGCGTTATTTTCACTCATGGATTTCACAAGCCCGAACATGATCATCGACGTGAGAAATGCCAGAATCGAATTTGGCGACGCAATCTGTGACGCGACGAAGCATATTGTCATACTCGCAGCAATACACGCAGCTAACCAGCTTTTGCGCGAATTATCGTCCGGGAATCTCTTCGCCGACAACGCCGCTAGAAAAATCATTGCCAATCCCGACAACGCCGAAAAAAATCTCACAGAAAATTCTTCCCAACCGAAAATTTTCAACGCAATCGCCGATAGCCACCAATAACCCAACGATGCTCCAGCGATTAACGAACTGCCCAAACGTGGCTCGAAATAATTTCCCGTCGCGGACACGTGCAAACTCACAGAAGCATTCACGCCCTCAATCGGGTCTATCAAGCCGTGATCTCCTGTACCTCGGAAATACAAATAAAACAGAAACGCCGCGAATAACAACAGGATTTTGTTTCTATTATGATTATGATTCTGCCACCGTGAGATCTTCATCTCTTAACGCATAATATTCCCTGCAAAAATTTCACGAAAAACACCTCCTAAAATCTCTGCAATTATACTATACGAATTATCTTTCAAACCAGATTTTGCACAACTCAGCCAGAACCGGCACGATTGATTTGATCTCGATTCCGGTGGTATTCACGCAGATATTATAAGCGGATTTATCTCCCCATTTTTTGCTCGAAATAATGTCGTGATATTCGGCGCGATTCCTGTCGATTTGCTTTATCTCTTTGAGCAGTTTCGCGTCACTTAAATCTTGAGCGCGTTCGTCATCTGAGGCTCTGGCTCTGCAACGTTTGATTTTAGATTCATTATCGGCGTACACGAAAATATTATACGGGTTGTAGCTCGACAGAACAGAATCCGCAGCACGTCCAACGATAACGCAATTTCCCTTCGCAGCGATTTCCCTGACGATATTATGCTGCAAACTCAGAATATGAACAGTTGTGTTCGAAATAGCCGACACTTGCGGAAAAGTTTTCGCGAATGTCAACGGATGCCACTTGAAATTCACGACTTCGTTTTCAATCGCGTGTTCGATATAATTCTCGTTCATGCCGGTTTTCTCAGCGATTGCACTGATAATTTCGCGGTCATAATACGCAAATCCGAGTTCATCGGCTAAACGCTTTCCCAATTCTCTGCCGCCACTGCCAAATTCGCGGCTCAACGTAATAATATTAGGCATGTAAATTCCTCCTGAAAAATTCAAATTCATGTGTATATTTTAGCGTGTTATAATAGCTTCTGAATTTACATTTCTATTCGCAGTTACGAATTTATGAACGGAATTTCAGATTTTTGCAGCTAC
This sequence comes from uncultured Fretibacterium sp., assembly GCA_937911045.1. GTDB lineage: Bacteria > Synergistota > Synergistia > Synergistales > Aminobacteriaceae > JAFUXM01. The sequence goes on along the minus strand of CALEPX010000095.1, from coordinate 43,895 downwards.
ATTTACGGCTACGGATTTTTCACACCAAGACCATTCTGAATACATGCGATTATCCCGAGAAAATTGCACGCTTTTCACAAGAACGAATCTGATTCGAAATCGCGAAATTTGTCACGAATTTGAACCCGATTACACTGCGAAATATTCCTCACAATTACACTATGAAAAATTCCTGATTACGTGAGCATGTCTTGGATTTATAATTTGCTCATGAAATTTTTTTACGGAGGAGTAATATTCATGATAAAAAAAATTGCACTTGTAATGTTAATCTTGATTTTCATGGTCACGCCGGTGGTTGATGCTGCCGAAACGAATCCAGAAGATTTAATCGCCGAACGTGAGACTGCGCTTGATATTTTGTCGAATGATCTCTCAGGACGCGCGGAAACTCTCGCAACTCAGGAAGCCGAACTCAACGAGAAATCCGCAGAACTTGCTGAATCCGAGAAAGCAATCTCAGAACGCGAAAACAATCTCGATAACCGTGAGAAATCACTCGACGAACGCGAAAATATTCTCGACACACGAGACCAGGCTCTCGATGAAAAATCAGATTCACTCAACGACCGAGAATCAAGCCTCAATGACCGCGAAACTGAACTCAACGACAAAGCTGATGAACTCGCAAATTCTGAGAAGGAACTTTCTGAACGCGAAAATAATCTCTCAATTCAGGAACAATCGCTCATTGACAAAGAATCCGCACTCGAAAGTCTGTCGCAGGATTTGTCCGAACGCGCGGAAACTCTCGCAACTCAGGAAGCTGAACTCGCCGAATCTGAGAAAGAAATCGCAACTCGTGAAGCCAATCTCACATCTCAGGAACAAGCCATCGATGAGAAACTTGCCAAACTCGACACGCTCACAGATCGCGAAACCGAACTCAATAACAGAATCGCTGAACTGGAGCAGTCCGAGAAAGAATTTTCCGAACGCGAAACGAATCTCGAAGCACGTGAAGACGCTCTCAAAGATCTGGAAATCGAACTTGGGAATCTTTCACGTGATGTCATGACGCTCTCAGGCGAACTCGCAAAACGCGAACAGGCGATCAATGACAGGGAAAACGAACTTGAGAATTTAGCTCAGCAGCTCTCCGAACGCGAATCAAATGCCGAAACGCGCGAACAGGCTCTGAATGATAAACAAGCCGAACTCGATAAATTATCTCAGGAACTCGCGGATCGTGAAGAAAATCTTGCAGCTCAGCAGGAAACTCTCAACGATAAATTGCAGCAGCTTGAAACTCTCAACGAACGCGAAACTGAAGTCAATGCTAAATCCGAAACGCTTGAGAAATTGTCGCAGGATCTCAGCATTCTCAAGACCAATCTCGAAACTCAGGAACAGGATTTGAAGCGCAAAACTGCATCGGTTACTGCACAGAATCGCAATTTGTCCGGACGTGAGACCGTAGTTTTTGGGCGTGAAACTCAGGTCAGTGAGCGTGAACGTGATATTATGGCGCGTGAGGCGAATTTGGCGCGTCGTGAGATGACGTTCGCTTCGGAGGCAAAAAATTTCGCGGAGGCATCGGCTACACTGGCAATCCGTGAATCAGATTTGGCTAAGCGTGAGGCAGATTTGTCGGAACGTGAAGCGGCTCTGAGTTCGAAATCCGAAATCAAAGACCTTAATGATAAACTCGCAGCCCGTGAAGCAGAACTTGTTAAACGCGAATCTGATTTGACACAGCGTGAAGCAGCAGGAAATCTCATTCACGAATTTGAGGCAACTCTCAGAGCAAAAGAATCCGAACTCAAGTCACGTGAAGAAAAACTCGCAGCTCTGGAAAATTCCGCTAATGAACGCGAGAAAGCTTTGTCCGAACATTCTCAGGCTACTAATGAACGCGAGGCGGAAATCGAAAAACGTGAAGTCGAATTAACCGCACGTGAACAGGAACTCGCAGGCAAAATCAAGATTTTCGAAGCATCGTCTAAATCATTGAATCAGCGCGAATCAGAAATCGCAAATTCAGAGGCACAAGCTCTCAGGAAATCCGCAGAAGCTCGTGAATTTGAAGAATTACTCAAAGAAATTCCGGCGTTTGACCCGAATAATTCAATCGAAGCAGCGTTGATCTTGACATTCCCGATTCCGGCATCAGCACGTCGTGATTTAATCGCACAGCAGCGTGCAGCCTACGCAAAATATAACGGCGGCAGAATCACTCAGGCATTCGACGATTACGTAAAAGCAGCAGAATCTCAACCGGACGTGAATTATCTGTCAGCGTTTTGGGCAGCTCAGGCGGCAAGCAGATTACGCAACCGAACCGATGACGCTATGAAATGGGTTGACAAAGCTCTCGAAATTAATCCGTCATATCGTCCAGCTCAGGAATTAAAGCGCAAACTCGAAACTTCACGCGTTCCTGCACGAAGACGATCGAAATAATATTCGCAAAAATTGCAAAAATACGATAAAATATAGCTGTTGTTTCTCTTTTACCTCCATTTTATTAGATAAATGCAATAATCTCTCACTTGTGACTTTGAAAAATTCTCACGAGTGGGGGATTATTGCTATCATGACGTATTATAATAATCAGGAAATTTTTAGAGCGAGGTGCTTTTATACAAGTTGGAAGATTTATACGAAATTCTCGAAGTCCCACGAAACGCGACGCAAGCTGACATAAAGAAATCCTACAGGAAACTGGTTCACCAGTATCATCCGGATTCTCACCCGGGCGACAAAGACATTGAGGAGAAATTCAAAAAGATCAACGCAGCTTACTCAGTCCTGAGCGATCCCGAGAAACGTTCACGCTATGACACGTACGGGACGACAAATCCTAACGAAAACCCTTTCGGCGGCATGGGCGGCGTAGATTTGGGGGATTTATTTGGGGACATATTTTCAGGATTCGGCGGCTTCGGATTCGGTGGCGCATCTTCGGGGTCAAGGCGCGACCCAAACGCTCCAACAAGAGGCGACGATCTCGAAATGGTCTTTGAAATTACGCTGCTCGAAGCTTCTCAGGATACCAAGAAAAACATCGACGTTATGCGCTGGGATACGTGTGAAGCTTGTCACGGTTCGGGTGCAAAATCCGGAACTCATGCCGAAACTTGTTCACGCTGCAAAGGTACAGGACAGATTCGACAAACTCAACAGACTTTTCTTGGCAGCATGATCACAATGACGACTTGCCCGGATTGTCGCGGCACAGGAAAATTCATTCGCGAGAAATGCACGAATTGTGACGGTGTTGGGAAAATTCACAGGAAGCATAATATCGAAGTCAAGATCCCTGCAGGCGTGAGTCGCGGCACAAGAATCAGGGTTGCTGGAGCTGGTGAAGCTGGCACGAATGGCGGATCTCCCGGGGATTTGTATTTGATCGCGGACGTGAAACCCGATGAAAGATTCGAACGTGACGGCGCGGATCTACACACGCATTTGATTCTCACATATCCTCAGGCGGTTCTTGGAACTGAAGCCGAAATCGAAAATCTGGATTCGTCCCGAGAGAAAATTCCAGTCCCGCCAGGCACAGCTCATGGTCACGTTTTGAAAGTCAAGGGGCGCGGAATGCCAAGGTTAAACAATCCGCGAGTCAAAGGCGACTTGTACGTGCATGTTTACATCGACGTTCCAACAAAACTCACGGACAAGCAGCGAAAGTTAATCACAGAACTTGCTTCGGAAATGCAAGCTCCGGTCGGAGTAAATGAGCCGGGATTTTTCGACAAGTTCAGGAATTTGTTCAAGTAAAAGATAAGATTATTAACGAGAATATTAATCAGGAGGAATTTGTAACATGTCATTCGTAATTAGCGATGCAACGCATATAGTCTCGAATTTAGGCAGTATTGTCGTAACGATATTCGTGCTATTATTCGTGTTATCAACGGCAATTCGAATCGTTCCGGAATACAGGCGATTGGTCTTGTTCAGGCTTGGGCGTTTAGTCGGCAGCCGCGGTCCTGGAATCGTTTTCACAGTTCCGTTTTTGGACAAAGCTGTAACGGTTGATCTGCGAATCTTGACGCTCGATGTTCCGGTTCAGGAAGTCATCACGAAAGATAACGTCGCAATAAAAGTAAACGCTGTCGTGTATTTCCGTGTTTTAGAGCCCTCGAAATCAGTCGTTGAAGTTGAGAATTACGTTATCGCTACGAGCCAGTTAGCTCAGACAACGCTGCGTTCAGTTGTGGGTTCGGTTGAATTGGACGAAGTTCTGTCATCGCGTGAGAAAATCAATCAGGAATTGCAGAAAATCATTGACGAACGAACTGATCCGTGGGGTATCAAAGTCAGTGCGGTCGAAGTGAAGGAACTCGAATTGCCCGAAGGAATGAAACGCGCAATGGCCCGTCAAGCAGAGGCAGAACGTGAACGTCGTGCGAAAATTATTGCTGCTGAAGGCGAATTACAAGCTGCGGCGAAATTATCAGAAGCTGCTCATCAAATGGAATCTTCACCGGTTACATTGCAGTTGAGATATTTGCAGACGATCCGCGAAATTTCCGGAGAACGCAACACGACAACATTTTTCCCGATTCCGGTTGATCTGGTTCAGCCGTTTATAAACAAACTTGTCAAGACTGGAGAGTAATTTATGCAATACAGAACTGCGAAAGATCTGCGAGAATTATTTGTGAAATTCTGGGAGAGTAAAGGCTCGAAACATTTGCCGAGTTTTTCTCTTGTGCCTGAAGACCCGTCGTTATTATTCACGATTGCTGGAATGGTTCCGTTGAAGCCGTATTATTTAGGGATTCGTGAGCCAGAATTTCCGCGAGTAGCTACGTGTCAGAAATGCGTGCGCACTAATGATATAGAAAACGTCGGACGAACTGCGCGACATCACACGTTTTTTGAAATGCTTGGGAATTTCTCGTGGGGGAGTTATTTCAAGCAAGAGGCGATTACATGGGCGTGGGAATTTTTGACGGAATGGATTGGGCTTGATCCTGAGAGATTATACGCGACTATTTTCACAGACGATGATGAAGCTTTCGAAGTCTGGAACAAATCTGTCGGGCTGCCTGAGTCGAAAATATTCAGGTTTGGACAGGACGAGAATTACTGGTTCATGGGAGATACTGGACCGTGCGGACCTTGCTCGGAGATTTATTACGACCGTGGCGAGAAATATTCTTGCGGAAAATCCACGTGCGGAGTTGGCTGTGATTGCGATAGATACATGGAAATCTGGAATCTCGTTTTCACGCAGTTTGACCGTCAGAAAGATGGCTCAATGCCAGTGTTGCCGCACAAAAATATTGATACAGGAATGGGGCTTGAGAGATTAACTTCGGTTGTTCAGGGAGTTGACACGGATTACGAGACGGATTTGTTCACGCCGTTGATTAAGCACACTTGTTCGAGAGCTGGAATAATTTACGGGAAGAATGCGCGCGATGATATGGCTGCACGAGTAATAGCTGATCATGTCAGGTCTGTGGCGTTCATGTTAGCCGATGGAGTTCTGCCCTCGAATGATGGTCCGGGATATGTTCTGCGAAGATTGTTGCGACGTGCTGCGAGATTTGGAAAGCTGCTGAACTTTGACGGATTATTCCTGTGCGAGTACCTGCCGATTTTGATAAAGATCATGGGCGATCCGTATCAGGAATTAATCACGCAACGTCCGGTCATTGAGCAAATTATTAATCTCGAAGAGGAGAAATTCAACAAGACGCTCAAGCAGGGCACGGAACTTTTCGAGAGTGAGATTTCCAGATTGAGGGCGCAAAATCGCAGTGAGATTCCGGGTGAGATTATTTTCACGCTTTATGACACGTTCGGATTTCCGCCGGAATTGACGCGAGAGATGGCAAGTGAGCAGAATTTTACGCTTGATGAAGCCGGGTTCAAAGCTGCAATGAATGACCAGCGTGAACGTGCGCGTGCCTCAAGTAAACAGAAGAAGAGCGCATTAACCGGAGATATTTACACGGAGCTTGAGAACGAATTTGGCAAGACGAAATTCACGGGTTACGAAGCAAGTTCTGGTTCAGGGAAAATTCTCGCGTTGTTAAATTCTGAAGGGCGAGTTGACGCGATTGATTCACCGGGCAATTTCGAGATAATTCTGGACGTGACACCGTTCTATGCTGAGAGAGGCGGCGAAGTTGGTGACACTGGCGTTATGCAGATTTTCGACAGAGATTCCGAGAATCCCGGCTCAGATATTAATTCCGGCTTCGAAATCGAGATCATGAACACTGTTCCACACGGCAACTTGATAGTACACAGTGCGCGGATAAATTCTGCGAGAAAAATTTCTGTCGGGGAAGTTGCGTTTTCCAAAGTGAACGATGAAAGACGCAGAGCTATTCGCAGGAATCACACGGCGACACATTTGCTGCACGAAGCTTTGGGACGAGTTTTGGGCAGACACGTTCGACAGGCTGGTTCACTTGTTACGGACGAGTTTTTGCGATTCGACTTCACGCATCATTCACAGGTTACGGATTCGGAAATTGCAGAAGCTGAATTAATCGTCAATTCTGAGATACTCAAGAACACTGAGTTGGAAATCAGTGAGCATTCGAAATCAGAGGCTCAGGAACTCGGTGCGAAAGCGTTATTCGATGAGAAATACGGTGATGTTGTTCGAGTTGTGAATGTGCCGGAATTTTCGATGGAATTGTGCGGCGGTTTGCATGTGAAACGCACGGGTGATATTGGCAGCTTCAAGATTTTGCGTGAAGAGAGCGTCGGTTCAGGAACACGCAGAATTTTCGCTACGACAGGCTTGAACGTGTTGAACATGATGCAGAAATTATTCGCGCTGAGAAATTCCATGACGGGATTATTATCGACTGATGAAGAAAATCTTACGGGCAAGGCGAAACAGTTGGTCGAAGATTTGCGGGTTATGAAATCGCAGTTAGAGGCGGCGAAGTTGCGAGAGTTGCTGGATAATTCCGAGAAATTTCTTGAGCATGAGGACGTTGGGAAAATTTCTGTTCAAGTCGGCAGATTCCCGAACGTGAAGATTGACATGCTGCGTGACATCGGCGACAAAGCTCGTGCAAGACCCGAACCAACAGTTGTAATTCTCGCGTCATTGAGTGAAGATAATGCGTGCCAGCTGGTAGTCATGGCGAATGATAAGGCTGTCGAACTCGGAGTTGATGCCGGAAAACTCGTGAAGGAGTCCAGCGTAATTCTCGGAGGCAAAGGCGGCGGTCGCAAAAACACTGCTCAAGGCGGCGGACGTGACGGAAAGAATCTTGACGCAGCATTGAAACGAATACGCGAAATTTTGGGAAGTATATAGCTATATAGCAAATATAATAATTCAGAGAATGCCGGAGCGATCCGGTATTTTTTTACGAGTATTACAAGTGCAAGAATAAATTTTCGAGAATATTATTTTCCAAATCAGCAATATTGTACAGGTTTTCCAAAGTGTTGAACGTCTCTTCAAGATTGCGTTTTGCACGTTGCCAACCTTTGCCGTCTGTGATCCATACGAATTGAAATCCAGCAATGTTTTTTGCTTCTTCAGCGAGCATCTTATAACTTCGCGCTGTTTCGTTAAGTTTTGAACCTCCCGTCGCGTAAAAATTAGTTTCAATAACGTAAACATATTCCTGAGTTTTTACGACAAAATCCCAACGTTTTGTTGACGTTCCATCGGCTGAAATTTGAGATAAGTCTATGTTCCATTTTTTCTCAATTTCTGCTAAGTACATTTCACGGTAATATTTAACGCCAGATTTTTTCAGGTATCGTTCAACTAAATTTTCCATTTGATGTCCCCCTCTGTTTTTACGACTGTTTGAACTTAACCCGACCTCGACGCCGGTAACGTAATCATAAAGGTTGCTAATTACATGACATTGCAGTAGATCAAATAATCCAGTTTCCTTCATGAAATATTCGTATTGTTCGATAGTTTGTGATTTACTGTCAAAACAATAAATTACAGAACCGTTCTTATCTTGACAATAAATTTCATTTGAGCGAATTGCCAAAAGTATGGGAATGACTTTCAAACATTCCGGATATTTTGTTATTATTGCTCCGAAATCTGCTTCGATATTCTTTGAGCCGATCAGTGAATTTAGAATGTTAATCTCAATTTTCAGCAGTTCGGTATTTTCGTAAACTCTTTCAAAGTCAGTATAATACCTGTAATCACTGATTGACTTTCTGAAAGTTCCGAACCATTTTATAAAATTTCTCTTTGACATTCGTGTTTCAACCTTTCGAGCGATAGCTTTATATATTCTGAATTATTATCGATGCCGATGTAATTGCGATTAAGTCTTTTACACGCAACACCAGTCGTCGAAGAACCGCAGAACGGATCTAAAACCAAATCTCCCTCACGCGTCGAAGCCAGCAAAATTCGTTCGAGTAAGTATACGGGTTTCTGAGTTGGGTGTTTGCCGAAAACTTTCTCGTTCCTTGGAGTGAGTGAGCCTGTCCAAACATCCTTCATTTGTTTGCCGCCGTTGAGTTCTTTCATGAGAGCGTAATTGAAGAAGTGCCGTGAATTTTTCTCGGATTTCTGCGCCCAAATTATCGTCTCAGTGCTATGAGTGAAACATCGACAAGCTAAATTCGGTGGAGGATTCGTTTTTTGCCAAGTTATGTTGTTGATAATCTTGAAATTTTCCTGTTCAAGAGCCATGCCTACGGAGTAAATATTGTGCAGCGTTCCGGATATCCAGATTGAGCCGTTAGTTTTCAGGACACGATAGCAAGCTTTTATCCAGCGTCGGTTGAACTCGTGTTTTGCTTCGAGACCGGAAATTTTGTCCCAATCGCCTTTATTAACAGAGACGGATTTTCCGGAATTGCAAGTGATGCCGTCGTTCGAGAGAAAATACGGCGGGTCAGCGAATATCATGTCAACGCAATTTTCGAGCATGTCGTCGAGAGCGTCGAAAGTGTCGCAGAAATATAATTCTGAATTATCGTCGCGAAAATATGGTTGTAAATTTCTGAAATAATTTCTCATGCTAATATAATACCGCAGATTTACACGGCGAATCGTGGGTTGTTTCGTTAATGATAGATGTGTTGACAAAAAATTGGGGGGGTAAATTATAGTAGCTAAGATTATTTTAATATTATTTTTGAAGGGACATGAAATGTTTTGACAGCGTTATTTAACTTTCTGATTTACTTGCTGCAAGTTCTGGTTGAAGACGTTGCTTGGCTGCGAGATTATTGCGCGAGTTTGTCATTTGTGGAGATGTTGGGAGTTTTCCTGCGAATAATAATTTCTGGATTATTCATGAGATACGGCTACGTAATTTTCAAGTCAATTATTCGTGCGATCTGGAATCTTTTTGGGAAATTCAGGATTGTTGGGAAATTCATCAACGAGAACACTATCGAAGATTATCGCCGGGGTCACAGAGACGGTCACTTGAAGGGCTACAAAGAAGCTGCTGTTGAGTACGAAGATCGCAAAAAAGCTGAGAAAAAAGCACGTCTTGATGCCGAACAAAAAGCTCGTTGGCGTGAAGAATGGGAAGCTGAACGGGCTGCTCAGAAATCATGGTGGCAATTTTGGAAGTAGAATTTTTCGTGAGGAGTGTGTGACATGGACATGGACATGCTTGATATGATTCTGAGGTTTTTCGATAAATTATTCGAGACCTTGGACAGACAAGATGCTGCAAAAATTCGTCGGCAAGAGAGAAAAATCTTACCGAAACAACTTGCCCAAAAGAAGAAGAAATAGAAGCTTAGATAGGAGATGAGTGTGTAAAATGTTGACAGAAATTTTCCTGTTTGTGTTTGTGACGATTCCATCAGTGTTGTACAAATACGTTGTGAGTTATGTTTTGGACGCGGTGTACACGGTGTTCGGAGTGCCGATAAAAATTTTCCCGTTGGAAGTTCGCGAGCATTTCTCGGGAAGTCCGCAGAGAATTTTGGCGTTTATATTTCTGGTGTGTATGCTTGGCGGAATCATTCAGGCAGTGTGGCGCGTTCTGAAGAAATACGTCGGTGTATTTTCATGGTTGAGCTACGTTACGAATTACATCACAACAAATTTAGTAAACGTAATTCCTGACAAACTTCGCGAAATTTTCTCACCGAAAAATCTTTACGAGAAAGGCTTTAGTGCCGGGAAAGCAGCAGGTAGAGCGTCATTTTCACCGGGTGTTGCGTACAGATACGAAGCTCCGTTCACGAATGACAGCGGATTTTTTGCGAGAGTTTGGAGATTGTTTCGAAGCATTGGAAAGGACGTATTATTCATAATAGTGTTATTCTGGATAATTCTGAGTGTAGCGATCTCGATGCCGAATATGTAAGTTGCGAAAAAAACTCCCCCACGTGATATGCGCAGGGGAAATTTTTTTGTGCTAAGGCATTGCGGAATTTACGGTTATGTTCTGTGGCTCAACCCGCACGATCCTGAAATTGTTGTCATCGGATTGCAACTCAGTTCGAACGGGCAGCGTCACGGGTGTCATGAAAATATTCGACATGTCAACGTAAACTCGCAAACCAGATTCTTCGGGTGAAAAATTTTCGATTCTTGACGGCATTCCCTCGATTGTAACTGAGACAAACGGTGGATCTACGAGCAGCTTACCGGATTCATTCTTGGAATTTTCCGGCAGACCCATAATCTCAATCGGAATTGACGCAAGTTTTTTCTCAGCACGAACTTCCCCGATTTGCACGCTCAATTTAACCGATGTTCCCGACGAATTTGCGATAGTAACGCCATCGATATCCGGTGTCTTCAACGGCACGACGATAACTTGATCTTCGTTGAACATGGAAATGTCTACTGTTTCCGTGTCAATAACATCAATTAACGCCAATTTTTCGCTCTCGCCCTCGATTTGAATTTCTGACGGTTCTATAATCGTGGATTTGATTTCGTGATCGTCGTCCAAAGTTCCGGTCAAAGGCACGTTCACAGGAATCCGCTTTTTCGGCAAGCCCCGAGCCAATGTTCCTTTGAAGCGCACTTGTGACGGTTCGATTACTACTGAGCCATTGAACGCTTCTGACTGGGAGAATTTCACGGGTATCAATAATTCGTGACCAGTCTGTAATTCTTCGATTGACGGAGTGATTCTGACTGAGCCGACTTTCGCAACGTCATCTTCTGCGCCACGGATTCCGACTTCTTTGGGGATAATCTCTACGCCTTCGATATATTGTCCCTCGGGAATATTCTGCGGCAAAACTGTCTCAACGTTCATCAAGCGCGCAACCTGACGCACAAGATCTATCACAATCTGAGACGGAAATACAGAAATCAGATTCACATCCAGCGGCAAATTCGCAACTTCGACATTCTGCGTGTATTTTTTCCCGGGTGTAAGATTTCTCGCATCGACATACGCAACTATCGAGTTATAATCCAAGCGCATAATCGCCTGTTCAGGACCGCGCACTTCCACGTCAATTTCTGAGATTTTTCCGCGCAAAATCGCCTGAGAATCCAGATTGCGATATTCCAACGGGCACGAAAATTTGCGGGTTAAATACTCGCTCTCTTCCATGCCCGTAACGTAAACCCACATCAGGACAGCCGTAACTATCGAGATTGCCCATAACACCCATGGTGACGTGAAAAACTCGTTAAAATTAAAATTTCTGAAACTCTTGCTAATCATGATTATTTCACCAGACCTCCGGGTTCGTTGCTGGAAACTTCAGGCTCAGCCCACAGCAAATTCTTGAGCGCGCTAATATACGATTTCATTCCTTTGACTTGCGGTTTACCGGCGAAGTAGTGCATTAATAATTTATCAAGCTGGAAATCTTTCGTTAATTTGCCCTTCACAGCCAAGGAAATTTCTCCGCGTTCCTCTGAGACAATCAACACGATCGCATCAGATACCATTGAGATTCCAAGACCTGCTCTGTGTCTAGTTCCGTACCATCGGGAAATCTCAGGAGCATCGGCTACAGGTAATATACACCCGGCTGCTAAAATCGAGTTCTTGTCGATTATAACTGCTCCGTCATGTAACGGGTTATTTTTCCAGAATATCGAGATTAATAATTCCTGAGTTATATTCGAGTTCAAGTGAATCGCTGTGTGCCAGTATTCGCCCAAATCCGTATCTTTCTGAAACACGAGTAATGCGCCAATCTTGTGATTCTTCAGGTAAGTCAATGCGCCGGTAATTTGTTTCACGCGAACTTCTGCTTCATCGACGGACATTTGACGCTGAAACAAATGAAATTTCCCACGCCCTAATTCTTCGAGCATCTTACGCAGTTCAGGCTGAAACACGATCGGGATCGCAAAACTCAACGCCCATAGCATTGTCCCGAGAAACCACGTCAATAATCTAAAGCCCAGCAACGTAGCAAGAGCCGATAACAACGCGAGCATCAATACGCCCTTCACAAGCTGTATCGCACGAGTTCCGGTCAGCAAAACCAGAACCCTGTAAATTATGAACGAGACAATAGCAATATCTAGTAAACTTCGGACATTCGCCCAAACTGACATGATTTACACAACCAATCTGACTTTGCCTTTGTAAACCAGACCGCGAGTGCCGTCAATTGAAACTAAATCATCGTCCATGAGTGTTGAGAACGCATCTGAGACTCCGACTATACACGGCAGATTATAATCCATTGCAAGAGCGTTGCCTTCTGAGAATAACAAGCCACTCTCGAACAACACTGCTCCGACTTTGTCAAGAACCGGTCTGTATGCTTCGTTTAACTGCCTCACGACCAGAATGCAACCCGGCGTAACTTTTTCGAGAGCTTCTTCGGGAGTGCGAGCTATGCAGATTTTGCCCACAGCGTTTTTGTGTGAAAGCGGCGTGCCGGATAATAAAATCGTTCCAGTTGTGAGAACTTCGACGACATTAGTTGACCCGGGTCTGCCGACTGGGACACCTGCTGTAATTACAACCAATTCGCCCTCAGGCACAAGCCCTTTGCTTACACACGTGTTAATAGCTTCTTTTGCGGCGACGTTAATATCTGACATTTCGGACAGTCTTACCGGCTGAACACCCCAGCATAACGCCAATTCCCGCCAAGTTTGTTGCGAAGGTGTGAGACCCAAAATCGGACAGTTCGGTCTATGTTTGCTGATCATTCGTGCAGTTAATCCGCTGCGGCTTAAAGAAATTATCACCGGAGCTTTGACCTGTTTCGCGATCAGAACTGCAGCACCGCTCATAGCATCAGGAATTGAAATCCCTTCGAGAGTGCGAATATCCTGCTGATTGTTTTTGTGATTGCCCCAGATATTCAGTTCCTGTTCAGCGCGATCGACAATTTGACGCATTGTTACGACAGATTTGACCGGATAATTTCCCGAGGCAGTTTCTCCGGACAGCATTACGGCATCAGTTCCATCGAGAACAGCATTAGCAACGTCACTGGCTTCGGCTCTTGTAGGTCTGGGATTGCGAATCATCGAGTCCAGCATCTGAGTAGCAACGATTACGACTTTACCGCGCACTCTGCACATCTCGATAATTTTTTTCTGAACGAGAGGCACATCTTCAGTAGCAATTTCTACGCCCAAATCACCGCGTGCGACCATAACGCCATCGACAGCATCAACGATTTCTTCGATATTATCGACGGCCTGACGAGTTTCGATTTTTGCCAAGATTTTCATTTTGCCGCCGTAAGATTGGATCAGGCGTTTTACGTCCATAATGTCAGCTCTTGTTTTTACGAACGAGACTGCCAGATATTCCATTCCGTGTTGAATGCCCCAAGCGATGTCCTGTTTATCTTTCTCGGATAGTGCGGGCAGAGAGATGTCAGCTCCGGGAAGATTTATGCCTTTGGTATTGCGCAGAATGCCGCCGACGATTATTTTGCAGGTTACTTCGTTATCTTTGATTGACTCGACTTCGAGATTCAGCGCGCCGTCATCGATATAAATGCTCTGAGCCGGTGTAACTTCTTTTGCGAGTAACGGGTAATTCACGTAAATTTTCTCAGGTGTGCCATCGAACGCTTCACAATCTGAGGCGAGAATGATTTTTTCACCCTGAACGAGATTTATTTCGCCGTCCTTCATTAATCCGGTACGAATTTCGGGACCTTTAGTGTCGAGTAACGCAGCTATTGGTTTTTTAATGCTACGTTCAACGCGACGGATTAGTTTGAGTTTTTTTTCGTGACCGTCATAATCACCGTGTGAGAAGTTCAATCTAGCGACGTTCATGCCAGCTTCCGCCATAGCTTTGAGAATTTCGTAATTATCGCTAGCCGGACCTATTGTGCAGACTATTTTTACAAACATGTTCTAATTTTCCTCCCTCGTGAAAATTTTCACAGAAATTATAACAAGATGCTGCGAATTTTTTTAGAGGAATTTTTGCTATAATTCGTGCGAGAAAATAATCGTCAAAAATGAGGTTGACAAATTGAAAAATAGTATAATTGTAGCAGAGCAGAGCAGAGCAGAGCAGAGCAGAGCAGAGCAGAGCAGAGCAGAGCAGGGATTCTAATTTTGAGCTGCTGAGAATTTTCACAATGTTGATGATTATCGCGCATCATTTTTCGGTTCACGGTGGATTTGAGTTCCCGAAGAGTTTGAGCGATATTACGATTAACAGATTATGGACGCAATTTATCCTGATGGGTGGCGGTCTTGGCAATGATATATTCGTGCTGATTTCGGGATATTTTCTGGTGAAGTCTCGCACGATGAAAATTTCGAAAGTGTTTGATCTCTGGCTGAGAATGTTTTTCTACTCGGTCGGAATATTTGCGATTTTCACGTTGACGGGGCTTGAGAAATTTGTGTTGGTGGAGTTTGTGAAGAGTTTGTTGCCGCCGATTACGGGGTGGTGGTTTGCGAGTTGCTATTTCCTGCTATATTTGTTGCACCCGTATATAAACATCACGCTGAACAGTCTCACTAAATCCGAGTACAAGAGAATGCTGATAATCTTCGGGATTTGCTGGTGTATAATTCCGACGTTTTTGAAATCGAATTTTCAGAGCAGTAATTTGATCTGGTTCATGTATCTTTACAGTCTTGCAGGCTACGTGAGATTGTGGTGCGAAGATCTCGGCGGGAAAAAATATTTCCTGTGTGCGTTGCTGTTGACGATTGCGAATTTTGCCGGAGCTGTGGTGTTGGATTTGTTGGGGTTGAAATTTCCGTTTTTAGGGCGACCGGTTATCGCTGCGTATTATTACGGTAATCAGCAATTATTGACGATTTCGATTGCTTTTTGCTTGTTCGTTGGCTTCAGGAGTTTGCGTGTGAAATATAGTAAGTTGATCAACACGATAGCTTCTGCAACGTTCGGAGTATATTTGATTCACGATAACGCGTTTGTGAGACGATTTCTCTGGCTGAAACTTTTCAGAAACGCTGAATTTTTCGGGAGCGGATATTTCGTTGCGTATTCCTTGGCTGCGATTTTGCTTGTGTACGCTGCGTGCGTGATGATTGAGTTTCTGCGTATGAGAGTTTTTGCTATAATTTGTGCGAGAAAATAATCGTCAAAAATGAGGTTGACAAATTGAAAAATAGTATAATTGTAGCAGAGCAGAGCAGAGCAGAGCAGAGCAGAGCAGAGCAGAGCAGAGCAGAGCAGATTCTTATCTTTTAACAAGTGAACAATCCGAACGTCTGAGAATCTTGAAACTTTGGCTCGCGATTATGGTGGTGTTTATTCATACTGGATTTTCTGTCGATGACGCACCTGCTTATCTTGAAATTTTCAGAGCTGTTGTCGGAAGTATTACGGGCTGTGCTGTACCTGCGTTCTTTTTCATGTCAGCGATGTTTCTGTACCGGAAACCGTTTTCGTGGCGGGAAAATATGCGCAGGAAAATTCGCACACTGCTGATCCCGTATCTCGTAATCAATACGCTTTGCATTATAATTATTTTCGCATCACAGGTAACTTTTGGCGTGAATCCTTACGTTTCTAATATGATGGGTGTTATATCTGATTGGGGTTTCATGCAGTGGATTGACGCTTACACTGGAATTTTCACAGGTTTTCCGAGATTTAGTGTGCTTTGGTTTATGCGTGATTTATTCGTGCTGAATATTTTCGCGGGAATATTCGTGTACATTACTGACAGATTCCCGAAAATTATGTTGTGTGTGTTGGTGCTGCTGATGTTGTTTTATCAGGGGATTTTGTCTGCGGTATGCTTTTGGGGTTTTGGCTGCCTTGTCGCGAGAAGGCAAATCAGTCTTGATGTTGTCGATAAGCTCAATTCTTGGGTGATTTGCGCGCTGTATTTTGCTTTAATTGCTGCGAATGTTATTTCCCCTGAGAATTTGTTAATTTCGCGTTCATGCAGTCTGGTTGGCGGAATTTTCTGGTACAAATTTGCGACACGATTCAGCGATTTGAGTGTCAAAAAGTATTTGCTATGGTTATCGGGTTTTAGCTTTAATATTTATATTTTTCACAGAACGTTAATGGGAGCTTCCGGCAGAATTTTCGCGTTATTCCCAACTACACCGTTATTCCAGTTAATGCAGTATATTTGCGTGCCGTTTATTGTGGTGGTTTATTGCGTCATGATTAGCGTGTTCCTGAGAAGATATTTCCCGAGATTTTACGGTGTGATTACTGGTGACAGAAAAATTTGACAATTCACGAAGACCGTTTTTCCCGATGATGCTGGATTTGCAGAATAAGCGAGTTCTGGTGATTGGCGGCGGAAAAATTGCTGCACGTCGCGCGAGAACGTTTCTGAAATGCGGTGCTGAAGTTGTCGCGATAAGCCCGGATTTTTGCGAGGAGTTTCCGGATCAAGATCAGGTAACGAGAATTTGCAGGGAATTTTCGCCCGAAGATATTACTGACGAATTTGTACTTGTAACTGCTGCAACTGATAATCGTTCGGTGAATCATCTCGCAGGTATCGCAGCCAAGTCCAGAAATATTCCGGTTAGCGTCGCCGATTGCAAAAGTGAGTGTGATTATTACTTTCCGTCGCTGATAAATTCAGAAGCGAATCCGAATATTGCAGCGTCGATTTGCAGCGCGGGATTTGACGTTTCGTTGACGAGGAAACTTTCGGATAAATTGCGCGAAGTCTGGGATTTGTGGCTTCGGGAATTTGTGAAAGCCCCGTGATTTTAGTGTATCATAATCTTTCAAAGGAGTGATTTATTATGCAAGATCCAGTTCAGAAAGTTCGTGATGCTTTGGACAATTCCGGAGCAAATGATATTGAGATTCGCGTTGTTGAGAGCACAATTTTCACAGTCGATGACGCTGCAAAAACTATCGGCGTTGCCCCTTGCGAAATTCTCAAGAGCCTGATACTCGTTCTCGACAAAAAACAAGCTTGTCTGATTCTCATGAGCGGCTCAAATCAGGTTGACTCGAAAAAAGCTGCTCTCGAATTAGGCGGTAAACGTTCAAGAATGATGCCTCCAGATGAAGTCTTCGAGCGTTACGGATTCAGAATTGGCGGAGTGCCTTCAGTTGGTTATGACGAGATTTTGCCGACACTTTTGGACGAGGATTTGTTCCAGTACGAGACAGTTTGGTCTGCTGCCGGAACTGACCACGCATTCTTCCCGATTAAGCCGCAAAGACTACTCGAAATTACTCACGGCAAAAAAGCTGCGATAAAAAAATTTTCAAGTCCGTGTATTTTTCCTAAAACGGTAAAGCTTCGTTCTATTTTATAATTAAAATGGCTTGAAAACAAAGACAAAGTCTGATATAAGTATAAAAAATAATTTTACCGAACGGTCGTTATTTTTCCCGGTAATTTTATTTTGTCGCATAAGTGGAGAGTCCGTTTACCGCTTTGCGTGGATTGAAATAAGTCCGTCAGTGCTATAATTAGTCAGGTAATTATTTATTTTTCAGAAAGGGGTTTTTACTCAAATGTCAACAATCGGTTTTTACGACAGCGCGAACTTCAAGAAAGTTTATCACGCTCAGCCACGCACAACTATCGAGTCATTATTCTACGGAAATAACGTTCAGCAGGTTCTCGACCTCAAAGAAGCTTATAATCTCGCGAAAAATAGCCCCGGCACAGTCGAATTGACCGGAATGCCCGTCTACAAACCAACAGAACAGGAACTTCCTCAAGATGCAAACGTCTTGTTATTCAACGATGGCGCAGTTTTCGGACGCACAGCCGCAGCCCGTCGAATCGTCGGCTATCCTGACGTGAATGTTACGGCTCTCTGCAAAGTCGTTCGTGAAGCAGTGTTTAATATGCGCTACAGGAAATTATACAAGGCTGATGCTTACGTCGGACTTGATCTTGATTTCATGACACACGCGCACTTAATCGTCCCGGAAGGCTACGAGAATAACTTGTACAACTGGATGATAAATTTCCAGTACGAGAACGAGAAATACAAGGAAATGTACGCGAAATCCCGCCCGATTTCTGATCATGACGGCGACATTTTCATTTTTGCTGATCCGGATTGGTCACACCCTGATTTCCCGTTAGGACTTGCGTTCTTCTCACCCGAAGAAAATTGCGCTGCGGTTTTGGGTCTGAGATATTTCGGCGAACTCAAGAAAGGCACACTCACACTCGCGTGGGGAATTGCTGCACGTAACGGTTACGCTTCATGCCACGGCGGTCTCAAACGCTACACGACCAAAGACGGCAAGAAATATGTCATGGCTGCGTTCGGACTTTCCGGCTCAGGCAAATCGACAATCACACACGCGAAACACGATGGCAAATATGAAGTCATGGTCTTGCATGATGACGCATTCGTAGTAAACGTCAAGGACAAATACGCAATCGCTCTCGAACCGACTTATTTCGACAAAGTTGCGGATTACCCGATTGGCTGCCCGGATAATAAATTCCTGCTCACAATGCAGAACTGCGGAGTAGTCTTAACGGAAGATGGCAAGAAAATCGCCGTAACTGAAGACGTTCGTAACGGAAATGGACGCGCAATCAAATCCAGGCTCTGGTCGCCTAACAGAGTTGACAGAATCGACGAGCCGTTAAACGCAATTTTCTGGCTGATGAGAGACCCAACGTTACCGCCAGTTTTGAAACTCGAAGGTGCTTCACTCGGTGCGGTTCTCGGAGCGACGCTTGCTACAAAACGTACGAGTGCAGAAAATCTCGCGCCCGGTGTTGATCCTGATGCACTGGTCTGCGAGCCTTACGCGAATCCGTTCAGAACTTATCCGCTGGGCATGGACTACGAGCGATTCAAACAGCTTATTTCTGACGGAGTTGATTGCTATATTCTTAACACCGGCAATTTCATGGGCAAAGCAGTCGGCAAGGAAAACACTCTCAAAGTCATCGAAGCTATCGTCGAGGGCAAAGCTGATTGGAAACCGTTCGGGAAATTATCCGGCGTGAAAACGATTGAGCTTCCGGGATTTGTTGCGGACCTGAATGATCCGGAGTACAAGTCACAGCTCAAGAAGAGATTCCAGGATCGTCTGAACTTCATCGAGTCACGCGACACTGAACGCGGCGGCATTGACAAGTTACCGGCAGATGCTCACGAGTGTATCAAGCAATTAATTGCTGAGATCGGCTAAAATTTCTGGATAATAATTGGCAAGAATCTCTCTCGGGGAAAATTTTTCGGGAGGGATTTTTTGCTGTAGAATTTGTTGTAGAATTATGTGAAATATTTTTTTCAGGAGGAATTTTGATAACTTGATCGAACTTACACACGTTGTGAAAAAATTCAGCTCACCGGACAAACACGACGCTTCGAAATCAATTCATGCCGTGAATGACGTTAGCTTGAGAATAAATGACGGCGATATTTTCGGAATAATCGGCTTCTCAGGCGCGGGAAAATCTACACTTGTTCGCTGCATAAATTTGTTGGAACGTCCTGACTCAGGCAGCGTAAAAATCGACGGAACCGAAATGACAGAACTAAAACCCAAAGAATTATACGCAGCTCGCCGCAAAATCGGAATGATATTCCAGCAGTTCAATCTCATGCCATCGAGAACAGTTTTTGATAACGTCGCTTACCCGTTGAAGCATATGCCCAAACCTGAGATTCAAAAGCGTGTTCGTGAATTGCTTTCGTTGGTAGAAATCTCGGATAAAGAAAACTCTTACCCCTCAGAATTATCCGGCGGTCAAAAGCAGCGTGTTGCGATTGCGCGAGCATTGGCGAATGATCCTACTATATTATTATGCGACGAAGCTACGAGTGCATTAGATCCTCAAACTACCGGAGCGATTTTGCAATTACTCAAGGACTTGAACTCGACACTGAATCTCACAATCGTAGTTATTACGCACGAAATGGAAGTTGTGAAAAACATTTGCCGAAAAGCTGCTGTAATGGATCACGGTGAAATTATTGAAACTGGAGACGTGTTCGAAATATTCTCAAATCCTCAGCACCAAGTCACGAAAAATTTTGTGCGAACGACGTCGAATTTGTCTAAAATCGAGAATCTAATCCGCGAAAATTCCCCGATGGTTCAGGTTAAGCCCGGAGAAGTTATGGCTCGTCTGGTATATATTTACGCTGATGTTTCAGACCCGTTAATTTCGTTTGCGTCACGCGAATTTGATCTTGTGATAAATATTATTCTTGCGGACGTTGAGATTGTTTCGGATATTATGGTCGGCGGCACGGTTGTAATTTTCAGCGGCGATTACGCGAAAATTCAGCAAGCTATCGAGTATTTCAAGAGCAAAAATGTCAGAGTGGAGGTTTTGAAAGATGCAGCAATTTCTGAGTGAATTATTGCCGAACTTAATGCGCCGAACTCCGGAATTTTGGAAAGCGATTTGCGACACGTTATTAATGGAAGCGTGGGCAGGATCGATTTGTTTCGTGATTGGCTTGATATTCGGCATAATCCTGACCGTAACGAAGCCCGGCGGAATCATGGAGAACAAACCGGTGTATCAAGTTTTGGACACGATCATAAATCTGTTCAGGTCGATTCCGTTCATAATATTATTGACAGCGTTGATGCCGTTATCGCGATGGATAATGGGTACAGCGATTTACGTTCGAGGCGTGATAGTTCCGTTGGTATTTGGAGCAGCACCGTTTTTCTCTCGACAGGTTGAGAGCGCGCTTGCACAGACGGACAAAGGCTTAATCGAGGCAGCGTTATCGATGGGATCAAGTCCGATGGAAGTAATTTTCCGGGTTTACCTGCGTGAGAGCATTGCGCCAATCACCCGAGCAACGACAATTACGGCGATAAGTCTGTTGAGTTTGACGGCTATGGCTGGAGCAGTAGGAGCTGGAGGACTGGGAGATTTTGCGATTCGCTACGGGCATGATCGAAACATGATTGACATAACGTGGGTTACGGTGATTTTGTTAGTGTTGGCGGTGAGTTTGGTTCAATGGTTGGGCGAGATGGTTGCACGAAAAAATACGCACTGAAAAATCATGAGAATTCGCCAAAAAATATCCGGACTTGCAACGCCTGTAAAAATCGAATTTCTTACGATGAATTGACCTTGCTAAAAATAATTTTCGCTGCTACAATTCAGAAATCTTGATGGTCTTACTGGCGAATTAAGAATTTTGAGAAATTTGTCGAAGATTATCGTGTGAGCTTTGATGGTTTAATAAGTTTTGAAATTTGGGTTAGAATCCCGCTGGTTAGAATCCGAATATTTGAGAAAAGTTATGATTTGAGGAGGAATATGTTTCATGAAAAAGTTTGTTAAGAAATCGCGCAAAGGTTTTACACTCGTTGAACTTTTAATCGTCATTATCATTCTCGGTGCGTTGGCAGCAACGATGATGTTAAATTCAGGTGACTCAGTTGTTAATGCAAAAGTTAATACGATTGTCACAACGATGGGCAACATTAAGAACGCACTTTGGGTTTATTATCAAGATCATACAAGTAACGCTTCGTTGGAAAACACTGGAGAAGGTTTTACGACTTCAGCAAATTTGAAGAAGTACCTTGGTGCTGTTGCCTTGGGCGAAGAAGAAGGAATAGCAAAGTATACCGTTGAAAGTGGTACAGATACTGATACTGGTTGGTATGTTAAAGCCACGATTCAAACAAGTGACCCTGATTGTGCTGCTGTACAAACAAAGTTAGAAACTAACGCTAAAACATATCAACTTTTAGCAGATATTGGGGACAATGCTCAAGAGTACAAAGCAGGGACTAAAGACGAACCAAAAGATGTTTATATGCGTGCGAAATAGATTTTGAATTTTTCGAGCTGGCACTTTAATTTGAGTGCTGGCTTTTATTTCAAGTATTTGTTTTAAGGAGAAATTTTTGTGTTAAAGAAAAAACATGAAGGTTTTACACTTGTTGAGATTTTGATTGTTGTTCTTATTTTGGGAGTGCTTGCAGGCTCGATGTTGCTGTCATCAGGAAAGTCTGTTGCTGCTGCGAAGGCTAACAAAATCATCGCGGATATGACCGTTATTAAAGACGCTGTGCTTGCGTATTACATGGAAAATGTAGAAAATTCACCTACAGTTGACAAATTCTGCGCTCAGGCGAAAAAATATCTTGGTGATACCGCTATCGAGGGTCAGGCGATGAGCATTGGTACAGGGGCTCAAGTGTATAATGCTAACCATATTGTTCTACAGTTGGGCGACATATACTTCGGAATTACAACCAACGAAAGACAGAATAATGAGACTGATGTGGGTGATAAGTGGTACGTTGAAGCTTTCTTTGTGAATGATCCTGATTGTGTGGGGATTCAGGAAAAACTAAAAGACCTTGCTTCGAGAATTCCGCTTTTTAAAACTCAAGGTATAGACGTAGATGGTAGTCGCATATCTAACGTTAGCGAACATCTTTACGACGGCGTTGACGTTTCTGTATTTATGAGAATACGATAATTTTTTGAATTTGTTAAAAGGAGGTTTTCTAAATGAAAGAATTTTTTAAAAAATCGCGAAAAGGCTTCACACTTATTGAGTTGCTTATTGTTATTATAATTTTGGGTATTCTTGCAGCTACAATGATGCAGTCATCTGGAACGTCGGTTGCTGCTGCAAAAGCTAATACGATTATTACTAACATGCAAACTCTTAAGAATGCAGTTCAGACTTTTTACACTGTCAGTGCAGATTCGCAGCCGACTGCTGTAGATTTTTGTAAAAATGCTAAGACTTTTCTTGGGGAGTCTGCTCTTGATTACGAGGGTAATGAGTTGCGTAATGGTGGTTGGGTTATGCAAGTTGGTGATTCGAAGTATGGAGTTGTGAAAGTGGACAATCCTGCTGGTAGTTGGAAAATTGAGTGTAATTTTAAGAGTGATCCTGATTGTTACGCAATCAAAGATAAATTACTCCAAGCTGTAAGTAGTTCTCAACTTCGAGATGGTAATAATCTCACAAAACCTTATACTGGGTCTCCAGAGAATGTATCCATTCAATTTAGCACTTTAAGGTAGATAAGAAAATAAAGATTTTATGAAGAAAGGGTTTTAATATGAAAATTTTTATAAAAAAATCACGTAAAGGTTTTACACTTATTGAATTACTTATAGTAATTATCATTTTAGGAGTGCTTTCTGCAACAATGATGATGTCATCAGGTTCTTCGGTTGCTTCTGCGAGGGCGGAAATGATAATTTCTAACATGAATACTATTAAGAATGCAGCTTTGTCGTATTTGACTGCGGAATTTGCGAACCATCCAACAATTGAAGGCTTTAAAACTAATGCAAAAACGTATCTTGGAGAAACAGCAAACACAAACGGAAACACGCTTCTTACACTTGATAAATGTCAATATGGTGTTGAACATACAAAAGCAACCTCATCTATTCCCGACGCTGCTACGGATAACAAGTGGTTTGTTTATTGCGATTTTAGCTCGTTTGGTAATAATAACGGAGAAAAAACTGATATAATAAATAAATTGGTAAAAGCCGCTTCGGCTGACCAACTTCTTTCCGGAACAGATGGTGCTGGATATTCTGGAGGAGAGAAAGTATATATGAGGATAAAGTAAGAAACATTTTTTAAACGAAAATTTTGAAAATCTCTCCTTTTTGAAATGAAGGGGAGATTTTTTTGATATTTTCAGGAAGCTTTAATTGGAATAGGTTTTGGAGCAACAGTTACAGTCAATCCGAGGTTATAAAATATCCTTGCGAGGGTATCAAGTCTTGGCATTGTTTTATTGGCTTCGATTTTTTCGATAGATGATTGAGGTAACTCACAGAGTTCTGCAAGTTCATGCTGACTCATTCCAAGATTATGACGTTGTCGAATTATTGATGCAACGATGTGAGCTTCAATTTCTGCTTCTTCTATTAGTTGTTTACCGAGAGGATCAGTTGATTTAACTTGTTCTTTATATTCGTCCCATGTCATTATTTTTTCCTTTCCGAAAGATATAATCTTTCATTTCAGACTTTGCGCGTTCAATTTCTTTACGCGGTGTTTTTTGAGATTTTTTAACGTAATGATGTAGAAGTATGTACGTGCCATTGTAATAATAGAAAAAAAATACACGATTTCTTCCTGGGCGCAGTTCCCATATTTCATCTTCAATATGTTTCACAACGTTATTTGAAAGATTTGTGCCGTTTTCTTGAAGTTCCTGAATATAACGAGCTACTTGCTGATACTGTATTCTTGCAGTTTTGACTTTATCTTTTTTTTGATTAAGTTCAAAAAGGAACTCCCGTACGTCCGAGAAGCCGTCAATATCTTCGTAAAATTCGACCTTATACAAAATACGTGAACTCCTTTCTTAATATATAATCGTTATTTTTGTAATGATAGCAAAAAAGCTAATGAAGTCAAGTGAAAGATTGTTAATTGAAATTTTGAAATCTCTCCTTGAGTTCGAGGGGAGATTTTTTTGTTCGGTGTGAGTGATATAATTTCCTAAAACTAATAATAAAGGAGATGTAATTAGAAATGAGAAAGTTTTTATTATCATCGTTCTTAGTGATTTTTCTTGTATCAAATGCACATGGAGCAATAAGCGAGGACATGAGCGTTTATGTACGTCAAGACGTTTTGAATGAACGTGATAGGGCGTTTATGGCAGAGATTCGTTTGGGATTTGAACAAATGCGTCGTGAAATGGATAAGCGTTTTAGTGAAGTTGATAAACGTTTTGATGCGTTGGATAAGAAAATTGATAACGTAAAAACGGAACTTCATCAGGAAATTCAGAGTGTGAAAACGGAATTGCACGAGGAAATCCAAAGTGTGACATTGGAATTGCATGAAGAAATCCAAGCGGTGAGCACAAGAGTTGCAAAGCTTGAGACACGGATTGAGAGCATGGATAAGTCTCTGGATCGCTCGATTAGCGTCTTGACCCTAATTGTAACCTTCGTTGGAGTAATAGTCGGATTTGCGATTTTTGCCCCAGCGTTGTTAGAATTTGTGAAGGGATTGCGTAAAGCTCAAGTTATGCCAGAAGATTCTGAACGCTTACTAGAAAGGATTGAAGCTTTAGAACGTGCGATGAATTTGCAACTTAGAGTCAAGTGACGGTTGCGAAGTCAGGAATCTCTTCCACGGGATTTGATATAATTACGACGGAGGTGAAAATTATGAAAAAGATCTTGTTGATAGTGGCATTGATTTTGGTGGTTGCGTCAGGTTGTTACGGGGCTGCGAGTGACGATATTTATTTGCGAAGAGATGTTTTTGAAGCGAAGATGGACGCGTTTATGGCTGAGATTCGTTTGGGAAATGAACAGCTCAGACGCGAGATGGCTGATATGCGCTCTGAACTGGAACGCAAAATCGATAATGTTGATCGCAAGATCGATAACGTGAAAACAGAATTGCACAACGAAATACAGGGTGTAAAAGCCGAATTACACAACGAAATCCAGAGTGTGAGAGCCGAATTGCACGAGGAAATACAGAGTGTGAAAACGGAACTGCACGAAGAAATACAGAGTGTAAAAACCGAATTGCACGAAGAAATACAAGGTGTGAAAGCCGAATTGCACGAAGAAATTCAGGGTGTGAAAGCCGAATTGCACGAAGAAATTCAGGGTGTGAAATCGGAATTGCGTGAGGAAATCCAAGCTGTGAGCACTAAAGTTGAAAAGCTTGAGACACGGGTTGACAGCATGGATAAGTCTTTGGATCGTTCGATTGGTGTTTTGACCCTAATTGCAAGCGTGGTCGGGATAATAGTCGGATTTGCTATATTTGCCCCAGCGTTGTTAGAATTTGTGAAGGGACTGCGGAAAGCTCAAGTTGTGCCAGAAGATTTTGAACGTTTGAACGAGAAAATTGAAGCTTTGGTTAAACAGGAAGTCGAACGCTTGGTGAAAATGCAACTTAGTGTTAAGTGACGTTTGCAAAATTAGGAATTTCGCCCAGTCCGGATTTTGTATATTGATTTTGGTGCGCGTCAGGTTGTTACGTAGCTGTGAGAGACAATGCTTATTCGCGCAGAGATATTATTTTTGAGGGCGTTTTCATGGCAGAAATTGGATTGGACAACAAAAAGTCGAAACGAAAACTGTTCTTGTGGCTGTGGTCGTGTTGACGAAGTTGGTTTACGAACTGCGAGTGACAACACTCATTCGTGTTTCCGTGGCAAAAGCGTACACATCAAGTACAGATACAGAAAACACATAAAATCAACACAAAAGCTTCGAAAATGGAGGGAAAGTTGAAACGTTGCTTCAGATATGGACTGATTACTTGCTAGATTATAATCATGGAGCCGATTTTCGGATTTGAACCGAAGACCCCATCCTTACCATGGATGTGCTCTGCCTCCTGAGCTAAATCGGCTTTTCAAAAATTTGGTGGTGGAACATGGATTTGAACCATGGTAGGCTCTCGCCGACAGATTTACAGTCTGTTGCCATTGACCACTCGGCCATTCCACCATTTACGTATTCATAATGCCCTGATTACCGGAGCCGGCGATCCGATTTGAACGGACGACCTGCTGATTACAAGTCAGCTGCTCTACCGACTGAGCTACACCGGCATCAAAACACTCGGATATTCTACAAGTGATTCGCTTTCCTGTCAAGCTTTATTCGCAAAATTTCTCGGAATTTTTTCGCACACACAATTTCGCAATCTCGAAAGTCAGTTTTGGTTAAGCAAATCTCACAGGTAGCAAATCACTAATTTTCACGATATGGTTATCGAAAGTCAGAGTTATAATATTCACGTCTTCAGGGAAGCAATTCCCAGAGATAAATTATATTTCAAGGAGCGTATTTATTATGAGTAATAACAGATTTAACAGAGATGGTTATCTTCCGGTTAGTCCGATGAGATTTATCGACCCACTTTCAATTTTCGACGACTTCAGAGGCGGAATTACTGACAGATTCTTCGAGAACGCTTTCCCGGGATTCGCAGCGAAATCTGATTTGTACAGGAAAGATGGCAAAATCTTCGTCGAGGCGGAATTACCCGGCGTGAATCCTGATGATGTCGATTTACACGTCTACTCGGATCGAATCACTCTCTCAGCTGAGAAAAAATCCGAAACTAACGACAATTCAAACGACAAAAGCTATTTCAGAACCGAACGTTCTTGGGGTAAAATCGAGCGCGTGTTATCGTTCCCTGTCGAAGCCGATCCCGAAACCGCAAAAGCCTCTTTCAAAAACGGTGTCCTCATCGTTGAGGTAGCAGAAAAATCTCAGGACAAAGCTCACAAGAAACTCACAATATCACAAGATTAACCAAGATTAACTCACCAGCAAAAACTCCCTTGAATCACACTCAGCGATTCAGGGGAGCTTTTCATATTCATATTTATTTCACTTGCACTGCAATTTCACTAATCAATCTCGCGCTTCATGATTACGAAAAACACATTCGGGTCAAACGTCGTTCTGACTGCGAAAATTTCCGAAATATCCCAGCCGTCTTTACCGTACTCGTTCAAAAGCGCTTCGATTTGTTTCGCGTGAGATTCTTTGTCCTTGCCCTTCTGCAACGATGTCAACGAACCCAACGGAACAATCTTGTACTCGTATTTGTTCGCGGCAAAAATTCCCGACGCAAATGTCAACGCAAATATTATCGCGAGAAATATTACACTAATCTTTGATCGCATTGACAATTACTCCTGCCGCAACCGCTATCTTGTAAATAATATCAATCGTGTCTTTGAACATCTCGAATGATTGCCTGTCTACGTACTTAACCGGAACTATTATCGTGTCACCGGGTTCAATCGTCGCAGAATATCCGTTCGGTGCAGTCCATGCCTTCGATGACAACATGCCAGCCGCACGTATAAGCTTTATCGTCGTGCCGTCACTCTTCAACAAGTATAACATGCGTTTGTGCGCAGTCTTCACAGGTCCGCCAGCTGCGTTAATATAACCGTTGATGCTCATGTTGCTGCGGAAAACTTGCGTCGAGGCCGTGTAAACCGCTCCGGTTACGTTCACTGTCAACGGAACTTTCGGAATACCAAGATAATCGCCGTCCTGCAATTCATAATCCCAAGGAGTGTCAATTATGTTTTTCGGAGTGTCAACTTTCGTGATTACGCGCCCAAGAATATCAACGTGTCGCAATCTGTTAATCAACTCGCGTCGTCTGGCAACTTCCTGATTATACGCCTGTGATGCACCGCTGCTTGTAGCTGAACCGGAACTCGCTAAATTCTGGACGTTCTCAAGCATGTCACGTTCCATTCGATCAGCCATTTGATTCAACGAACGTCTCTGTTCAGCTGCAACACTTCGACGAGTAAACACCGCACCTCGCAAATACGCTCTAGACGTGAAACCTCCAGCACGATTTATCAAATCCGAAAGTCTCTCGCCCGGAATCATCGCGTAACTTCCAGGACGCACAACTTCTCCGGCAATCGTAACTCGAATCTGCTGTCTGTATTCCGGAATCACAAGAATCGTAACTTGGTCGTTGTTCTCAAGCGCAACGTTATTAACCGGATCTCCACGCAACGCCTCGGCGATATTAATCTCGATTCGCTCATTCTCAGGTCCGTTAAGCGTCGGAATAACTCGAACAATCTCAGCACGATCCGATGCCGTGACAAGCAAGCCGCCCGCTCGATTGATAATATCAGCGATTCGCGTTTTGCCCGGAACAATCGTGTATGTACCCGGACGAATAATCGGTCCAGAAATTCTCATGATTGACGTTAAGTTGTAAATCGGGAAAAGCCTTATCACGTCACCGTCACGCAACTGCTCGTTCTGAATCTGGTCAAACGTTCCCTCAATTGCCGACGCATAAGCATGTTCGAATATCCTGTAGAACTGCACGCGCCCTCGGAACATTTGAGCGTTCAATCCTCCAGCAATGTGCAGCAAATCCTGAACCCGTGTAGCACCGTTCAACTCGTAAACTCCGGGTCTCTGAACTTCACCGGTGATTCCTACCAATGGTCCAACCGGCGGAATATATATCACGTCACCAGCCTGTAATCGCGCGTCCTGAGATTTGTCGCCCTGCAGAAGCATCGCGTACATGTCGAACACAGTCACAGTCACACCGTTACGTTTCAACTCGATTCTGCGCAAAGTTCCGGTTGACGAAGGACCTCCAGAAGCTAATAACGCATTCACCAGCGTCGCAAATGATGACACCGTGTAAGCTCCGGGACGTCTGGCGTTTCCTGTCACGTAAATCATGATCGAGCTTAATCTGCCCATCGCAAGATTCATCTGATAGCCCGTGTAATATTGATTCAATCTCGCCTGAATGATTCTCTCAGCTTCCTGAATCGTGTAGCCGGCAAGTCTGATAGCTCCGATGTGCGGAATAGTCGCGAGTCCGTCACGATTAACTGAGAATCTGAAATTGCCCTCCTCAGGAATGCCCCACAAAGTCAAAACCATCTCATCACCAACGCCGATTCGATAACCGGACGTAACTGGCACTGAATCTCTGGGAGCGTAAGTCGAAGCAGGTCTCCTGAAAAACGACATTCCAAAACGCGGCAGTCTTCGAATCAAATTTCCCATCGGATTGCCGCCGGATTGTCCACTCTCCAAAATTTCATCGAAGGCTTGCTCAATTTCGGAATTAGTCATCTCAGCTGTAGTTTCAGCGGAATTGCTCTGTTCCGTCTGAATCAAACTTTGACGTAGCGTGTTCGTGTCTTGAATCTGAGTCGAGTCTTGCTGCGTAAAATTCTGCGAGTTCGTTTCGATTGAACCATTCCCAGTTAAATCAATCGCGTTAAATTGATTCGGATTCTGGAAATTCACAGAGCTATCCGGTGTTGAAGTTGAAGTTGAACCTGTTCCAGCAGCATCAATTCCCACAGTTCCCGTACCTGAATCCGGAGCAGCACTTGGAGCCGCGGGCATTGCAACGGGACCGATTATGTCAGCACCGCCGGCAGTCGCAGCCAACGCAATATTGCACGTCAGAAACGAGTACAGACAAATCCCAGCCGAAAAAATCCTGAACTTTCTACTTTTGAAAATCATTCTGAAAATCACCTCTCGTGAAAAATTCGTGAAAAATTTGTGAGAAATCTGAAAATCTATCGCAAAATATAATCCATTAAGCTTCGTACGTTTTTGAAACGATTGTCCTGAGAATCTTCGTCGTATGAGCAATATTCTTCGAGCAATTTCGCGACGTTCTTCTTGAGTGCAGCCGGTCGCATTTGTGCCATGATTCTGTCCGGAGAACGAACGATTCCGCCTTCACGCCCAGAGTTTAACATCCATGCCGAGATTAGCAAAGTGTCCTGTTCCCATATATGCTCACTGTTGCGCCCGAAGAATGTTCCGAACCATTTTTCTGCCGGAATTTCCATGTGAACGCCAATTTTCGTGTAATCGCGATCTGGTGCGAGCGTGTCAGTCTTCATGTACCAGAATCCGATCGCCGTATCGTCCCAGCGTCGCGTCGCTGAAATCTTGTAGCCCTGATCACGGTCAAGATATTCTCCCCAATCGAAACCCAAATCCAAATCCAACGCGTCAATATTAAAGCCAGCTTGGAACCAGCCATGATAACGCCACGGGTCTCTGTCATCTTCGTATTTTCCGCCAAAGTAGAACATGTAGCGTCCGTGAGTTAATCTGCCAAATTCTTCGGGATCTCTGTCGCGCTGAGCCGTGAATCTTCCGCCGAGCCAGAATCTGCCGTCCGGAGTGTACCAACGCGCCCAAATATTCGTGCCGAACCATTCCTCGTCAAGATAGCCGCCCTCGCCGAATAACCAGAATCTGCCGGAGTTGTTAATATTACTCACGTATGTCAAAGCCGCCTGCTGAATCCTGATTTTGTCATTCAAGTCTGGCTCCCACCAAATATCAATATGATTCGTCAACGGGAATTTTATGTCGAGAATCGATCCCCAACCGTTTGAGTATCTGCCCTGATAAATCAAGTCCAAACTCCAGCGATCAAAATACGATTTGTCAAGAGTCTGGTCAATTCTTGGCTCGTACGTTACCATTGCTTTGACTTTATGACGCGCACGATTCGCCATCAATTTCTCCGTGACTGAATTAATATCCGAGTCTGGTTCCGGATCAGATTTCACGTTCTGTCGCTTGTAATCCGCCCAGTAAAATTTCGCATTCTCAAGAGCTTTCTCACCACGAATTGAACGCGCTCTCAGGTCAAAGAGAAATTCTCCGGGAAATTCCGCCGCAACAATCGGAACTCGTGAAACTCTCTGGATCAAAACTAACTCGTCAGTCTCAGGCATAACTGATGCCAACACAACCAAGATTCGCATCATAGCGTCGGCGTGTGAAGAGTGTCCGTAATTTTCGTACGCGAGCGTCAATTTGTGTCCGCCATTCTTGAGCGTCTCAAGCTTCACGTCAATGTCACGAACCCGAACGTATTTTTCGAGACCGTTTTTGATTTTGCGAATCAGAGTTTTCGAATCGATTTTGTCCCAAGTTGCGATTCGTGCGTTACCGTCTCTGTTATAGGGCATTTTCTCACCGGCTAAGTACGGACCGCCGAGATTAAAGTGCTGCGAAATTGTGAACACGAACTCATCTCCGCGCTGATAACTCACGGAAGCTTCAGTACCCCACGGGGATTTCAGAACAACTCCGAAATTGTATTTGCTCGAAGGAGTTTTTGCGAGAACATGCTTGTTGCTGACAATATCATTTGCGTAATTCAACGGGCTGTACTCGGCTTTCACACTCAGCCAGTCGTTCACTGTCCATTCAAGACCGCCAAAAACTCCGTTTAATCGATCCGAACCGTAACCAACCGTCGGAGAAAAACTTCCCCAATGCCAAGTTGCTACGGCGAAATATGATTTCATGAGTTCAGTTCCGCTGGTGTCCATTATGCCGACTGCGAGTGACGGAATGTACCAGTAATTCGATGAGCGGTAATTATCGTAGAGCATGAGCTTCAAGTCAATCGCTTTGTCCATGTAATCGCGCTGACCAATCCAAATCGTATCAAACGTGGAAATTCGTGCGTTCATTTCCAGCCACGGCAGCCACGTCATATTCAGGAAATAGAATTTATACGGAGAAGCATTTGTGTAACCGAAACGCCCCTGACCATCAGGCAAAATCTCAGCTGTAGGATATTCCCACAAACCGTTCATTCCTGTGTTAGACTGAGACAGAGCGTGCGCACTATCACAAGTCTGCGTCAAAATCGCAATCGCTAAAATCACCAACAGAAGCAACGAACGCCCCCGCAAAATTTATCATCACCCTTTACAATGTTAAAATTATTACGCATAAACACGCATTATTTTACACTAATTTTTGCAATTCGCGCGAAAAAATATAATTGCGATTACGAAAAATAGCTGCTAAACTTGCTTGTTGATTCTGAGATTTCTACGCGAAAGGTGAAGTATTAATTTGAAGCAGGATCTTTTTGAATGGCTGAACTCCGGTAATGCTGCGAAATTTCCAGAGCCAAAACCAGAACATAGCGAGAATAATACCCCTGAAAATTTTGGGGGTCTGCTTATTGTGCCTGTAAATTCGCGAGAAGATTTTCCGGTTGTGGGACAAGACGTGGAACAAGAATCGGATCTCGAATCTGAAATCGAGTCCGAGCCTGAATCTGAGCCAGAAATTCCTGAGATTGCAGAGACGTTATCAATCGAAATTCCGCAGGATCCTCCGCAAGAATTATGGACGCAAATCGACGACGAGAACGATAATTCCCAAGATGAGACGGATTTGTTGACGGGAAATTTGCTGCAAAAATCTGAACCTGAAGCGCAAAATTCTCAACTCGAAGCCGAAAGTCCTGAACAGAATCTTAATTATTTCTCGCTCGAACTCAACGAGAATTTCCAGATACCGGAGCTGAATGTGAATCTCGAAGAAATTGAGCGAAACATCGCCGAACTCGAACAGCAAATCGCTCAGAACAACGCACAATCTCAGGAACATGAGCAAGATCATAATTATGAACCGCGTGAAGCAATCGATCTCGAAGAACAACGCGAAATGTCTCAGTACCAGCGCGGAACACATTTCACTCAGAAGCTCAAACATGTCCTGAAAAAACGCCAGGATCAAGCCGAACAGCAACGCATCTTGGAATATCGTAACGCAAAATCCTCACGTAAACGCATCATTCTGAATATTCTGTTAGCGATTCTGGTTTTGGAAATCGTTTTTGCAACGCTTGCTCTGGTGTATTTGCAGACGAAAATTCCGGATAATATTCTCGATAAAGCGTCGGAACTTTTTGAGGCAGGAAATTACGACGAAGCTTTCAGGATTTACGAGACAGGCGCGAATTTGTACCCGGATATTCCAGAATTTGCGGACGGTTTGAAGCTGGCTGCTCACATGGCTGGGAATTTTGACGATGATAATGAGCTCTCAGAAGATATTCCCGAACCAGAGCCTGAGCCAGAACCTGAACCGGAACTTGAGATTCTCAGCGACGATCTTGAACTCGAAGAATTTGAGCTTGAAGCCGAAATTGCCTCACAAGATTTTTCAGATTTTTCTCAGGATATTATGATTCAGGAAAATGCGATAAAATTTTCTCAGGAGTAAATCATGAGTAAATCAACGAGGGGAGTTAATAACATGTCGATAAATCAAAATCCAAACGTAATCAAAGCAAATGAGCTAATCGGTATGAATGCAGTGAACGCTCTGAAGAAACGCGGCTTCGAGGCAGAATACGCGGCAACAAGTGAAGAGGCGTTGAAGCGCGTTTTGGAAATCATTCCGGAGAATGCAAGTGTAGGAATTCCGGGAACTGTTACTGTTCGCGCAATCGGTGCATTGGACGCACTGAAGGCTCGGGGAAATGACGTTCGCCAACATTGGGGCGGTCTATCGAAAGAAGAAATGAAGGCTGCGAGATTTGCTGAGAATGACGCGGAATATTTTCTCACGAGTGCAAACGCTCTCACACGCGACGGCGAAATAATTAACATCGACGGCTCCGGCAATCGTGTTGCAGGCATGGCATGGGGCAAAGGTCCGGTGATTTTCGTGATCGGAATTAACAAACTCGCATTTGACTTGAGCGACGGGATCAAACGTGCAAGATCTGCTACGATTCCGAACGCAATCAGGCAACATGTCGAGACAGCGTGCGTTAAAGCAGGAAGATGCGTTATGTGCATGAACGATGAGAGCATGTGCAGAGCGACACTGATTCTTGAGCGTCCGTTGAAAGGAAGAAAATATCACGTGATAATAGTCGGCGAAAATTTAGGCTATTAATCGCGATTTTACCCCCTAACACGCAAAGTCAGGGGGTTTTTAATTGGAAGGGAGTTTTATATTCAGTATGGAAAATCTGGAAAATAACGAATCCAGAAATGCGAATTTCAAAGACAAAGTTGTGATTCTGTTGGCAGGCGGTCGAATTGTTCAGAAACACGAAAAAGTTGCTGAAGTAGATTTGACTGACGATGAAGTTTTTGCAACGTTGCCGGAAGAATTGCGAAATCACGCGCTTGTTCAGAAATGGAGTTTTCAGCCGACGTCGAATTACACGCTGAGAATGTGCGGAGAAATTATGTCAATGGTGTCGAGCTTCATTCACGATTACGGAGCGCGCGGTGTTGTTGTGACGTGCGGGATTCAGGCTTTGGCGGAGTTGGCGTATTTTGCGGATCTGGTCTGGGAATTGAATCCGCCGTTGATATTCACGAGTTCGATTTTTAACGCGGACTCGGCAAATTCTGAGACAAGTCTGAGACTTTCGCAATCAGTTCGAGCAGCGTTATCCGGAGCGTGTCAGGGAAAAGGAGCGTTGATTTGCATTCAGGACGGAATTTACGCGCCGGCGGACGTGCTGAGGATTTCGAATTTCAATCGAGCGGGTTTGCTGGCATTTCCGGAATCGCCGCTTGGAGTTTTTTCGCAGCCGTCTGGTGATTATATTGCGTTGAGATTGCCGCGTCACAGATACGTTCGGAAGATTACTTTGCCGTTAGCCAGGAATATTCCGATTTTGAGCGCGTCACTAGGGGACGGAGATTTGATTTTGCGCGCGTTGTTGGGAAAGAGTGAGCAGAAATTCGAGGAGTTGGACGGGCTTGTTGTGTCTGGATTGGGCGATGGAGATGTGCCGTCAGTGTGGGTGCCGCTGTTGCGAAAATTGGTTCGTGCGGAAATTCCGATTGTTTTGACTTCGCGATACCCGGACGGATTTGTTCAAGCGATGGAGAATTTCGAGGGCAGTGCGTCACAGTTGCTGGAGATGGGTTTGATTAACGCCGGAATGCTGTCACCGTATCAGGCGCGAATCAGGCTTGCGGTTGGACTTGCTTCGGGATTGCAGGGCGATGAATTAGCTGATTATATGCACAGGAAATAAATTACATGTCGAAAATTGTAGCAATAATCGGGAGACCGAATGTTGGGAAATCGTCGTTATTTAACAGGCTCACGGGTGAGAGAAACGCGATTGTTGACGATGTGCCCGGAGTTACGCGCGATAGATTATACGGAGAAGTTAATTGGCGCGAGAGAAATTTTTACGTGATAGACACCGGCGGAATTTTCGGAACGGACACGGATTTCAGCGCAGGAATCAGGAATCACGTTGACCAGGCTGTGAGTGAATCGGACTTGATAATTTTCATGACGGATTGTCGCGAAGGGATAACAAGTTCGGATTGGGAAATTGCGGAATTTCTGCGTAAATCTTCGGGGAAAAAGCCTGTGATAGTTGCCGTGAATAAATCTGATGACGCGAAACACGATGATTTTGCGAACGAAGCGTATAGTCTGGGATTTGAGAACGTGATTGCGATCAGTGCCGTACACAAGCGAAATTTGTATGAATTGCAGGATTTGATTCTGGATTTATTGCCCGAAGATTATGATTATGATCCAGATTCGGATTTTGAATCTGATGATTCTGAGATTCGGCTCGCGATTGTCGGAAAGCCTAATGTCGGGAAATCGTCGCTGTTGAATAAAATCTCGGGGTCAGAGCGTTCACTTGTTAGCCCAGTTGCAGGTACAACGAGAGACCCTGTTGATATGCCTGTGGAAATTGACGGGCAGAAATTCCGGATTATCGACACGGCTGGATTGCGCCGTAAAGGAAAATTTTCGGCTGGAACTGGCAATGATCTTGAATATTATTCGTTCGTCAGGACTTTGGCAGCGATAGATCGTTCGGATGTAGCGTTGCTGTTGATGGACGCGGCTGAGCCATGCACGGATCAGGACAAGAAAATCGCCGCACATGTTGTAGAGAAGGGCAAAGGATTGATTCTGGTGATTAACAAGTGGGATCTTGTCGAGAAATCTGAGTCCAAAGCCGACAAACTTGTGAAAAAGATTCGTGATGATATGCCGTTCCTGAATTTTGCGCCGGTGATATTTGCCTCTGCTCTGAGCGGTCGCGGAATCGGGAAAATTATTGAGAGCGTCTTGAATGTGAATGCGAATCGCGCGAAACGAATCCCGACGAATATTCTGAATAGACTGATGCGTGATGTGCTGGCGTTCGACAGGCTGCCCTCGAACAGGCGCGGAAAAACTCTCAAGATATATTATTGCTCGCAAGCTGAGACAAAGCCTCCGACGTTTATATTCTTCGTGAATGACACAGCAATCGCAAATTCCGGCTTCGAGAATCATATTCGGAATGAGATTCGCAAACTTGAGAATTTCGACGGAGTGCCGATCAGAATATTTTGGCGCGGTAAAGAGCAGGAATAAATATTATGAAAATGTCAGCTATATTTGAGATATAATGATGGCGATTATTAATTCAGGAGGAAATGTTTAATTAAATGCTTCAGTATGCAAATCCGTTTCTAGTCACAGGTTTGTTATTTTTCCTGAGTCTTATAGCCGGTACGCTTTCTGAGAAAATCAAAGTTCCCGCATTGGTTTTATTTCTTGGGATCGGAATGATGGCAGGAGTGAACGGTCCGGGCGGTTTGACTTTTTCTGATGCAGGGCTTGCGAATGAGATAGGAACTTTTGCGCTCGCGTTTATATTATTTTCCGGCGGATTCCAGACTAAGTGGTCAGATGTGAAGCCAATCGTAACGCAGGGAGTTGTGTTATCGACGCTGGGAGTATTTTTGACTGCGGTAGTTTTGGCGATTCCGATTTCGTTGCTTGATGCGTTCTCGTATAAAGACGCGTTTTTGCTGGCGGCGATATTTTCTTCGACTGATGCGGCGGCGGTGTTCTCGATTTTGCGAACTCAGAAGATCGGCATAAAGGGCGGTTTGAAACCGTTGCTGGAATTTGAATCCGGAAGTAACGATCCGATGGCTGTGTTTCTGACGATTGCTGCGATAAGCTGGCTGAAAAGTCCGGACGTTCCGTTAGTGCAGCTCGTGGTAAAATTTGTCGTGCAAATGCTTGTTGGCGGATTGATGGGCGTATTGATGGGGCGATTGGCGTGCTTGATGATTCAGCGATTGAAAGTTTCGAACGAAGCATTATATCCGGTTTGGGGAATTTCGATTGTAATGACGACGTTTGGATTAGCCGAGACGTTTTACGGGAACGCGTATTTGGCACTTTACGTCTGCGGAATCGTTATGAATAGCGGCGACTTCCTGTATAAATACAGCTTGCAGAGATTTCATGACGGATTCTCGTGGCTGATGCAGATTATAATGTTCTTGGTCTTGGGATTGTTCGTTACGCCGAGAGACGTGATTCGCCTGCCGGTTATCAGCGTAGGATTGATGATCTCGTTTTTCCTGATGTTCGTGGCAAGACCTGTGGCAGTTTTCGCGTGTACGTTCATGAGCAAGTTCAGTCTGAGAGAGAAAGCTTTTATCAGTTGGACAGGATTGCGCGGAGCTACACCGATTATTTTAGCGACGTATCCATTAACTGAAGGACATCCACAGGCGTCGTATATGTTTAATATCGTGTTCTTCGTAGTGTTGTCGTCGGTGATGTTTCAGGGAAAGACTTTGGCGAAGGCTGCGAAATTATTGCAACTTGATGCGTGGGTTCGTGAGGCGAAAGCTTACCCGTTGAGTTTTGACAGGACACCCGGTGCAGGCACAGAGGAAACTCGCGAAGTAGACTTGGCTGCAAATTCTGTTTTCGTTGGCAAGATGATCAGTGAGCTGCGAATTTTCCCGGACGGCGTTACGATCTTGCTGATAAATCGCGGAACGAAATTTATAATTCCAAAGGGCAATACAAAACTCGAAGCTGGTGATACGCTGCTGATATTCGGGGAGCGTGCGTTGTTATCCGGAGTCGAGAGCAAGTTGCTGCAAGTTATAGAACCTGAAAATAATGCGTAAAGGAGCGCTGATTATTAAATGCAAATGCAGGAGTTCAAGAATTTTCTGAGTGAGATAACGACATTTAAGACGGTCTGGATTGATCGCGGTCAGGGACGATGGGTTACGAAGAAGCGAATGCACCCGATTTTGCGATTGATATGCCTAGTTGTCGCTATATTCGTGTGCGGAATTGCGTATGCGTCGTATTCGAGTTTTTTCGTGAGTTCGAAGCAAGATTCGCGTGAAAGTTTGACGTTCTCGTTACAGGAGCCGCCAGCTGAGATGCCTATGCCGAAAGCCAGAATCGAGAATCGTGTTGAGAATCGCGTCATGAATCCGGCACCAGTGCTAGAATCGCAAGACCCGCCTGTTATTGAGAATGCTAATCTGGAAATTCGCGTCGATAAAATTAATCCGGAATCAAGTTCGCGTGAAAAAGCTCAGAAAATTTTTGCCGGTGTCAAGAATGATAATAATTACAGGATACTCGTGAACAAATCCGAGTACAAACTTACGCTTTATAAAGGCGATGAGATTGTGAAAGTGTATCCGATTGCGATTGGCAAAAATACCGGGGACAAGCAATATATCGGCGACCACAGAACTCCGGTTGGAAATTTCAAAGTTGTCTCGATTGAAGACGCTTCGAAATGGAGTCATGATTTTCGCGATGGCAAGGGCAAAATCAAAGGAGCTTACGGACCGTGGTTCTTGAGACTTGACGCGAAGGGCTGGAAGGGAATCGGCATTCACGGAACACATGATCCGGATTCTTTGGGAACACGTGCGACAGAAGGCTGTGTGAGATTGCGCAATAGTGATATTCAGGAATTGAAGCAGCTCGCGTATGTGAATATGCCGGTTGTGATTCGTGAAAGATAGGAGAGTGTGATAGATGCTTAAGTGCGGAATTGTCGGATTGCCTCTGTCTGGCAAGACTACGATTTTTAACGTGATTACGAGAGCCGGAGCAGAAGTCAAGCCCTACGCCGGTGGAAAAACTGAGCCGAATCGTGCATTAGTGAACGTTCCGGATTCGCGGTTTGACAAGCTTGTGGAAATTTTCGCGCCGAAATCTGAAAAGCCTGCTGACGTTGAATTTGTAGACTTGGCTGGTTTATCGAAAGATGCCGGCAAAGGTGCAGGATTGGGAAATTCGTTCTTGTCGTTCGTGTCTGAGTCGGACGCGCTGCTGCATGTTGTGCGGGTTTTCAA
This sequence comes from uncultured Fretibacterium sp., assembly GCA_937911045.1. Taxonomy (GTDB): domain Bacteria; phylum Synergistota; class Synergistia; order Synergistales; family Aminobacteriaceae; genus JAFUXM01. Next base: position 4,206 of record CALEPX010000095.1, on the reverse strand, counting down.
GAATGATTCTGTGCCGCATCCGGAAAATTCGATTGATCCGCTGCGTGATTGGAAAATTGTCGAGGCTGAGTTAATTTATCGTGATTTGGGCGTGATCAGCAATAGATTGTCGCGCCTTGAAGAGAAATTTGCTAAGAAGAAGCTTACACAGTCCGAAAATTCTGAGCTGGATTTGCTGCGTGAGTTGCAGGAATTTCTTCTGAACGAGAAGCCGTTGCGTGAATTTGCTTTGACAGATGATCAGAAGCGCGCGTTATCAGGATTTGCGTTCTTGACGCTGAAGCCGGAATTATTAATCCTGAATCTTGATGACACTCAGACCGATGAGAAATTCCCGGAGCTTGACGAGTTGGGCTTGGAAATTGTTCGCGTTTACGGAGCAACTGAGATGGAACTTGAACAGCTTGATGCGTCAGACCGTGAGGAGTTCATGAAGGATTTGCGCATTTCTGAGCCGGGGCGCGATAGATTGATTCACGAGGCGTATAAAATTCTGGGATTGATTTCGTTTTTCACGAGCGGTGCTGATGAAGTTCGTGCGTGGACTTTGCATGAAGGCGCGACTGCTGTAGATGCTGCCGGCACGATTCATTCGGATTTAGCTCGCGGATTTATTCGGGCGCAGGTTGTCTCGTATGATGATTTCATTAGCAACAATGCTTCGATGAGTGCGTGTCGTGACAAAGGAGTTTTGCGTCTTGAGGGCAAAGAATATATCGTGAAGGACGGCGACATGATCGAGATTCGTTTCAACGTGTGAATTGCAAACTCGCGAGAAAATTTGGCAATCAAAAATGCAGTTCCCCCGAGAAATTTCAGAGGAGCTGCATTAATTTTATGTTATCTAAATCTAAGAGAATTAGTTCTTCTTAAATAATAACGATAATCCTAACACAAGAATCATTCCGGAGAAAATTCCAGAGTCACAACCACCACCGCTGCTGCTATGATGATATTCAGGTGTAGTTTTTGAATCCGAGGTCGTAACGACTGGTGTGTATTCTGTATCTGCTTCCATGTAGGCTGCAACGTTCACGTCTTTTGAAGCAGGAACTTTCGTAATCACGTCGCCATTATCGTTCACGAAAACCGCATTATCTCCGTCGTCCTCAAATGATGAAGATCTTACGGATTTTGTCTCAGAAGAATCGCCAACTAACATGTGAATGAAAATCAATTTGCCGATTTCGAGATTATCGCTTGGGACTTTGAAGTAATATATTCCGTCTGAGTCAACTTTCATTGTTTCAAGAACTACGAGAATATCTTCGCTTGCATCTTTGAGGGCAGCAACTTCGCCATTTGTGAGTTCGCGTGTGCCGAACTTTGCGGAATCCGGAAGAACGATTAACGTGCCATCGACACCGCTTGGAAGACTTCCGAGTTGTTCCTTGATTGTGTTAGCGACTTTTTCGACGACTGCTGGTTCCGCGAAATTTTCCCGAGCTGTTTCGCTAGGAGTTTGAGATTCCTGATATGCTGTTTCCGGGACTTCTGTTGAAGGTTCATCATCGCCTTCAGAACCACCGCCGCCTGAGCTTGTTGAAGTTTTCACAAAGAACCATGTTGCAGTAATATGATCGTCTTTCACGCCGTCTCTGAAAAGTTTCTCGCCCTCAGGTGAAAGCAAGTACTCGCCTTCTGAGAGTGTAGCTGAGTCAGCCATCATTCCGCCGTAGATAATTGCGATGCTGGTATCACTCTCGATGATTGCTCCGACGCTAAAATCGCTGGTGATGTCACGGGAAGTTCCGTCCAAGTTCAGCGACATAACTTTCAAGCCCATGTCTTTGAATTTCGACGTGTCCTCGATCATGACGTAATTAACGCCACCGTACGAGAACACAGGGAATTTTTTCATTTCAGCAAGAATCGCAGCAAAGTCTGAACCGCAATTTGCCGTAGTTAATCTGAACGTTTTCTCGAAGCCTACGATCGCCGAGTAATCGCTCGAAACGTTTTTCAATGCAATATCAAAGCTGAATCCTGAACCCGTGATAATATTCGCAGCGTTTGTGAATGCGGCTGAGTAATTATCAGATGAAGTTGTATAGCTCGAAGCGTTGACTAATTTGTTCTTGTCGAGTTCCGCGTCGATTGAAGCCATTGCTCCCCGAGGCGTGAGCAGGAAGTCCAATTCAGCAGCATTATTCGCGTCCGGCATGATTAAGCTGTTCGCGTCAGTCGTGTAAATCGTGAAACTTGTTGCAAGATCAACGTATTTATCATTTGAATCAGCAAAAACTACTCTGTAAGCTCCGGTGTTGAAGCCGTCTTTCATTGTCAGAGTGTTATTCGCGAACGTGTATAGATCCGCTGAAATTGTTGACCTGTTGCGCCCTGAACCAGACTGGAACATTGAGAGCGTGTAATTTGCATCTGAAGGCACACCCGTGAAAACTAAATCGAGACTTGCTAACGGAACTAAGAATCCCATCGCAGGTTCTGTAGCTTTAACAGTCGCGTCCGTCCAGTTCTTCAGGAATACGTCGCAATTAATCACGACATCGGCTTGATCTTTCAAGATAAACGTAATTTTCTTGATAGTCTTGCCTTCGAGATCGGACGTGTAATCGTAATCTCTGTGAACTCCGTGAGCCTCGACAAAATCTCTGAATGATAACGCGATTGTGTCAGCGTTGAACCAAAGATTGCTGTTATGCCTCAACCCGTAAATTGTGCCGTCTGAAGTTTCGATAGTTGCGCCGAGATCGTAACGAGTATCGCCGCTTGAGACCGTGATATTAACGCCGGAAATCCCGAGCTGATAATTTCCCCAAGTTGCTGAACCGCCGCTTGAAAGAGTGATAGTTGCATCATTAACGGTTTTCGTGCCAGTATCTGTCATTTTGCCGAACGAGCCATCAGAGCTGACGACTTTGTATTCTGAGAAGGCTTTAGTCGCGAGAGTGTAGCGTGTGTCTCTGCTGAGAACTTGATACACGTTATTACTCATACGAACCTGAACAGCTTTCACACCGACAATATCATAGCCATCGTTAGAAGCCACGAGTTGTGAGAAACGCCCTGAAATTCGATTCGTCGATGAACTCACAGCGTCAAGTCCTGCTGCTTCGAGTTCTGATTTACTTTTGCCAGTTTCGCCCGCGTAAAATTCCGCCCAGGTCATATCAGTTGTTGCGTAATAATTGTCGAAAGCGAAAGTTTCGGAAATGTCAGCGTATGTATCACTCGTGAAATATGCCGTGTAGCTTCCAGAACCACCGCCGGTAATAGTCAGAACGCCGTTTGAATACGTGTAATCGCTGGGATTTAACGTTTTTACGTTACGTCCTGAACCAGATGAAACAGAGCTGAGTGTGTAGCTGCTGGAATCACCACTGAGCGTGAAATTCACGGTGTCGTCACCTGAGACTGTAGCCGAAACTGTAGCATTGCCCAAAGTTTTGACTTTCAGATTGCAGGGAATTTCCACATCAGCAGCGTCTTTGATCAAGAACGTAATTTTCGAGATAGTCTTGCCTTCGAGAGCTGCTGTGTAATCGTAATCGCGTGTTACGCCTTGTCCGTGCGGCTCAGTGTAATTTGCGTTCACACAGAAAGCGATCGTGTCAGCATCAGACCAGAGATTATTATCGTGTCTCATGCCGTAAATTTTTCCGTCTGATGTTTCGACTTTGACACCTAAATAATTTCTGGCAACTTTATCATTGCTTGTTCCGATATTAATGTCAGCACTTGATACGCTCAAAACATAATGTCCCCAACGTGCGCTTGCTCCACTGACCAAACTTACGACAGCATCATCGGCTGCTTCAGTTTCTGTTACCATTGCACTGAAAGAGCCGTCAGCATTCAAAGTTTTATACTCATCAAACTCTGTTTCAACAAATTCAAAACGTTCCTTATCGGCATCGCTCAATGAATTATAAACGGCTTCGGACATTCTGACGGGTACTTCAATATAGCCTGAGAATGTCGTAATGGTCTGGCCTGTTTCACCGTTTGAACCTTCTGAAATATCAAGAACAGGAAAACGGGTTGCGGCGTTTGTAGTCGGAGTGCTGATAGCGTCAAGGTGTTGAGCTTCAAGTTCAGCTTGTGTTTCTCCGACTTCACCGGCATAAAATTCTGCCCACGTCATATCGGTTGTGGCGTAGTGAAACTCTTCCGCATAACTGCAAATTGACAGCAGTATCACGAAAGAAAGCGTTAAGAACATGGAAAATGAATATTTTTTTACCT
>CALEPX010000094.1 GCA_937911045.1 uncultured Fretibacterium sp. | reverse complement strand
TGAGAGTGCTAATTTTACTCATCAATTTTACTTAAAATTTGCCTCAATGAAGCTTAAGATTAGTCCTTGACTGATTCCTTGTGAGAGTGCTAATTTTACTCATCAATTTTACTTAAAATTTGCCTCAATGAAGCTTAAGATTAGTCCTTGACTGATTCTTTGTGAGAGTGCTAATTTTACTCATCTAATGGTGCTAATTTTAATCACCTCATCTCTGACACATGAGCAATGGCATCGAAACAGCGTGAAAAATCACTCAGTGTTACGCCATAGTCTTATGCAGTACAAACGATTGCTTGTCAATAGTACATGCAAAATTTCTTTTTGGAGCATCATTTCGTTAAAATCGTAACACTTTTATAATCCAGAGCGAAAGTGCTCGATTTGAGCACACACGGTGGACTTAGTGTCAATTCAATCCATCCAGTCTAAAAACGTTTCTTCAGATCCCCTTAGATCGAACGGAGAGCGCATTTTGATGACAGCCTAGGGTTAATAACCTAATAACCGTCTGGGACTGGAAAGCCGCGTGTGTGACGAAAATTGTTATTTCTAGTCAGGAACAGTTCGTCTCAGCTTCCATGATTTTCTTCGTTGGGGACAAGACATCAAACGCTAGAAGATGCGCTTGTCCTCATGGTGGTAGCATGAATAGTCAAGAGCGAGTCTCACTTACCCACTTGGAGGAAAATATTCGTAAGGGCGCAAGGTTGGTTGATACCCGAATTCTCCTGCTTGAGTTGTGGGGAGTACGCCAAAATCCTAAGAGTGATCTCGTGAACTTTGCTGTACAAAAGAGATCATTTCTTGGGGTGTAACAACGAAATTTTCTTTGGGGAAATGTTTAGTGTTGCCGGTGATCAAGAATGCGCCAGAGCTGATAGCGACCGCCAAAAATATTTCGTCTCTTTCGTCAATCAGCTTGTAGTCAAGTTCAGCCGGTTCACAGAATATACCTCGATTGAGGAAACCGTTGATAATTTTGCTGATGTTGTTCTCTGGGAAATTGAATTTCCTCCTGCGTAACACTTCATCGTATTCGGCTAATATTTTCTCATGCGACACAGGAATTATGTTTCCCGTGAAGACCTGCTCCAAAATGAGACTTGGGGTTGAATTCGCTTTTAGCAAGGCTGAGACAACGACGTTAGTATCTAAAACTGCGTACGGTATTTGTTGATTTCGTTGTTAATTTCATCTAGCGTTAAATCTGAGAGTCCGTTAGCCTGTGAGTAGTCGTTCAATTCTCGCATAGCTTGGAGCGCGTCAAAGTCTTTAACACTCATGGAGAACGGCAAGCCTTGTACTTGAACGGAGCGTCTCAAAAAAATTTTGATTACGGTCGTTAAGTCGAGCCCTAATTTTGCGAATAAATCAATGGCGTCTTGCCTAAGTTGACTTTCTAACCTGAACTGAATTAAAGTGTTTGACATTCTGAACTCCTTTGCATTCATTTGTTTACGATTGTTTACGATTGCATGATTATAGCACAGTGAAGTCGTCAACGCTTTCAGAATTATCGTTTCAGCTTTGCAATTATTCGTGCGTAAGAGTATCATAATGCATAATGCGGAATTAAAATTCAGGAATCGAGGTCAAGAATATTGTCAGCGTTACAGGAATTGCTTCACAAATATCGTGAGTTATATGCGGGAATTCCCGAAGACTCGAAATCGCTTGCCATAATTAAGGGCAAATGGTTCGAAATTGTCTGCTTGTATTTCTTACGCAATGACCGCGGCTATAAGGAACAATTCGAGAACGTCTGGCTGTGGTCTGATTGGGACGGACGCGACAATAAAACCGACACTGGGATCGATCTTGTTGCGAAAATCAAAGATCGTGATAAATTCTGTGCGATTCAATGCAAGTTTTACGAGCCGGAACACTCAATCGCGAAATCTGATATTGATTCGTTCTTGGCTGCGAGTAGTCGGGAAATTTTTGTTCAGCGGATCATAATCTCAACATCCCTGAATTGGAGCATGCATGCAGATGATGAGCTCCAAAAGCAAAATCCACCGTGCATTCGTTTGGGACTTGATAGCCTTGAGCAGAGTTCGATTGATTGGTCTCGTTTCGAGCCTGATAATCTGAGTTCGGTGCATTATTTGCCAGGAAAGGTTCTCAGACCTGAGCAAGTCGAAGCCGTTGAAGCAGTGCTAGCTGGGTTCCAAAAAGCTGACCGTGGAAAAATGATCATGGCATGCGGAACTGGGAAAACGTTAGTGTCACTCAAAATCGCCGAGAATTTTGCTGGAGTTGGCAAGATAGTTTTGTTTCTTGTGCCGTCAATCGCGTTGTTAAATCAAACGTTACTAGCTTGGAATTTCGACAAGAGCAAAGATTCACCGATGATATTTTTTGCAGTATGTTCTGACAAGACCGTCGGCAAAACAGATGACGAGGATCTCAAGCTCACCGATCTGGCTTATCCCGCAACGACTCGCTCGGATGAACTGCTCTCAAGCTGGAATTTCATTCCCAATGAGCGCAAAGCAAATTCTATGACCGTGCTCTTCTCAACGTATCAATCGCTCAAAGTCATTCATGAGATTCAAGAAGCCGGTTTCCCAGATTTTGATTTGGTGATTTGCGACGAAGCTCACAGAACTACTGGTGCGATGTTCCATGGCAAAGAAGATTCAGAGTTTGTGAAAATTCATGAAAATAATTTTATTCGAGCTGCAAAAAGATTATACATGACTGCAACTCCCAAGGTCTACACCGAAGCCGTTTCCCGCAGAGCTAAAGAAGATAATGCACAAATCTTCTCGATGGACGACAAGAAATTATTTGGCGAAGATTTTTACACGTTGTCATTCAGTGAGGCGATTCAGGAAAATTTGCTGAGCGATTATCGAGTGATGGTTCTGGCGATTGATGAAAGGGCAGTTAGTGACGCAGTGAAAGACCTGCTCGAAAAAATCAATCTTGATCCCGATGACGCTACGAAAATGGTTGGTTGTTGGCGTGGACTGTCCAAGAAATATCACTCAGTGGATTCGGATTTCTTTACGAGCGATCCCGCTCCGATGAAAATGGCGCTGGCATTCACATCGACGATTAAGAACTCGAAAGTTTTCGAACAGAATTTTGCCGATGTGATTCAGAGCTATAAAGATGCTTACCCGAATAATGACGGTGTGAAATGCGAAGTTCGACACGTTGACGGCACGATGAGCATGGCATCTCGGAAGCGCGAAATTTCCTGGCTCAAAGAAAATGCCGAAGAGAATGATTGCCGGATATTGTCAAATGCGAAGTGCCTATCCGAGGGTATAGACGTGCCTGCTCTGGACGCGATCATGTTCCTGAATCCGAAAAAATCCAAAGTCGATATTGTTCAATGCGTCGGTCGAGTTATGCGAAAGTACGAGGGCAAACGCTTGGGTTATATCATCTTGCCGATCGTGATTCCGGAAAACATGTCGCCTGAAGAAGCTCTCGATGATAGCAAGAATTATAACGTGATTTGGGATGTGTTGCAGGCGTTGCGCTCGATTGACGACAAATTCGAAATCGAAGTTAATTCGCTTGAATATGACGGCAAATGCACGAAGATTTTTCCTGGGATTATTGGCAAAGGTTCTGGCGATTCAAACGAAGACATGGAATTAACGCTCCCATTCAGTCCTGCAGATTGGCGAAATGCTGTGTACGCGAAAATTGTCAAGAAATGCGGGAATCGTAAGTACGAACAACAATGGGCTAGTGACATGAAAAATCTCATTCAGGAACACACTGAGAAAATTCATGAATTACTGGCTCAGAGTGATGGCTCTAAGACAAGAGCGTTTAGATTGTTCATTTCGGGATTGCGCGCGAGTATCAACAAGAATATTTCTGACGATGAAGCTATCGACATGCTCTCGCAACATTTTTTCACGAAGCCGATTTTTGACGCGATCTTCGAGAGTTTCTCAAGACAGAATCCTGTTTCTCGAATAATCGACAGGGCACTCAATGCTCTCAGTGCAGATAAGTTTCATCAGGGAAACGACACGCTCCAGAAATTCTATGATGAGCAACGAGAACGATTTATTAACATCACGACTGATGATGGGAAACAGAAACGCATCAAAGACCTGTACGAGAACTTTTTCAATATTGCGTTGCCCCAGACGGCACAAAGGCTTGGCATAGTTTACACTCCGAACGAGATTGTCGATTTCATTTTACGAAGTTCAGATTGGGCTGTGAGACAGGAGCTGAACATTCCCGAGGGATTGAGTGCTGAGAACGTGAATATTCTCGATCCGTTTACGGGGACTGGAACTTTCATCGTGAGATTGCTACAACTAGGCTTGATTTCTCCTGAGAAGTTGGCGTATAAATACGAGAATGAAATTCATGCGCAGGAAATTTTGTTGCTTGCGTACTACATCGCAGCCGTAAATATCGAGATGGCGTATCACTCAGCTGCACCTGATGGAAGATACGAGCCATTCCCAGGAATTATCCTGACTGACACGTTCACGACGCAATATCAGGGTAAACACCAATTCGGAATTTTTCACGACAATGACGAACGAGTTGACGCGATTAACAAGAAAGCTATAACGGTAATAATCGGCAATCCACCGTACTCAGTTGGTCAGAAAAGCGCGAATGATAACAACCAGAATTTGAAATACGAAGAACTAGATGCTCGGATCAAAGAATCTTACGCTGTGGAAAGCGACGCAAATCTCAAACGAAGTCTCTATGACAGTTATATTCGTGCGATTCGTTGGGCTTCTGACAGGATTCAGGATAGCGGAATAATTTGCTATGTAACGAACGGATCATTTCTAGATTCAAATTCTGCTGACGGTTTGCGAAAATGTTTACACTCGGAGTTTTCGAAAATCTACGTCTTCAATTTAAGGGGCAACGCTAACACTTCTGGCGAGACCAGAAGGAGGGAATCTGACGGAATTTTCGGTTCAGGCAGCAAATTGCCCGTTGCAATAACGCTGCTGATCAAAACTTCCAGCAAGGAAAAATGCAGAATTTTTTATCACGACATCGGCGATTATCTCAAACGTGATGAGAAACTTGCATTGATTCAACACGCTCATTCATTTGGTGACATGTTCAAGCGTGGTGACCTGGAAGAAATTATTCCGAACGATTCTGGAGATTGGCTCAACAAACGCAGCGAAATTTTTGGCTCGTTCATGAGGCTCGGTGATAAGAAAGATTCTAGACAATTTGCGATCTTTGGCGATAGATATTCACAGGGACTCCAAACAGCTCGTGACGCTTGGTGTTACAATTTCTCTAAGGAATCTCTTGGAATAAATATGGCCTCGATGATCGACGTATACAATCAAGAGCGTGAACGTTGGCATAACCGAACAGGCAATGATGAGAAAATTACGGACTTTGTGACGATGGATAAGCGAAGGATTTCATGGACTGATACTCTTTTCTCAAGACTTGCGAGAAATATAGAGCTACAATTTTCTGAGAGTTTAATTCGTGATTCGTTGTATCGTCCGTTCACAAAAGCGAATCTTTATTACGATGCAAATTTTATTCAACGCGTTTATAGAACACCGAAAATTTTCCCGACTGCTGATTCTGAAAATCTCGTGATCTGCATTTCAGGACTTGGCAGCAAAAATGATTTCTCAGCATTGATGACAGATGTGTTGCCATGTCATGATCTCGTGAGCAAAAGTCAATGTTTCCCGTTATACTGGTACGAAGAGAATGCTGCGAGTGTTCAGGGAAATTTGTTTGATGAGTCATCTGGCGAAAGATTCACACGTCGGGACGGAATTTCAGACAAGGCGTTGGCAATCTTCCGCGATTATTACGGCGATTACACGATCACGAAACCAGACATTTTTTACTACATCTACGGCGTGTTGAGTTCACCAGAATATCGAGAAAGATTCGGTGATGATGTCAGGAAGATTTTAGCACGAGTGCCGTTTGCGAAAGATTTCCGAGCATTCAGTGAAGCTGGTCGCAAGTTTGGAGAATTGCACGTGAATTACGAAAGTGTTGAACCTTGGTCTGTGAAAATAATCGGCAGCACGTCAAATTATCGTGTTGAAAGGATGAAGCTCGATTCTACGACAAGAGAAATTCGTTATAATTCAAGCATAATCATAACGGACATTCCGTCAGAAGTTTGGGAATATGTTGTGAATGGCAAGAGCGCGCTGGAATGGATTTTGGAACGCTATCAGGATTCAACGGACAAAGACAGCGGACTTCGCAACGATTGCAATGTTTGGGGAATTGAACACGGGAAGTCGCATTACGTATTGGATTTAATTGGGCGAGTGATTCGTGTGAGTGTCGAGAGTATGAAAATTATGAGAGCATTACCAGAACTCGGTGTGTGAGATGCTCCATTGTGGAATAACTCAAAGCGTAGACGAAGATCAAATGTGCCAAGAAACTTTTTGCGGAACTTTCAAGCGAGGATGTGGTCTACCACGATGTGGACAGCTACCAGAGTCTGCTGAATATCATGGAGAGCCTGTAAAGTCCAAAGGAGGTGTGCGTTATGGTCATTCCAAAGTATTATAATGAATTTTTTCCCGCCTTCTCTAATTGCCTGTCCGATGGGGCTGCGCATACGCTAGAGGAAATCCGGGAATATTACGCTGACAGCTTCAACCTACGTCGTGAGGATCGATCCGCCACGCTGGAGAATTTCCATGATCTTCAGGTAAGCCGGGAAAAGGGCGCACTCTCCCTGAACCTTGAGATATTCATCTCAATCGACGACAATGGAGTTCACAACATGAAAAACTTTGAGCAGATTTTTGAAACCTACAGTCTCAGAACTCAAAGGAAGGTGCTATGATGGACAAGCTCACGAATCCTGCCGGCGCGGATATTCTGGCAGAAAGGATTGAGAAGCTTATTGAGGAAGCCAGAAAACATGTGGTTACACAGGTCAATTCTGCCATGGTTTACACCTACTATGAGATAGGGCGCATGATCGTGCAGGATGAACAGGAAGGCGAAGCACGTGCCACTTACGGGAAAGGAATTTTAAAGACTCTTTCACGAAGATTGACCGCAAAATTCGGAAAAGGATTCTCCGTCGAGAGTTTGGACAGAATGCGCTATTTCTACCGAGTGTACAGTTCAAAATCGTCATCACTGTTGACGAATTCAGAGTGTGGAAGCAAGGAACCGAATTTGCCTGGTGTTTTTGTCCTCAGCTGGTCACATTATCTTTTCCTAATGCGCATTGAGAACGAACAGGAGCGTCAATTTTATGAACTTGAGGCTTCAAATAACCACTGGAGTCTGAGAGAACTGCGACGCCAGTTTGACAGTGCCTTGTATGAACGTATTGCGTTAAGTACGAACAAGGCTCAGGTTTTTGCACTGTCACAAAAAGGTCAGATCGTCACCAAACCATCAGATGCAGTCAAAGACCCTTACGTTCTTGAATTCCTCGGAATTCCGGAGAAGGCGGAATATTCTGAAAACGATCTGGAAACCCGCATAATCGATCATCTGCAAGAATTCCTGATGGAGATGGGCAAGGGCTTCACTTTTGTCGGACGCCAAATGCGCTTTACCTTCGATGAGGAGCATTTCAGGG
>CALEPX010000093.1 GCA_937911045.1 uncultured Fretibacterium sp. | reverse complement strand
GAGGAATTGTATTGCGTGTTGAAACTCAGCAGCAATAATTCAGTCACTTTCTATGTGTAGAAAAATTCCCCATTTAGCAAAACTTGGTAGCGTATAATAATTCAGGAGGTGCGAAACGTGGTTAAATTCAGAAATTGTTTGTTAGCGATATTGTGCGTGAGTTTGAGTTTGTGTGCAGTTCAGGCTCATGCGAAAGATATTATTCTCGCGGAATTGAACGGAACTGTCGGAGTTCAGATGGAAGAATTTGTCCGCGAAGTTGTGGAATCCGTTGACGAGTCGCAAGTTGGCTTGGTAATTTTCGAGATGGATACTCCGGGCGGATTGGTCGAGGCTATGCGCGGAATCGTTCAGGCGATTTTGGCAAGTCGCGTTCCTGTTGCAGTTTGGGTTTCACCTGGCGGACGGGCTGCTTCGGCTGGAGCGTTCATAGTTCAGGCGGCTCACGTTGCGGCAATGTCACCCGGCACGAATATCGGAGCTGCTCACCCGGTCGTTGCGTCGGGCGAAGATATTGGCGAGTCAGACATGAGCAAGAAAGTCCTGAATGATTTGAAAGCCCAGATGCGTTCGGTTGTGCAGTTACGCGGCAGAAATCAGGAAATCACTCAGCAAATGATCGAGGAAAGTATTTCACTCACAGCGAATGAAGCTCTGAAATCCGGCGTAATAGATATAATCGCAGGCGATGAGAGGGCGTTAATCAGTGCGTTATCCGGACGAGTTGTTAAGACTGGCTCTCGGACTCAAGTGATTGATATTGACTCGCGTTCGAGAATTTTGCGTGCGGAAATGTCGTTTCGGGATAAATTAATCCAGTTTGTATCGAATCCGGAAATTGCGTATTTGCTGCTTAGCGGTGGAATGATGGCGATATTCTTCGAGGTGATTACTCCCGGAGGATTCATGTTGGGAACAGCTGGCGGGGTTATGTTGCTGCTCGGGGCGATTGGTCTTAAGATGCTGCCGTTTAACTGGGCTGGAATTTTGCTGATTTTAGCAGGAGCGTTACTTGTTGCGATTGATATTTTCGCTGGAACTTCGGGGATTTTGTCGCTGTTGGGAGTTCCGGTATTTTGTTTAGGCGGCGTGTTTTTGTTCAGAGCGCCGGGCGGTGAATTACTGAGGATTTCGATGTCGGTGATAATTGGCGTTACGATTGCGTTGGTCTTGTGTCTGGGATTCGTAGCGTTTCTCGTGATAAAAGGCTTGCGGCGAAAAGTTTCTACAGGTTCTCAAGGAATGACTGGTCTGGAAGTTCGCGTAATCTCGGAAATTTCACAAAATCTCGAAGGTCAGGTTATGTGTCACGGCGAATTATGGCGCGCAATTTCTGAATCCGGAATTATGCAGGCTGGCGAAACTGGGATCGTGAGTGCGATTGACGGAATGCTGCTGAAAGTCAAAAAGTAACGTAAAGTAACGTGAGAGATATTCTGGTATTCCTGCTGCATTTGATATTCCCGGAATCTTGCGTGATTTGCCTTAGTCCCGGAGTTGCGATTTGTGATGATTGCCTTGAGAAAATTTTTGGCGAATATATCGAAAGAATCCGCGATGAGAAATTCGGCTCAAGATTTATGCGAATATACTCTGCGAATCCGTATGCTGATGGTTTGAAGGACGCTGTTATCGCCATGAAATACTCGGGATACCGGAATTTGTGCGAGCCTTTGGGACGTGGTGCTGCGAAGAAATTTGCCGGATTGAAGCTCGTGAAGCCTGTAGATTATCTCGTGCCAGTTCCGCTGCATTTGAGTAGCAAACGTGATTTTAATCAGTCACTGGATATTGCGAAATCCATGGGAAAATTTCTCGGGATTGAAGTTCTGGATGCGGCGTGTTGGGCGATGGATTTGCCTCGGAGGGCAAGCTTGTCAATGAGCGAAAGATTCGAAATGCCGCTTGACTCGTTCAAGATCGTAAAAGATATTTCGGGTTTGAGAATTGCTCTGGTTGATGACGTGTGTACGACAGGGATTACGCTGCTGAGACTGGCGCGTGCGTGTGAAGATGCCGGAGCTGAAGTCGTTTGCGCATATACTTTATGCAGTGCGAGCGCGTATAATTCTGACAGGGTGAATTAATTTTGCAGAATAATAATAATAACTCGATGCTGAAACACGCAATCATGATGATGGGCGGAACACTCTTGAGCAGAATATTGGGGCTTGTTCGAGAGATAGTTGTCGCTGCATTTTTCGGGGCAACTCGCAGCATGGACGCATTTAACGTAGCTTACACGCTGTCGAATCTTGCGCGGCAATTACTGGCTGAGGGAGCATTATCGGCAGCGTTTGTACCGGTGTTCTCGAAAGTTCTGGTTGACAGTCGTGAACGTGCGATTGAACTTGCTAAGAGAACTATGACGGTGTTGCTATTCTTGACTACGATCGTAGTTGCGTTAGGAATAATTTTTTCGCCGCTGCTTGTGAAGATCATGTCTCCGGGATTTGACGAGGCTAGCCACGAACTCTCAGTCGGTTTAACACGCTACATGTTCCCGTTCCTGATATTTATCTCGCTCGAAGCTTTGACGATGGGCGAATTGAACAGTCTGGGATCGTTTTTCGTTCCGGCATTGTCTCCGGCGTGCAGCAATCTGGTATTTATAATCACGGCTCCGTTTTTCGCGCGGAAATTCGGCGTGTATGGTCTAGCGTTGTCAGTTTTGTGCGGAGGTGCAGCGCATTTTTTAACGCAATGGCTCTGGGGTTTGAAAATGCGTGCGTTCTTGTATCCGGTTAAGCCAGATTTTCATGACGAGAATTTGCGAAAGATTCTGCGATTATTCTTGCCGTACGCAGCAGGTTTGTCGCTGAATCAGATCAATCCGGTTATAAGCCGCATGTTGGGATCGTTTTTACAAGAGGGCAGCATTTCCGTGTTGAATTACTCGAACCGAATTTTGCAGTTGCCGTTGGGTTTATTTGTGATAGCGATTTCTCAGGCAGTTTTGCCGCAATTATCAAAAGTGAAAGACTCGTCTGAATTTGTCGAAACACTGAGGCAGGCTTTGAGATTTGCGTTATTCATCGTGTTACCTGCATCATTAGGCGTGATTTTGATCTCGCGTGAATTTGTGCATTTAGTATTTGTTCGCGGTGAATTTAACGATTGGGCTTGGTCAGCTACGTCGTCGTGCTTGGCTCTGAGCATGTTAGGATTGCCGGGAATGGCGTGTTCGACGGTAGTTATGCGTGCGCTGTATGCGTTATCAATGCCGCGTGAAGCTTTCAAAGTTACGTTATTCAGCGTGATTTCGACAGGATTATTCTCGCTAATATTGCTTTTCCCGATGAGTTATAACGGACTTGCGCTTGCTCCGGGAATTGCGTTCACATTGTCGGGGCTTCTGGGATTGCATTACGTTCGGAAAAAATTAGGGCGAAAGTTGCGAATACTCGACGCGAAAGTTCTGTGCAATTATATCGCTTCTCTAGCCGTAATCTGTGTAGCCGTTTACGCGTGTAAATATATATTCCCGTATGATGCCGAGTCCAGTCTGTTAATGCGGGCGTTCTGGGTTCTGGGAGTTATAGCTCTGAGTGCCGCAGCTTATTCATGCGTAACGCTCCTGCTGAAGTTCCGCGAATGGTTCTGGCTTAAAGAGGCGTTTGTTCGAAAATAGCGCGAAAATAGCGTGTCGTATGCTATAATACGAAAAATTTTTTCACAAAGGAGAGGTTTAGATTTGCGTAAATTTGCGTTTTTTATACTGTTGTTCTACGCAGTTTTTACTATGGGCAGACTGTCTGAAAACTCCCTAGACCGACAAAAATTGGAGATCTTTTTACTATGGGACGAGACGAAAAATGCGTCAGAGAGGCTTTCTCGTTGTTCTTAATTTTCTGACAACTCTTTAGCTTTTAGTTTTCGGACAGCCTGTGGGGGGTACAGGTCTCTGCACAAGAGCTTGAACCTCCAAGTCACAGTTATTCCGCACCGTTAGCCACTTACACTCCGAGTAATAATCAATCCCGAAGTGTACGCACTGGCGCAATTAATACCGTAACACAGGCAGATATAGTTTTCATGATTGACGTTACCGGCTCGATGGGTTGGTGCATTAACTCGGTGAAATCGAATCTTCAGGCGTTTACGGAAGCTTTGGTTAATGACTACGGTATTGATGTAAGATTCGCAATTATCCAGTACAGCGATCCGTTTCGGACTGTGACGTATAATCTCGAAGGCAACAGTCCTTGGACTTCAGATGTATCACTGGTTGAGGCAGGACTTGAGAAAGCTGCAAATTCAATTAACGGCGGTACAGAAGTTCCAAACGAAGCGGTTTATCACATGCTGCAGTTGCAATTCCGTCCGAAAAGTTCGAAATTCGCGTTCCTGTTGACAGACGAAGGCTCAGACGTTGAGAATGACCAGACCGCACTTCAGCAACCGTTGTCGAAATTAGCCGAAACTCTCGCAAAAAATAAAATCGTCACGACTGTTGTTGGCGAAAATTCTGATTATTACAGGCGACAGCTTCAAGTCCTGAGCGACAGAACCGGCGGGCAGTATCTCGACATCGGAAGTCAGGATTATTACCTGATGATGCTGGAAATTGCGACTTGGATTGGTGAAGTTACGGGACTGAATGTTGACGTACTTGGGAGAAATATTTATGAAGATTGCTTGAATGTGATCACTGACGCACGAGAAGAAAAATTCAGGGATTCAGCAGGACGAATGTTGACCGAGAGACTTGTAGCAAACGCGGACAGGGCTAAATTCACGAAATCCGGCTACACAGCTGACGGCAACACGAAATTAATTCTGCGAGTGCAGCATAATCAACCCGGCAAAGTCAAATTCGAAGTCGATAAAAAATTCGGGACTCTCGAAGCGTTATTCTGGAGAGAGGCGATTGATTCGAAAACTCAGATCGAGACAAAGCAAATAAACGGACAAATTCATCAGGCATCTGCAGTGCTGACAGCTCCGGAAATATTCCCGAGTGAGTTGCTAAACAACGATTTTCCAAAACGCGATTTCACGCTCAAAGTCACGTTCACTCCGAGTAACGGCGGCAAATCCGAGACGAAAGAAATTAATCTTAGCATTCTACAGCCACCAGTCGTATTCATTCACGGGATTTACAGCAATGGCGAAACATTTGCTGAAGGGGACACTGACGGCGTGTATTCTGTTCTGAATCGCAACGGTATTCCAATCGGCACATGGAGCTACGAATCCGAAAATTACGAAGGTCCGACTTATCACATCAAGAACAAAGCTCTAAGAGGCGAATCTAGCGGATTATATGACGAAATTCTCAAGACCATCGCGACAAAAATTCCCAGTGACATTGCCTGCACGCGAGTTGATCTGGTATGTCACAGCATGGGCGGATTAATGGCGAGAGTTTTCGACGCATACGAATCTCGAAAATATGACACGGCGTATTATCAGGGCGTTGTGAGATACATAGTCACGATTGCAACTCCTCACGAAGGCAGCCCCATGACAGTCTATCTCAGCGGACGGGTCGACGATTTGCCATATTTCCAAGACAATTCGTTATTACGCAGCATGGAAAGATCCAAAGAAGCTTACCAGACAGTTATAGATATTCTGCACAATTCAGACACGTTGGAAGCAATCAGAGACGCTGTACCGCCACGCAGCGAAGGAATCTCGTACTCAGGAACTCCGGGCGCATGGACTGATCTTGCACTCGAGAGCGATCTGGTCAAAGAATTGCGAGATAATATCAAGTATCCGCGTGTTCCCATTGCAGTTATTTACGGCGATATAAGTACTTTGATAAATAATTGGCTGGGAACGGGCAGCGTTATAAATACAGTTCGAGATATGGTGCAAGAACACCCCGAGTATAGATCTCTGGTTGAAAGACACCCGGTATTACTTGACGACAAAGAAGTATTCAGGGCAGCTTTTAAAGTTCTGTTCAATCACGAAGACTACGATATTGCGGTCGGCGAATCAAGCGCAAAATCTTTTTTCCCAAGCACGAAAAAGTACACAACTGGCGTAAAAAACGGTCTTTTGGATAAGCTTTATCATCACTTTGCCATTTATCACCAATCGGACGTGGCTCAAGAAATTCTCACGAAGCTCAAAACCGGCAAAGATTTCAACACTCAGGGACTGGCTCTCGAACCCTACATAGCATCTGCAGGCTCGCGCACAACTGCCAAAGTTCCGGCAAAATTCTCCCAGAGCGTCAACACGTTCAGAACTGCTGCAACTGACGATCATTTCATCACGAAATATTCACTTGCGATCGACTCAGGCTCAACGATAACACCCTCACCAACTCAGGACGTAACATTCACAGTAACAGCCGACGAGCCAATCGAACACAACGTGTATTTATCAATCAAGGGCGATACTTGGGGAACGTTTCTGCAACTCGATAGCTTGGACAACGAGCTAAAAACTTTCGGAGCTACACTTACATTCACGAGTGCGGACGCCGGAACATTCAATTTTCACGCACTGAGCCAGGCAAACGCTTCGGACGCTGACAAGTCTTATATATCCGACACTCATACGCTGAAAGTTCTGCCGGAGCTGGAATACGGGGACGCAATCGAAAACCTGAATTTCATGAGCAGCATTCTAACATTACGATCTGGAGATCAAGTCAGTCTGTCGTTATTCGGCACAACAAAAAACGGACACTCAATCAAGCTCTCAGATCCGCAAGTTCTGTCAAAATTCGGAATATCCATGAATTTCTCGGATTCAAGCGTCGCTGAAATCAATTCTGACGGGAAAATCACAGCTCTCAATCAAGGCACAACAACTCTAACAGCGTCACTATATAATTATTACTCGAACTACTCACAGCTCGAAGCGTCAATCGAAATCGAAGTTGACATAACTCATTACATATCAGAACCGCCAGAGCCAACGTCCAAGGATTTGCTCATCATAACGTCAAGTCTTGCTGATGGAACTGCCGGATTCTATTACAGCGAAATTCTCGAATCAACTCTGTCAATCACGGAGCCTGTAGCTTGGACAGTTTCGGGACTTCCGTTGGGATTGTCGTGTGATGTCGACGGGATCATCAACGGGAAACCTGCAACATCGGGAAAATTCGCGCTGAAAATCACTGTCTCGAATGACGGCGAAACTGACGAGAAAGAACTTGAACTCGTGATTAATCGCGCATTAAACGAGAACGCTCCGATAATCTCGACGCAAGCTCTGCCAAACGGCTTCATCGGTGAAGAGTACAGAGCCGAAATCTCAGCCGTTATTTCCGGAGACGCTTCAGACTTGAGATGGAATTTATCAGGAGGGAATCTTCCGGACGGACTCATGCTACAGAATTATTCCGGAGAACACATAGAAATCTCAGGAACTCCGACAACAAATGGCTCATCAACATTCATGATAATGGCAGCGAATAACAACGGCAGCGACACTCAGAGTTTCACAATCGTAATAAACGAAGCTCCGGTGTTTGAACTAGAATCGATTCATGCGGCGATTTCCGGGAATGACAGCTTGAACTTGACACTTGGGCAATCGGCTGAATTAGTTTTTACGGCAAATGTGAGCGGGGATTATTCTGACGGCAACACTCTCGAACTTTCTGAAGGCTGCGAGATTTCATGGGCGGTAGATCCTGAGAATCTGCCAATCGGTTTTTCGTTCAGCGATGGGATTCTTGAAGTCGATGAGACAGCTAAAGCCGGGAAAAATATCATAACGATTACAGTAACGGCGAATTACGAAGATTTCACAGATTCAGACAGCAAAGAAATTACCGTGAACGTGACACGCCCTGCGAGAGAAAACGCTGGAGTAATCCTTGACGAATTTATATCCAGTATTATCTCAGAAAATTCCAAATCACCGGTAACGTCGCTTATAATCCCAAACACTCAGGACGAACTCACGCCTGAGAAACTCGAATTGCTCTTGGAAAATTTGCGGGAACTCCGGCTTCTGATTCTTTCGGATTCGAATGTAATCACGCTGAATCTTTCCGAAACAAACGCCCCTGTTCATATTATCAGTCTCAGCGGCAATCATGGAATCAGATTCATCGACGTTAGCGGTCTGACGTCTTTGCAAGTGTTGAACGTATCGGACTGCACGAATCTTGAGAGCATTGACGCTATGGATTGCGTGAATCTCTCGGATATTGACCTCTCAGGCTGCGTGAATCTCAAAACACTCGATCTTGATAACACGGCTCTGAGCGAAATAGATGCTGGTGACTGCCGGGAACTTACCCGCCTGCAATCCAACGGCTACGAAGACGCAAACGCTACTCGCAACGGCAAGCTCGAAAACCTGAACATCGAGAACTGCACGAAGCTTGAAATCTTATCAATCTCAGGCAACATGCTCACGCACATGAATCTTCCGACGGCGAAATTCACAAGTTTGCAGCAATTCGACGCAACTAATCAGCAACGCGACGATTTTATCCCACCAAGCTCAGGAACTCTCGGCTTCGTTGATTTGCTCAACGGCGCATACTTGAACTCGGATATAATTCCCATTAAGCAAGTTACAGCCAATGACATTCGCGGCAAAATCACAGATGTAAGCTACTCAACCACAACTAATCCGGCATACATTAGCGTTGAAACTGATCAGGATACTCTCGAAATCTTACTGCCATCGAACGTGAACGCTCTCAAATATCATTATGCGACGGGCTTCGGCGATATGGACGTTACGCTCGTATCGGGCACTTTGGCTTCTGGCAATCATGAGCAATTTTTCGGGCACAAATCAGGCGGGGCAAATTGCAACGCGCAGTCATCATCAACGTTGGGGATTCTGGGACTTATGCTCTTAGCTCTCAAGCATCTCTGCAAACAGAAATAAATCTCACAAGCGGCATCTCTCACTAACTCTGGAGTTTCTGGACTTATGCTCTCAAGCATCTCTGCAAACAGAAATAAATCTCACAAGCGGCATCTCTCACTCAGTGGTGTCGCTGTTATTTTGCTCTGTCATTGCCTTCACGATTAAGTCTAAAGCTTCACCGCGCGTTAAACGTGTCAAATCCGAAATATTCTCAACTGGAATATGCAATTTCGCACCCGTAATTTCTTCAGCACGTCCAAGCATGTTCGCGAAATCTTTGCGCGTAATCTTGTCATTCACTCCGAAATATCCCAGATGAAATTCGCTGCCCTTCTTGATAACAAGCTTCGACGAGTTGATATTCTTCTGCGGCAAATTCGGGATTCGTTTTGGGTCGAGCAATCTGTACAACGTAGCAATCTGCACACTCTTGAAAAATTTATTCTCTCTCGGCACGTCGTCATACATCGCAAGCGAAATCACTACACCGGAATCCAGCAAAACGTTCTGAACCTGTAGCGCGTGAATATCTCTCGGCTGCAAATTTTCACGAATCGCCAAACTCGCCAGAGTCCCGACAGCTTGCCCCGTCATCATGCAAATCGGCTGCAATCTTAACGCACTCGAAGCAAGCCTCGAAACCGAAAGATTCTTCTCAGCAGCCAGAAAATTATCGACACTTTCGGGAATCAGCACTCGCATCGGAACTTGAAACGCTCCCTGCGGAATATCAGCGTGAATTGAACTCTGCTTCTCACCAAGTTCGGATTCCAAATCTTCGTTATTATCCGCGCCGTGCAAGTCAAGATTATAGCCTGCGATTGCGATTGAGTCTTCGAGTTCGAGATTCTTGTGATTATTTCGCCAGCTTAACGAATTTTCGTGAATAGTCTTTGAGTTCAGCGTGTATTTCCCAAGAATGCGCCGTGATTCTCTAGCATACGGGATCGGCGGAAAATGTCGCGCAATATTCTGCCATTCTTCTGACAAGTTCATTTCCTTCGCAGCTTCGGGTAATTCGCCGTATTCTTCCTCGTCAACTGACCAATCTTCGGCAAGTTCGTTCTGGATATAATATATAAAATGCAGGGTCTTTAATAAAGCTTCACGTTCGATTTCGGCTCGAGATTTCCTGTCTTCGAGAATTTTCACGGTCAATCCGTAATAATTATTTACCATGTACATTCCCGGGTAATCATTTCCCCAATTAACGCCGGTCTTCGTGATTTTCTTCCAATCGCGTCTTGCTCCGGTATAACTTCCGGGGGTAAACGAATCAGGGAGTGCTCTGTACGCATTATGTGTCGCAACGTCTACGGGCATCTTAATCGGATATTTGCCTGTGAATGCTGTGCCGTTTTTCGCAACGTAATCCTGATAATTTTTTCGGGCGCGTTCGTAATCTGGCAGGGGCTCTTTCGGGCGCAAATGTTCCGGAACGCCGTTGGGATATTTGCGAATAATCGTCGTCCAAGTTAAGTCCTGAATATACACGTCGCCGATTTCCGGAGAAATATCTCGTCCAGCTCTGTATCTCGCACCGACCAACGGAATCACATCGCCATATTCGCTCGCGTCGATTAAAATCTTGAACCTGACATTTCGCGTATAATCCGGAGTTTTTATCACAACATAGCGATCCTGAGAATCATTTTTAACGCTGACAATTTCCGCATGATAAATCACGTCCGAACTCGCAGTCATCTCAGACAAAATCTTATTCCCGACTGACGGCTCAAACGCGCGAGTATTTAATTTCCAGTAACACGTCTCAATAGATTTGCGCAGATCGTCATAATATTTTTTCACATTGCCGATAAATTCCCGGTAAATTCCGGATTCGATTCCGCTCATATCGTCCATTGTCGCAACACCTGCAGCCGTAGCCTGTCCACCGAGCATGTACGTAGGCTCTACGATCAAGACCTGCATTCCCATTCGTGTCGCCTGAATAGCCGCAGCAGTTCCTCCCATTCCGCCACCAGCAATTATTATGTCATAACTCGATTTCACGTCAGCAAACGCAATATTTCGCGTGAAAATCATAAACATCAACGCCAGCCAGAAAATTTTTCGCAATTCACACACTCCCTAACTTTCACTTTCAACTTTCAACTTTCAACCAGTTCGATTAATCCGCCATTCAATGCGTACATAAACACAACTCTGCGACCGCCAAACGCAATTGCCGGAGCTAATGGCAGCGTAATCTTGTATCGCTTCGAACTGAGAAAATTCATATCCTGAACTATATCGCTGGATCTGTAGCAAACGTGATACGGACATACGCCGATTTTCTGTAAATACGTATTCACTGGACTTGACTCAGAATTTGCCGCAACAAGTTCAACGCAAAATTCCCCGAGTTTGCCGAACGCAAGATTTATATTCCGGTCATCGTCACGAATATTTTCGCCAAAAACATAGCCCAACGCTTCGAAAGATTTCCGCGATTTCTCAAGATTATTCACAGCATAGCCAACGTGATCAAATTCCAGCATGATTAACTCAGCCTCCCGAATAAACCCGTACTCTCCGGCAAATCCGAAATTCCTGTCTCGTAAACTTTGCGCGCCTGATCCTGATTCACAAGCCTGAATTTCAACGTGTCATAAAAATTTTCAACCGGAGAATTTTTCGCAGTCCGGATATATTCGCCAGTGATTCGCAAAATATTTTTCTTGTTCGCAATCAGGAACTTTCGCAACTCGGACATGATTTCGCATTCAACCTGACGACCCATTACGCGACAACTCATCAGAAACGTATTAATCAACGCATTTTCACCCGAATATTCAAGAATCATAACTGCGATTAAACCCTGATCTCCGTATTTATCGCTGACGTGTGCCGTGATAATTTCGCTATCCGGATTATTTGCGAATGCGTGAATTTCGTCCTGAGTGTAGCGTCGTGTTGTCAGGTTAAACTGGTTCGTCTTGTTCACAAGCTGCGTAACTCGTAATTCTTCATAAGGCTGCATAACATGAATATCAATCTTCATGTCGAGTTTCTTCAGGAAGTCATTCACAGAACCTGAATCCGAGAAAATTTCCCTGCGTTTAGACTCGGCTCTGTACATTTGAGTTTTTTGCGCGTCCTCGCTTGTAACATTCAGCGTGAAGAAATACTCGTCGTAAACTTTGCTGACTATATCCGGCAATTTCGAAATATCTCTGGGAAAATCTACAACTGCAACTTCGGGACACTGAGCTTTCATTTGTTCGCGTTCGGCAGGGTTATCGTCGAGAAAAACAAACGCATCAAGACCAATATTCAAGTTTTTTGCGAGTTGCGTGATATTTTGCGATTTCGGCTGCCAGTTTATAATTTCCGCTACAAAATCTTCGCGCTTCAAAATCATGCTCTCGTGTGAAAAAGCTGCATCTACATCTGAAATATTATTCTTAGATAATATCGCCAGCATTACGCCCTGATTCTGCATTTTCTTCAACACTCGCTGAACGTCCTGATAAATCGCTCCCTCTTTCGCATTTGCAAGTTTGATCCCGTTCACGCCGTCCTCACCGATAACTCCGCCCCAAAGCGTGTTATCCAAATCTACAGCCAGACATTTCTTGCGCGCGCCATGAAGCCCGGCAACATATCGCGTTATCAAATCCGAAATTTCAGAAATAGCTTTTAACGAGTACGGCATCGAGCCTAAATACCAGATTTTCGACGAGTAATAATTCACGCGCCCGATATTCTCCAGAACGTCTTTCACAGGCAGAACGTAAATATTATTTCCCAGCGAGTTCAGCTTCTCAAGAAAATAATTCTCAAGATACACACCAAGTCTTTTCTGAGACGCATAAATCGCCCGCGAGTTCCACGTATCCGAAATATCAATCGACGACACAAATACCGGAACTGAACCAGAATTTGCAGCGAAAACTTTCACAGCTCGAAGCCAGTCATCAATCAAATTTTCTCCGGACTCGACATTCGCCCAAGAATCCGCATACGAATTTGCGTGAAGCATAATCACAAGCGCATCGGCTTTGAACGCGTATAAACCTGAATCTTGCGCGAATAATTCCTGCTGCCATGTGTCAAAACCCGGTGACGTGTAAATTTCACAAGCGAGTTTTTTCCCGACACTTTCTGCCAGCATATCAATCGTTACATTCGATAATATCGCAACTCTCATGATTGCTTCTGCGTGTACACGTACAAATCTTGCAGCGTTTTAATATCCGGAATTTTCTCAATCGGAATCTCCGTGTCAAATTCTTCCTCAAGAGCCATCACGAGCTTCAAATGCATCACCGAGTCCCACGCCGGAAATTCTCCGTAACGTGTCTCAAGCGATAATTCTTCCGGATCCACATTCATAACTTCTGCTGCAAACGCCAAAAATTCTCCCAAATCTTTCACGATAATTCACTCCTTCTAAATTTTGCTAAACCTGAATAATTTATAATACGCACTCGAAGCCAGATTAATAATCCCAGCTCCAGCAGAAAATCCTCCGCCAAAACTCGAAACCAGAATCTTCCCGTCACGCTGCAAAAATTCCCGCGCATTCTTCGCAATCGTTACCGGAACTGTCGCCGAACCGGAATTTCCAAGTTCATCGCCGGATTTCCAAGTCTTCTCCCACGGAATATTCAGCTTCTTCGCAAGTTTCCTGATCATGAACATGTTCGCCTGATGCGGTACGAAATAATCTATCTCGTCACGAGTTTCCGCAAGAATTTTCCCCAGCCATTTCGATACATCCGACGCAACAAACTTGAATACCGCAAAGCCGTCCATGTAAATATCAACATCGCGCCTGTCATCGTGAATTTCCAAGTGACGCGCCTCAAACGGATTTTCAGAACCTCCAGCCGGGATCGTCAGAAATTCTCGCCCGGAACCGTCCGTTAAAAACGCAAATTTCCATTCTGAATCTAAATCCGAATCCGAATCACAACTTGACAGCAACGTTGCTGTGCCTGCATCTGCCATCACCGGAACTGTCGCTTTATCTTGACCAGACATGTACGCAGTCTGAATATCGCCATCCAGCAGCAGAACTTTTTTCCCAAGCGATTTCGCAAATAACGCAGCAACATATAATCCGTAAATATAACCTGAACACGCAAGATTTATGTCAAACGCAGGAATTTCTCTCGGCAGCGACAATTTCTCTTGAACAATCGCAGCATTAAACGGCAGCAATCTATCCGGAGTAAACGTCACGAAGATTACAGCAGCGATTTCTTCGGGCTTAGTGTGCGTATTAGCCAGCAAATCTTCAGCACACGCAACGCACAAATCTGAACTAGAAGTCCCGGCTTTGGCAACACAGCGAGCTTTGATTCCGGTAGATTCGACAATTTTCTTCGCGTCATCACCGTATAATTCACGCAGCACAGTCTCGTTATCAACAAAATTATCCGGCACACACGCGCTCACGCCTTCAATCCGAACGCCGCTAATCCTGAAAATATTCATCACAAATTCCCTCCTGTAACGCAAAACGCAAAATCATAGCCGAATTTCTCAAGCATTTTCCCAAGTCTAAATATCGGCAAGCCAACAACGTTATGAAAATCTCCGCGAACTTGTTCGATTAAGAACGCGCCTTTCCCCTGAACTGCATAAGCTCCGGCTTTATCATCGCCTTCATTGGTCGAGATATACGCACGCATTTCAGAATCACTCAAGTCTCGGAATTTCACAAACGAATGTTCAACACACGAGATTATTTTCCCGGATTCGCAAATCGATAGTCCCGTCATGACTTCGTGCTCACGTCCCTGAAGTTTTCTAAGCATTCGGAGCGCATCGGATTTATCTTTCGGTTTCCCAAGAATTTCGCAATCTATCACTACAATCGTGTCGGCTGCAATCACAAGTTCATTCGCAAAATCTCTCGCAACACTCTGAGCTTTCAATCGAGATAATCTCAGGCATAAATTCTCCGGAGATTCATTCGCAAGTCTTGTCTCGTCAATTTCAGGTTTGTGAATCTCGAAGTCAAATCCCAATTCGCGCAAAATTTCCGAACGACGCGGACTTCCTGAAGCAAGTATAACTCTCATGGCTAGAATATCTCCAGTGAAAACAAAATCGCAGAAGCTCCGATTGCCAGGCAATATAATCCGAAATACGCCCATTTGCCTAGCAACACAAGTCTACGCATGATATTCAACGCAGCAAATCCCGAAACAAACGCAATCACACACGCCCAAATATATCCGTCTGGCAGAAATATCGCGTCAGGATTCTTTACCAGCTTCAGAAATTCCAGCAACGACGCTCCCAAAATCGCCGGCACTGAGACCAGAAACGAAAATTCAAACGCTTCACTCAATCCCAAGCCCGTTAATATCCCAGCAGCAATCGTCATTCCAGAACGCGAAACTCCCGGCAAAACTGCTAGACCCTGCGCAAATCCTACAGCCAACGCAACCGCAAAGAGTGATTTACTCCTAGGACGATCCGAACTCACAGGCAAAAATGACAGCACAATCGCCGTGAAAATTAATCCGCAGCCGACTGCTAACGGTGAACCAGACATTGCGTCAACGATTTTTCTCAACGGCAAGCCAATTAATCCGGTCATGAACGTCGCAATGATTATCTGCCAAGCATACGCCCAGCCCCAAGATTTACGCTTCTCTTGCGAAAACCAGCCGCAAAGCCAATCGCAAATCACACGCAAAATCCTCGCACGGAAATATATCAGGATTACCAGCACCGTCGCACAATGCAGCAACAAGTCAAACGCAACAAGATTCTCGCCCAAATCGCCAAATCCGAAAAAATGCTGCAACAACGCTAAATGCCCGGAACTGCTAATCGGCAAAAACTCGCAAATTCCCTGAACTAATCCCAACACAAATATCTGAATATCAAAAATCATTCACGCTCACTCCCTAAAAAATTCTTTCTCAAACGACGCATCCCTGTCATAATCAGATTTGCAAATCGACACTATCGGGATTATCACAGCAAATGACGAATTTCTCTTGCGCAGAATATCTCGAATACGCGCCTTCAAAACTTTTCGCAATGATTCTGGATTTACGCGTCTGCCGGAATTTTCTTTCACGGCTCTCTCTGCTGCCAAATACAACTCGCTGAACACGCCCTTCGAATCATCCGGGATAAATACTCCATGCGTCTCAATCGCAACAGGCGCAACAAGATTTCCGCGCTCATCAATCGTAACCGAAACTGTTAATACGCCATCTTCCGCAAGTTCCCGGCGTTCTTTAATCACGTCATACTTGATACCGCTTACGGCGTTATTATCAACCAGAACTGCTCCGGTCTTGACTTGATGCCTGCGTTTGGGAGCTGCGTTCCTGCTGAAGGTCAGAGCGTCTCCGTTTGACATTATGAATATACGTCTCTGGGAAATTCCGGTCTCCTGAGCCAGTTGAGAATGTCGTGTCAAATGCCTGTACTCGCCATGAATCGGCACAAAATATTGCGGCTTTACCAGATTCAAGATTATTTTTAACTCTTCGCTCGAAGCGTGTCCTGAGGCATGTATATTACGTGATTGTTCGTACACAACTTCGCAGCCAAGCGCAAATAACCTGTTAATCATGCTATATACTAATTTCTCATTGCCGGGAATTATCGTCGACAGGAAAAACACTGCGTCATGATCTCCCAGTGTGACAGTTTTGTTCTCGCCCTTGCTCATCGTGACTAATCCGGAAAACTGCTCTCCCTGACTTCCCGTTGTGAGAATTATAATCTGATTATCCGTGAATTTACATGCGTCTTCGATTTGAATAACGGTCTTTGAATCAATATGCAAATATCCCAGTTCCAGCGCAATCTCTATGAATCTTATCATGCTGCGTCCGAGTAACGCGACTTTGCGATTGAACTTTGCTGCTGTATCCATGACCTGCTGAATCCTGTGAATATTGCTCGCGAAAAGTGAAATTATTATGCGTTTCGACCTGTAAGTCCTGAATAATTGCTCAATCGTCGGCGTGAGACTTTTCTCGGACGGGGTGAAGCCTTTGCGCTCTGCATTTGTCGAATCCGAACTTAAAAGCAAAACTCCTTTGTCACCTTCTTCGGCGAATGCTCCGTAATCCGTTATTCTGCCGTCAACCGGTGTCGAATCAAGCTTGAAATCTCCAGTGTGAACTATTCGTCCCATCGGTGTCTCAATCGAAAGCGCAACTCCATCCGGAATCGAATGCGCTACGGCTATAAATCTTATCTTGAAGCTCCCGAGTTCGAGAATTTCGCCAGCTTTTACCTCACGCAAATCGGGTCTGAAATTCGGCACGTCATCCTGAAATTTGCTCCTGATAAATCCCAGCGTTAATTTCGTCGCATAAACCGGAACGTTCAATTTCGGCAGCACATGCGGCAAAGCACCGATATGATCTTCATGCCCGTGTGTGATAATTATCGCGTGAATTTTCCTGCGATTAGATTCTAAATACGAAATATCCGGCACAATATAATCTATTCCGGGCAAATCGCTGTCCGGGAATTTCATGCCGCAGTCGATCACGATTATTTCGCCGCAATATTCGACCACGTACATGTTCTTGCCAATCTCTCCGACTCCGCCCAAGGGAATGAAACTCAAATGTTCTTTTGAAGCGCGTGACTTCGTGTGATTCTTCACGGGTTTGCTCTCAGACTTGTTCTCAGATTTGCTCTCAGATTCATCCGAAACTTTCTTCACGGGCTGCTTGACCGTCAAATCATGCACGTTCTGTAACTGTGACTTCGATGTGAACGGGAAGCCGAATCCGAAAAATCTCCGGGATTTCTCATTCTTGTTCTTGTTATCATTTACTTCACTCAAAAGGCAACAATCCTCCATAATCTTGAAATTTGCATTTATATCTATGATTTTCGTCCCAACGTCCAAATGTCCAAACGATGGGAAATTATTTGAACTCTAAATTTATTCGCGAGTATATTATAAATGCGTTTGTGTTAATATTTACTCAGCAAAAAAATTTTTCACAGGAGGAATTTTACCAAATGCGCACCTTAAAAATCCGCAACATCGAACTTGGTGCCGGTGTCCCGAAAACTATCGTCCCAATCGTAGCCAAAACTCGTGCCGAAATTCTCGAAAAAGCTTCTGAGATTACAAAACTCCCTGCCGATTTAGTCGAGTGGCGCGCGGATTTCTACGAGGATTTGTTCAACACGAACGTTATGCTCGAAACTCTGAGTGAACTGCGGAACGTTTTGGGAGAAACACCGATTTTGTTCACGATACGCACAATCCCTGAAGGCGGAGAAGTTGCACCGTCACCGGAAGATTACACTCGCACAAATATCGCCGTCGCCGAGAGTGGCAAAGCTGATCTCGTTGACGTAGAAATGATTTTGACGCCGGAATTTGAGAAAAAGAACTTCGATGCCATTCACAAAGCCGGCTGTCTGGTCGTTGGCTCGAAACATGATTTCAAAGCTACTCCGTCTCAAAGCGAGATTTACAACACTCTCAAACGTGCACAGGACGCTGGTGCAGATGTCCCGAAAATCGCCGTTATGCCACAGAATGATTCCGATGTCGTTACGCTCTTGGCTGCTTCTGTCGAGTTCAAGACGAATTACTCAGACAGACCTTTCCTGACAATCTCAATGGGAGCGAAAGGCATGGTCAGTCGCATGGCGTGTGAATTATCCGGATCGTGTATGACGTTCGGAGCTGCCGGTCAAGTCTCCGCACCAGGGCAAATTCAGGTGAAGGCTCTCAAAGACACACTCACACTCATTCACACAGCAAGCAATTAATCGCAAAATTTCGCATTACATATTAAAATCGCAAAGGAGAAATCATAATCATGTCGTCGAAAATATGTCCCGTTTGCAATGTCGCGCTCAAAACTAAATCTGACGGTTACGCTATGGGAAGTCCTCTGGCACGCAATCGTTTCCACACCGATATTTACACCTGCCCGCAATGCCAGCGAATTTTCCTGTTCGAACACGAGAATGAGAAAGAAGTTTGGGTAACATGCCCCGTCTGCGGCACGAAACATCACAAAGACGAAGAGTGCATCACCTGCGCGCTAAACAAAGCATCTGAAGCAGAAGCCGGCAACGAATAATCCACGCGAAAATACTCCGCCGAATCACAAACCGATCCGACAGAGTATTTTTTCATGCCCGGATTTATGCCGCAAATTTACGATTATTCGAGTTCGGGCAAAACGCTTGAGTAATTGCTCTCGTATGAATGCGCACGTTCGGAATTTTTCTTGAACTTCGCAACTTCCGCAGCAGCTTGTGGAATTAATTCGACAGTCCCAGCTCCTCCGATACAGCCTCCCGGACACGCCATGCCTTCCAACAAGTATCCGTTCAGCAATCCAGCCTTCGCACGCTGCATCATTTTACGGCAATCGTTCAGACCTTCAGCATGTTCGACTTTTACGTCAAGTTCCGGGTGAGTGTGTTTTATGCAATTCACGACAGCATTCGCAACTCCGCCGCTGACCGAAAAACCTCGACCGTCCGCACTCGCTGAATTTGGCACAGGCATACTGTCAAGTGACGCAAAATCTACGCCCTTAGCCTCGAACATTCCCAAAACTTCTTCGAATGTCAGAACGAAATCTACATCACTGCGGATCGACCTGCGACTGGCCTCAAGTTTCTTCGCTGCACACGGACCAATGAACGCAACTTTGCAATTCGGGTATTCTTTCTTGATTAAGCGTCCCGTCAAAACCATAGGAGTCAACGCCATGCTGATACACTCGGCATATTTCGGAAATTCGCGTTTCGCCATAACCGACCACGCCGGACAACATGACGTCCCCATAAACGGCAATTTCTCCGGAACTTCTTTCACAAAGTCTTCAGCTTCCTGCAACGTACACAAATCCGCACCGATTGCAACTTCAACGACTTCGTAAAATCCCAGCTTTCGGAACGCAGCTCGCATTTTCTCCGGACCAAGATCCTTCCCAAACTGTCCAGCAACTGCAGGAGCAATCGCCGCAAAAACTGGAACATCACTCTTAATCGCCTGAATACACTGGAATATTTGCGCCTTGTCAGCAATCGCGCCGAACGGACAATTCGCCAGACACATTCCGCAACTCACGCACTTATCCTGATCAATTTCCGCACGCCCGTACTCGTCACTGCGAATCGCTTTCATACCGCACGCAACTGCACACGGTCTTTCCATTCGCAAAATCGCGCCGTACTGACACACGCTCATACACTTGCCGCATTTAACGCATTTTGTCTCGTCGATGTGAGCTCTGCTGTTCTGAAAATAAATCGCGCCTTTCGGACAGACTTGTGAACACGGACGCGCTAGGCAGCCCTGACACTGATCCGTTACGCGAACTTTATTATCCGGGCACGCATGACACGCAAATGTG
The DNA here is from genome assembly GCA_937911045.1 of uncultured Fretibacterium sp. GTDB lineage: Bacteria > Synergistota > Synergistia > Synergistales > Aminobacteriaceae > JAFUXM01. The sequence continues at coordinate 36,614 of CALEPX010000093.1, read as the reverse complement.
ATTATGTTTATCAACGGCGGCTGATAATATTTTTCCGGGTGAACGCATTCTTCAGCACCGAACGAAACAGGAGCATGTTCACTCGCTTTTCGCAGCGGCAATCCCATAGCAAGACGCATTCTCTCAGCAATAATCGCACGCTCAAGAAACACGCTCTCTCGATACGTCGAAATTTCCCCGGGAATTATTTTATACGGAGACAAATCCATCTCGGACAAATCATTCTCCGGATAGTTATACGATAATCTCGCAACTTCCGTGAAAATCTTGCGCCGAATATCGTTTATGGACGTGTGAATACCTCGCATACTCATTCAGAATTTCCCCTCTCTTAAATGATTCGCGAACCTGCAATTCGCAAATCTGAAATTTTGAGATTATATTAACAGATTTAGGTGTGTATAATTATTGCGAATAAGTTTACGGAGGGAAATAATAATTTTGGAACAGGATACTCAAGAGAAAATTTACTCAGTCATGAGCGGCGAAATGCCACTGATTTTCAAAACGGGTAAAGTTGCTAAACAAGCTAACGGAGCTGTACTCGCTTCAAACGGTGAGACTGTAATTCTGAGTACAGCGTGCATGAATGACAAGCCAAGAACCGGGATCGATTTCTTCCCGTTAACCGTCGATTTCGAAGAGAGATATTATGCTGCTGGAAAAATCCCCGGCGGATTTATCAAGCGTGAAGGCAAACCCTCGGATTCTGCAATTCTGGGTTCACGAGTTGCGGATCGTTCAATCAGGTCGCTCTTTAATGATTCAATGCGTAACGAAATTCATGTTGTGAATATGGTCTTAGCGATGGATCAGGTTTATCCGCCAAATGTTCTGGGTATAAACGGAGCTTCTGCTGCTCTGGCAATTTCAGGGATACCTTGGGGCGGACCTGTTGGAGCTGTGAGGATTGGCTTAATCGACGGCAAATTAATCGTCAACCCGACTGAGGCGCAAATGTCAGAATCGGCTCTGAACTTGATCGTCGCGGGTCATAATGACGGGATCACAATGGTCGAATCAGGTTCATACGAAGTCTCCGAGGAAATTCTGGTTGATGCGCTGGAACTGGCTCATTCTGAAATCAGGAAAATTATCGCGTTGATACTGCAAATGAAAGCCGAAATCGGAAAGCCTGAACTCGAAATCACGTTACCCGAGCCGAAACCCGAAATCGAAAGCTGGATTCGTGAGAACTGCGATCCTGGAATTGACATAGCCGTACGAATTGCCGACAAGAAACCGCGTGACAAAGAAATCGAAGCTATCAAGACATCTGCTCTTGAACACTTCAAAGAAACTTTCGATGAAAATCCTGAGAACGAAGAATACATTTCGCTTTATATAGACTCGCGTGTCCGTGATATTATGAGGGCGATTATTCTCAACGAGGGCATTCGTGTTGACGGGCGCGCTATGGACGAGATCCGGAAAATAACTTGTGAGATCGGCTTGCTGCCAAAAGTTCACGGGTCAGCATTATTCACTCGCGGCGAGACGCAATCATTAGCCGTAACGACTTTGGGCATGGTCGGAGAAGATGATCAGGTTCAGGACGGTATTAAACTCAACGAACCTGCGAAGAGATTCATTCTGCATTACAATTTTCCGCCGTATTCAGTCGGAGAAGTCAGACCCATGAGAGGTCCGGGTCGTCGAGAAATTGGTCACGGAGCATTAGCTGAGCGCGCGTTATTACCAGTGGTTCCTCCCGAAGAAGATTTCCCGTACGTGATTCGAATCGTCTCGGATATTCTGGAATCTAACGGATCTAGTTCACAGGCGAGTATTTGCGGCGGAAGTCTCTCGATGATGCAGGCTGGTGTGCCGATTAAGTGTCACGTTGCAGGTATCGCGATGGGCTTGATAAAAGAGGGCGAGAGAGTTCAAATCCTGACTGACATTCAGGGGCTCGAAGATCATTACGGTGATATGGACTTCAAAGTTGCTGGCACACGTAACGGTGTGACGGCTCTCCAGATGGACAACAAAGCAGGTGGAATCACTCGTGAAATTCTTGAACAGGCTCTCAATCAGGCGCGCAAAGCCCGAATGCAGATTCTCGACAAAATGTACGCTGCGATTCCTGAGCCGAAGCCGTTATCTGAGAATGCTCCGAGAATTATCACGTTCATGATTGACCCGGACAAAATCCGCGAAGTAATCGGTGCTGGCGGAAAAGTTGTCCGCGGAATCACTCAGAAATTCGACGTAAAAATGAATATCGAAGACGACGGCACAATTTCAATCTCGGGCGCAACAGCAGCTCAGGTCGAAGAAGCTCACGAAGTTGTTTTGGCATTAACTCGCGAATTGCAAGTCGGAGATATTTATTACGGAGTTGTCACGAAGCTCTCGAATTTCGGCGCATTTGTTGAGTGTCTGCCCGGCAAAGAAGGCTTGCTTCATGTCAGCGAAGTCAGTACGACACGTGTTCCCAGAATCGAGGACGTGTTCAAACCTGGTGACAACGTAATCGTTATGGTGAAAGAAATCGATGATCAGGGACGTGCGAATTTATCGCGACGCAGAGTGTTAGCAAACGAGAACAAAGTCAAAGCTGTCGGATTAGGCTATGCGCTGCCCGAAGAACGTGAACGTGAGAATTTGATTAACGCACTGGTTGCACGTGAACGCGGTTATTCAGGACGAGCTGGTTTCGGCTACGGAGGTTCGGCATATGCTTCGTTAGGCTCGATGACACCTCAGAGCGACAAACCTAAGAAACGCAGGCGGCGTAAATCCGATGGCGAGTAATATTTGCGTGAAGATCCATAAACTGGACGCGCGCGTGAAAATTCCGGAATATGCGACTGGAAATTCTGCCGGAGTAGATTTGCGTTCGATGATTGATTGCGTGATTGAATCTGGCGAGCGTGCGTTAATCCCGACTGGAATCAAAATTGCGCTTCCGGAGAATTACGAGGCACAGATTAGACCCCGAAGCGGCTTGGCACTCAAACACGGAATCGTAATCCCGAACACGCCCGGCACGATTGACGCAGATTATCGCGGTGAAATTTGTGTGATAGTCATGAATCTTGGGCGTGAGAAATTCGAGATAAAATCCGGAGATCGAATCGCACAAATGATTTTCGCACCGGTTGTTAGGGCAGAATTTTTGGAAGTCGATTCGCTTGATGAGACAGAACGCGGCTCTGGAGGATTTGGCAGCACTGGCAGAGCATGAAATTTTGGCACGGATTCGTTCGCGAGTTCGTGTCTTTTTTGCGCAATAATCACTTCACACGTTCAGTAATAATTCCACCGCCGATTACGACATCGCCATCATAAATAACGACTGATTGACCGGTTGCAGGAGCTTTTTGTGCCTCGGAAAATTCTACGTATAATTCATCTGAGCCTGTCTGGAAAATTTTCGCCGGAATTTCGCGTTGTCTGTAGCGGATTTTCACACGTGCGTCAAGATGATTTGTGATTCGTTCGAGTGCGATTAAATTCACGTTGCGAGCCTTCACGCCTTTGTAGAATAATTCGCTCTCGTTCTCGTAAGCAAGTGTTATGTTATTGCTTGCCGGGTCAATATTCGTCACGTATAATCTCGCCTTCGCAGAAATTCCCAAGCCCCGACGCTGTCCGACTGTGTAGTGAATCACGCCTTTATGGCAGCCAAGAATTTTTCCGCAAGTATCGACGAAATTTCCGGTGTCGTAATTTTTTCCGGTGTAATTCTGGATAAAACTCGCGTAATCGCCGTCCGGAACGAAACAAATATCCTGCGAATCATGTTTGCGGGCGTTCGTGAAATTCTGTGACGCAGCAATCTCTCGCACTTCGGATTTCAGCAAATCTCCCAGCGGAAATTCCAGATTTGATAATTGCGCCTGAGTGAGCATGTATAACACGTAAGATTGGTCGCGTGATGTGTCTTTGGCTTTCTTGAGCAGGTATCGCCCCGAATTATCCCGGGAAATTTTCGCGTAATGTCCCGTTGCAATTTTCCCGAGCTGCAAATTTTTCGCGTGTTGCATTAACGTATCGAATTTTAAGAATCTATTGCACTCGATACACGGGTTCGGAGTTCCGCCGGATTCGTAAACACTGACGAAATTCTTGATAACGCGCTCTTCAAATTCGGACATGTAATTCAGGACTTCGTGTCTAATTCCGAGTAATTCGCAGATTTTCTTCGCATCCTGAATATTCTCGAACGTGCAGCATGGGTGACGCGACGAAATCCCCAGAGCCTCGTTCAGGAATAAAATCATCGTTGCGCCTACACACTCATGATATTTTTCACGCATCAAATAAGCGGAAACGCTCGAATCAACGCCTCCGCTCATAGCAATTAATATTCCCATTCGGATTATTTACTTTTTCAAGAGTTCCCCAAGTTTTGAAAGTCTGTTAATGCACTCAGCAATCGTAGCTTCAGAACGCGCAAAATGGAATCGTATAAGATTATTAACCGGCTCTCTGAAGAAACTCGATCCCGGCACAGCTGCAACACCGATATTTTTTATGACCCACTCGCAAAATTCCAAATCCGTCCAGTCTTTGAATTGCGGCAAATCCAGAAAATCCTGAATATTTACCATTACGAAATACGAGCCTTGCGGAATGTTGTGTTTGAGTCCGATTTCGTCGAGACCTTTGATGAATTGATTGCGCCGTGCGGTGTATATTTCTTTGACGTGATCGTAATAGCTCTCGGGGAAATTCAGTCCGGCTACAGCAGCTTCCTGTAATGGTGCAGCAGCTCCGACGGTCAGGAAATCGTGAACTTTTCGCGCGCCATCGACGAATTTTGCGTTGCCGATTAAGTAGCCGATTCTCCAGCCGGTAATCGAGTAAGTTTTTGACAGCGAGTTGCAGGTGATTACGTTGTCGAATAATCCGGGCAATCCTGAAGCGTAAACATGTTTGTACGGGTCAAAGATTATGTGTTCGTAGACTTCATCTGTGACAATATACGCGTCATATTTCAGGGCGAGTGCGCCGATTTCGGTTAATTCTTCGCGAGTGAAAACTTTTCCGCACGGGTTCGACGGGTTGCAGATTATTATCGCTTTTGCACCAGCTTTGAAGCCGTCCTCGATTAAATTTATGTCGTAATTGTAATCTGGCGGAACGAGCGGCACGTAAATCGGTTCTGCTCCGGATAAAATCGTATCCGCGCCGTAATTTTCGTAGAACGGTGAGAAGATTAACACTTTGTCGCCGGGATTGCATATCGTCATCATTGCGCACATCATGGATTCAGTACTGCCGCATGTGATTACGATTTCGGTTTCGGGATTAATTTCGCGATTGATTGCCTTGCTCTGTTTAGCGCAGATTGCCTCACGTAAATTTTTCGCGCCGAATGTGATTGCGTACTGGTGCGGTCCAGTGTGTGCAGCTTTTGCGAGAGAGTCCGTCATTTCTTTCGGGGGATCCCAATCCGGAAAACCCTGCGATAAATTAATTGCGCCGTATTTGTTGCAGATTCGTGTCATTCGTCGAATAACAGAGTCCGTGAAAGTCCCTACTCTGTGACTAAGTCCGGGCATAATAAATTTTCAAATCCTTTCATGTCATGTAATAAATGCAATAATTTTTTAGGAACGATTTTAGTTTTAATTCGCAATTTTTGCAATATTCCGCCGAGATTTTTTCGTGATTTTCTCGTGAAATTGCCGCGTAATGCAATATAATTATTATGAGAATTTATAATGATCAGGAGAAAGAGAAATTGCTTGCGAAAATAAATGAATTAATCGAGACGAAGAATATCAAAGATCTGAGAACGCTTCTTGAGGACGCGAATACCGCGGATTTAGCCGATGCTTTTGACGAGTTGGATCCGGAACGCCGCGTCAGGCTTTTCAGGGCGTTGCAGAAAGATACGGCTGCAGATGTTTTCGCGTATTTGGAATCCGACACGCAGGAAGAACTCGTTTCGCAATTAACCGCTCCGGAATTAGGACGAATCATTGACGAATTATTTCTTGACGATGCTGCGGATTTGGTCGAGGAAATGCCAGCGGACGTTGTGAAACGCATTCTCGAAAGTGCAAGCCCCGAAACTCGCAAAGGCATAAACCAGCTCTTGCAATACAAAGAAGATTCTGCCGGCAGCATAATGACGACGGAATATATCGAGCTGAAACCCAACATGACTGTCGAAGAATCTTTCAGGCACATTCGCGAAGTCGGCACGGATAAAGAGACGCTGTACACGTGCTATGTTGTTGATCCCAAGAGAGTTTTGATCGGAGTTGTCACGGTGAAGACGATGTTATTATCGAAATACGAAGATCGCATTCTTGATATTATGACGGACGCGAATTTAATAACGGTTAATACGAACGATGATCGTGAAAAAGTTACGGAACTGTTTCAGAAATATGATTTCATGGCGTTACCGGTTGTTGACTCGCAAAAGCATTTAGTCGGAATTGTAACGGTTGATGACGCAATGGAAGTCATGGAAGAAGAAAGCACAGAAGATTTTCACAAGATGGCAGCGATTTTGCCGTTTGATGATTCGTATCTGGACATGGGAATTTTCGAACTCGCGCGCAAGAGAATAATCTGGCTTATGATCCTGATGATTTCGGCGACATTTTCCGGGCAGATTATCACGCATTATCAATCAGTTTTTGCAGCATTGCCGGCGTTGATAGCTTCGATCCCGATGTTGATGGACACGGGCGGAAATGCTGGCTCACAGTCTTCTACGCTTGTAATTCGTGCGATTGCGATTGGCGAATTGAAACTCAAAGACGCGTTCAAAGTCCTGTTCAAAGAATTGCGCGTGAGTTTAATGGTCGGAGGCGCGCTTGCGATTGTGAATTTCGCTTATAAATACGCAATCAGCGGCGATGTTCTGTTAGCGTTAGTTGTCGGCATAAGCTTATTTGCTACGGTAATTTTTGCGCAGACGATTGGCGGAATGCTGCCGTTATTGGCGCGAGCGTTGGGATTTGATCCGGCGTTGATGGCGTCACCGATTGTAACGACGATTGTTGACGCAGGGAGCTTGACGATGTATTTTTTTGTCGCAAGCAAGATCATGATGGTATAGAAAATTTTTACGGGAGAGGTTATGATTATGTCAGAAATTATCAAAGCACCCAGAGGCACACGAGATATTTTGCCTGCTGAGTCATGGAAATGGGAATATGTTATAAACACGGCTGCGGAAGTCATGAGGGATTTCGGATTTTCCCGGATTATGCTGCCGATGTTCGAACACACGGAATTATTCTCGCGCGGAGTTGGTGAGACGACGGATATTGTCGAGAAAGAAATGTACACGTTCACGGATCGCTCTGATCGAAGCATTACACTCAGACCAGAAGCTACGGCTGGAATTATGCGTGCAGCTCTTGAGAATAATCTTTGCGCACAGGGAGCTTTTGCGAAATTATGGTCATGGGGCGCGATGTTCAGGTACGAGAGACCTCAGAAGGGGCGTTATCGTCAGTTCTACCAGATTGACGCGGAATGTCTGGGAATCGAAAATCCCGAAGCCGATGTAGAAATTATAGACCTGTCGATTGAATTGTTCCGGAGATTGGGGCTTAAAAATCTCGAAGTTGTCATAAATTCCGTTGGCTGTGAAAATTGCAGGAAGATTTATCGCGACAAGCTGCATGAATATTTCTCGGCTCACAAGTCTGAATTGTGCGAATCATGTTTAGCCAGGCTTGAACGAAATCCGCTGAGAATTTTGGATTGCAAGAATCCTGAGTGCGGAAAAATTGCTGATAATGCTCCGGATATTTATGATTTTCTCGACGATGACTGCCGTGAGCATTTTGAGAAAGTTCGTGCCGGGCTTGAGCGTTTGGGATTCAAGTACAGGATTGACAAGCGATTAGTTCGAGGTCTGGATTATTACACGAAGACGGCGTATGAAATTCTTTCTGGGGATTTGGGTGCGCAGAATGCTGTTGCAGGCGGCGGACGTTATGATAATTTGGCGAATGCTGTCGGTTCGAGCGTGAAAATTCCCGGAGTTGGCTTTGCTTGCGGACTTGACCGGATTGTTCTTGTCATGGAAGAGCAGGGCTGTTCGTTCGGGGAAATTCCTGAGCCTGAGATTTACGTTGTTGCTGATGACGAAGAATCCCGGATTGAGGCGCAAATTCTCACGCACAAATTGCGGAATGCCGGCGTTCATGTTGAATGTGATATTGCAGGGCGTTCGTTCAAGAATCAGATTCGTAACGCGTCGAGCTGCAAATTATCGTGTATCGTGAAAGACGGCAAATTCGAGATTCGCAGCAAAGATAGTAAAGATGATTCCGGTGTCGGGATTGTCTCGAAAATTCTTGATCGTGAACGTGAGAAATTCGTTGATATTAAGAACGTGCTGGCTCAGAAATCTACGGGGTTTGTCGATAAGGCTCTGGAAATTCTGGAGCAGGAACGCGATCACGTAACTAATATCAAGAACGTTCTTGAGAAAAAACGCGCAAGTGATTCTGACGGCATATTGAAGCTTGATAGTTTAGACGAAGCGTTTGATTACCTGAGCGCAAATTTGTGATTCGAAATGGCAAATCCATCACAAGAACAAGAACAAGCTCCGAAAAAAATCAGACTGGGAGATTTACTCGTTACATCCGGCGCGATAACTCAGGCGCAATTAACGGACGCTCTAGCGAAACAGAAAGGTTCAGGGAAAAAACTCGGCGAGATTCTCATTTTGACCGGAGCAATTACTCAGACACACTTGGCTGAAGCTCTGGCAAGTCAGTTGAGATTGCCGTTCTTCAAGCTGAACGCGTATCACCCGACACCAGCAGCAATTAGACTACTGCCGCGACAAATGGCTGAGAGATTGAACGTGATCCCATTGATGATTGACGATAACGGTGTATTAACGATCACGATGGCTGATCCGTTAGATTTGTTTGCTCAGGACGAAATACGAATGCGAACAGGTCATGATATTAAAATCGGAGTTTCAACTCAGGCAGATATTGATCGCAATATAAGCCGCCTTTACACGCTGCAATCGAATCTTGAAAGCGCAATAGGACAAGCCAGAACTACGGTTCAAGAGCTTTTCACGCCCCTGACGCTCTCGTCGATTAATTCACGCACAGATGACGCGCCGTTAATCAAGCTTGTGAATGACTTGATTCAGCAGGCAGTCCGTGAAGGTGCGAGCGATATTCATATTGAAGTTTTCGAGTCCACGGCAAGAGTAAGATTTCGAGTTGACGGAGTTTTATACACAGCGTTTGATTATCCGGTGAATATTCACCCGTCAGTTGTTTCGCGAATAAAAATTATCAGCGGCATGGACATAGCTGAGAAACGCAGACCTCAGGACGGCAGAATCTTGACCAGAATCGATAATCGGCGAATAGATTTGCGAGTGAGTTCTTTGCCAACGATGAGCGGTGAGAAAATCGTTCTGAGAATTTTGGATCAGGATAATTCGTTTATTGATCTTGAGTCGCTTGGTCTTGAGAGTGAGGACGCACGGAAAATTCAGACGTTCTGTGAGACACCGTGGGGAATTTTGCTGGTTACTGGTCCGACAGGTTCAGGAAAATCTACGACGCTGTATTCGATGCTTAAGAAGCTCAACACGACTGAAGTGAATATCATAACGGTTGAAGATCCCGTCGAGTTTTACTTACCCGGAGTGAATCAGGTTTACGTGAATGAACGCGCCGGATTGAGTTTTGAGTCGGCGTTGAGATCAATTTTGCGCCAAGACCCGGATAAGCTCATGATCGGAGAGATTCGAGACACGGTTACGGCACAGATTGCAATTCGTTCGGCTTTGACCGGACATTTCGTATTATCGACTTTGCACACGAATGACGCTCCCGGAGCAATTACTCGAATCGTTGACATGGGCATACCGCCATTTTTGGTTGCGGCAGCTTTGAGCGGAGTTGTTGCGCAGAGATTGGTTCGAGTTTTGTGTCCGTTTTGCAGGCAGGAATACGAGGTCGAACAGGACACTTGCGCTCGATTGGGATTGCCTCACGGGACACGAGCGTTTCATCCGGTTGGCTGCAGTGAATGCAGAAATGGCTACAAAGGCAGGCGCGGAATTTACGAGATAATGGTCGTAGATGACGAACTGCGTGATATGATTACGAGAAATGCGGAAATAGGCGAGTTACGTGATGCAGCTGTTAGAAAGGGCATGAAGTCGCTGAGACAAGCCGGAATTAATGCTGCAATTTCAGGATTTACGTCATTGGAGGAAGTTGTCAGTGCTACACTTTGAGAAATTTTTTCAGGAAGGCATCAGGCTGGGGGCAAGCGATTTGCATATAAGCTCGACGTTGCCGCCAAGTTTGCGAATTAACGGTGAATTGACTGAGATTAAAGACGCTCAGCCAGTTACGCCGCAGCAGATTAATGAGTTCACGCAGGATTTAGTCACGCGCGAAAAATGGGAGAATTATGTCAAGACCGGAGATTTGGATTTCGGATTTTCGGTTCAGCATGAGAATGGCAAGGGCAGTACTCGAATACGCGCGAGTGTGTTCAGGGAATTGCGCGGTTGCAGTGCTGTGTTCAGGTTTATTCCGTCGAGAATCAGAACGATTGAAGAATTGGGATTGCCTGCGATTTTGAAAGATTTTGCCGCGAAACACAGAGGCTTATTTTTAACTACAGGTCCGACAGGTTCGGGGAAAAGTTCGACATTGGCAGCGGTCATTAACGAGATAAATGAGACGCGAAATTGCCATATCGTTACGGCTGAAGACCCGATTGAATATATTCACACGTCGAAGAAAGCGATAATTCATCACAGGGAAGTCGGTTCGGATACGCAGACTTTTGCGAGTGCGATCAGACATGTTTTGCGACAGGATCCTGACGTGATTCTCATCGGGGAAATGCGCGATTTAGAGACGATAGCAGCAGCAATCACAGCGGCAGAAACCGGACATTTAGTTCTCGGGACTTTGCACACTCAGGACGCTTCACAATCGGTCGAGAGATTGATTGACGTGTTCCCGCCGCATCAGCAGAATCAGATTCGATTGCAGCTGTCGTATATTTTGATCGGGATTTGTTCGCAGCAATTAATAGCTACGACGGATTTTTCGGGAAATGCTACGGGACGAGCCTGTGCAACGGAAATATTAATCGCGAATCCGGCAGTTCGTGCGAGTATTCGTGAGGGAAAAGCTAATCAGCTGCGAAATACTATGCAAACGGGAGCGTCGCTTGGAATGCACACGATGGAACAGGATTTGTCGCGATTGATTCGTGACGGAGTTTTGACACGGGAAGCTGCTTTGAGAAATGCTTATGACCCCGCTGAACTTGAAAGGACTTTATCGAAGGGATTTTAACGCATGAATTTCAAGTACAAGGCTAAGAGCAATAACGGCGAAATTCTTGAGGGCTATATCGAGGCTGAAGACCAGAAAACTGCGCTGAATTTGCTGCGTAATCGCAATTATATCGTGATAAGTCTCAACGCGAGTGCTGCGAAAATTCCGGCTCAGGGCGGCAAACAGAAAACCGGCATGGAAAAGCTCAAGCACATGTTATTATCCGGAACAGTCCCGGGTAAAACGCTCATGATATTTTTCCGGCAAATGGCTACGATGATTAAGGCAGGATTGAGCGTTTCAGCAGCGATTGATTTATTGACGGAACAGGAAAAGAATTACACGTTCAGAACTACGCTCGAAGATATTAAAGAACGTTTGGATCGCGGCATTCCGTTGAGTCAGGCGATGTCTGAGCATAAGATTTTCAGCGCGTTGATGATCTCGTTAGTCGAAGCCGGTGAAGAGGGTGGAATGTTGGATACGTCGCTGAATGAGACGGCGCTTCTGTTGGAAAAGCAGCAAGCCTTGCGTTCGAAAGTCCGTGGCGCGATGTTTTACCCGATGTTCATAATATTATTCGCGATTTCGATTTCAGCGGTATTTTTCGTGTTCGTAGTTCCAAAGTTCAGGAAAGTTTTCTCGCAAATGCGAATCCAGTTGCCGGCGTTGACACAAATGATGTTCGAGGCTGGAGACTGGACGGTGAATAATTGGCAGAAGCTTGTGATTGTGAGCGGAGCTGTGATATTCGTGCTGTATTTCATGTTCACGAGTAAGCAGACGAAACCCATGATGGACAGATTCAAGTTGAAAGTTCCGATTTTTAGCGGCTTGATTTTCAAGTCATCTATGGCGCGAGTAACCCGAACTTTGGCAGCGTTGACTTCGGCAGGAGTTCCGGTTATGCGTGGGCTTGAAATGGCTGAACGTTCTGCTGTGAATTGCGTAATTCAGGAGGGCTTCGAGAATTTGCGCGCGGATGTTGCACGAGGGATTTCTCTTGGAGACGCGTCGAAACAGGCAGGAATTTTCCCGATACTTGTTTCCCAGATGATGCGGATCGGCGAAGAAACCGGACATCTTGATAACATGCTTGAACGTGTCGCAATGTGGTACGATCAGGAACTGGACGAGCAGATTAAGATCACTACGTCACTGATGGAACCCGTCATGATAATTTTCGTCGGAGGAATTGTTGCTGTGATTGCGTTCTCGATTTTTGGGCCGATAACTTCAGCGATTTCGCAAATGGTTTAGGTTTAGTTTTACTCGCAAATATTCGCGAAAAGTCATATACGTGTATTTCTTCTAAAATGGTAAACTTTGTTCTATTTTGTAATTAAAATGGCTTGAAATCAAAAACGAAATCTGATATAAGTATAAAAAACAATTTTACCGAACGGTCGTTATTTTTCCCGGTAATTTTATTTCTCAAAGTGTTTTATATCACTGGAGTTTGTCGCATAAGTGGAGAGTCCGTTTACCGCTTTGCGTGGATTGAAATAAATATATAATCACGTCATAATAATTTTGCAAGGGAGAGTGTTTGTTTTGAAGGGCGCAAGAAAAGGTTTCACGTTAATCGAGTTATTAATCGTAATAATTATCATGGGAGTTCTGGGAGCCGGATTGTTGCTGTCTAGCGGTCAGGCTGTCGGTGCTGCGAAAGCTGCTACGATTTTGACGAACGTTTCGCAGATCAAGAACGGCGCGATGATTTATTACACGGATCATGTTTCAAGTTCTGACGCTGATATTTCGGACGGATTGAGGCGGCAGATCAGGCGTTATGTTGACATTGCGAAATTCAACAAGGAAAACGAGAATATCAAGTACGACATGACATCTCACGGCACTCGCAAAGAATGGACAGTCGATTGCGATTTCACGAACGATCCGGACAGAGATGATATTAAGCAAAAGTTATTGCCAAATAAAGATTTTTATTTCCTGGATGATTATCTTGTTCAGGTGAAAGTGTTTTTCACGGGCGATGAGGACGAGTTCGGCTATGATCAGGGCGAAACAGGACTCTCCAGCAGAACGAGCGGCAATTCATACGGCGGTTCGTCATTAAGGGGCGGTTCTGGCAGATCTGGCTCTGGCGGTGGGGCAGCTCCGGCAAGGTCAAGTTATTCTTCATCGTCATCAGGTTACGGCAGAGTTTCGGGAAATGATTCGGCGAATTACCAGAATAATGATCTGTCGCTGTACTCGTCTTTTGATGTGTCGCGTGACATGTTAGGTCGTTAGGGAAATTCACAAATTTACATACTTGACAAGTTGGTTAATTCGTCGCAAAATATTTCGCAATTTAGATTTATACAAGAGAGGAATAATTAGCAGTCATGAAAAAAATTTTGTTAGCATTGGTATTAGTATTTGCTTTAGCGTTGTCGGCATCGGCTGATCAGGTTGTCAGGCTCGGAGTTACGGGCAGCGTCTATGATGAGTTGTGGCAGCCCGCGAAGGAAATTCTCGCAAAAAAGGGCATTACTCTCGAAGTGATTCAGTTCACGGATTACGTCACACCGAACAGAGCTTTGGATGACGGAGATATTGACCTGAACGGATTCCAGCACCAGATTTATTTCAAGGACGAGTTGGCAAGCCGCGGTTACAAACTCACGAACATTGCGAACACGTTTGTAGTTCCGCTGAATTTGTACTCGACAAAAGTCAAGAAGCTCAGCGATATTAAAGACGGCGATGTTATAGCGATCCCGAATGATCCGACAAACGGCGGACGCGCTATAAAAGTTCTCGCAACTTCCGGATTAATCACGCTCAAAGATGGCGCAGGCTTCAATCCAGCGAAAGAAGACATCGCGAATTACAACGTGAAAATTACGATTCAGGAACTCGCAGCAAATACGATCCCGTCAGCTTTACCGGACATCGCAGCAGGCGTAATTAATGACACGTACGCACTCGATTACGGTCTCAAAGCCAGCGACGCAATTTTCGAGGACACAGCTCACGAACACGAATACTGGAATTTGTTGGCAGCACGCACGAAAGATCTCGAAGATCCGGAGAAATTAGCTCTCTATGACGAAGTTATCAAAGCGTTACACAGTCCTGAGAGCAGACACGTTTTCGAGACGCTTTACGGCGGATTTTTCAGACCGGTTGGCTGGGACGAGGATTTATTAGCACCGTTCAGAAAATAAATAATTTGCTCAGGCAATAATCTGCGCTCCGGGATTTGATTGATTCGAATCTCGGAGTTTTTTGCTATAATCGCCTCATGAAAAATTTGCGGAAAATATTATTAATAGCGTTGAGTGTATTCTTGTGTATTGAATGGGGAGTTCTCACGCCTGAGAGAGCGAAATATGGCATAGCGTGCGGAGATTTTTTCGTGAGGGAAATCGTTTTGACGTTCGACGACGGCCCGAGAGAATCCGGAACTCAGGAAATTGTTGACGTACTGAATAAATATAACGTGAAAGCTACGTTTTTTGTCGTGGGGAAATTTGCGGACAGATACAGCCAGTTCACGAAATTGCTTTATGAATCCGGACAGGAAATTGCGAATCACTCGTTCACGCACCCGAGATTATATACGCTCTGGGTTGAGAAAATCATGCGTGAGGCAGAACGCTGCGATGAAGTTATGGAATCGCTAAATATTCCCAAGACGAGATTTTTGCGTCCTCCCGGCGGCGGCTTTAATATCAAGATTTTCAATGCGATGCGCCGTATGAATCTCAAACTCGGACTCTGGAGCATTAACACAGCAGATTACACCGAGCGTCCAAAATCCGAGATTGTGAATCTTGTCATGAAAAGCGCGAAACCAGGGGCAATAATTCTCATGCACAACGGAATGCCCAACACAGTCGAAGCGTTGCCGGAAATCATCGAGGGATTACATGCTAAAGGCTACACGTTTGTGAGATTGCGCGATTTATGGGATCACGGGAGAATTTAGTATTCGCTGCGGGCTTTCTGCACGAGTTCATCGCACCTGTTGTTGTACTTGTCAACGTCGTGACCCTTGACCCAATGCCACGAGATTTTGTGAATTTTCGCCAAGTCCAGAAGCCGAAGCCATAAATCTTGATTCAAGACCGAATTTCCAGCTGAAGTTTTCCAGTGATTGCGCTGCCATTTTCTTAGCCAGCCGTTTTCGAAAGCCTTTTGTAAATATTGCGAGTCGGTGTGCAGTTCGACATCACACGGGAATTTCAGAGCTTCGAGAGCCTTGATTGCAGCCGTGAGTTCCATTCGGTTATTTGTCGTGTCGGGTTCCGCGCCGTAAAATTCTCTCGTGAAATTTCCGTGCGCCGGTGAAATTAATATCGCAGCCCAGCCGCCTAACCCGGGATTCGGTGATGCGCCGCCGTCAGTGTAAATTATCACGTTCATGATTCAAGTGCTTCAGGTTCTTCGGATTCATCGGATTCATCAGGTTCATCGGGTTCTTCGGATTCTTCGGATTCGAACAGAATATCTATCATGACCGGACCTTCGGAATAAATATCTGATTTTGCGATCGCGTTTATGATAACTGAAGTCTTAATCGCGCTCAATTCCTCAACCGCGCTGAAAAATGCTTCACCGTCAAGTGTGCCGACGTTATTAGTGAGCGGATCCGGCAAAATTCCGTCCTCGATTACTTTGATTTTGAGTTCACGCAGGAATATGTGCAGAATTTCCTCGGAAGATATTTTAGAGCCGGAATCATTCGGGAAAAATTTCCGGTAGATAATGCCGCCCTCTTCGTAAATCATATCGCTCTCGCCAAATTCAAGTCTGACATTCACGCGCATCTCGTCGCCGAAAGTGTAATTCTCGTTCGAAAACGCGCGCACGTAAATTCTCTCGTCCGACGAAACTATAGCATTTATAATCTCGTTCTCCTGAGCCGGATCAAATTCAATCGGGAAATCACGCAATCGTGAAAAAGTCTGGTTCGAAATTATCGCGAGAGTATTCAGGCGGACTTGCTGCTTGAGATTATCGAGTTTCCTGAGAATATTTTCGCGCGACATTCCGGCTTCAAACGCAGTCTGACCGAGTAAAACATTCGCACTTAACGCAATCGCTTCACTTCGCATGGATTTCAGAGCGTTCTTGAGCTGTTCGGATTCTTCGCGCATAATTTGCAGTGAGGCTTCGAGTTCGTGTTTCTCCTGTTCTAGCACGAGTTTGTCGTTTTTCATCGAGTCGAGTTCAAATCCTGTTAGTTCCAGATTCGTTGAGGCTTCGACTAAATCAGCCTGAGTTTGTTCAGCGCGTTCTTCGCTCTCACGCAGCCTGAATTTCAGATCATAGATTTGCTGCTCGATATATTTCATGCCGAACAGAGCCGTGCGCACGTCCTGAGAAAATATTGACATCACAGCCAGAATTAATACAGCGATCAAAGCTCCGGTTATAGCCGTGATTAATCTGCCCGTGTATTTCGGTCTAAGATTGAACAGCGAGATTCGTTGCTTGCCATACTTGAAGCCCAAAACATCGCCCAACGCAGCTAACCCCGCACTCCCCAACACCAGCGAAAATATCAACAGCCAATTCGTTCCCGAAATAAAATTCACGGACAATTCCCCCCTTAAGTCTTTATTTGTGATTCAAGAGCGATTGCATTTCTGAGATTAATACCGCCGCGAAGATTAACGCACAGCCAATCCCGGCACGCAAACTCAAACTTTCACCCAAAAATATTATTCCGCTTAATAATCCAAAGACTGATTCAAGGCTCATGATTATTACGGCATGACTTGGCTTAGCGTATTTCTGCGAGCAAATTTGCACCATGTAGCAGCCAAATGAGCAGAATATTATCATGAATAGCAACTCGTAAATGCTGCCGAAATCGAATCTTGTCTCAGGTTTCTCGAACAGCAGCGAACATGTCAGCGCACAAATCGTAAACGTCACGAATGATATAAAACTCAGCGTAATCGGGTCTTTTCCGGACGTGAATTTCGTGATCGCCAAAATCTGAATCGCGAAAAAAACTGCGCACAGAAATGACATGAAATCTCCAAATCCGACGCTGAAACTTCCAGATGAATCATCCGTGAGCAAATACATTCCGAATACGCACAAACACGCCGCGCCTAACGTCAGCCAGCCCGGGAATTTTTTTCTCAACGCCCAGAGTAACAACGGCACAATCAGCACGTACACCGCCGAGATAAACGCCGAACGCCCCGCAGAAATATATCGCAGCCCAATCGTCTGAACAGCTATCGCCGCAAAAAGCATGAACCCAACGATAAATCCTCCGAACAAAAGTTCACGCCACGATTTCATAATCCGCCGCCAAAAAAACACGAATATCATCAATGCAGCAGCCGAAAATCTCAGAAACAAAAGCCAATTCGCCGGATAAACTTCGACAAGAATTTTCATCGTAGCGAAGCTCAATCCCCAAAACAGCGCGCAATAAAGCAATCCCAAATCAGCCAGCATTTTCTAATCACAAGCCTCCCTGATAGCGCGTGCTTCGAGATAATAGCGTTTCTCCTGAGCGTGTCCCATTGAGAAAGTCTTTCGCGGCAAAGTTCCGGATTCTTCGATTGCGTCAAAAAATCCTGACTTCGCAAATTCCGGCATTTCAAAACCCAGATTCCCGTCTTCATGCGATAGAGTTCTCAGCGCGTCCAAGTCATGAATGTAATCAATCTCGAAATTATTCTCACGTGATAATTCTTCGTCGAGAAAATTCTGTAGCACACTAAGCACAGATGCCCCGAGATTTTTTTTCAAGCGCAATATTCCGGATTCGTTCGCGTAATAATATTTCAGGCACAAGCCGCTTGATTCATCGCAGATTTTTGAGCGCATATTCTCAAGAAATTTTTCGGGCTGGATATTCTTCACGATTCTGTGTATTGGCTCGAATTTCAGGGCATCATCGTGTATATTCTCAAGCTCGACCGTTGCGTAACGCGAAATTTTCGGATTTTCGAGATAACATGCTTTTGCGGCAGCGAGTGAATGATTGCCGTCACCAACAGCGAATGTCAGAGATTTTGCATTTTTTCCGGCGATATAATTCTGCATTCGTGCGTCAAAACTTTCGGCGAATTTCCCGTCAAGCAGCCAAGCACGAATATTTCCGCCATTCAGCATCAAGTCGAAATCGTAAATTCTGCGCAAATTATTTTTCACGAGAGTTACGGGTTCAATCAGATTTTTTTCGGGATCATCGCATAATAATATTACGTGTGACAATTCGAGCAGCGCGTTCTCACGGATTTTTTTTCGCACAGGAATACGTTCTGAAACAGTTTTTTCTGTGGCGCGTATTCTGGGAAATTTCCCGGGTCTGTAATCGTAATCTTCGAGGTCAATCACTCCGACAATGCCGCGACGGATTTCGCCGTTTAACAGAGTTCGTTCGACGTAGATATAGCAATTTTCGTACGTGTGAAAAATTCCGGATTCGACATAATTTCGCATCTGAGAATTTACACGAGAGATTTTCTTCGCAATGTCAGAATCATTCGCGTTTTCGAGTTCGGATTCTGGAATTATCAAGTTATACGCCGACGGATTTTCTCCAGCAATTTCCGCGACGTTACGCCAATATTCCGGCTGAGAAGTGAACTGGTCACACGCAATGACCGCCCAATTCGGCAAAATTTTCTCATCAGGTATCAAGAAATTTGCTGTTCTAAAAATAATTATTCATTCCTTTCAAGATTTACAAGCTTGCATTATTATATTTTCTATCACTTGAAAAGGGAGCAGAAATTTATGCAGAATTTTGTCAGAAAATATATGATAGTAATTATCGGTGTAGTGTTGTTTTTAAGCGTTGGTCTGGGAGCTATGATGTTTTTTCCGCAGAATGAGCGTGAAGTCAACAGAGTCAGAACTCGTCCGCAAATCAAATCCGCCGATGCTGCCGTGACAACTCAGCCGCAAGAATCATTTTCTCAGCCGCAAATTCAGGAGCGCAAAATATACGTTCATGTCACAGGTGCTGTAAACAAACCCGGATTTTACGAAATGCCGGATAACGCACGAATTTTTCATGCAATCGAAGCCGCCGGAGGTTTTAGCAATATCGCTGCACAGGACGATCTGAATCTTGCTGAAGAGATTCGCGATGGTGAACAGATTCGTGTTTTAACCCGCAGTGAAGTCAGCAAACGTGACGCGCCTGCACCAACTCCTGCGCCGGGTGTTTACGTGCCGGAAAATTCCCGAACTCGCGAATCAAGCTCAAGTTCCAGTTCAAGCTCAAGCTCAATGATTGCGTCCCGGAATAATTTTTTCATGATGGACACAACGCCCGTTTCGAAAAAATCTGGCGCAAAAACTTCCAGCAAGTCCAAAAAATCCGCAAGTTTAGAGCAAGTCGATATTAATCACGCTTCGATTCAGGAGCTGCAAAAACTCAAAGGCGTCGGTGAAGCAATCGCAAAACGAATATACGAGTACAGACAAACTCACGGGTCTTTCAAGAGTGTCGATGAATTGGTGAACGTGAAAGGAATCGGTGCTGCAAAACTCAAAGCAATGCGCGATCAGATCATAATTCGATAATAACGCAGCAATAACTCAGCATGAAAATAGTTTCCCAAGCTCCAATGCTAGCAATTTTCGCCGGACTTCTCGCAGGGTTGGCTGTTGTCGAAACACTCGGTTCTGTAGGATTTTTCGTGTTCGTGCCGATGGTTGTGACTGGAGTTGCGCTATGTTCGTACGAGAGTGATGCAAAAAATTCCTGGGTGGCTCTCGCAATAATGCTTGTCGTAGCGATGATTTGTTCAGTTAGAATTTACGCCGAATTTTCTAGCCCGGATGCAGAACCGATTACGCTTAATAATTCCGAAGGCGTGATTTCGTACGTGAGAACTTGGGGCAAGTCTTACGCTGCGATTCTTAGCTGTGAATCCGGTGATTACGTTTTCATAGTGCCGCCGAAAAACTTCAGGCTATACGAGGGAACTCGGCTGAAATTCACGGGTGTCACGAATTATTTTCGGGAGAAATCCGCTAATAGCGACTTTGATGAGAAAAAATTCTGGCGTGCGCGCGGAGTTGATGCGAGAATTACGTTGCTGGATTACGAAATTTTGCCGGAGAAATTCAGCTTTTACAAGTTGCGAGATTCGATTTCACATTTCCTGAGAAAAAATCTGCCGCGTTTAACATCGGATTATTTGCGAGCTGCGTGGCTGGGTGATCGCGTGAGATTCTTAAACGAGAAACATCAGCGTTGGGGGACTAGTCATTTATTGGCAGTTTCGGGTTTTCATGTCGGAATCGTGATTTTGTGCGCGGGGAAATTCTTCAGGAACAAATTCGCAATTTCGGCTTTATTATGGGCGTACGTGCTTTTGACCGGAGCTTCGGCGAGTGCTATGCGTGCTGCATTGATGCTTCAGGTTGCGATTCTCTCGAAGATTTTATGGCGGCCTGTGAATAGCGTGAATAGCGTGAGTGTTGCCGGAGTAATTCTGTTATTGAAATCACCGTTTTATTTCTGGGACATTGGCTGGCGGCTATCGATTATTGCTGCGTTGACAATTTCTGCTCTATCGAATCTATCGAGAAAAAAATCCGCGCGAAAATATTTATTCCTGATTCTGAATCCGTTAATAGTGTTGACGACTTTTGCTCAAGTTACGCACACGTTCGGGCAAATTCCGTTAGTAGGCGTGTTCCTGAATCTTTTTGCGCCGACATTTTTTGCGATTGCGTTTTCAGTAGCGTCGGTTGGGGCAATGATGTATTTTCTGGAAATTCCGTTCTCGGGATGGCTAGTGCTGATTATTAACGGCGGCTTCATGGCTTGGGAAAAATTCGCGGATTTCGCAGCTGGCATTATTAATTACCGGATTCAGGAAAATTTCCTGCTATCGTGGATTGGCGCAGGGATATTATTTTTCATGATTTGCAAGAGTTTCGGATTTTCTCAGTTGCGTTCGTTCGTGATAACTTTGGCTTTGACGTGCATGAGTTTCGTAATTTTTGGAGGTGTAGCGTTGTGAATTTAGCATTGGGGATCGATCCGGGACGCGACAAAACCGGATTCGCATTTGTGAATTTTCGCGGAGATTTGCTGGCTTCAGGAATTTTCCCGACGGAACATAGCGAGATTTTCGTGAAAAGTCTGCGTGAATTTTCGTGGGAAGAATTTGCGCGGAATAACTGGCTGATTGAGATTTTGCAGGAGAATTTTGCGTGTGACGTGAAATATATTTTTGTCGGTAACGGCACTACCAGCAAGGACTTCGTGAAAAATAATTTTTCGGGATTGCTCGGGAAAATTTGTGAAGTCGATGAGAGAAACACGACACTTGAAGCTAGGGATTTGTACTGGAAGATTCACTCGAACACTGGATTTTTCGGGAGACTGCTGCCAAAATCGATTCGTATTCCGCCGCGAAAACTTGATGATTTAGCTGCGTGGGCGATTGCGATTCGGGGTCTTGCGGCACTGAAAAATTCTGGAGATATGCGTTAAGATAGGCTATAATATTCAGGTAATTAATAATAATTTGTAAATCTGCTCCCATTGAATTTGAATCATGATTATACGTGAACGATTGCGGGAGCGTGGAGGGAGATCTTAACAGGAATGGCTACTGCCAATAATAAACTTATCGCTCTCGTTAATAGTTTTGCGTCTGCTGTTCTGTCAGTTGGTCGTGAAGTCGGGCTTAACGTCACCCTCAACAAAGCCAAAATTTCTCCGGGCATCAAAGTCGAAAATGTCGCAACTGTTGCATTAATCGGTGTTGTCGGAGCTGGTTCAAAGGGTAAAATTATGATTGCGATGGACAATGACGGATTTAACACGATAATTTCTATGATGTCTGGCGGAATGATTCAGCCCAAAATTGGCGACGATGTTTCGATGAGCGTAATCGGTGAATTGTCAAATATGATCGGAGGCAGAGCACTCGTCCAAAGTGCTTTGGGTACAGTTGACGTAACTCCGCCTCAGTTAGTTTTCGGTGCAAATATTGTAAGCGCAATGAAAGAAGATCCCAAAATGAAGAGCTTCACGTTGCCATTTAATCTCGTGCCATCTGGAGGGCTGTCTCTGGTTCTGTCGTTCGAGATCGAAAATTAATTGCGAATGTGCGAATGAATGTGAAAATTTTTCGGGGAATATTTCAGGAAATGTTTTCAACGGTTCATGCTGTTGTCGGAGCTGAGCCGTTTTTTGTTGCGATACATGTGATATGTGAATGACATGTGAATGACACGTGAAGGGAGGAGAGTTTTTTGCGGAAAATCTTGTGCGTCATGTTATTAATTCTGAGCTTGATATTCGCGAATGTTCGTGAAAGCAATGCAGGTGTGATTCTTGTTTTGTCCGGCGGCGGAACGAAAGGTTTTGCGCATTTGGGCGTTATGGAAGCTCTGGAGGCAAACGGCGTCGAAATAATCGGAATCGTCGGCACAAGTATGGGCGCACTGATGGGAGCTTTGCGTGCGAGCGGCTACTCGACTCAGGACATGCGAAGAATCATATCTGAACTCGATTTGCCATTGCTTTTATCCGAGAATACCGGCCCAATGTTCGTGTTCACCGGAAATGACAACCGCGCAAAGAACAGCACAGTTACGGCTCTGACTTATGAAAAGACAGGTCGGGAACGCGGTCCCAAAGGTCTATTACGAGGCGACAAATTATACGAATATTTCGCGCACCTGATGCGTCATGTGACAGAAACGAATTTTTATGACTTGCCGATCCCATACGCTGCCGTAGCTACGGATATTCACACCGGTGAAAAAATTGTCTTGCGTGAGGGAAATCTTGCTGCTGCGATGCGTGCCTCGATGTCTATTCCAGCCGTATTCGAGCCTTGGACTATCGACGGGCATTTACTGGTCGATGGCGGAGTTGTCTCGAATTTGCCGGTTTACACAGCTCAGGAAATTTTCCCGGGAATCCCGATTGTTGCGATTGATATTTCTGATCCGTTAAGCGAACAGCCTATTACGTCATATGTCGATGTTATAAATCAATCACTGACGATTTTGATGCGCAAGACGACTGACGAAGAGGGAAACGCTGCGGATATATTATTAAAGCCTGATGTTTCGGGCTTGGGAATGCTTGACGTCGGCAACTCCGAGAAAATTATCAAATCCGGTTATGACGCCGCTATGGAAAAAATTTCGGAAATTCAGGAATTATCCCGACGGGGTCCAACACTTTTCACAAGAAGGCGCGCAAAAGTTCCAAGTCAGATCGTCGGTGAAATCGAGATTCACGGTTTACCAGACAAAGTTGAGAAATTAGTCAGGCAACACACGAACGAATGGCTAGGCAAACCGTTTGATCAGGAAAAAGTCGAGCGCGGTCTTGAGAATTTGTCGAACTCACCCGGCATAGTCATGGCTGATTACCAACTTGGACGTACTAAGTCGGGCGATGTTCTTGTGCGATTAGATATGAAGCTTGAACCGGAATTAAGCGTCGGACTTTCCGGCTACACGACAAACTTGCATTCGAATCGCTGGTTATATGTCAAAGGCAATGCGACTGGATTATTAAACGAATACGATCACTTGAACGCCGTGCTGCGACTGGGCGAACAATTAGGGCTTGACCTTACGTACCAGACAGCCCCTATCTCGATGAACGCGTGGCAATTTAATTTATCGGCTCAGAACTGGAATTTTACGTCGAATATTGGCGAACGTGATTGGGACAGATACGCATTCGGCATAAGCAAGTTATTCCAGTTAGGCGACGTCAGCTTTGGAATTGGCGCGGCTTACGAACACGTTGACGGCAACACGGTCTCAAGATTTGACGATTCAGAATCTGGCGGATTAACTTTGTTTGCTGAGTATGACACTCTCGATGTCGCGAGCGATCCCACGAAGGGATATTCATGGCGATTTAATGCCTGGTGGCCGGATTTTGAGGAAGTGCTTTTCAGGTTCAATTATTTCAAGCCGCTGCAGGTTGCGGATGCGTGGCGAATTTATTTCAGGGCAGGATTCGCAGAGGGCGACAGCAATGTCAGAGCACACGCCGCATATCTTGGAGCAGCCGAGGAATTGTATTCAATAGCGTCACGTCCAATCGAAGCCGAACGCATGTTCTGGAGCAATCTCGCATTCAGGCGCATAATCACTCGCAGCGCAATGGGTGTCGTTGCCGGAGAACTTTTCGCGAGTTGGGGTTACGCGATGGACAAAGAATGGCACAAAATCGAAGCTCCTTGGGAAGTCGGTTTAGCCGTTAGTTTCCCGAATAATTTTATCGACATGAAATTTGCGATCATGTATGGCTCCGAAGAATTGAAGGCAGGATTTTTCATGGGAATACCGATTTGGGATCATTTCCCGTTGCCATAATAATATTTATCAGGAGGAATTTTTCACATGAAGACTTTACGAGAACAAGCAATCGAAGCAGTCAATAAGCTCCCGGAAGAGAAAATACCGGATCTGATCCAGTTTGCTTCTTTTCTTAGAATATACCCGAATTACAGAAATATGGCGAAAAAAGTCGCTGAGGGGAAACCGTTACGCCAAGCCGGATTGTTAGAGGGGCAGATCTGGATGTCTGATGATTTCAATGACTCGTTGTTTTAGGAGGATATTCTAAATGTATTTGCTCGACACATGTGCATTCATCTGGTATTTGGGCAATCGCTCAAAATTATCACCCAAAGCAAAAGAATTGATAGAAACATCTGATAACATTTCACTCAGTCTCATTACGCTATGGGAAATCGCAATCAAAAAGTCGCTGGGAAAATTGAACTTGAATAAAACGACGTTTGAACTCGAAGAAATTTGCGCTGATAATAATATTTCAATATTGCCAATCGAGAGCAGATATTTCGAAACGATTCAGACTTTGCCGTTAATTCACAGAGACCCGTTCGATCGAATGCTCATAGCAACTGCATTGGAAAACGATTTAGCAATACTCACAAGCGATACGAAAATCATAGATTATACACAGGTAAATTGCATCTGGTAAATCATAAATAATATTTAAAATAATATTCTCAGGAGGAATTTCATAAATTGGCAAGAAATATCACACCACGAAGCGAAAATTATTCTCAATGGTATCTCGACGTAATCAAGGCTGCTGAACTCGCGGATTACGCACCGGTACGCGGCTGCATGGTCATTCGTCCGACGGGTTATTCAATCTGGGAAAATATTCAGGCGAAACTTGATCTGGAATTTAAGAAAACTGGTCACGTCAACGCTTATTTCCCGTTATTAATCCCGAACTCGTTCCTGCAAAAAGAAGCTGAACACGTCGAGGGATTCGCTCCGGAATGCGCAATGGTCACTCACGCCGGCGGTGAAGAACTCGAAGAACCGTTTGCTGTGCGTCCAACGTCAGAAACTGTAATCGGGCACATGTACTCAAAATGGATTCAATCATGGCGAGATTTACCTGTTTTAATTAATCAATGGTGCAACGTCATGCGCTGGGAAAAACGCCCTAGATTATTCCTGCGCACGAGCGAATTTCTCTGGCAGGAGGGTCACACAGCTCACGCAACTGAACATGAAGCCCGCGAAGAAACTCTCAAGATGCTAAACGTTTACAGGAAAGTTTTCGAGAATGAATTGGCTTTACCAGTAATTGCCGGTGAAAAAACTGCTGGCGAAAGATTCCCCGGAGCTGTTGATACTTACACGTGTGAAGCAATGATGAGTGATACAAGAGCGTTACAGGCTGGCACAAGTCATTTCCTGGGACAGAATTTCGCGAAAGCTTTCGAGATTCAATTCCAGAACAAATCCGGCGAACTCGAATATTGCTACACAACGAGCTGGGGTCTTTCGACAAGATCAATCGGAGCTGTAATCATGACGCACTCAGACGATGACGGACTGATTTTGCCGCCAAGAATCGCTCCGGTGAAAGTCGTGATTCTGCCAATATCCCGCGACGAAAATATCGCAGAAAATATTTTGCTGCCAAAAGCTAAAGAACTCGCTGAGAAATTAAACGCTTCTCTGGAATCTCACGGAGGCTTGTGCGTGAAAATCGACACGGAATTTCACATGAGACCCGGCGACAGATTCTTCACACATATTCAGAAAGGCGTTCCGTTAAGGCTCGAACTCGGCGAAAAAGATTTGCGTTCCGGCACAGTCAGATTCGTACGACGCGATACGGGCGAGAAATTCGACGTGGATAATTCAAACGTGATCCCTGAAGTTACGAAAATTCTTGATGATATTCAGGCGAATTTATTCACACGCGCGAAAAATTTCCGTGACGAAAATACTCACGACGCTGAAACTTACGACGAACTCAAGCAAATTATCGCAGAAAAAGGCGGCTTTGTCCGTGCATATTTCGCGGGAACTCCCGATGATGAAGTGCGAATCCGCGAAGAAACCGGCGCAACTCCCAGATGTATTCCTGAATCCGAATCCGACAGAACCGGCAAATGTTTCCTGACTGGAAATAATAACGCGCGATTGACGATTTTTGCGAAAGCGTATTAGCTCATGAATTACGAAATTAACGTGATATTTTCATGCGGCGTAGAAGCGTTTTTACCCGCAGTTGACGTGTGGCTCGTGGTCGATGTACTGCGCGCCACTTCTGTTATTACGCGATGGTTCGAGATTGGCGGTGCTGAGTTATTTCCGGTGAAATCTACAGATGAAGCTCGTGAATTAACGCGAACTTTCAAAAATTCCGGGCGCAATCCAATCCTGATGGGCGAGATAAACGGCATTCCTCCTGAGGGTTTCGATCTTGGAAATTCACCGTCAGATTTGAATCCCGAGAACGTGAAATCACACGATTGCGCGGTCATGTCGACAACTAACGGCACTGTCGCACTAAACGAAGCTGCTTCAACCGGAAGTCCTGTAATTGCTGCGAGTTTGCGGAATTATTCTGCGGCTCTGGATCATGCGTTGACGTTTGGCAAAAAAATCGGCATCATGTGCAGTGGGCGAAAACGTTCTCCGAGTTGGGACGACACGTTATGCGCCGGTGCAATTATAAAGCGTTTGCAGGAATTGCTCGCTCAGAAAAATCTCGAAGACCCCGAACATATTCGCAAAATCTTCATGTCCGATAGCGCGAAAATTTCGTTGCTGGTCTGGGAAAGCGGCGAATCAAATTTGCTTGGCTGCATAAAACGATCCGAACACGCAGTCTATCTCGAACGAATCGGTTACGCGAATGATCTGGAATTTTGCTGTCAACTCGACGCTGCAACAGTTGTGCCGATGCTGTTCACCGACGAACGCGGGCGAAATTTCCTGAAATCCGTCTCTGGAAACGCGAATCCCTACCGAAAATCTCAAATCCAAAACTCAATCGCAAATTCCAATCCCAATTCCAATTCCAATCCCGAGAACTCAAATCTCAAATTCGAAGAACTCTTGAACTACACGAAATCAACGACTGCTAAACCCGAAAATTATTTCTTCATAAACAAGAGCAAACCCAAGAAATAAAAAAATAGGAGCTGTATTCACATGAAAACGTTATATCTTGATTGTTTCGCAGGAATCGCCGGAGACATGTTCATCGGTGCGTTGCTGAATTTCGTCCCAAAAGAAGTCCTGATAAACTCGCTCAGGAAAATTCACGGACTTAATCCCGACGAATACGAACTCATAATCGAGCGCGTCACGAAAAATTCAATCGCAGGAATAAACTTCGACGTAAAATTACACGAACACTCACACGATTCACATCACGAACATGATCATCACGATCACAGGCATCTATCCGACATCGAACACATGATCTCCTCAAGCGATTTGCCATTGCGAGTTAAGCGCGAATCTCTCAGAGCATTTTCGATCTTGGCTGAAGCTGAGGCAAACGTTCACGGCACAACTCCCGATAAAATACACTTTCACGAAGTCGGCGCAGTTGATTCGATAATCGACATAATCGGCGCGTTCGTGTTAATCGACGCTATGAATTATCCAAGAATTTTGTGTTCACCGGTCAACGTCGGTCACGGAACTGTCAAGTGCGCTCACGGAATTTTGCCAGTACCAGCTCCTGCGACGGAATTTTTGCTGCGAGGCATTCCTGTTTTCTCAGATTCGGACTCAGAACCAATGGAACGAACAACTCCAACGGGCGCATTACTCGTGAAAATCTTGGCTGACGGATTTTCTAGCGTGCCTGCGGGGAAAATTCTTGGTTCAGGCTTCGGCTTCGGAAATCGCGAATCGCAAAATATTCCCAATGCGTTACGTGCGCTGTTAATCGACTCAGAAATCGAAAATTCTGACGGGCTTGTTCACGAGAAATTAGCTCTGCTCGAATGCAATATTGACGACATGAACCCACAGGACTACGAAATATCAATCGAGAAATTATTCCGGGCGAAAGCTCTTGACGTTTGGCTCGAAAATATCGCGATGAAAAAGAATCGTCCCGGCGTGAAATTATGCTGCCTCTCAAATCCTGACGATGCGAAGAAATTCTGCAAAATCATTCTCGAAAACACAACTTCTCAGGGCGTGCGAATACACGAACTCGAACGAATGCGCCTGAACTGGAAAATCGAACGCGTGAAATTCTCACTCGGGGAAATCGACGTGAAATGCGCGTACTTGGGCGAGAAATTGCTGCGACGAACTCCGGAATATGACGACTTGAAAAATCTTGCGGCGAAAAATAATCTCACGATTCAGGAATTGCGAAATATTTTTGCTCGGGAAATATCATGATTAGCAAAATCCGAATCCGAATCCGAAAATTTCTGGTGATATTAGCAATATTCTTCTTTACGGCTACAGCTTCAGGGGAAATTATGGAATTTGAGAACTTGAGCGTAAATATCCCGGCAAATTGGCACGCGTTTCAAAACGATTCTACTGTCGAAATAATCGCGGACAATCACTCGGCTTCAATCAGGATTACGATCTCAGAACTCGGCGAAGATTCTCTCGAAACAATCGCGCAAAATTTCTCGCAATCCCACCAAGGCACTCAGCCCGAACTCGACGAAGATGGCGATTACACATTCACGTTCGAAAACTCCAGCGTAATCTTCACGGCTGATGACGAGAAATATTGCATGTTCGTGATCACAAGCGATCCAGAATACGAATCTCAATCAGATTCTGATTCCGATGACGTTGGCGCAATTCTTGATTCACTCGTACTCAAGAAACCAGAATTTGAACTCGAAGCCGAATCAGAATCAGAATCAGAATCAGATTCCGAAGCAAATTCCGAATAAAAAACACCCCTGAGATATTTCACTCGGGGGCATTTTTTCGAAAGCTGCTAATATAAGCCGCTGTGTTTCGTGCCGATACCGAAAATTTGCAGCGACGTTTCCATCAGTTCGTTCTGAGATTTCACAAGAAACGCTCCGACAGCCATCTGAACTTTCGCCTGACTTAAATCCATCGACGCAGCAGCAATACTCATCGGGTCAGCACCACTCTCGGCGATTTTTGCACCGGCAGCGTTTGCGGCATTCAGTGACGACTGCATCATGTTCAAGCCGCTAGTTCCCAATGAATCATAACTGTTCAGACTTATCATGATAGACACCTCCTTTGTGAGAATTATATTACATCATTCGGCGCGAATTTCCGAAATTTGAATGCTCTTCGCAAATTCCGACATCGTGAAAAATTTCTCCAGAACTCTGCGCACAACTGACAAATCTTTCGCTTCGACCGTTAATTTGCCGTCCGCATTATCCATCGCGAGTACTCCGAAATCCGCAAATTCCCGCGAGATAATCTCACGCTGATTCGCATCATTCACCAGCATCTCAACTGAAATTCCAAACGGCGGCAGAGATAATTCCGAACGTGTAGACAGCTCGTCCTCCAGAAATTTCCCGTAGCCTCGCAAAATTTCCGACGCAAAATTCAGGTTTTTTCCGCGAGATTGTATCAGCACAGTTCGCTCACAATTCCTTGCGCGCCAGTACGAGTCCCAAATCATCCGGAAAATATTCACACGCGTATCATAGCCCCAACGCCGCAACTCGTCATCAAGATTCAGCCACGCAATCATGCCGATCGAATGCGAATCACAAAATCTCAGCAGCGCACTCGTTCCCAAAATTACGCAGGGTTTTGACAGCGCGAGTTTTCTTCCGGAGAATAATTTCACGTTGTCGAAATATTTCGCGGCAATCTTCAGTAAAGCTTCAAGTCCGGGACGCTTCCCCAAAAGAAACTCACTGCCGCAATGTTCGCACTTATCCGGAAATTCGCGTTTCTTGCCGCAGCTCACGCACTTCAACGCGCCATTCACACTCCGCAAAATTCCGCCGCAAAATTCGCAGGTCAAACTCACACCGCAACGTTCACAGAAAATTTCGCCAGCCTCGCCGATTCTGTCCCAAATCCACAGCACATGACGACCAACCGCAAGTTCACGATTTGTGCGCTCAAGCAACGAGTACGTCAACAGAATTTCGCCATCGATTCCGCGTTCGGATTCTTTGAACGAATAGCTCGAATCAACCGTCACGAAAAATTTGCGTTCGGGTAAATATTTTTGCGAGTGTGAAGCCGGATTTTTGCCGAAATATTTTCGCGAGTAAGTCTTCAGTGAGGGCATTCGTCCGGTCAAAACAAATTCGCAGCCAAGTAACAATGCGCGTTTGCCTGCCAAAGTCCGGGCTGAAGCTCTGGGTTTGCGCTGGAAAAAATACGCTGGGTTAGCTTCGTCCTCAACGATTATTTTCTCGGGTCTGAACGGTGCAAAAACTGCTGATTGAGAGCCAATCACAATCCGAAATTCTCCGGCGTAAATTCGCTGCCAGTTTTCCCAGGATTTCTTGCCGGTCTCGGGTTTCAGCAATATCGCTTCATCGCGCAAATTCTCGGGCAATCGTGCGTAAAAATCACTCGCAGAATCTTTCAGGGCGAATAGCAGCAACACTCTCCCAGAAGCCAGCTCCTGAATCAAGAATTTCTCGCGTTCAGAATCATTCGGGCAGAAAAAATCGCGCTCACGAAAATTTTTACTCGCAGCAACTTCCGGATTCGCAACAAGTTTTTCACCAGCCAGAAATTTCTCGGGCAGAATCATTTTCAACGCCAACCCCGTTCCGCACAGATAAACTTTCCCCAGCCACAACGCCAGCTCCCACAAATCCGATGGGATAACACGTTTGCCATCGTCAAGAACTTGCGTGATATTTTTCAGCGTGACATTCTCCGGAAGAATCTTTTGCCGCGAATCATCATTCACAAAGCCAACGCACTTAGCATTAGCTGTGCCCAACGGAACAAGAACTCGCGCGCCATTTTCCGGCACAGAATGCGAATCGCAATCGTAATCGTAAATCAGAGGCTCCCACCACGGTCTCAGAAGCGTAACTTTAATCAGCAATTTCCGTCAAGTAATCCCAGATTTCGAGGCTAATCGCGTCCTTGAATCCGGCAAATATTTTCTCGGGCGTATCAGGATTTTTCGCAATTAATCGCAGCGTGTTCGTGTCAACTGCAAAACCGGAATCTTTCGCACTGACATCGTTCACAAGAATATAATCCAGATTTTTCCGCAGCAATTTCTCGCGAGCATTTTTTCGCAGATCGTCCGTCTCAGCAGCAAAGCCGATTAGAATCTGATCTTCGCGTTTACGTTTGCCGATTTCAGCAGCAATATCCGGATTCTGAATTAATTCCAGATTCATGACTTCACGATTTTGCCGCTTAATTTTGCGATTTGAGATTTCACGCGCACGATAATCACCGACAGCAGCAGCTTTCACGATGTAATCATAATTTTCGAGTTCACACGTAACAGCTTCGAGCATTTCCAACGCACTGACAATTCGCTGAACTTTCAATCCGTACAGATCCAAGTCATGATTCGCCGCGCCCAAAATTATTTTCACGTCCGCGCCCATTAACCACGCCGCACGTCCGAACGCAACGCCCATTTTGCCGGAACTCGGATTAGAAATGAACCGCACCGGATCGATAAATTCCTGAGTAGCTCCAGCCGTAACAAGAACGCGTTTCCCCAGCAATTTGTGATTCGTGTGTAACGCTCTGCAAATCTCCTGGAAAATTTCTGCGGGTTCGGGCATTCGACCTTTTCCCGAAACTCCGCACGCTAATTCGCCAAATTCCGGGTCAATTATCACGAAGCCTCTGTCCGATAATATGCGCAAATTCTCACGTGTCGCAATATTTTCGTACATGTTCTCGTTCATAGCCGGGAAAATCATCACGTGTGAATTATCATTCTTCGCCAAAACCGCAGCACTCAGCAAATCATCAGCGAATCCGTGAGCAATTTTCGCAATCATGTTCGCACTGCACGGAGCTATCACGATAATTTCGCAATCATGAGCCAAATTCACGTGCGGAATCTTGAAGCCTGAATCGTGATCCAGAAAATCATCGTCGCGCCAGATTTTTTTCCCGGAGAGCGTCGATAATGCCAACGGTGTCACGAATTTTTCGGCAGCCCGCGTGAGAATTATTTCGAGATTCACGTCAGATTTTCGCAGCAATCTAACCAGATTCGGGATTTTATACGCAGCGATTCCTCCGGTTATGCCCAGAAGAACCCTGCGATTTTGAAAAATTTTCAGATTAGAATTAGACATTCAGCAGATTTGATAATATATCCGTGCCCTGTTCGACTTCGAGCAAAACGTTCGAGATGTATCGTTCGTTTGGGGTATTCTTGTCAAGAATCGAAATTTCTTCACTTTCCTGACGAGCTTTCGCAGCAATTTCGGCTGTGATTTTGTACTTGTTATCCGTTCCGAGTTTTTCGGACAGCCATTCAAGGTCATAAAATTTCACGACTAATCTAACTCCCTTCGCATTAATTCGCAAAAATTCATAAGCTATTTATTCTAGCATAAAAAATTCCCCCGAACTATTTTTGCAATAATTCAGGAGAATTTGTGATTTGCAAGAAGTTTTTGAAGTCTGCGTTATTATTTCGCGTCTTGTGGTTTATCTGGTGTTTTTTGCAATTCCTGGAACTTCGCGAGTTTCTCAAGTCTTTCTACGAAGCGCCAAGTCTCGATTTCGTTCTCAAGTTTCTGGATTGCCTCGAATTTTTCAAGAGCCTGAGCTTTGTTGAGTTCTTTTGCTGATAAGAGCATGTCCAGATCGATTCGCATTTTCCGAATTTCAGCAAATTTCGCCTTAATCTCGTCGGGAATCTCTCGCGCAAATCCGTTGAATCTTCCGAAGCCGTCTCTGTCTCCGCAACGCATTTCCGGTCTTGGCTGTCTGCCATGGAAATCCTGAGCTTCAAATCCGCGGGGAAATTCCGGGCAAAAATCCGGTCTAAAACCTCTGCGTCCTCCGGCAAATGCCAACGAACACGAACACACTACAACACTTACGACTACTAATAATACTAATGCTTTTTTCATGATGATTAACACCTTTCGTTTCGAATTTTGCTTCAATCTGATTAAACGCTAAACCTGATTGAATGCTGATAGAATAGCAATTAAATATGAATTTCGCGTGAAATTATTGCGAATATTACGTGAAAATTTTTCAGGAGGCAATTTGTGAATGCGAATTTTAATAGTAGAAGATGAGAGATTAATTTCTGATGCGATTGCTGCGTACATTGCGCGTGAAAAATACGAACCCGTTTGCGCTTACGACGGCGAACAAGCTCTTGAAATCTGGGACGCTGAATCCGGAAATTTCGACTTGATCGTTTTGGACTTGATGCTGCCGAAAATCAGCGGTCAGGAAATTTGCAGGCGAATCCGTGAGACAAATTCCACCGTGCCGATAATTATGCTCACGGCTCGAAGCGGTGAAAGCGATGTCGTCGAAGGTCTTGATTCCGGAGCGAATGATTACGTGACGAAACCGTTCAGCCCGAGAGTTCTGATGGCGAGAATACGCGCGCAACTCAGGATGCAAAATTCTGGCAGCGTCCGAAAAAATTTCACGAGTACGACTTGCTGTGACGGACGTGTAGAAATCGATTCAGAACGCGTAGAAATCCGCAAAGATGGCGCACCAGTTCAGGTCACAAAAAGCGAATTTCTGATTTTCTCGACACTTGCTTCACGACCGATTAGAACTTGGTCACGCGAGGAAATTATCCGGTCTGCATTGGGCGATGATTACGAGGGCTTTGACAGAACCGTTGACACGTATATCAAGAACTTGCGAAAAAAACTCGCCGAACCCGGTCACGAAAACGGCTGGATTTCCACAGTTCACGGCTTCGGCTACAGATTGGACTCGTGATTCACAAATTATTTACACAAATTG
Source organism: uncultured Fretibacterium sp. (assembly GCA_937911045.1). Taxonomy (GTDB): domain Bacteria; phylum Synergistota; class Synergistia; order Synergistales; family Aminobacteriaceae; genus JAFUXM01. The sequence continues at coordinate 2,181 of CALEPX010000093.1, read as the reverse complement.
AGCGCATAATTCGAGCATGAAAAAACGATCACTCAGAACACATTTTTTAGCGTTATACGTAATGCTGGCGTTTCTGTGCGGAATTGTTGTGCCAGCAGTCGGAGCCTGGTTCAGTTTGCGAACGCTGAGAACCTATCAGGAGCAGAGATTTCAGGACGATCTGGACGCGCTGAAAGATTCGTTAATCGCGCTCTATAACGAAGAAGGAAAATGGGATCACGAACGTATCCGGTATATTTTGCGCCCGACACCGCCATGGGGAGGAATGATTATAACTTTGTTGGACGCGTCCGGCAGCGAAATCTACACGCTCAAGCCACGAACACATAATCGCAATTCCAGAATCAATCCGGAGAATAATACGCAAATTCTGAAATTCGCGCTCAAAAATCAGCATTACAATCGCACAATCGGATTTCTCGAACTGAATTTCCGCAAACCCTCGGGACGTTTGGAACGTGAATTTGTCTCGTATTTGACACGCTACACGTTAATCGGGGCAGTCATCATGATAATCGTTGCGTGCGGCTTGGGATTCATCGTCGCTGGAAGTCTGAGCCGTCCGGTAATCAAGGCAATCGAACGAACGAAACAAATCAGTCACGGAAATTATGATAATTACGATAATTACGATTACGATTCGCGCGAAAAAATCGAATCCGGAATTATCGAACTTGATGATTTATCACGCTGCGTCGAAGATTTGGGACGTTCACTTGCGGGTCAGGAAAATTTGCGCCGTAGATTAATGACAGATATTGCTCACGAGTTGCGAACACCGTTGACCGTAACGCGAACTCAGCTCGAAGCGATTGCTGACGGAGTTTGGGAAGCTACACCCGAAAGATTAAATCTGTGCGTGAACGAAATCGAAAGGCTTGGCAGCTTAATCGAGGACGTTGAGAATCTTGCGCGGCTTGAAGGCGAAGTCATAAATCTGAAATTCGAACGGACTGACATGCGACAATTTTTGCAAACAGCGATTGATTCTTTCACGGCGTTATTCGAACGTTCGGGAATAAATTTACGCGGCAATCTTGAGAATGCGATTTTCTGCGAAATTGACCGCGAGAAATTCCGCCAGGTAATCGACAATTTGCTATCAAATGCGCAACGCTACACGAATCCAAACGGCGAAGTCAGCGTGAAATTATCACGAAACAAATCCGGCGCAATAATCGAAATACGCGACACTGGCATCGGAATCTCCGAGAAAGATTTGCCGAACATATTCGAGAGATTTTACCGGGCAGACGAATCCCGCGCAAGAGTCACAGGTGGACGGGGCGTTGGTCTGGCACTCGTGAAAGCTGCGGTCGAGGCTCACGGAGGAAATATTTCGGTCGAAAGCACGAAAGGCGTTGGAAGCTGCTTCAGGATCACGTTGCCGATTGCATAACGTGTGTGTGCAAGAATTTCGCGTAAACATACGCCGACAGAATCACCGTCATAATATCCGCGATTGATTGAGTCCAGACGATTCCGTACATTCCGAAAATTGCGTTCAGGATAAACAGCATCGGAATGTTAAACAACGCCCATCTCGCAACACCCAGAAATAGCGCGCGTCCTCCAGAACCCACAGCTTGAAAAAAATTCACCGGATGAAAACACAAGAACATAAACGGTGTAGCAATCGCCCGAACTCTCAGGAAATTTGTGCCGATTCGAACTGTTTCTGAATCTGCTATGAAAGTTCGCATAATATACGGCGCAAATAACTCGTAAAATATCACGCTGAAAATTCCGATTACAATTCCGGCTAATCTCGAAAAATTCACAACTTCACGCATTCTCGCAAAATTCTTCGCCGAGTAATTATACGCGGCTAAAGGCATCATTCCCTGACAAATTCCGATCCCGATACATAGCGGCAATCTCTCAGCTTTCAAGACAATCCCAATCGCAGCCAGCGGAATATCACCGTAACCAGCAGCAAGTTTGTCAATCACGATATACGCCATATCGAATAAAAATACGCTTATCGCAGCAGGAACTCCCACGAAAAATATGGATTTTATTTCGTCACGTTCGGGTGAACACGCAAATATCGAAACTGAAAGACTGCTGGAATTTCCAAGTTTATGCAACGTCACGAGAAAATACAAACACGCTGCAACGTTAGATAAGATCGGAAGAGCGTCGTGTAGAGAAAGAGTGTAGATCTCGGTGGTCGCCGTA
>CALEPX010000092.1 GCA_937911045.1 uncultured Fretibacterium sp. | reverse complement strand
GTCCCACTCGTTTTAACCTAATTCCTAATCCTTCTGCGATGTTGCTGATGTCGTACCTTGCCTGAACTTCTTCAAAAACTCTTGTGGTTTGTTGATTTTTCATTTATAATACCTCGTGAAAAATTTTTATTCTTTTAGAAAGGAATTATATCGTAAAATTTCTCAGAAGTCGAGAGAAAATTTTACGAAATCACGCGAATTTAATGCGCTATTAGACAACCGAAAAGGACCTTACCAAAAAGCAAGGAAGGAAGGGTCTTTTTCCATATTTAGAGACCATATTTTTAGATCACTTGTGAGACCACATTTTTGGATCACTTGAGGCATGCTATAATAAAAAATTGAGAAATGTCCTAAAAAAAGGAGATCGAGAAATGCCAAGAAACAATTTTGCACCATCAGTGAAGAAACGTACATTTACCAAAGAAAACGATCGGATCCTGATTTGGAAACGAGTTCAGGAAGTCGGGATTGAGCAAGCTGCTAAGGAGTACAATCTCAGTGCAAAAACTCTGGAGAATTGGAAGCATAAATACGGTTTCAAGCTGGAAAAGACACGAAAAACTAACGCGATTGAGCGAGAAAAATCCATTCAGAGAGAACCCCCCGTTCAGAGAGAAAATCCTGTTCAAAGAGAAAACTCCATTCTGAGAGAACGAATATCAGCACTCCAAGAACAATTTGACAAGCTAAAGAGTGCCGCGAAGATTTTGATTTCGTGATTTTTTGTACTGTGTGTTTTTAATGTGTAAGGAGCGGCAAATCAATGCTGTTAGTAAAATCTTTGTTCATTTTATCATTTTCCTTAGAAATTCACTTCAAGCTTTCATAATAATCCCGAATGTACTGAGCCATCAAGCGTCTGCGTTTGTCGAGAAACTCCAAGTAATTTTTCGCGTCCATGCTCATGAAGTCAGGAGGAATGCAATTTTCGTCGAGATTTTTTTCAAGGTCACTCTGAGTTGAAATTCCGCCGTAGAAATTTTCTTGCCCTGAGACTTGGAGCCGCATTTTTTCCATGTACACACACGGAGCATTGTCCCTGATTGCAATATTTATTTCTGACTGAGTGTAAGCATAGTTTGCGATTTGATTGTAATATTTTCTGTCACTGAAGCCATTATCTTGCAAATATTTTCGCGGGAAAAGGTGGTGAACTTGACCGTTCCCGGTGCTCAAAGAAGCGATGTCGATTTTTTCGGACAGGAAACCACGAGCTTTGTTATGAATTTGAGCCATCACAAAAATGCTGAAGTAAGGACTGCTTGCAGCGGAGATTTCAAGTTTTTGGGGCAAAACGATATTCCAGAATGCGTCTGATAATTCACCAGCTTCCGTGTCCTCCAAAAATTTCAGCGAGTCATGCTCTGTGAAGTTTTTAATATCCGCATCAAACGCAGATTCCGGAGAATTTGAGTACCTTCCGGTCAGCATGGATAGAACGCTCCACCTGCGTACAACATTCTCAATCTTTGTTTGAGCAACGTTGAGATTTCGTAGAGACAAATACAAAACATAAGCAAAGTTTAGAACATTCTGAGATTTTACGAATGAAGGAGCAATAATGCCGGTTGAACGCATGATCATCGTGTAATGTTTAAAATTATTCTCGTTGACAAAAGTCTCAATGCCCTCGCGCAGTTTTCTGAATGAAGCCTCAGCAACAATTTCGAGATTTTGTCTTGCTTGGAAATCGCGTCCTGAGAGCAGGCTGACTAAATCGGCGATCTTGCCCCGATGGAAAGCATGAGTAAACGCCACACGCAAAATGTCTTTGTAATCCGGAATATAAATGTTATCGTGTGATTTTACGACCCATTTGATATTGTTATGATCCTGAGATGCAGCAAAATCTTTGTCATTTTTAATGATGGTGTCATAGTTTGAAGGTTGGCTCATGAAGTTGCAGAAGTGATCGATGAGTTTGCGAATTGAGCTGCCGCCATAGCGATCGTCAGCGGAGATGACTGACATTGCAAAATCAGCCTGAGAAAGCGGAACGCCCTGAGAATTGATGCGAATGAAAATTTCGGTGACATCATCGATGCTTAAACTTTCGGCAAGTACGATTTTACCCAGGTTTATGTCTTTAATCTTCAGAAGTTGATTAACATTATCACTAATCGAGCTTTCTTGCCCACTCAGGTTATTTTCTTGGCAATAATCACTCACGAATTTCCAGCTATTGAATCCAGTTTTGAACATTTCAGAAATATCATGAATCCATCGTGAATCTTTAGCGATGAGGGAGTTTGGAACCTCGAAAGATTTTGTTTGAGGATTAAAAGCAATGGTAATACGTTTCTTGCTATAATCCGAAGTCACGACTTTTTCTCCCACTATTGCTGCCTGAATTGCAGTGACGCGTTGTTGTCCGTCAATCAAGATTTCTTTTTTGTGAGACAAAGTGCCATCTTTAAGCTTGATGTCCGTTTTGAACCAGACAGTGATGTAGCCGACAGGGAATCCTTTATAAAGCGAGTCCATGAGTTCTCGAACCTGAGTGTTTTTCCAGACGAAAGGACGCTGAATATCTGGGATAGCGATTGTCCCAGACTTAATTGAGCTGATTATATTCTCGATTGATGTGTGTTGTACTTCAAACTGTGACATTACTCTAACCTTTCTGCAAGTTTTGTGTTTCGTTCAGCAATTTTATCGTTTTTGACAGCGATGTAAATTGCTTTGTTCTCTCCGACGATGAACAAACCTTGCTTTGCACGTGTTACTCCGGTGTAGAGGAGATTCCGTTGCAGCATGATGAAATGGCTCATGACTATAGGCATGACGACGAACGGGAACTCGCTGCCCTGGGATTTATGTATTGTCGTGGCATAAGCCAAAACAAGTTCATCGAGTTCGGTGATGTCGTACGGGACGGTTCTGTCCTCGAATTTTACGAGCAATTCGTCCTCCATGGTATGCACATCAGCAATGAAGCCAATATCCCCGTTGAACACGCCTTTCTCATAATTGTTCCTGATCTGCATGACGCGATCGGTGAGCTTGTAGTCGATCCCCCCGTATGACAATTTTAGTGTTTCATGATTGAGCGCTGATTGTAATTTTTGGTTCAAGTTTGTTGCTCCCACGGATCCGCGTCTCATCGGAGTGAGGACTTGAATATCAGTGGGGTTAATTCCTTTCTTAGGCAATATTTTTGTACATAATTCAATAACTTTTTCCGTGGCGAGTTCAGCATTTTCCGCTGAAGTTTTGCCCTTATCTTCGGGGAAGAACAGGAAGTCTGAAGTGTCTGAATCTCCTGAAACCGTCAGAAAAGGCATGGAGCCTTTGTTGATTCGGTGCGCATTTGTGATGATTCTGCTGGTTTGAGCTTGGCGGAAAATTTTCTCAAGCTTGATTACCGGCACGGTTTTTGACGCGATGATGTCGCCGAGTACCTTACCAGCGCCGACACTGGGCAACTGGTCAACGTCGCCGACGAGGATCACGGTCATTCCGTCGGGAACTGCCTTCAATAAACTGTTCATCAGAACTACGTCAATCATGGAGCACTCATCGACGATCAGCACGTCACCATGCAGTGGACTTTTCTCATTTCGTTGGAAGCCTTCCGGAGGTCTCATCTCCAATAATCTATGAATCGTTTTTGCGTTTTCGCCAGTCACTTCTGACATTCTTTTAGCGGCACGTCCCGTTGGAGCGGCAAGAAGGATTGTTGCTCCGGCATCTTGGTAAGCATGAATGATCCCATTTACACATGTGGTTTTGCCTGTTCCAGGACCGCCCGTGAGAATAAAAACTTTGTTTGTTAGAGCAGCTTGTATTGCTTCCAGCTGTATTTCATCATATTTGATTGAATCGTTGAGATCATTTTTGATGTATTTGATTTTGGGCTTACTCATCAGACGCTTGATGTGATTTGCCACACCGACCTCGGAGTAGTAGTACAGTGGAAGGTAGATCGCTGGAGGGTAGAACGTGTCGTCGAGAAACACATTATTATCCTCAATCATGCGTTCCAGAGTTTTCGAGAGTTTTTCTTCCTCGACTTCCAAAAGTTCTGCGCCTGCGTTTAGTAGATCGTCCTTATAGGCGAAGCAATGTCCTTCACTAGCTAAATTCTTCAGAGTGTAAATGAGACCGCTCTTAAGACGCTCGAAACGCTCATGTCCGAATCCAAGTTTCTTAGCGATGGTGTCAGCAGTCTTAAATCCGATGCCCCAAATTTCATCGGCTAATCTGTACGGGTTTTCAGTCACCATTTGAATAGATTGATTACCGTACTGCTTATAAATCTTCGTGGCGATGGAGGTGCTGACATCATGCGATTGCAGGAACAGCATAATGTTTCTGATTTCTCGTTGCTCGTTCCAACTTTTTTTGATTTGTTCAAGCCGCTTTGTCCCGATGCCTGGAACTTCGGAGAGACGTTCCGGGTCCTTGTCGAGAATTGTCAACGTTTCATCTCCGAATTGCTTTACAATTCTCTCAGCATAAGCAGGCCCGATCCCTTTAATGAGACCGCTGCCAAGATATTTTTTAATCCCATTGACGGTTGCCGGAAGTGATTCCTCACAGCGTTGAAAGGAAAATTGGTGTCCAAATTTCGAGTGGAATTTCCATTCGCCATAAAGATCGAAGACGGCACCGACTTTAACATCCGGCATTGTGCCGACGGCGGTTATGGCGTCATGATGCCCTTGTGCAGTAGCCTTGACGACCGAGAAGCCGTTCTCTTCATTATGATATGTTACTCGTTCGATTACGCAGTTAAGTTTTTCCATCAGTTATTCTCCGCCATTCGGTTATTCTCCGTCATTCGGTTAGTCCTTATCATGCAATTATTCCTCGTCATTCGGTTGTTCTCCATCATTCGGTTATTTTCCATTCAGTTATTCTCCGTCATTCAATTATTATTCAGTTATTCCCCATCATCATGTTGTAGTGCTGTATCTGGTTCATTCGGTCAAAAATTCGCCGGAAAGCGTTTCTGCATTGCTCCACGTCAAATGCGTCCTCGATGTGGTAAAACCCATCATTGACGCCATAAGTACTTGACGAGATATAAGCGAGCATTGCCCGTTCGTACTCAGATTGCTCTCCATCCTTGCCATTTTTGAGCACAATGTCTCGAAGTTGGCTTCCGTCATAACCGCAGATTTGGAGGAAATAATGCTCCAGGATTCTCCTGATCACATTCATCAGCGGTACTGCCAAGTCCAGTTCCTTGTACTCTTGCCAAAG
>CALEPX010000091.1 GCA_937911045.1 uncultured Fretibacterium sp. | reverse complement strand
GGCAATCCACCCCGGCGGAGGAGTATTCAGCGGAAGTCGAGCACAGGAAGAATGCTTGTGTAGGTGTTCAACTCTGTATCCTCTGATTGATCGAAAATGGCTCAAGGAAAGCTACTACATTCCGAACAAGGAACACTATAACTTCAGACACGATGACACTTGCATTTATTCGGAAGGCGTAGTTATTTGTAAATCTGACACCGACTTCCCTGAAAGGTTGAATCATGATGATTTCGTAACCGTTGACGTGATTACATGTGCCGCGCCAGATTTGAGAAATGCTCGATATTCAGACTGTAACATCAAAGAATTATTTGAAATTCACACCCAACGAGCCAAGCATATATTGCATGTCGCGGCACTTAATGGCGTTGATATTCTCGTTACTGGAGCATTCGGGTGCGGAGCTTTCAAGAATAATCCCGAACTTGTAGCTGAAGCGTGGAAGGAAGCTCTCAAATTGTACCGAAAAAAATTTGAGTACGTGATTTTTGCCGTGTATGTAATGGAACACGAAGGGCATAATTTCAAGGCATTTAGCGAGAGATTTGATATAAATTAAAGTTCTTTATACCAAACTCCTTATCAATGAATATTTCATAAAAATTAGTTATGTGTTATCATAGCTGACAAATTTTATCGAGAGGAGTTTGGAACTAAATGTCTATTGAACTTATTATTGATCCTGAATTTAAAGCATTAATCCCGCCGTTGACTGAGCATGAGTTCAAAAATCTTGAAGATAGCCTTATTACTGATGGTTGTATAGACCCTCTTGTTGTTTGGAATGGGACAATTATTGACGGTCATAATCGTTATGAAATTTGTTCTTCTAGAGCTATAGACTTTAAGCTTCACGAAATGAATTTTAATTCTCGTGATGAAGCTATATTATGGATATTGCGTAATCAATTATCACGTCGCAATCTTAATGACTTTCAACGCATTGAACTAGTTCGTAAATGCGAGAAAGTAGTTAAAGCTCAAGCAAAAGAACGTCAAGGAACAAGAAATGACATTGAAGAACATTCCGGACAAATGACCGGAATGTTAAAGGAAGGTAAAGAATCACGTGATGAACTTGGAGCTATGGCAGAAGTATCTGGGAAAACATATGACCGTGCTGTGAAAGTTATTGATAATGCTCCTGAAGCTGTTGTAGACGCTGTGCGAAAAAAGAACCTTTCAATCAATTCAGCTTATGGGGTTACTAAAATGTCCCATGAACAACAGGCTGAAATTGTCAAGCGTATTGCGAAAGGTGAGAAACCTAAAACTGTTATTGCCGATGTCAGACAACGTGATAAAGCACAGGATATTGAAGACTCGCAAGAAGCTGAAAGTACGCAAGATAACGTAGTACAGGATAGTTCCGAAAATTACTCTGAGAAACATAAGGTCATATCCTTAAACTTGAGTAGTGAGATTAATCGCAAAGCTCTTATGAAGTTACACATTGAAAAGAGAGCCGATGATGATTGCGCTTTATTCATATGGAGTCAGTATCATATGTTATCTGATATATTCAAATCGAACTTAATTGAAGATTGGGGTTTTAAATATCATACGATAGCATTTGTTATTACAGAATCTGATAAAACAAACGATCTTTGCATTCTCGCCACTCGTGGAAAGCCAGTGCTGACTGATACACACTTACCCAAAATTATTAATACTCAGGGAAAAGATTTTGATGAACTCATAAAGGAAGTTATCGGTGATATTCCAGTGAGTTCTCATAACAAGAAACTGTCAGTGTGGGGCTAAAAATTTCATGATAAAGCAATAAGTTCTTTGAGATTTTCAGAGAACTTATTTTATGGTCGAGTATAGTTCAGTTTTGTATTTGTAATAAGTATTGTTGCTCACATGAAGCCATTTAGGTATCGTCTGTCCGTCTGGAATAAAAGATGACGCATTTATTATAGCTATAACTTCCTTATCGGAATTTGCCCCGCCAAAAGATTTACTACGTTTGAGTATTAATTGTTGAATAGGAACTTTCTTGCTGATATTCAGTTTTATTCCACGTTGGTGCCCGATTTGTTTACCATTCCGTCGTGCAGTTTCAATTCCTTCACGTGTACGTTGGTGTAAATCGTCAATTTCCTTTTGTGATTGGATAAATGCGAGTTGGATTTGTTTCTTTGCCAGAGTGAGAATGTAATCATTCAGAGCGTCGAGAATGGATTTCATAAGTTTATCTGTCGCTTCATCACCGCTGTTAAGATTAAGCGAGATTTGTTTTTCCTGCAAAGTTTTTCTGTAAGTAGCAGTATTGATGTGTGGTTCTTTGAGAAACACGAGTTCCACGCCTTGATTATAGAGTTTTTCGTATAATGCAAAGCCCTCTTCAGAGTTTCGGCTCATTCTCGAAACACTGTCAAACACAATCGTATCTCCAGCCTGAATATAATGAATGAGCTTCTCCAATTCCTTACGACCCTGAAAAAATGCCCCTGTGAAAGTTTCCTGAATAATTATTGCATCGGGGAACTCTTTGATAAACTTGCCGACGCACACTCGTGACTTCAGTCATGAGTTAGTCGGCTTATGGTAGAATAAGCAATCATGAAAATTTTGTCAACATATAAAATAAAAATTTCGAGTCCTCACGGAGCTTTCAAAAATACTGTAGAGCAGTATAGGGGAGCTGTTGGCTTTTTTATCAAAGTTGTGTTGGCAGAATGGACTCATGTTTCGAAAATTAAATCATCTTTAGAGCGACAGGGAGCAATAGAAAAATTTTCGCATAAAACTGCCAATAATCCATTCCCTAAATATAATTTCGACAAAGATTTTTACAAATTTCCAAGTTATTTACGAAGAGCTGCTATTACAGAGGCTATCGGCAAAGTCAGCTCCTATAAAAGCAATTATGAAAACTGGCTTAGATACAAAAGGGTAACGAGCCTGGCATACCAAAAGCTGGAAGAATTTATCCTGCGATGTATCGTGATAATTGCTTTGTCAAAACTGGAACTAACACGGCAAAATTAAAAGTTTTTACCCAAAATACTTGGGATTGGTTAGATGTAAAATTAAAAAATACTGACGTTAAATACATTCAAAAGCATTGTAAAAACAGAAAAGAATGTGTACCAACGTTACGCAGACGAGGTAAAAATTGGTATTTAGATTTTGCTTTTGAGGAGGAGGTGAAAATTCAAGATAAAGGCTTAGAAAAACAAGTAATAATCGGAGTAGATTTAGGAATAAATAACGATTGTGTTTGCAGCGCAATGAAATCAGACGGCACTGTCATTGGTAGAAAGTTTTTGGATTTATCAAGAGAAAAAGACTCTCTGAATCATGCAATAAATCGCATTAAAAAAGCGCAGCAGCACGGAGCGAAACGGACTCCGAGATTATGGGCAAGAGCCAAAGGAATTAACACAAACATAGCGAATCTCACAGCGCAATTTATTGTAGATGTTGCAGCACTTCTATATAACGCGGATGTAGTTATATTCGAACATTTAGACCTAAACGGCAAGAAGCGCGGAAGTAAAAAACAAAAATTACATCTTTGGAAATCGCGCGCTGTTCAGTCAATAGTAGCTTGTAAAATGCACAGATTAGGCAAACGAATCAGCCGTATATGCGCGTGGGGAACGTCAAAACTTGCTTATGACGGGAGCGGCGAAGTAGAGCGCGATGAGAAAAATTACAGTTTGTGTAAATTCAAAACCGGGAAAAAATATCATTGTGACTTGTCAGCATCGTATAACATAGGCGCAAGGTATTTTATCCGAGAAATTCTAAAATCCTTGCCGGTAACGTCAAGGTTGGACATGGAGGCAAAAGTTCCTTCGTGCTCCAAGAGAACCACCTGCACCTTAGCCACGTTAATTAGTCTTAATGCGGAGCTTGCAGCGTAAGCTGTAAAATCTGAGTTTAGACCGTATGGTGGAAAGGCAGTCCGGCTTATTAAAACAGCTGGAAGCACGCGACTTTAGTCGTGTGAGGCTTCACAAAACAAGCGACACAGCGCTTGGGGAAATGAGGGTCGGAATGCACTATTATATATAATAAGAGAATTGCGACCCCTACTTTATATTCGTCCGTAATATAACTAACTATAAAGTTTTTACTTTTGAGTTAATAAAGAACCTGCGATTTGTTTTCAGGCAAAGAAAGACTATTTTTCGCAAGAGTGATTATGTTGAAGGCAACAGACCGACAGTTACGTGCTGTAGTATTGATGAACGGTGTCGGAATATACTACTATATACAATAAAAGGGTTATGACACCGAGCCAGAGGGAGAGCATACAATGAGACTGACTGTGTACGGAAAATTTCATTATCGAACGGTGCAACTTTCAATGGGGTAGATAATACGAAGGTCTCAGGAATAGGTGTCAAAATACAGTACGTATACCAACAAGAGGATTGCGACACCACTGTGTAACTTTCAACCAATTCTTACGCAACGTTCCTCGTCATTCGCTACTAAGACCGCTGTCAGAATTTCAAAATTTTTGTCGGCTCCGTAGCTCTTAGCATATTCTCTGTTGGCGATTTGATTTTGTCCTTCGCTCATTTTCTTCTCGACTTCAAATTTATTTCTCGCAAACTTAAACTCCAAAACGATAACCCGACTTTTGAGTTGAATAACTAAATCAGCTCGTCCTTTATACGTGTGAACTTCAGCGTAAGATATTATTCCAGCTCCACGTAAAAGCATTAAGAATAATGACCTGTACCAAAATTCGTTACGGTTCGGAAAATCATCATACGGGACACCTGCTAACGCTGTATTATAAAGCTCAACAACCGTCTCAATATTTCCTTCAGATAAGGCTTCCCATATTTGCGATCCAAGTGTTATGTACCTTTTAACACGATAAATTTCATCAAGGTACATTCTGAAAATTGATTTCCTGACTTCTTCATTAGGGTAATCTAACGTAATTTCATCGTCAATCCATTTTTCTATTGTTAAATAACCGCTCTGGTACAAGAAACTTTCAGGCTCTGCATATTCAATCTCATGTGTGTCTGAAAAATCCGCTGAAACTTTAAAATGACGATACTCCTCTGGGTCTTGAATGGCATTTTTCTTCATGTATTTAACAATAAACGTTGGCGAGCCGGAAACATACCAGTAATTGCCTAACTTGCCTTTTGCAAGGCATTGCATTATTGAGAACGGATTGTAAAGTCTTGTTACTCCGTCAAAACTGAAACCATCGTAATAATCTTTCAAGCGATCCAAGAGAGCCTCACGTGTTAGATTCATTCTCTCAGAAGCATTGTCAATCCACTCAATAAAATAATTTTCAAGCTCACTTTGTGTATAACCAACAATATCGCCGTAACGTTCGTCCATTGATATATCTTCGAGATTATTTAAGGCTGAAAATACACCGACCTTGCTGAAATTTGAAATCCCAGTCAACATCACGAAACGCAAATATTTGTCGCAGCTTTTCAACGTTAGATAAAACGAGCGCAATACTTCCCGCATTTCGTTTGCTTTTTTCAGGTCTGTCAAGTTATCCAATATAGGCTTGTCGTATTCGTCTATCAGGATTACTACTTGCCCATGAGTTTTGTACAGATGATAAATTATTTGAATTAAGGTTCCGCTTCCCGTTGTTTCGGGTTGAATTTCTAAATCATTTAAGAGCATAAAATCACGTAAAAAATTAACAATGGCTTCGTCCAATTCTTTTCCTGACGAATATGGTCTTAATCCGCTCATGTCAAACCTCACAACCGGAAACGGTTTTTTCGCCTGCTCGCTTACCCATTCTTCAGCCGCTAAGTTTTTAAAAAGTTCTGTCTGACCGTTGAACATTGCCTCCAGCGTTGAAAGTGTCAAAGACTTTCCAAACCTTCGAGGTCTTGATAAAAAATATCTACGTCCTTTTGTTACAAGCTTCAATAACCGCTCTGTCTTATCAACGTAAAGCATGTCCTCACGTCTCAACGTTTCAAAATCCTGTAATCCTATTGGCAACTCTTTCATTTCATAAACTCCTTTTGTAATATTTCGTTTGTTATTATAACAAGGTAGGTTTAGAGAAGTTGTGGTGTATAAGGTTTCATCGAATGGGTGTCAGGATTCACTGTTGTATATATAACAGGTGGTTTACGACCCCAAGCAACAATCTGAAAATTTCTTATAAATATCAGGAGGAAGCATTGGATTTTGATGTCTTAGACTGTTTAAGACTATTTGCTACAACCTGTTGTAATTCACTGAGTATCCTTGAGTTTGGAACAAAATAATTCTTAAAGTTTCTCATATCGCCTTGATTAGCCACTATATTCACAATAAATCTAATCGTATTTCCGATTTTATGCTTGAATAAATATATGTCTTTTGTCCCATTGTTGGAATCTGGTTTGCTAGAGTCTGTTTTGCTGACTTCATGTAAGTAATAATTATTCACATCAATGTTAAAGCCCGAAGTAAACATATCGAACACTTCTTTCCCTACTAACACGATAACCACAGCATTAGATAAAATGATTATGTTCTGTGAATACGTCTGCCAGCATGTTAACAAGGTATTAGCCGAATCAAATGCTTTCTTATATTTTCCCTGCAAATTGATTTTGAAAGGAACTATGGACGTGCAAGCAAAGTAATTTATAATATCTCGAACACGACAAAATTTCTTGGGCAACAGTGTTCTAGTGTTATTCCTCATCGCTCCCCAATATTTTACTGCTTTGGGAGTCTGGTTGTCTAATTCGACATACAAGCCGTACCCTATAGAAGCAAGGGCGTTCTGAAACCTGTCATTAAAAAAAGCTAACAAATTAGACAATTTCATAAGAGAACCACCCTGACTAACATCAGTTGTTTTTACAATCGTGAAACTATTTGATTGCTTATCATATAAGTAACGTGGAAAAATTTCATCGGAAGAATAAGAGGGTGCTCTGCTTACAAATAAAACTGGAGCTTTTGCTATATCGCCAGACCATGGTTCTCCGATTTGATAGCCTTTTCGGAGAAAATTTGATTTATCAACTTGAAATTATAAAAGATTCGCATACGGAATTAAGCTACTATTATGAGCTGAATTTATCGTTTTATGATTTTCGTATTCTCTCACCAACGATTGTATTTCTACGCTATTGATAACCTGATTTGCCGCTGCTTCAAGTGGTGTCATAACATTCCTCTATATTACATTTGAATTTTATTTAGTCTAAAGCAATGTTATATTAAATCATAGTCCAACTCTTGAAATACATTATTGGGGTCAACGCACCCTGTTATTATATACAAGTAGCTCATGACCCCGAAAACGTGCCCCTTCATAAAATTTTTCCCTCAAAATAACATTCACGTATGTAGTCGTGTGGCTGATAGAAAAAATCCGAATTGAAATTCGAGAGACTGTCGCTAATCCATGAACAGTACACTTCATTAAGCGTTTGAATAATTTTTTTTCTGTCCGAAATATTCCCTGAAACATCTTGAATAAGTCGAGCATAAACTTTGCCGATGTCCCAGTAACTCGGAACTGAATATTTACAAGCCAAAACATTATCGAAAGTGCCAGTTCCTACCCGACACAAGACTATATACTCGTCCGCAACCTTTGAAATAGGCTCACAATGAAGCACGTCAGCAAACTCGTAAATATGCTTTACTGTTTCATATCCCAACGATGAGACGACCTCACTTCTCGCTAATTTTTGTTGCCGTCCAATAAACTCAATCAGAGTGCAAAGGAAAAATAAATTATTATTCGTCATTGTAATTAACCTCGTATCCTCGTAAAAATTTTAACATTGCAAGAGCACGAGCGGTATGAAAACTTATTTGATGTGTAGGTCTCTTGAATTTCGCAAGCTCCCAAAATGCGGCTCGTGAAATTTCTCCGTCAATGAAGCCCTGAATGTAATTGAAAATCGTGTCGTCAGCCATTGGTCCTTCAACAATATCGTAATCGTGAGATTTTCCGCTCCTGCACGCCACAATAAAATCAAGCCATTCTTCAGTCATGGAATTGAAAACAAGCGTGCGAAGATTGGGCAATGGTGCATAAGAATACTCGTTAACTACACCAGTCCTGCCATAGCGTGTTGCCCACCGTTCCGCCTGTTCCTTAAAATACGTGCAGTAAAAGCCGAAGTAAAAATCTTTGTTATATTTTGCGGTTCGTATCTCAGGAAATCTGATTATTTCTTTGCCGCCGTGATAAATAATTTTATTGTCCGCCATTCCGTCCTCCTAATCTTGTCCCTATCAGTATTATAACGACGGGGTCAGAACACAGTGTTGTTATAGCTAAGCGTGCTCCGACCCCGAACCCATAATGCAATTCAAAACTTTCGCCGTAAAATTTTCAGTAACAACATCACAAAATCAACTGTAAATCATGAATTTTCCACTGCTTTCTTCGCTCAGCCTTGAAATTTCTCTTATGCCTCTGGCGAACTTTCGACCGCCTGTTGAGTTTGAGCCGTTGACTTAATCTCAAAATTTTCGGGACTGCCTGCCTCTCGCCATTTTCTAAGAAGGAAATGAACTCTATCGTTGATTTCTTGCGATGTTTTGTCTGGAAAATATGACTGCAAATCGCCTAAACTGGTTTCAGTATTCTTATTGCCAGACTTAGCCGGACTTCCTGCTTTTTGCGAATTTTCCCATTGCTCAACGACTTCTTCCAATCCTGGCAAGTCAAGTTCTGGATTGTTAACAAATTTCTTGCGAATCCAACTAGCTAAAGCAACCGTAATGACATGCTCATTATTCTCGTCGCTTAAAAAATTGAGAACTATTTTTTGCTGCTCATCAGTGAGCTTAGATAGCAATTCACCTGCTCTGACAGAAAGCTTCACTTTACCGTCTTTATTTCTACAACGGGTTCCTTTTTGCTTGTCGTCTTCTCCTCCTATAATCGTCAACAATCCATCGTTAAGCCCCAAAAGAGTTGAATAACGCCTGACTTTCTCAGGTTTTAGATGAAAAATCTCACCTACTATGTCAGCACTAGTCTTTCCATCTTGCGATGATTTACCACGATGAAGCATTGCTCTATATGTAAGAGCACAGGCCTTTATTTGCTCTGCCAAAGTAATCTTTCTCCTATGCGTATTGGAAGTTGTCAAGACTACTATCGCTTTGTCATCATCATCACAGCCGGGAACTTCAATTATCGGCAACCTCATTTTTTTATCATCGGGAAGACCCTTATTTATGAACTTAACAGCCTCTTTTCTCCTGTATCCTGACAATAGCTCATATTGTTTTTGCCCTTTTTCATTTTTACGACCTGTTTTACGAACGAGCAGAGGAACCAAAACACCAAACTCCCTAATACCTCTAATTAATTCCTCCATGTCTAGCTCAGCGATACTCATGTCTTCTTTTTTCTTATTAGGGTCATAATCAGGCACGTTAAAAGGATTTTTGAACTCCACGTCGGTAAGGTCTGCTTCATCGTCTTTTAGCTGTTCTTTTCTTCCAACTGAAAAATCTATTATTTGCGAGACATCAACCTCTTTTACATCACTTGCATTGTATTTGACCTGACCTAATAATTCTCCGTCTTCCATAATTACTATTCCACTCCTTCTCTTTAAATATGCCTTGATAAAAAGGGTATTATAGCATATACTGCTCTAAAATAAGAATTTTAATTTTTACAAGCAAGCTCAAAATGTAATATACCATTTGGCGCAATAGTCGAATAATTAACGCTAAAAAATTAAAAAAATAAAAATTTGACAAAATAAAAAACTCCGTGTAAGATTCCCAATATCGAAACGCTCGGAAGTAGCAAGAGAGGGTTCCCAAAAAACCGTCCAAGCCACGAAAGAGCAGTGTTGATAAGGTACTCGGGCCAGACCGAGAAATGTTTATTGACAATTAAATAAGGAGGTAATTTTATGATAGAACCTAAACCGAGTACAGACGGAGCACATTTCATTTCAGGAGAAGTTATCATGCGAGGCAATCATCTCACTCGGAGTCGAAACTATTACGGTAAAGAGATGTACGGAACAACAATCTTATTTTCATGTTTCGACAACAACACACTCAACAAAATCACTGAAGCAATGAAAGCCGCATATGATCTGGAACACTGGAAATTCTGCGAAGATGGGACAGAAACAGCATTTGAAGAACTTTCCAACCCACTAAAACTTGATAAATCCTTTAAGGGCAAGTACTTCATGCGCTGCATAAGCTCAGAAAGACCCGGTTTAGTCGACGCTGCCCTACAGAAAATGGAAGAAGAACCCGTAGCTGGCTGCACTGGCAGAGTTTCAGTTTCTTTTCACTGCAAAAAAGTCGATGACAAAAAAATTCTCTACCCTGTCCTTGAAAACGTTCAAATCATCAAAAATCAAGCTGAACGTAGGTACAAAGTAGAAGACGATTTCTGTGCTTTATCGGAATTAACTAAGATCACAGACTAACACCGTAAGCTGAAGAAGAATTCTAAATTAATGCACCACCATTGATCCGATTTCTTCTTTGCATAACCTTGAAGCACGACATTACATTTATTTTAATATTATAACATGCCGTGCTTCTTTTGAGATTTTTTATTTGAAAGGAGAATCAAAAAAAAATAATGACAAATTTTCAGGCTTCAAATGCCATCGTTACTGAACTAGACCGCAAAGGCTCTTCAGCCAAAGAAAAGCTTTTGTCCGAAGGTTGGCATGAACACAGCATGGGGACAGAAGTCTCTCACTCTGGGCAAACAAGCCACGAAGAAGCACGCATTCTTTACAGACATTTTTTTCTAATCGAAAAATGCCCTGAATATCTCGCTAGAAAAACGCACAATAGCAATCTTAAGGCTTTAGAAGCAGTGTCAAATCTATCTGTTGGTGATATAAGTGTCAATCGACCCCATGAGACGCTGAACATTCATTCCTTGCAAGACTTAACTTCTGTACAGAACATGAGATCTAACAAGGAGTCTTTAACACTTGCCCTTGATACGGAGTTCGTGAATTTAGAGAAAGATCGCCTTATACTCTCTTACCAATACGCATTTTATGACCCGAAAGATTTCGAGAAGATACACGAAGTCGTATTCCTGCCGGTCAGTGAGCGACGGCTTTCTTCCTGGCAAATGTTGTCTTGGATCCTGACTGAGTTTAATCTATGCAAGTCCCACGAGTTCACTTCTGCTATGAGATGGATCGCTACCGTAAAATCTGGCGATAAGATTTTACGAAAACCCTTCAAGTCAGCAGAAGAAGCATACGATGCTACCATTCTGGAAGAAGAAAGAGATTTATTTCAAGACCAGTTTGGTGAATACGGAGAGCCTTTTCGCTCGAGTAACAACGGTATAGACGGCGGATACATATTCGACTTCTCCGATTTCGTTAAGAACAACATCACTTTAGTATGTCATTGGGGTAAAGCCGATTTATCTACATTTGATGAAATCCCAAACTCCGAGACAGATGAATTAGAAGTAATAGCAAAATGTACCGAAATTCAGAATGGGTTAGTTACGTTAAGGCCGACATATAAATTGCTGAAAGAAGTAAAAAACTCAGGAAGGTGCTATAACATTTCACTGAACATCAGAGATACTATGTGCTTCGCCCCCGCTGGGCAAAAAAGCCTTAAAAATTTAGGTGATTCAATTTCAGTGAAGAAGCTGGAGCTTCCTTACAACGCTATAGAACACATGGATCGTTATTTCTCCGATGACCCTGTACACTATATGGATTATGCTATAAATGATAGCCTAATCGTGTTAATGTATTCCAGCGAACTGTGGGGGATCAACCGAGCTATGCCTGTTAGCACAACTTCAGGGGCTGTAAACGCTACCAAGAGGATACTTAAAAAACATTTCAATGCCTCAAACGATAATGAGTTAAACTTACGCTTTCGGGGCATTCAGCTGAAAAATTACGGCAAAGAAAAAATTTCTGTTCCTTCAGCTCGAAAAAAATTCAGATCTAAGAATAAACTTGAAGCTGTTTCTAATGACGCTTTTCTCATCATGAACATGGCCGCTAATTCTTACTTTGGAGGCTTCAACGGTTGTTTAGGAGCTCGGTATGTTGATACCCTTACTCACGACTACGACTTACAAAACGCTTATGCAACAGCTATGTCTTGTATCGTAGATCCTGACTGGACAAGCGATAATTTGATCACAAGTACTATTGAGAAAAGGTTACTGACAATAGAGGATTTCGCTTCGCCTTTCGATCTCATGTTCGGCGATATAGAGTTTGAGTTTCCAAAAGATGTGCCGTTCCCGTGCTTACCTGTTAACGTTGATGGTAGCTTAATTTTTCCAAGAACTTCTGCAGGGTTAAAAAAGTGCTACGCATCGGGACCTGAACTGTATCTCGCACTCCGATTAGGAGCAGAAGTAAAAGCACGACGCGTATACATCGCCTCACAAAAATAATGCCAGACGGGGCTGCAAGTCAATGCTTACATAAAGTAGCCAAACAATTCGTTGAGGGTAGACAAGCGGCTAAAGAAATCTGGGGTAACAAGAGCCCTGAACAGAATTTTTTGAAAATAGGGGTAAATTCCACTTACGGGAAAATCGCTCAAAATATAAAACCCAAGTCCTCTTGGAACGCGGCTTCCGCAATGATGGAAGACATAGGTTGCTCAAGTATAACCTCACCTGTTCACGCTTGCTTAATAACAGCCGGGGTACGTGCCGTACTAAACGCAACAATTAATCAGCTCTCTGCTCTAGGGCACAAGTGCTATTCCGTTACAACAGACGGCTTCATCAGCGATGCTCCTTTTGAAGTATTAGACAGTCTCGATCTATACGGATTTGGCGAAATTTTCAGAGATGCTCGCTCACGCCTTACTGGTTCTCCTGAAATGTGGGAAGAAAAACATCAGCAGACTTCATTCCTCAATTTCTCTACCAGAGGAAACGTCAGCCAAGACGAAAACGGCGTTTGTGCTCGCAATGGTTTTCACTCAAGCTATAAAGACCCTGATTACGGTAATGTGGAAATAAAACCCAACGGACTAATTGATCGATATTCCACAATGCTAAAGGTTGCTACCCGTCAGGGAAGAATTTGTTCGTACGAAAAGCATTTTACGGGTTTCAAGGAATTATCATATCACGGTGATAACTCAGACAAAAAGCAAGATTTAAGCTGTGAAGAACGCAAAAGAAATCTTCGCATGGACTTCGACATGAAACGGGAACCATTAGAAACATCGTTCGAGCAAGTGTTCTTTACGGTAAAAGGCGTAACAGAACAAGTCTCTGCAAAAGGTGAGCTTAAAACTATTACCTTGCCTGACGTTCCAAATTGTGAATGGGTGAATTTCGACTCTGTTCCATACGAAAACGTTGCTGAATACCGGATGTATAGAAAAGTTTACGAAGGCACAAAGTGCTTAAGAACAAAAAACGATTGGACTAAGTTTTGGCTGAAAATTCATGCCCTGTTATCTGGCCACAATCAGCGAAAAAATATCCGAAATGTCGAATGGACCATTCTCATCAGCACAATTAGAGGTCATCGACAAGGATTATGGGAAATTCCGGCTCTCTCTGACCCGAAAAAGACTGTCAAAGAGAAAGTTGCTTGGATTAACAAATTTAACGACAGTGATAAAACATTCACTGAGAATAGCTGGAAAAATTGCGGTCGCAAAGACCGAAAAGATCAGATACTCAGCAAATACGAGTGCGAGGCTTTACTCGAACTCATGCTCGCTGACTAAGGCTCATCATAAAATACCTGAACTTTATTTGCGTCTCATTTAGTTGGGCGCATTTTTATTTCTCTCCAGCTCACACAAAACGAAATATCCTTATGCAAGCAATGAGCGAACTCAAAGGCTTTACTCTGAAACTATTTACTTGCGGGCTTACGTATATTATAATATGTATTATATATATATTAAATACATTTTTAATAACATAAAGGAAGGAGCAAAAATAAACTCATGGCTTTACCTGAACAACTTAGAGAACTTGCAAAAATGAAACGCTGGGTCTGCCACAAAGACAAAATTCCGAAGAACCCTATAACTGGAAACAATGCAATGGCCAATGAAGAAGATACTTGGGGGACTTACGATGAGGCTTTATATGGCTTGAAAAGGTTTAACTTTAGCGGTATTGGCTTTCAGTTTGGATTGCCTTTAAACGATAAGGACGCTCTCGAAACTGAAAGAGTTACTGGTATTGATTTAGACCACGTTATTCGGAAAAACGGGACTTTAGAACCTTTCGCTCAGGAAATAATCACGTTAATGAACAGCTACACAGAAATATCGCCGTCGGGCACTGGCATTCATATATTATGCAAGGGCCAAATGTCAAACATCGGGCGAAAAAAGTATGTTAACATTCCTACAAGCACCACAAAATTCATAATTGAACTTTATAACCACAGTCATTATTTCACCGTTACTGGCAATCCTTACGGACAACCTAAGCCTATCTCTTCTCGTACTCACGAACTTAAGACCTTATACGAAAAATATTTCGTTGAACATAAAAATGAAAATACGGTCGCTCCTACAAGAGAAAATCCTGTACCTGTACCAACCAGAAATCAGTCTTCCCATAACTTAAATTCGCAGGGGGAATATTTCGTTTCCGAAAATTTGAGCGACAATGAATTACTTGAACGAATTTTCAACAGTCGAAACGGCTATGATATTCGCTCCCTATTCTCTGGAAACACGTCAAGTTATGCCAGTCATAGCGAAGCTGACATAGCTTTAGTTTCTCATTTAGCTTACTGGACTAACGGCGATGCTTCAAGAATGGACAGTTTGTTCAGACAATCTGGGTTAATGAGAGACAAGTGGGATCAAAGACATGGAGCGCAAACTTATGGCGAAATGACTATCTCTAAGGTTTTGAGCAATTTCTCGCCATATATCAGTTCGTTTACGCCCAAAATAAATTCTAACACCCAAAGCAATTCAAATGGAAATTCAATGCCGTCAGAAACTCCGCAAGAATCTCAAGGTTCAGATAATATTAACTCCACAGAAATTATTTCGGACGGTTCTCCCATTTCTTCCAGAAACATTCACTCCTATATTCACGGGAATATCAACGAATGGCAACTTAAAGCTGATTTATCTCGCTTTCGCCATTTCGCAGATCGTAAGACTGGCTTCAGCAACATCGACAGTCATGTCAGCTTTTATCCGGGCTTATACGTTCTGGGTGCAATTTCGAGCTTGGGCAAAACTACGTTCATTCATCAAATGGCTGACCAGTTAGTCAGAGCTGGCGAACACGTTTTATTCTTCAGTCTAGAACAGACTTGCTTGGAACTCGTTACTAAGGGGATTTCGAGACTTATGGCCTCTAAAAATATCAACTTCGCCGTCAGTTCAATCGACATTCGACGAGGTGTTGAAAACGAAGCCATCGTTAATGCAACTAACGAATATGCTTCCTTTACTGAACATGAAATTCTCTTAGAGTGCAGTTTCGCGACTAAAATAGGCGACATTATTAACACAGTCGAAAAGTACATACAAGAAACCTCCGTTTTACCTGTCGTTATCGTTGATTATCTACAAGTTATTTGTCCATCTGACCCAAGACAGCAAACTAAGGACGCTGTTGACACTCACGTTCGTGCCTTGAAAAAACTTCAAAAAGATCATGATTTAGTCGTTCTCTTAGTCAGCTCCCTCAATCGCCAGAACTATCTCACACCTATTGACTACGAGAGCTTTAAGGAATCCGGCGGCATTGAATATACTGCGGACGTTATCTGGGGACTTCAGCTTCAGGTCATTAACGATGACATTTTCGATAAGGAAGCGAAACTGAAACAGAAGCGAGAGAAAGTTAAGGCCGCCAAGAGAGCAGTCCCAAGAGACATTGAATTCGTGTGCCTCAAAAATCGCTATGGCGAAAGCAACTACTCCTGCCGATTTCATTATTACGCCCAATTCGACTATTTCGTCCCCATAGAAGCCCCCAGAGAGAATTTCGATTACGACAAAAGACTTTGAAAATAATTCCACACTGATGGGGGAGCGGTTCCCTCTCTTCCAAATTCCCGACAAATCTAAATGCTGAATAAATCCACTTTATAATTCCACACTATTGAGGTTAAGGCTTTCTCTTTCATTGTGGAATTATTTGCTCTCTTAGCAATATTTTGAGAAAGACATTTTTATTACCACAGAGATTGGGAGAACATGAATTCATCAGTGTGGATTTATTTTTTCGGTGGAATTATTCTTTTCTGAGCCAGTAAAGAGGTTGGGTTTTTAAACCCAACCTCGATGGCTCTAATAAGCTTATAAAGCTTATTATACTTATCTAAAAATCGTCATACCCATAAAGTCTTGCAGTGCAATGTTTTATGGGTGATTTTTTTTTAGCGTGTTCCCTGTTTTGCACCCTATGTTCCCTGTTTTGCACCCTCAGAATTGAATGGTTCAAATCTCATTTATGATATTCACATTTGAGAGTGATTTCATGGGGCGTTTTTCCCAAACTTTTTTCTGCGTAATCGATGAATTTTATGTCTCCGAAAGTTGACCCCTTCCATGCGTCTAAAATTTTCTTGGCATTTTCTCTGACGAGGAATTTAACTTTCCGTGTGGCGTCATCTTTCCCTAATTCATGATAAAGAGTTTCATATTTTATTGCGTTGCTCAAGCTTTTCACTGCGACTATTCTTCTCAAGAGATAATGAAGGAGTGCCATGCTTTCTTGATTTTCATGTATTCCTTCGGCGAAGGGTTTTTGGAGCAGCGCAATATCAACTTTGCTTATTTGATTTTTATGATTGGCGTATAAATATAGTGGGGGTGTTTTATATATGTGTATACACGCAACTTCTGTGCCGTTTAATTTAGCTCGAACCATGTCGCCTGGCAAAATAGTACTGTCGTATTTGAAATCCTTGAGGTTAGGATACATTTGGGCTTCTTCACTAGCTTCAATTGTGATGTGAGTGAAGAGAAGTTTTATCAGGCTGTTGTTGATATTTTCAGAGTATTTGGGTGTTATGCGTTTATTTATGTCGCCGCTCATGACATGAAAAACCATTGCAGTGGTGATATATTCGTTGTGTCCTTCAAAATATAAAGTATTGACAGCATCAAGAACTATTTTGTCAAAAGGTGCAAGTTTTTCAGTACCGTGTATATTGAGCCCTTTCTCTTTCATTGCTTTGGAGTCGAAGTTTATTGAGACAAGAGTGTTGATTTCTTTCTTACTGCCCTTTCTTTCCATAGCAATTCTTTGGAGGTTGCCTTTGTACAGCGCAAGATTTTTTTCAGGATTGAATGCTATGTTGGATATTTTGTTGAGGTCGAGTATGATATTGTTAACATAAGATGTATTTATGCTTACAACATCTTGGATTAGTTCTTCAGCAATCAAAATATCTTGACCGATTGTTTCGGAAATAGCATCTTGCTTGGGGTCAAGAATTTCGTCTTGATTTACAAAAGGATTGAGGTTATTTTCTTGGTTACTCATAATATTCCCTGTGATCAATAATTCTCGATAACTCGTTTAGTTAACTCCACGACATCGATAGCTTTTTGTATATCGTCGGCTCTTTCTTCCTCGTTAGGTTTAAGTATTTGAGTGTCAATATGTATAAATTCATTTAGAACTTTTATGGCATCATTTTTGTCTTTGAAGTCTTTAATATAAATATTATTTTCTAAAGTTTCTCTGAACGAATTTGCGAAATTTTGTAATCGTTTGATTTCATTTTCGTGATGTTCCATACCAGGAAGCAATGGTGTGAGGTCAAACAGTGTGATTTCTTGAATTTTTTCGAGTCGTAAGGAATAACTATAAAGGCTCTTCATAGCAAATGCCATAAGATTGTCCCAGTTAGGTATGAGAGTGTCTGCAATTTGTTTTATGCTCTGATTACAAGCTACCTTACTTTCTTCGATGTCCTCTTCGTTCGGTATAGCTTGAGATTTGAGAGAATTTAATGTTTGAATGTCCCGGTCAGGGATTTGAAGTATAGTTAAAGCTCTGAAAAGACCATGATAAAAAATGTGTTCAAAATGCTCAATCCAATGTGTAAATTGGCGAAGCATTTGCTCTAGAACGTTGTAAGATTTAAAAATCATTTCGTCTTTGCGTACATGTAAAGTACTTCGGAGAAAGTTTATTTCTTCGACAGTAAGCGTTGTTTTGAAATTGTGATCTTTATAACTTTTCCTTTGTTCGATATAAAACTGTACGAAAGCTCTGCCGATTGCTTCAGCAGTTGGAAATTCTTTTCTCAACTTTCTTTGTCTTACTACGGTTAATTTATTTTCCATGATTTTGATCACCTCCTACTTGAAGATTATAGCTGAAAGCTGATTACTGTTCTTGGGTTTGTTTCTGGCGATAGATTTCGAGGATAACGTTGACGATAACCGTTTTTGATGAGTTGGTGTGTTCAGCAGC
>CALEPX010000090.1 GCA_937911045.1 uncultured Fretibacterium sp. | reverse complement strand
TCTATGTTTGTTAATATTGCATTAATTCTTGCTCAGATGAAAAAAGAGGGTATAGCATGTACAAAAGCTGATTTTGTATGTCACAGTATGGGGGGTCTTATGACTCGGCGCTTTATACAGGAAGACCTTAGTAATGCAACTTCAGTGCTTTCTTATAAGCAAGGAATGTGCCGCAGGTTAGTATTTATAGCAACACCGAACTTAGGAAGTCCATTGGCAAGTTATGCTACAAATTCTTCTTTTGCTCCTTTTGCTAACATCATTGAAGATCATTCTAAATTTTCACCTGCGGAATCAAAGGTTATTGATTTATTACAAAAATTTCATCCATTTAGAAACGCATTACCCATAATAAACGAAAATGAGAATGCCCTGAGAGATTTAGCATTGAAAAGTAAATTGATTAGTTCACTAAGAACTCCAACAGTGCCTACTTATGCTATTTACGGTATAATAAACGGTTACGATCTAGTAGTTAGCTTGCTAGAAGATGGTATTGATATAAATCCAGTTGTATTAGGGATACTAAAATTAGCCCCCTATTATATTAGGTGATTCGGAATTGCTTCAAGCACTTTTTAATGTAATGTTTGTAGGTGATTATTATGATATGGCTGTAGGTAGTAAGAGTGCTATTGCTGTATCCAGTAAAAATCAGGGATATATTGGTGCAAAGAACTATAATCATATGAGTATTTGTTTGCAAGATAATATAAGAGAACGAGTTCTCGAACTGTTAAAGGGATCGGAAAGTAATTTTGATATTTTTGGTGTCTTATCTTTTCCTGTTTCTTCTATAGATAATGCTTCAGTGGTAATTTCAAAGGAAAAATTTACATTAGCAGAAGAAAGTAACAATCAACTAAGCGAATACTTTGTCGAACACTTTGTACTCTCGTCAGATATTGAAGTATTCTCTATAGATGATATTAAGACCGTGAATTTAGTTATTTCACCAGATACAGCAATAGTAAACAATGTTTATGTAACGGCTGAATTTGAAACACGCAGTAAAATATATAAAACTATTAGCAATGATACTGGAAAATTTACAGCCATGCTTACATTTACAAGTCAAGATATTGGAATAATTGACGTATCTTGTTTTTCTCAGGGAAATGAAGACAACGTCTACGTTTCTAACACGGTAAAACTAATAATAGAACCGAACATTGATTTGTGGGAGTCTACTGATACTATATTAGAATTTCTTAATACACCAAATATTACTTATACAGATTCGTCAATAACCAATGATGTCATGATACAGTATAAGCAAATAACATTACCAGGAATACTGTATACCAACGTCAGTTCTGATGTTCCAGCGGAGCTATATTTAACTACATCTACATCTAGTGGTAATGTTTATAACGTTTCGTTTCCTTCGATGGGGACAGAATGGACTTCTGATGATATTGCTATGGTTACGAATGAGGGAAGAGTTAGAGGATTAAAAGAAGGAATAACTACTCTGACAGCTTATTACGAGGGGCTTACCGCATCAATCAGTGTAGATGTAGGACCAGAATATGTTTATATTTCTAGTGAAGACGAAGTAATCGAAGATGAAACAATACAAGATGAAGCGATTTCTGATAATGATGAAAGTAATAGTACCAGAGAAAATAATTCTCTTGGTCATGCTAGTTCATCATGTAACACAAGTATTTTGAGCATTAATTTATTGGCGGTACTTTTCGTTATAAAGTCTCACAAAAGAATGTCTTGATGTAAGTCATGATTTGAACAAAAGTGAATTCCATCATAAAATTATTTACAATTTAAATGTAATAAAAAGAGAAAATATTAAGGCTTTCGGGCTGGATTTGTTACACATATTCTTTGAGCTATAAAAATAATAAATCAACCAGAATTTACTTAATCTGGAAATAACAAAACAATCCAGCCTGAGCTGTGTTTTTGCAAAATAGAATAATAATCTTTTAAAACTCACGAGAACCTACAATATGCAGTTACCTCGGAGGTATGGAAGATTAGTTGAACCATCGATTCATGAGAACCTTCGTCGGTCTTGAAAATTTTCAGAAATTCTTTTAATCTGATTTCTATTATTCCACCTGCCTTGCTTCATCATTTGCCACAATTACAGCAGTGATTACTCCCCGTCCGTCAACGCTATATGCCTTGTCATATTCTCTGTTCCGGATTTGTTCCAAGCCTTCGATTTTCTTCTCATCAACTTCTGCCTTATTCTTCGCGAACTTAAATTCTAGAATTACTACTTTCCTTTCGAACTGCACTACGACATCAGAACGTCCCTTGAACGTATGAACTTCTGCATATGCAATAACTCCAGCTCCTCGCAATAACATCAGAAACAAAGATCTGTACCAAAACTCGTCACGATTGGGGAAATCATCATAAGGTATCTCGGATAGAGCAATGTTGTATAGTCGTGTAACTTCAGCTATATCTCCTGTATCTAACGCCTTCCAGATTT
Organism: uncultured Fretibacterium sp.; assembly: GCA_937911045.1. Lineage (GTDB taxonomy): Bacteria > Synergistota > Synergistia > Synergistales > Aminobacteriaceae > JAFUXM01. The sequence continues at coordinate 234 of CALEPX010000090.1, read as the reverse complement.
CATTACCGAGAGGAGCATAGCCTTTCACTTTATATACAAGATGCAGATACATACTAGATATAGAGTCTAATACTTCTCGATTGGGATAATCTAGCGTTAATATCTGTCCATCTTTCTTCTCTATAGTTAGATAACCGCTTTGGTATAAAAAACTTGTGGGTTCCGCTCGCTCAATTTCATCGGAACTTGTGAAATCATTCTTTACTTTCAGATGACGATATTGTTCTGGTTCCT
>CALEPX010000089.1 GCA_937911045.1 uncultured Fretibacterium sp. | reverse complement strand
GCCACTCGATACTTTCTCCATTAATTTATTCTGACACATTGCTACGACTGATAAGCGACCAGTCTCTATAGCTTTTCGTAAAGACGGATGTTTATTCATGAGATTGTGCATAGTTCGACGAGTTACGCTAAACACATCTGCAATTTCATTTACGGATTTACCCTGCATTGATAATGATTGTACAATAGCAAGATTATTTTCTACCTCGCCATCTTCAACCCACTTCTCAAATAAATCCAGCTTTGCCATATTAACTGTACCTTGCTGCTACCTGTGTGAGTAACGCATTCATGAGGCCCTTATGTTTGTTATGCTTGAACCCGCCCGGATATTCAATATTAAGTTCTTTTTCAAGATATTCCTCATATTCTTCGATAGAAAGCTGTTTGGGTTGTTTACATAAGCAATAAATATAATTAGCTTTGCAAGACAGAATTTTTACATCATCAAAATATTTCTCAAGTAGCGCAACATAACTCTCAGAAGTATGAAATTTCTGCTTGAATACGATGTCGCCCATCATAGTAAAAGCGTAATTATTCTCATCCAAACAATATAAGAGCCCCGAAGCGCCAGATGTTAGCTTTGTGCGCCCACAATCTCTTTTCAAACCGTCAAGATTACGAGTACACGTGATAAGCGATCCTGTAGCTTTTAAGACAGCATTACAAGTAATAAGAACAGCTTTCTCAAATTCATCATCCACAACAGAATTTATAACTGCTTCCAATACACAGTAATCAAATAAGCCATGCTCCTTAACTTCATGCTCGGCATGTAGAATATTAGCGATAATATTTTTCATGTCAAGTTTATTTGCGCCTTTCATCATTAAAGACGGCTCGTAAGCATGAATATTAAATCCCTGCGACTTTAGAAGTTTTACATACGCCATACGTCCTGCTCCAATGTCGATAATACTATCCGTTTTCTTTACAATGGGAATGACATATTTCCTGTAAAGAATAGAACTGTTAGCCTGTCTACCATCTGTACTCAAGCGCTTAGGCTGTGCAAGGAATTGATGATAAGTCTTCACACCTAAGTTATCAAAATTATACTTACCGTACTCAATGCTCATACATTGCAAAAACTCTGATACGTACTCATTGGGAATGCCATAGGTAAGAACTCCATAACCTAGTTTTTTTGCACAATACGCATATTCAGCATTAAGGATCACTTGACCATTAGCATCTGTAACAACAGAACCCCACTCACCGTAGCGTGATATTAGTTTCACAATCTCCGAGCAGATGAAAACATTACCCGGCTCGCTATTAATTCTAATCTTTGAAGGAGGGCAATAACAGTACTTTCCGACCGAAAAATCTTCAAGTTGAATCAAAGTCTTGCTTGTTTCGATAGAGTTGTGCATAAGGTTAAACCATATCTCATCACGAACATTAGGGCTATTAATTCTCACACACGGCAAGTATTTAAGACCTAAGCTCAAAGCTGCCTTTTTGCGCTGATGTCCAGCAACAATAATATTACTTGTAGCATTAATGATAAGAGGTTTTACCACGCCGAATTTTTTTATGCTGTACTGTAATTTCTCTAATGCGTCAGAGGTAATCTTACGAGGGTTGTATTGAGCACCAGTTATAGAATCAATAGGCATTTGCTCCACAAAGTCAATCACGCTCTTCAACCCCCTGCAAAAGATATTCGACAAAGCTATGACTTAAAACTTCGTTTGTGTCAATATATTCCTTATATTTTGCATTCAAACAATCAAGTTCCATTTTCGATATGTAAAAAGCGACATCGCCAAAACGAAACTGATATATCGGGAGCAGCGGTTTTGATTCTCTAGGTGTTTCATCTGATACTGTAAGTTCTCCCTCATCTTCTAAAGCAGTGTGTACACCATCAAAAGCCTCAGTTTCATCATTCAGTTCAGCTTTATTCTCAGACGAACTACTACAATTACTACTATGTATAGTGCTGACCGATGGTCTGCTATTTTTGGGAGATGCAGTACCGGTATTCATGAAGTTCAGAGATGGAACTTTAATTTCAGCTTGTTCTGGCTCAATATCAAAGACTTCATTAGATAATTCAAATTGTTCCAAAAGAATCTGATTTTTATCAATAGTTAAATCAATTTGGGCTAACTCACTTTTTAACTTCTCAAAATCCCAATCACTATACTCACTTGTCTTATTATCAACTAAACGAAATAAATTAATCTGTTCTTCTGTGAGTTCATCAGCCATTATACACGGAACTGTTTGAATACCTAACTCTTGACATGCACGTACACGGGTGTGCCCAGCCACAATAACATAATTAATATCTATAATAATAGGGAACAAAAAGCCTAAACGATCAATACTGTACTTCACTTTTTCTACCGCAAGGTCGTTATTTCGTGGATTATTCTCGTAGTTTTTTAATCGAGAGATTGAAACATCACGAATTATCATTCTTTATTCTCCCCCCCCAGTTAAATACATTACGAAACCAAAATATGTTTTATTATTGTCAATATATGAATCGTAAATAGACTTTAATCGTGCATATTCTTCTTCAGTAATTGGCAGTTCATTATTACCAAAAATCAAGAGCTTATTTTCTTTGTAGAATAATCTATCTCGGTTAGGGGTAAAGAATACTGTCTTGTAATCCAAATTTATAGCATTCAATTCTTTATGGAGCTTATTAATATCCCATGTTGCATATTCATGACTTTTGTTATCCACAATTCGAGCTAATTTTGCATCTTCTTCAGACAAATCAGAAACAATACAAGGAACTTCCTTCATTTCCAATAATTTGGCTGCCTTTAAGCGAGTGTGCCCAGAAATAATAACATTGTTTATATCTATTGTAATAGGATTTAAGAAACCGAATCGCTTAATACTGTCAGCTACTTTAGCAATGTTCGCTGGATCATTACGTCGGACGTTATTTTTATACTCTATAAGTTCACTTAATTTCTTGTAAATTATCTCCAAACTAATAACCTTTCTATATTTTTATCACTTATATAAAGAAGCCTCTATTATTTCGAGGCTTCTTCCTTTATTAATTACGCTGTTTGATTTTCTCGTTACCTGTCAACGGATCTCCAAGTAAATCACAATTCGGGTCAATTATAGGCTTTTTATAACCATAATGGTTTGCGTAACAATAAGCGCAACCATTAGTGCATGTGTTATATGCTCCAATGTCTATGCTTTCGTCACAAGTGCAAAGTCCGCGTTGACTGTTATCTTTTGACTTCTTTAACCCAAACATTGTTGCATCAATGCACCGTGCAAACGGCAAGCCTACGTTTTCAGCACAAGCTGTCAATTTAATTCCATGCTTCATTGCAATCTCTGCAAGCTGTTGTGCCATTTCGCGCTGTTGCTCTAATGTCATTTGCTTAACGCCGATTGCCGTGAGATTAACACCGCGATATGCGTCAACATAACTCATAACCGCTTTATGCGTGAAGCCTTCCAGTTCTTCAGCTATCTTGGTAAAAGCTCGTATGTGATAATCCCAAGTATACCGCTCGTTTATGAGAATTGGATCATAACGCCAAATCACTTTCTCGGTACCGAGCTTTTTGAACGCAGGAATAACAACTTCTTGCTTATTAGGAACATTTCTCTCAATATCTTTCTCGTACGCAGTAATCGTAAACTGAAAGTAATACTTGAAACTCTCAAGTTCATGAATACGTAGAAGCATCGGAGCAGCATTCTTTGTCCAGAAAACAAAACCTTTCACCTTGTCAGGCGTGAGAGTAACACGCCCGACTTGATGAAAATTGTAAGGATTTCTCAGGAGGACAAATCCTGCCTTTACCCGATTATAAAACCATTCCGAAAACAATGCTGGAATATCTGTTCGTCTGCTCGCGCTCACTATCATAAAGGCATACCGTCCTTGATATAATTGGCGAATATCCAGTTACGACACGTCCGTTGTTGCTGAGTAAAATATCCAGACGGTTGGGGTTTGTAATCCCAGAAGTTGATGCGTCGTGCATTTGTAATGTCGAGCTTAATTTTGTCATTATCAATATGAATTTCTGAGTTACTGTCTGGTACAAACGCAACATGAGTGTTTTGCGCCCATTCAAAACCTTCGCTCAGGCCACAAAGATAATACGCTTTTGCAGCAGGATGTTGCTTCACGTCAATATCTATGATAGCACTTGACTTATTCAACGTCCCATAATAAACCCTGTTGTCTTTGTCTCCGATGAAGCACTTAGCGCAGCATTGACTTATGTCTACCGCTCGAATGTCTCTGAGCCAAAAGAAATTGCATTTTTTACGAATTTCTAAATGAAGACGCATTGGCACATTCATAATTTTCGATGCTGTCATTTTAATTCCTCCTTAATGGCGTGTCAATGACAATTTTGTGACACGATTTTATATTGAGCAATGTCTGGATTTTTAGCTTGAATCCAAGTTCCAAGTGCTATCAGCATCATCTCAGAATGACACGGAGTAATAGATTCAAATTCTACTCCGACTTCCATCATGGTATTTATAACTGCGCTGAAAACTCGTTCATAACCGCTTACACGTGTTCTCGCGACTGCTGTCCGCTCGCCATGATCATTGAAGCTCTCAAATAAAACATGCGTCAACGGGTTGCCCGCACTAACTGATTTTCCGATTGTGAGTTTGGCAAGCGTAATAACGTAACCGTTTTTTGTCTGAGCAAGAAGTTCATATCGCTCCGTAACAGTTACGTAACTCGGAAACGAATTAGCCTGCTCAAAAGGTCGAGGATTATAATTCTTAATCATTTTTTGTTCTCCTTAACTATTCGCCCAAGCGAAAATAATTTTGTCTTCAGCCATAGGCGGATTGGTAATCGGTATAAACTCATCTTCTGCATTTTCATGACACCCATACGGACACGTGGAACAATGCCTTTCTTCGTCAAAGCAAACTGAACAAGGAGCCAGCGGTTTGCCGCATTCGGGGCAAGCTGTTATGCCTTTACTGCGAATTGCAACCTCTTGATCACAATAAGGACAATACTCAACCGTGTAGTCTTCAGGCTTCATATTAATTCTCCTCCTTAGTGCTCAATTTCTGCGATGACTTCAAAATCACGACTGAATGTTTCTGGACTTACAGTTTTATCATCGCTGCCGTCATCAGCTCCATAAAAGACTCGCACTCCGTCTTCACAGGTATTCGCAACGCCCTCTTTGCCAGTGGCCTTCTCTCTTACTTCGATAGTGTGGCAAGTCTTCTCCGCGAGAACCAATCTATCATATTCAGTCATTCATAAGCCCTCCTGTTCCAGTACTTAATAGTATCAGGCGGATTCGTATCGCAAATTTTATTCGCAAAACTCACGACTGCACCGCATTCAGGATTCCCGCATTTCATAAATAATATTCTCGACCCCATTATATCTGCTGGAGTATTAAGTATTAACTTGCTTCCACAGAGCGGGCACGGTTTCAGTTTTTCAGTCATTATTTTTTCTCCTCCCAGAATATCACCGTTGAACCTGCAGAGATATAAACCTCATCGCCATCTTTGTTAATGGAACGAATCCATCGTCCCTCATAAATAAATTCTGGCTTTTCAACAGTCTTAAATATGCGGCGACCGCTACTACCAGAATAAACAACTACTAGCCAATACAATACAAACAAAACTGTTATTTTCTTCATTCTTTCCGATTTCCAAAACGAACAAGGCTTCAGCGTCTCAGTCATTGCATTCCTCCGTCAATATAAAATTCATGAACCTGTTTCGCTAAATCAAGTGCTTCACAAGCACTAAATTTTGCTTCCTCATTCAGCCAACCAACTAATTGCTTCTTTTCGTCTATTCTGACAAAACCTTCGTAGCCGTTCGTAAGCGCAAAGTACTGAAATATTGCTCCCCAATGAAATCCGCCGTGTGTCATCCATTCAACGAACCTTTCATCGCTCATTATTCTTAACGCTTTCACATCGTTTTCAGCAAGCAATATAAATTTCTCACGATTAGTCATTGATGGCCTCCATTAGTTTGTTTCTTTCAGCATACTCATCAAGATATTTCTGAGCTTCGTCAATGTTTGGACAAAGCGGTAAATTTCTTGATTTAATTCTCGCAGAACTTCTTCCGTTTGGCTTGGCGTATCCAATCATATAAAGATTAGGATCGAGCGTTCTCAATTAAGCGCGCATTGTAATCCCAATCGTTTCGCTCCTTAAAAATTTCCGCAACAGGATATTTATCATCATCAAGAATGATCGTTCCCTGTAAATGCCATTTATTCATAAACACAATCCTCCAAAAGATATTTAAAATCGTCCGGTAACGCTGAAACGAAAGAGAGTGCCAATGCCTGAAATTCTGCGAGAGCAGCAGGAGCTGTGCGAAGTCTCACAATGTGGCGTAACTCCCTGATGTTCACGGTCATGACGAGGTTTATCGGCCACCATTCGGGAATGAAGTATTTCAGCTCGTCGTTGGAAGCGTATTGCAATCCTTCAGCAATGCCTCTAAATGTCTGAAGCGAAAGACTCTGTAAATGACCCATTTCATTAAGCATTTTTAGATACCACTCATCATTAAATATTTTTTTTTCTTAGTGTGTGCCGCGTACTTTCCACGCTTAGGCTGATGTGCCTATGTCGTGCCAGTTCTTGCAAGCAAGCACGTGAGAGGTTATTAACCTCGTAAGTCAACGTTATGTGTTCGAGAATGCTCTCATGTCCTGACTTGATAGCCTTCTCAAAGAACATGCACGGAGCCTCATCTTTGAGCTTCTCTGTGTTTGCGTGGCACATAAGCATGGCGTAAGCGGAGTTATGCTCCATATCTTTTAAGTGTTTTGGCGATGTTAATAGTGTTACTCCCATTTTTAAACCTCCATTGAGATCTCATGCGTTCGTGGTTCTCTCGATTAAGACAACCGCAAGATTGTTTTCCTCCGGAGCGTAGTATTGAAGTGGTTGCTGTTGTGGTGTTCCCGCAGGAGCAGATACATTCCCATGTCGACGGCGCGATTTTTTTAACGACAGTGAGCCGTCCAAAATGCTGGCCGGTTAAGTCTAAAGTTTTTGGCATGTGCTTTCTCCTTTCTAAAAAAGCCGGAGGCTAGAGCCCCAGCGTTATTCCTGTGATTGTTCAGTTTGTTCTCTGGCTTCGTTTTTGGCTACACGCAATAGCTCTTGCATGAGATACATGTTAGCTTTGTTGATAGCTTCGATAGCGTCTTCTCCCTCTTTGTGTCCGGCTCTAACGATGTACTTTACAACGTTTCCCAGATTAAAATTGAGGTTAAAAGCGTTTGTGAAGTCTAAAACTTCCATACCATTAGGCTTTGTTCCGCGCGCATTTTTAAGAATGGTGAATTTTCTTTTTGTACAATCACTTCAGGCTTTAGCTCTTTATGATTTCCCAAAATTACAGCAGTTAAGTTTTTCCGTTGTCGCTGTTGTTCACGCATTGCCATTTTCTCTTGCGTGAGTTTCAGGCGGTCAAGCGGTTTTGCCTTTGTCATTGATATAATTCCCTTCCATTAAAACTTCATAGAGCTTTGACGTTTTGAAAGCACGCTCAAAGCGTCGTTGCCAATCCTTATGCCTACGAAGTAAGCGTTGTAGTTTCGGCGTTCTCGTTCGTGGTTTAGCCTTCATCGTTGCCTCTCCCTAGTGTTCCATATAGCAATTACTTTGCGAACACTATCATTAGAGTTATAGTCGTAGTGCCATTGCGTTGCGACACCACAGCCAATGTAGACACAAGCAATACGATAAAGACTTCGATATTCACAGTCAGTTTTTTCTTCTAATCGTGCATTTGACCCACAGAACGGGCACGGCTTTAATTCCTCACTCATGTTTTTCCTCCTCCCCGTCGATCCGCGCCAGTAGCTCTTGCGCCTCTTGAAAAAGATTTACAAAACGGCTGTCAAGATAGTAATGCGCCCAAATAGCTACTTTCTTGATAAAGTTATACATATCCGGCGCGGTGGCGATTAAGCGACCATTAGCATTAAACTCCTTTTCTCTAACAGCCATTACCTCAGCAATCATCATACCTCTATTTGCCGTGAAAATGTACTCATCATCAAATATCCACGGGCCTTGTGCGAACTTACTCATGCTTGTGTCTCCTCACCGCTAATACGATTGATTATTTTTCTTATCTTACCTTCACGTGCAAAGCTAAGAATACCGCCTGCCTCACCGCGCAACTCGTCTAAAACGAGTTCGTATAGTTCTGGTGCCGCCGCCATCAATCTTCCGTTCGCCTGTTGTTCCTCGTACGTTTCAGCACACGTTGTAGCTGCAAGAATTATTCCGTTTTTCCGCTGATCCTTTGAGCGTGCCCTGACATAACCGTTAGCGTAATACCAACTTCCTTTTGTATACATTAAATACCGCCTTTCTTTTTATCTTCTTTGCACTTGCGAAATGCTCAGAAAAATTTTTTAGATAGGCAACTTCAGCTAATTATTGTAATAGCCCCTATCTGCCAAAAGATAATCTGCGTCAATTCCCTCGATAAGCTCGCTT
>CALEPX010000088.1 GCA_937911045.1 uncultured Fretibacterium sp. | reverse complement strand
TCGTGATCAAGCCAACTTTCGTCTTGACACCAGCGAACGCTGCCGAACAAACCGCTAAAACCAATAATGCCGCTAATAAAAACTTCTTCATAACTACAAACCTCCGATTAGTTTATTAAAAAATATTTATTTACTGAGACTATGATTTTCACACAGTCTATGCAGCCTTTTTCTTTGCGCCGATCATGCCGTTGCGTCTCATAATATCAAATAATACGCACGCGACAACGATAATTCCAATGATTATATTACGCATAGCAACAGGAACATTCGCGAGAGTTAAGCCGTTCTGCAAAATCGCCCAGACTGATGCACCAGCGATAACTCCGACTAACAAACCACTGCCGCCTAACGTTGAAATTCCGCCTATAACCGCCGCAGCAACTCCGTACATTTCGTAGCTCATTCCAGCCTGCATCGAACCCATGCCAGCCGCCGCCATCGTGATTAATCCTGCCATGAACGAACAGAAAGCCGAAATCACATATGCCGTCGTAGTTGTCTTGAAAACGTCAACACCGGATAATCTCGCAGCGTCAACATTCGAACCGATTGCGTAAATGTGCCGTCCAGTCGCAGTGTAACTCATCAAGTACCAGAATATCGCCCAGATTATCAGGCAAATAACAACTCCGTAATAAACATAGCCAACTCGCCCGTAATAGAACGTATCTCTGAATAAATCTTTCAAGCCTCCAGTGCCAATATCGCCCGTATTATAATTATTATTCACGAGCTGGGCAATTCCGCGGCATATCGTCATCGTTCCCAATGTCCCAATGAATGGCGGCAACTTGAATTTTCCGACTAATACACCGTTCGAGAATCCGACAAGCAAACACGCGATCAAGTCAATTATAATCGCAAGAATAACGTTCATTCCATTGCAGACAAGCGTTGCCGAAATCATCGCTGACATTCCCAAAACCGAGCCGATTGAAAGATCGATATTTCCCGTTATACACACAATGCCTTGACCGATTCCAACCAGCAAATACGGACAGATCGAACGTGCCAGTGACATCAAATTATTACGCTTGATAAAATTCGGGTTCATCATTGCGAATATTACCATCAGAACGATAACTCCGATGAACGCCGTTAAAACTGAAGCAACTCCGGGTTTTGAAAGAAAACTGCGCTTTTTATTCTCCATTTTGGAACTCTCCCTTGTAATTTTCAAATTTGCCTTAGTGATTAAAATTAAATTGCGATTCTTAAATAGCCGACTTACGATGCGACTGCGTTATCTCCAAATTGCGTCGCGTAGGTCATGATCTCTTCTTCTGACGTGTGTCTGGGATCAACTTCTCCGGTGATTCTGCCGTTACACATGACGATTATGCGATCCGAAATTCCCATAACTTCCGGCAACTCCGACGAAACAATAATAACACCGACACCATGCTTCTTCAATTCGTTGATAATATCATAAATCTCGACTTTAGCGGCAACGTCAATTCCGCGTGTAGGTTCATCGAAAATAATTACCCGTGATTGACGCGCCAGCCATTTTGCGACGACGACTTTCTGCTGATTTCCGCCCGACAGACTGCCAGCTTCGGAATCAGCTCCGGACATCTTAATCGTCAGCGAACTCTTGCCCTTCTCGATCATTTCGTCCTCAATTTTGCGATTGATTTTTCCCGTCAAACTTCCGAACGTAATTATATCAAGATTGGGTAACGCAATATTATCTCTAATCGTAAGTTTCGTGCATAGTCCTTCTTTTTTACGATCTTCCGGCGCAAGAACTACACCGTGGCGAATCGACGACCCCGGATCTTTTATTTCGAGCGGCTTTCCGTCAAGAAGAATTTCACCGCTGTCTTTGCGATCTGCTCCGAAAATTGCGCGCATAGTTTCAGTTCTGCCAGCTCCAACAAGTCCGGAGAATCCCAAAACTTCGCCCTCGTAAACTTCAAAGCTGACGTCTTTGACCATTCTGCCGGCATTCAGGTGTCTGACTTCGAGAATTTTCTTGCCCTTTGGAACTGTCTCTCTTGGGAATTGATTTTTGACCTCGTGACCGACCATGTTCGCAATAATCTGATCCATCGTGAAGTCCTCGAATTTGCCTTCTGTTATATATTTGCCGTCTCTCATAATCGTAACGTCGTCAACAATGTGATGCAATTCCTGCAACCTGTGGCTGATATACACGATCGCTGTTCCCATTGCTTTCAACTCACGAACAATCCTGAACATCTCGACGATTTCCGCATTCGATAACGAACTTGACGGCTCATCCATTACAAGAACTTTCGCGTTAATCAACAATGCTTTTGCGATCTCGACCATTTGCTGGCGACCGACTGTTAAATTCCCGACGGATTCTTCAGGATCAAGATCATGTATTCCGAGTTTGGCTAATTGCTCGACTGCCTGACGATTCATTTCTGCGTTGTCAAGTCTGCCGCCCTTGGTTATTTCGCGTCCCAGGAACATATTCGCTGCGACCGTCAAATGCTGGCACATGTTCAGCTCCTGATGAATTATCGCAACTCCGAGAGCCTGAGCTTGTTTTGTGTTCAAGTCACCCTCGATTTTTTGCCCGAAAATCGTAATGTCACCTGAATCTCTCGTGTAAACGCCCGAAAGAATCTTCATGAGTGTCGATTTCCCTGCGCCATTCTCACCCAGCAACGCCATAACGCGTCCGGGCAACAAATGCAGCTGAACATCGTCGAGAGCTTTAACACCCGGAAACGTCTTCGTAACGTGTTCCATCGTAACTACATAATCGCTCACAATAATATTGCTCCTTCCATTTCAAATTCAAATTCAAATTCAAATCTTGCACTAATTATTTTGCGGCAGGATACTCCGTGCAAAGTAACCTGTATGGAGGCTCGTCCTCTTCAATCGTCGGAAATCTTCCCAAAGGCTCGAAGAATCTATTATCAGTGTTGTCGTCATTGCACATCGAAACTTCACCGATTATCGCGTAACCAGTCCCGGGTTGAATCCTGAACTCGTGATAATAATACGGGTAAAGCGAAAGTGATTCACCGGGCTTCAAAATTACATCTGAACCAGCTTTGACCGTGTATTTGCGACCGTCCGAAAAAATCTCGACATCAGTATCTAACGGCTGCTCAGTTTTTCGATCGGCGTTCCAAAGCTTGAACACGACATTTCCGCCGCCTCTGTTAATAATATCTTCCATTTTCTTCCAGTGAAAATGATTCGGCGAGACTTGTCCTTCTTTTAGCATCATGATTTTCTCGGCGTAAGTTTTCGTATATTTCGGGTTATGAACGTTGCCATTTCTTATCGTGATCAAATACAGACCTTTCGTCTCAAAATGTCCCTCGCCATAATCCGTAATATCCCAGCCAAGAGCGTTATCACGAACTTCATCGTATTCGTGACCTTTCGTCTGCCATTCTTCGGGCGTGAAGCTCAAAAACGGCGGCAACTCGAAACAATGCTTCTTCAAAAGTCCCTCAAATTCCTTGATACACTTGTTAATCTCTGATCGCTTCATTACCAAAACTCCTCGTTACTAAAATTTTTTCTCAAACGCAGAAATCGCGTCGTTAATTTCATTCTCACCATCAAGAACCGTAAACTGCAAAACATTTTTCTCGCGTCCAAACGGTTTAATCTTGTGCAGCTCCTGATTATTATCAACGTACCATTTGCGACCGTGAACGAGTGAATTTGCCGGCTCAAGTCCAACAACGTAATCACCGGACGCAATCGACTTCCATTGCATGAAACACGGCAGATATTTCGCATTCCATGAGATTTTCAAGCCCAGTTTCAGATTCGGATTCACCGCCAGAACCTGCGTGTCAAGATTCGCTTCTGTTTTCAATTCGTGCAGGAAGACATATTCAGGTTCGTTATCTTTCGGAGCTTCCATCTTATTATAATCGGCTTCGTGTCCTTCTGCGTCAGAATTTCGCGGTGTAATTTTCTTTGTCGGGATATAAAATCTCGAATCCTCGTCCAAGAACGGGAAACCCAAATTAATATGATACAGCAGCATCATGACTTCATCTCTGAACGCCTGATTCTCAAATTCGTCCGTCAACGTGAAAGTCTTTGAGCCATAAATCGTCTCAATCGTGCGGCGCAAAACCAGATTTTCTCCGAATAACGCAGCCTCGCGCATTTCACCGGAAACTCGCAAAACGTAATCTTCACCGTTCCAGAACGCATCACTCGAAACATGTTCCGCCGGTGTCGAACGCATTCTGCCGTGCATCGGATAATCTATGCCGTCGACGTTACATGGCGCGCCGAAATGTTCAAGACCTGCCGTGAAAAATAATCCGCCCATTATGCTGCGACCTGCTTCTGCTCCGTTCGTGTCATAATGCCCGAGCCCCTGCAATCCCGGCTTCGACAGAAAATTTATATTCACTCCCGCGTAAGAAAATTCGCTGACATCGAGAGCCTTATCAACCAACGCACGCAACGATAATTTGCCGTTCTTAATATCAAACGCTTTCAAACCCGAGCTGCGTCCCTCTGAATATTCAATCGCGCGAACGTACGCCAACTGCTGAATATTCCCGACACGTTTCAAAATATCATTCTTGTTCACGTAACACACCTGCCATTATTCCAAATTCGCGTGATATTGCCAAAGATCTTTCATGTTCAAGTTGCGATCTTCGATAATCATCTTCGCAATAATATCGCCAAGTAATAACACACTCTGTTCAAACAAACTCGTCATTGGCTGGCACGATTCTACTTCATCATCGAGATAAAATTTCGTTCGCACCGGAATCCTGACCATAAGATCCGAAATATTTTTCATTTCGCTGTTCGGATTCGAGCCGATATGAACGATTCTGCAATTAGCAATCGCACGCGCCTTTCTCGCAATCCCCAACGGGAACAACGAAGCACCTGAGCCAGAGCCAACGATTAATAAATCATCTTTCGTAATTGCCGGTTCTGTTATTTCGCCGACGTAATGTGAATCTATTCCCAAATGCGCAAGTCTCTTACACACGCACTGCAACGCCAGCATTACGCGCCCGACTCCGACCAGAAAAACTTTTCTCGCCTTGAGAATTTCGTCACAAAGCTTCTGAATCTGATCCGGATCTATGCTTGCGAGCGTTCTGTCAATCTCAGCAATTACATCCGAACGCGCCTTTGAATATTTCTCCGCAAAATTCTCACTCATGATAATACACTCTCTCTTAACACGTTCAAATCTCGCAAACTCTGCGCCAGATTATCGCGCTTCAAACACGTGCTGCCCGTCACAAAAATATCGGCAGAATCCCTTCCCCAATCGCGAATATTCTGGGTTGAAATCCTGCCGTCAAGTTCGATTTTCGTATGCAAATTCCGCTCGTTGATCATTCTGCGCAAATCCTGAATTTTGCGATCTGCATAGCTGACCTGCTTCTCATTTTTCACGAACGCATAACCCGGATTAATCAGCATCAGCAACACACAATCGCATTTCTCAAGAACGTAATCAAGCGTAGATAGCGGCGTCGCTGGTTTAAGAGCAACTCCAGCTCTCACACCGTGCGAATGAATCCGGTTTAACATTCCGTCGATATGCGGCTGAGTTTCCGCGTGAAAAGTTATCTGCGACACGCCAATATCCAGAAGCTCGTTCACAAAATAATCCTGCTCAGTTGTCATAACGTGGCAATCAAATTCCAGACTTGTTTTCGCGCGCAACTGTCGCACCGTATCAAGTCCCAGCGGCATTGATGGGCTGAAATGTCCGTCGAGAATATCAACGTGAAGCATCTTGATATTATTTTCTTCGAGAATTTTCGCTTGAGTTTCAAGATTGCACATGTCCAGGCAAATTAATGACGGCGAAATTATGCACTTTTCATTCCAGATCATGATTCGATTCGATTCTATTCTATTTATATTACACTATTGCAAATGTAGCTGCATATATTGCTCGATTTGTTCGCGAGTTGGTATTGCCGCAATCGCACCTTTTGACTGCACGCAAATGCAACCAGAAATATTCCCGTACTCCATCGCGGATTTCAAAATATTTCCGCTAATATCCGAAATTTTTGACACGTTCATGATTCTCAGCTTCGACAGAAACGCTCCCCAAAAAGCATCACCGCAACCTGTCGCGTCAACTGCTTTCACTCTATGTCCGGAAACTTTCACAACTTCATCGCCGAAAAACGCCTGCGCGCCACGTGACCCCAAAGTTTCAATGATTACGGCAATGTTATATTCCTTCATTAATTTCGGGAGATTCTCTTCGCCGCCCATCATGTCAATTTCTTCGCCGGATAATTTCAGCAGGTCAACATACTGCAAAATATTCTTGATCGCGGCAACACACGCATCCATATTATTGTTCCACATCAGGTTACGATAATTTACGTCAAAGCTAACGAGTTTGCCTTTCTCATGTCCGAGTCTCATAGCTTTAATCGTCGCATCGGATTCTGGTTTCGCGGAAAGTGAACATGACCCCGCGTGAATTATCGCAGCTTCCTCAATATCAGATTCTTTCACGTCGTCTTCCTGCAGCAGCATATCAGCCCCGGGTTTGCGCGCAAATGTGAAAACCCTTTCGCCATCTTCCATCAACGTAACAAACGCCATCGTCGTAACCGCGTCCGTCGAAAGTTCCTTGCAAGCTGCTTCAACTCCAAAATCTGCGAGCGTATTCATCAGGAAATGTCCGAAATTGTCATCACCGACTTTGCAACACATTGACGCTTTAAGCCCGTTTTTCGCAACAGCAATCGCCACGTTTGCAGGAGCTCCGCCGGCCTTGCGAATATAACTTGCATCCTCAGAACCGGGGATAAAATCTATCACCATTTCTCCGATTGAATATACATCAACCATATATTTCGCCTCCAATTTTCCAGTAAAATTCGCATATAATTATATAACAAAACATTTTCTAGCGCGAGATTGTGCTAGAATTTTCGCTGAATGATAATATTTTTTCAAATCAAATAAATCGGAGGAAACAATGCGTTTTCAAAAATTATTTCCGGTGTTAAACCTTTGGCAACGAATTTCGAGTTACAAGATTTTGATTGCGATATTCGATTTCGTTTTGTTGGCGTTTGCGTCATACTTGGGTTACGCGATTCGATACAACTTTCACATACCCAGCGGCTTCATAGATTCGTGTCTGAAATTATCGATCGTGTTTCCGGCATTAACCGTAGCAATTTTCGCGGCACTTGGCGAGTATAACACGATCTGGCAACACGCTGGTACTGAAGACTGCATAAAATTTTTCTGGTCGTACATCGTCTCGATATTGACACTCATAATCGTGAATTACGTTAGCGAATACTTGTACTTTTACCCGCGAATCTCAATCGTGTTAGCATTTGCTTTGGGAATAATTTTCTGCGGGGGATTGCGTTTCTCTTGGCTGATGTCGAAATCCGTTCACATTAACCCGAAAAAACAGCGCGCAAAAACTCTTATAATCGGTGCAGGTGAAGCCGGAGCATTTTTGGCACGTGACTTGATGCGATTCGATTCGGACTTGTACCCGTACGCCTTCATTGATGATGACAAATCCAAAGTCGGGCGGCAGGTTTCTGGATTGAAAGTTCTCGGCACAACGGAAGATTTGCAGCAAATCGTCGAAGCTCAGAATTTCAAAGTCGTGTTAATCGCAATTCCATCGGCGAATGGCAGCAAAATCCGCGAACTTTACGACACACTCTCGCAGTTAAACGTTCAGGTGAGAATTTTGCCAAGTCTACGTGAACTCGCAGGCGGTCAAGTCTCCGTCACAAAAATACGCAACGTAAAACTCGAAGATCTGCTCGGACGCGATCCCGTGAAAATAAATCTCGCCCCTGAATCAAATTATCTCAAAGACAAGCGCGTGTTAATTACCGGTGCAGGCGGCTCAATCGGCAGTGAAATCGTCAGACAGGTTCTGCACAATTCCCCGAAAGAAGTTTTCGTACTCGGACACGGTGAGCAATCGATATATTTGCTGCTCGAAAGCCTGAATGATTTACACGTGAATATTCCGGTTAAGCCAATTATCGCAGACGTTGCGGACGAAATCGCAATCACAGAATTATTCAAGACCTACAGACCGCAAATTATTTTCCACGCAGCAGCTCACAAACACGTTCCCATGATGGAAATGCAGGACACTCCGCGAGAACCGATACGTGTGAATGCTTTTGGAACTCGAATGCTTGCACGTGCAGCAGGAAAATTTCACGCCGAACGCATGGTCGTAATCTCGACAGATAAAGCCGTCAATCCGTCTAGCATCATGGGCGCAACAAAGCGTCTCGCCGAAAAAGTCCTCGAACGTGAACAGAAAAATTTCCCTGAGACTAAATACATGGCAGTACGATTTGGTAACGTGTTGGGAAGCCGTGGCAGCGTCATTCCGAAATTCGAGAAGCAAATTGCGGCAGGCGGTCCAGTAACCGTAACTCATCCGGATATGAAACGATACTTCATGCTCATTCCCGAAGCAGTAAGTCTCGTTATTCAAGCTGGCTCTCTCGGACATGGCGGTGAATTATTCGTGCTTGACATGGGACAGCCCGTTATAATTCGTGAGATGGCGGAGTTATTAATCAGTCTGAGCGGCTTCAAACCCGGAATCGATATCAAAATCGAATACACAGGAATCCGTGAGGGCGAAAAACTCTACGAAGAATTATTCTACGACGAGAACTCCGTGCGAAAAACTCAGAACCCGAAAATTTTTGTCAGCGATATGAAGGCGACGCAGGATAATGACACGAACCAAAATTTTGACGGCTTGCTCGAATACGCGGTCTCTGAACCGGAGAAATCTCTCGAAGTTTTGAAGACGCTTGTTCCAGAATACGTGAAACTGGAGGCTGAATAACTTGAAGAACGTTCTGAAAATTACCGGCGGCATTCCGTTGAAGGGCAGCATAAAAACTCAGGGCGCGAAAAATGCTGCGTTACCAGTGATTGCTGCGTGTCTGATTCTCAGGGGAGGAACTCTCACGCTTGATAACGTCCCGGATTTGTACGATATTTCGGCGATGTATGATTTATTGCGTGCGTTGGGTGTCGAAATCCTGAAGGAAAATAATTCCCGTGCAATCTTCAAAGTCCCCGAGGAATTGCGCTGGGAAGCTCCTGAGCCTATCGTGCGGAAAATGCGAGCGTCGTCGTTAGTCTTGGGCCCGTTGCTTGCGAATTGCGGGAAAATTTCGTTGCCATTGCCGGGTGGCTGTTCGATTGGAAGCCGTCCGATAGATTTGCACCTGAAGGGCTTGAAGCAAATGGGCGCGGAAATCGAGATTCGTAACGGTGTTGTTCATGCGTCTGTGAAGGGCAGATTGCGCGGTCGAAGAATCTATCTTGACTTCCCATCAGTCGGAGCAACAGAGAATCTCATGGTAGCAGCAGCTCTTGCAAGCGGCGAAACTATAATCGAGAATATCGCACGTGAACCCGAAATTGATAATCTCGCCGAGACTTTGCGAAACTTGGGTGTACCTGTTGAACTCGAAGGAACGGGCGGAGTTCGCATAAAGGGAATCGATCGTGCAAAATCTGGATATTCTCGCGTAATTCCGGATCGAATCGAAGCAGGAACGTATATTCTTGCAGGAGTGATGACTCGTGGCGAAATGACAGTTACAGATCTTATTCCTTCACACATTGACTCGATGCTAGCGAAACTCGAAGAAGCCGGCGCGAAATTCAAAGTCACGAAAGATTCCGTAACAGTCTATCCCGTGAAAAGACTAAAGCCGATCTCAGTTAAGACAATGCCGTTTCCGGGATTTCCTACGGACGCACAGCCGCAAATGTCCGCAGCATTGTCAATCGCGAACGGTGTCAGCATGGTCGAAGAGAGCGTATTCCAGTCGAGATTTCTCTACGCGCAAGAATTAAATCGCATGGGAGCAGACATAAAAATTTCCCGTGACCTGGCTGTGATCAAAGGCGTGAAAAAATTACAGGGCGCAACGGTAAAAGCTACGGATTTGAGAGCAGGTGCAGCGTTGATAATTGCCGGACTTGCTGCTGAAGGCGAGACGAAAGTTGACGATATGGTTCACGTGTGGCGCGGTTACGAAGCTATCGATCAAAAATTGCAATCTCTGGGTGCGAAAGTCGAATTGCTCGACAGCCTGTAAATAACGTGAGCGAATTACTCAAAACTGAAGTCTACGCATTTGTCGGGCCTGCTGGAACTGGCAAAAGTCACAGAGCTACACACGTCGCAAGACAGAACGGTATCGACGTAATAATTGACGACGGACTTGTGATTTCTCGTGGGAGAATCTTGGCAGGACGCAGCGCAAAATCCGAAATTAATCGTCTGCGTGCGATTAGGCGAGCGATTTTCGAGTTTCCGGATCATCGTGAGGAAGTCTCGAAATATCTCAGGCGTCACACTCCGGATAAACTCATGATTCTCGCAACGTCTGTCGAAATGATTCACAAGATTACGGCGCGTCTCGAATTGCCTGACCCCGTGAAGATCATAAATATCTCAGACATCGCTACTCCCGAGGAAATCGAAGCTGCATTACGTGAACGCCGTGAGAAAAAGCAACATGTTGTTCCAGTCGCACGAGCGCAAATCCAGAAGAATTTCGCGGGAAAACTCGTCAGTCAAATTCGCGGCATCTTCAAAGGACGTGATCGCGATAATTCCAGGAACACAATCGTGAAGCCATTGTTCAGTTTTAACGGCAAAGTTACGATTGAACCGGACGCTATAATCGAAATTTGCAACAGATTGCTTGATTACGAGGAACACGTGAGGAAATTACGCTCACTTGAACTGGAATCACGCGACGAATGTATAACTATCAACATTGAACTCGACCTGAATCTCGGGGACAGCAGCGCACTCGAAATCGCCCGGCATTTGCAGAAGAAAGTCAGAATGGGATTGAGTTTCTTAACCGGAATGGAAGTCAAGCAAGTTAATATTCACGTGAACGAGATATTTTTGTGAGTTTTTGTGAGGGAAAATCGAAAATCATGAGCTTAATATTGGGAATCGAAACTAGCTGCGATGATACAGGTGTCGCGATTATAAATCATGACGGCGAAAATGTTCGTGTTATGTGCGATTATTTGTCCAGCCAGATTAAAGATCACGCGAAATTTGGCGGAGTAATTCCGGAATTTGCGGCGCGAAAACATCTGGAGAATTTGCTGCCGCTGGTGAAATCTGCTCTCGAACATTGCGAAATCTCGGGAGAAAATCTGGACTTGATATGCGTAACTCGTGGACCTGGGCTGATGGGTTCGTTGATTGTCGGAGTTCAGACTGCGCGCGCGTTGTCGCAAATCTGGGACGTGCCGTTAATCGGAGTGAATCATCTTGAGGGGCATTTGTTCGCGCCGTTGATTAATAATCCGGACTTGAAACCGCCGTTCTTGTCATTAATCGTATCTGGAGGACACACGGAAATTATTCTTGTTCGGGATTTTGGCGTGTACGAATTTTTGGGAGAAACTCGCGACGATGCAGCCGGTGAAGCTTATGACAAAGCTGCGAAGATTCTCGGCTTGCCGTATCCCGGAGGTCCTGAAATCGACAAACTCGCAAAATCCGGGAATCCTGACGCGTTCAAATTTCCTGTTCCGTTGAAAAACTCCGGAGAAATCGAGTTCAGTTTCAGTGGCTTGAAAACGGCGTTGTTATGGCAAGTCCGAAAACTTGATAATTTAGAATCACACGTGAATGATTTGTGCGCGTCGTTCCAAAAATCCGTGATTGAATCGCTGATTGCGAAAGTAAATCTTGCGGTGAAAATTACCGGTGTGAAAGACGTTGCGATTTCCGGCGGAGTTTCGGCGAATAGTTCGTTGCGTGAAAATCTTTTGCGTCAGAAAAATTTCCGGACTTGGCTGCCTGAGATCAAGAACTGCACGGATAACGCTGTAATGATTGCGCTGGCTGGCTGCAATGCTTGGAGACGCGGCGTAACTCCGGGCATAAATTTCAATCCGGATCCATCGCTGCACAAGTTCTGATTCTGATTCTGAAAACCGTACAATTTTTTCGCGGGATAATCTCATGCGACAGAGCTGCAAAAAACGCCTCTTGAATCCCGAATTGCGAGATCCAAAAGACGTTTTCATGATTCGAGTTATTATATTCCTGCAAATTATTTTGAGTTCAAATGCTTCCTGAAGAACGATTCCATCTCGCGGTAAAAATCGAATCTGTTCTCTTCATTCTGGAATCCGTGACCCTCGTTGTCTTTGACCATGTAGACGACATCTTTGCCGGCTTTGCGAACTGCTTCGACGATTTGATCGGATTCGGCTTTGTTGACTCTTGGATCGTTTGCGCCCTGAGCGACGAATAACGGGATCTTGATATTCTGCGCGTGAAAAACCGGAGACACATCGTGTAAAAGCTGCTTGTCTTTCACCGGATCACCGATTTCCTCGTATTCCATTTCGCGATACGGCTCCCAATATGGCGGAATGCTTTCGAGTAACGTGAACAGATTCGACGGACCAACGTAACTCACAGCACATGCGTACAGATCCGGCGTGAAAGTTGCTCCGGCGAGTGCAGCATATCCTCCGTAACTGCCGCCGTAAATTGCTAGTCGTGATTTATCGGCGATTCCCTGAGACACTGCCCACAAAACTCCGTCCGTAATATCATCCTGCATTTTTCGCCCCCATTGTTTGAACCCTGCCTGCCAAAATTCTTTCCCGTAACCAGTCGAGCCTCGGAAATTCACCTGCAACACAGCTATGCCGCGATTCGCCAAAAATTGCGCTTCGGAATCGAATCCCCAAGCATCACGCGCACCGGGACCACCGTGAGGAATTACGACTAACGGCAAATCTTTTGTCTCAATCCCGACTGGAAGCGTCAAATATCCGTGAATATCAAGACCGTCTCGTGATTGGAATTTCATCGGCTGCATGTGTGCGAGATGTTCAGGTTTCAGCCAGGGCGATAAATCCGCAAGTTTCGACAGAGAATTATCATTGCGATTGTAGAAATAATACGTTCCACGCGAATTGTCCGAGTAAGTCCGCACGATAAATTTCGTCTCATCATCGTCACAATCCGTCACAGCAAGTTCGAACCCGGGGAAAAATGCTTCGAGAGTTTTCTGGATTTCTTCACGCTCTTCGTCCAAAAACTTGTAATTCAATTTGTCAGTTACGTAAGTGATGCCGGTGATTTTCTTTTTCTTTTTCGAGTGCAAAATCCCTCCAACGTCAACTTCCGTGTGTTCGAATATCAAGTCGAGCAATTTGTTCTCGTCCGGATCAAACTTGTAGATTGCGTCTTTATCGCGGCTGAGATTTGACACTACGTACATGAATTTATTATCGTAATCGAACATAGCTGGCGAAAATGTCTCGCGGAAATTTGTCGTGATTAATCTGCGGAAATCTTCGGATTCGTTTGCGCGATACAGGAATGTTTCATTCACACCGTCAGTCTCGATTGCAGCGCGTAATTTGCCGTTATGATCCGTAATCCAGCCCGTAATATTTCCCGGATTCTCAGCGATTAATTCGAGATCCCCGGAATTTATGTCGCACCTGTACACGTCGAAAACTTCGGGATTATTGCGATTTAGCTCGATTAGTATATGCTGCGGATCTTCTTCCAGATCATCAACGATCATTGCGCGAACTTTCTCGAACGGTGTCAAATCCTGAGTGTTTGCGCCTTTAAGATCAGTTATGTACACGTGAAAATTTTCGTCACCGCCAACGTCCTGAGCAAAAACAATTCTGTCGCTGCCCTTCCACATGAAGCCTGCAATATCACGTTCAGTTGCCGATGTGATTCGTTTCTCTGTTCCAGTTGCAATTTCTCGCACGTAGACGTTCATGCGACGTTCCCAAGGTTTCACGAATGCCAGGAAATTTCCGTTCGGTGAGATTGAGAACCCGGCTATCTCAGGATTCTTGAAAAAATCTTCCATTGGGATCAACGGCGGCAATGCTGCGAACGCTATCCCAAGCGGCATCAAAGCGAATACGATTATCAATGCGAAAAAAATTCTCGTCACGAAAAAAACTCCTTTCAAAAAAATTGCGAATCTATTATAAACGCATTTAGCATTATCACAGATTCCGAATATAATATTGCGTATGATTACACAGATTGATATTTCAGACGCAAGTGACTTCCGGAGAATTTGCGAAAGAATCGGTTTTGATTCGCGTGCGATTGCGTTTTTGCAGCCAAAATTCCGGAACTTTCATATTTACGCGGAACACGTGGATTTCAGGGCAGCTTCGTTCTTGAAGCAGGAGTTATTATCGCGCGGCGGAGATTGTGTTGTTGCGAAACATGTTATTGACGCAAAAACTGATTTTAGCGACGTGTTATTAATCGGCACGGAAAAACAGTTGCGTAATTTGCTCGAAAAACTGCGCTCGATGGATTGTTGGGGATTGCGTAAATTTCGCGAGGAATTTGCGGATTTGTTGCGGAATATTTTCGTGAACGTCTGGGAATTGCGTTTGCCGAATAATCGCAGCCTGAAATTTTCAGGACGCACGAAACTCATGGCGATCATGAACGTCACACCAGATTCGTTTTTTGCGGACAGCAGACTTAGCTCCGAACGCGAAATTTTGCAATCAGCCGAGAATTTTCTGGAATCCGGAGCTGATATTCTCGACATTGGCGGCGAATCTACACGACCTGGTGCGAGACAA
>CALEPX010000087.1 GCA_937911045.1 uncultured Fretibacterium sp. | reverse complement strand
CTCTCCGCTGCTACCCGCCGGACAGCTCTCTATAGCATTTCCCTGCCAGGTCAGAAATCTCCATCCGTTCCATGTTTCTTGCCGCCATCTGCTTATCGGCACGATTATAAAACGGACGATATTTGCTTTGCCCCTGACATCCGGACAGCACAATTTCCCGGACGGAAGCCGGGAAGTCTCTTTGTACGTCTGTTTGCTGCGGGAGATATCCGATCTCATTTTCCTGCAATCCGTCGCCGATGATGATCTCTCCTGCCATCGGCTTTTGCAGGCGCAAAAGTGTCTTCATCAGTGTAGATTTGCCCGAGCCGTTTTCTCCGACTATACAAAGATAATCTCCCTGATTGATCTCAAAATTGATATGTTCTTGTATGATTTGGGATTCATATCCGACAGAAAGATCCCGGATGGTCAGCAAAGCCATTTTATTCTCTCACTTTTCCTGATTACTGCAATGCTTCTTTTAATACGTTCAGATTGTCTGACATAATGGACAGATAGGTCGCTCCGTCTGCCACGTCGTTCGATGTCGTTCCCTGCATGGAATTCATTGTCAGGATCTGATTGTTTTTATCTTTTGTATTCTCATTGATGGTCTCTGCGATCTTCTGATCCGATCCTTCAATGGTCAAAATGGTATCCAGCTGCAATTCATCAACTTTGTCTGCCAGGAAGATGACGGTTTCAAAGCTGGCTTCCGTTTCGGCTTCACAGCCTGCAAACGCGGCATAATAGCTCAGGCCATAGTCATCTGCCATATAGCGGAACGGAAAACGGTCCCCGAACAGGATCGTTTTTTTATCAGCATTCGCGATTGCTTCCTGGTAAGATGCATCCAGTGCGCTAATCTCCTGTGTGTAAGTATCGGCATTGGCAAGGTAGGTGTCTGCATTTTCTTCATCTGCCGCCGCAAGCGCTTCGGCAATGGCATTTACACACGTCGCTGCATCCTTGAGGGAAAGCCAGATATGTTCATCATACTCCGGGCCTTCTTCGCCATCCTCTTCTTCCGCTTCCATGCCTTCGACGATTTTCTCTTCCTTGACCTGGTCTCCAAGGACATCCATTAAATCTATCACGATCATCTCTTCATTGACCGCTTCCTTCAACGCATCCTCGACCCATGCATCGGACTGCCCGCCGACATAGATAAACACATCGCAGCCCGCGATCTTCATGATATCCTGTGCTGTCGGCTGAAAACTGTGAAGGTCGACTCCCTGATCCAACAGCAGTGTTACTTCTGTCTGTTCTGAATCGCCGACAATGCTGCGCACCCAGTCGTATTCCGGAAAAATGGTGCAGACGATATGGATCGGATCACTTCCAGCCTGTTCCTCTGTCCCGGCAGCAAATGCAGGAATCATACAAAGCTGCAGCAGTAAGATCACAGAGGCGATTTTAACGATCAAAGAAAGCCTTTTTTTCATAACAGACATACTCCATGTAAACCAGGATCCTTTTCCATGTTTCCAATATACGTACTATAGCTTGTTCCATTTGGACTTGAAAGAAAATGAAACACAGTTCCCTCAGTGTTTCTGCTCTGCCAGCCGCCGGCGCACATACGCAAACGCTGCGTCTTCCCCTTCCTCCTTCAGAACCCGCAGCATTTTTTCGATCTCGGCTCCGGTGGCCGGATGGATCAGTAAATGGGATCTGCCCCGCATAAAATAATCATATGCCGCGGCGTCGGTGTATGCCTCCTTTAAATAGACCCGGCAGGCGGCCAGGCGGTCACAGAACATCTCTGCTACATACCGGATCGGCATCCTGCAGCCTGCCATACTAAAAGGCGCATCCGGAGTCAGGTCGTAATCGATCCAGTATTCCAGATGGTGTTTGTTGCGGCCTTTATGATGCAGCCAGGAAAGAGAAATACCCGTCTCTTTCCGCTCTGCATCATTCGGACTGCGATTCCCCTGGTAATACCGGGCGCCCCGCCAGAATTCCGTAATGGAATATTTGCTCAGATCATGCTCCAACCCCTGCCGGATCAGCCCGAGCCGGAAGCAGTACCGGCAGACCAGGTGCCGATGCTCGGTAATTGTTTTGAAATGGGAACCGGGGCGACCCATGCTTCCACCCTCTCTCGATGCTATTTTACAACACTTTTCCGCCGGAGGCAACAGGATTGTTTGGTGTAGCCGTGGTTTCATTATTCACGGTTCTATCCGGTTTGTCAAGACATGTTTTCTCTTCGAAGACTATAAGGTCATTGTAAAGCAGGAATGTTTGCCCTGTTAATGAGAAAATTTCTCTCTATTCCATCTTCATTTCTTCCAGAACCTGTGTTAGAATGGGTACATTATCATTACTCAAAATCATTAAGGGTAGATAGGTATCTCCAAAAAGCATTCAATTTGGAGGGATCGACTAAAATATGCAGTTTAATTCGCTTAAATTTATGATTTTCTTTCCGGTTGTCGTCGTCATATACTTTGTTATTCCGGCAAAAATCAGGAAATACTGGTTGTTAATCGCCAGTTATTATTTCTATATGAGTTGGAATGCCAAATACGCTGTGCTGATCGGAGGATCTACCGTCATAACATATCTCTGCGGCTTGATTGTCGGAAGCTCATCTCCCAAACTTACAGTAGCAAAGAAAAAATTTACGCTGGTTACCTGTATTGTTATTAATCTTGGCATTCTGGGCCTGTTTAAATATTGGGATTTTGCAATCGAGACAATCTGTTCATTTCTTGGATTATTTCACATAACAGTGGCTCCGCATCAATTTAATCATTTCCTGCCGGTAGGCATTTCCTTTTATACGTTTCAGGCACTGGGCTATATCATAGATGTTTATCGAGAAGATACACCGGTGGAAAAAGACTTTATCAGATATGCCTTGTTTGTATCATTCTTTCCTCAGCTGGTTGCCGGTCCGATTGAGCGTTCCAAAAATTTGTTGCGGCAGATGAACGATATTGAGAATCTCAAACTATGGAATGCCCGGAGGGTGGCTTCCGGTGCCATTCTCATGGTTTGGGGATTGTTTATGAAGATGGTGATTGCGGACCGGACGTCCCTGTTGGTTGATCTGGTATTTGATCATTATCACATGTCCATTCGGGAACTCACTGAATAAGAGTGCATAAGCCTCTCCGAGAGCGAACGGGTAGTCGAAAATGGGCTCTACAGGAGATGTGCAGGCAAAAAGAGTATGACAAAGGAACACAGGGTAGACTGTGCCAAAAAAGCGAGATTCAGTTAAAAAGGTCAGGTATCAGCTATATTATCCCAGGCATCCAGATGCAGAACCATCATAATGAGGTAGACACGAATGTACCAAAGCTTGGTAGACTTGTGCTTTGCATCTTCCAGAAGGTAATCATTCTTGATTCGCTTGTTGCAACGCTCAGAAGAGGTTCTGGAATTGTAGGTTGTCTTCCAGTCAACACTCTCCCGAGAGGGAGAATTGTAGAGACGGATATTGCTCTCCATAGGAATAGAACAAGTTCTGCCATATTTGGCGGAAGAGCAAGGAGACTCACAGGTGCAAGTGCCTTTGGACATTTTGGGACAGATAAACTTTGCGTATTGCCTCTGTAGATCATTACCGTGAGATTTCATTTTGAGGCCAGCAGAGCAAATGGGAATACCATCTGGACCAAGGGTAACGCCATGGTAGTCATCACCCTTCTTGGAGTTGCCGAGGTTAAGGTCAATAAAGGGCTGAATATGCTCACGCTGGCAAAGATGATACATAGCCATTGAATCGTGCGCAGAATCCAGAAGGAGTTGTTTGGGCTTCAGATCTGGAGAGAATGCAATATGACGGAAGAATGTCTCACAAAAGCCATGAGAGTCATGCTTTGACGCTTGGTGAAGGAGAGGAAACAAGGGCAAGTCGTGTTCGGTATCGGTAAGAAGATACATATCGTATCCGAAGTACCAGGCATCACGGGAAGAATCCCAGCCGACATTGCAATCAGGCTGAGGGAAGTAGCGATTACAGGAACAGTCAAAAATGCCGTTTTTCCAGCAGTCGCATGTATGATGCGAGCGAAAGCGAGCAGACGTAACAACCGGGGTACCGTCACCGGAAATACGGAGTTTTTCTGGCTTGACGAGACCGCAGGAAATGGACTGATCCAGAAAGCAAGAACGAAAGATTTTATACAGCGTAGCGTATGCCTCGGCATCAATTCGGAAAGAAGCCTTGGATAAACGTTCAATCAGATCGGCGACGGTTTCGGACTCAATGGAATCCGCTTTTTGGCCTTTCTTCTTTGGCTTTTTAAGTTTTTTCTGCTGAGGCGGCTTTACATGCTGACTGTAGTTATCAGTAGGAAGATCCCAAAGGCGGGACATGAAGTCATAGAAAGTTCCTATCCCGGGAGTATGCTTCGGATCGAACCCACAAATAATAGCCAGAATGGGAGCGACCCGCAAGTCAGTGACCCATTTGGAAAAAAATCCCCATTTGCACACGGGTGATGAACATGCTATAATTGTTCATCTTTTGCCGGGAGGTGTCCCGCGTGGCACATGGCACTTATGGAAAATCCAGGCGAGTAACGCCGTGGGATAACACACCTATGGATGAAACACAACAGTTCTTGCACGACAAGTACAAAGACATCTATGAGAGAAAGCACCCAAAACTGTCAGAGGCCGATGAAGCAAATATGATCAATGCGCACCCACCGCATGCTTGCCCATATTGTGCTTCGGATTCATATGTCCAGAACGGAAAGGACAGTATTGGCATTCAGCGCTATGTCTGTTTGACGTGCGGGAAGCGCTTCAAGCCCACGACAGGTACAATCTTCGACTCTCGCAAGATACCGATCAGCGAATGGATTGAGTATTGCCGAAACATATTCCAATATGTCAGTATCAATGCGGGTTCATGGAACAACAAAAATGCATTTACAACATCGAAATACTGGCTTGAAAAGCTGTTTTTGACACTTGAAGACTACCAAAAAGACATTATCCTTGATGGGAAGGTCTGGCTTGATGAGACCTACTACTCTGTCATCATGCATGACAGAGACACTGATGAGAATGGCAATCTGCTGCGAGGTTTGTCAAGAAATCAAATCTGCATAGGGGTAGCAACAAACAAGGATCAGACTATTTGCTTCGTGGAGGGGTATGGTAAACCTTCTCAGAAGAAGAGTTACAACACATTCGTCAAGCATATAAAGCCAGGTTCAACCTTAATACATGACCAAGAATCTACCCACAAAAAGCTTGTTAAGGCCTTAAATCTGACCAGTATTGAATATCCATCGAAAAGCTTGAAAGGTCTCAAGGACAAAGATAATCCGCTCGACCCGGTAAACAATATCCACGACTTACTCAAGAAGTTCCTGAATGCGCACTCTGGATTCGATAGAATTGAATTATCTGGGTATCTCAACCTGTTTACATTTGTTATGAATCCTCCGACTGAACCTCTCGAAAAAGTTGAGCAAATCATAAAAATGGCTTTTCAAAATCCAAAATCCTTAAGATATAGGGATGTTTTCAGCAAAAAAGCCTGATTTTATCACCCGTGTGCAAATGGGGATTTTTTGGAAATAGTGGTGGTCTTATAGACAATCATTACAAGCAGTGCGCGCAATAAAATGGAAGGAGACCATGGTACAGGCCCGACATTTGAATAGTGCGGCTGCATAATACGATCTACCGCAGATAGATCAAGGTCACGAAATTTACGGTAGATAGGAGCAATCTCCTTTGGAATGATGCTTTTATCTGGAAAATATTCATCCAGACGAGAGCGTAGAATGCGCTTATGGTCAGCATGAGGGATGATTGCGGGTTTCATAAACTTCGACCTCCCAATTAGAATCAGGCGCGGGGACACCTCTTTTAATTGGGCGACGAAGTCGCCCGCACGAAAGTGCGGGCGTGTCAAGTACTTTTTTGCATTTTTTTCGAATTTTTCCGAAAAACTTGCGAGGAGATAGAAAAAAGGAACCTCTGAAAACTCCCTATTCAAGGGGCTTCAGAGATTCCGAGAGAACATTTTATGTATAAGGGAGGTATTTCTTATGTCTGAAAAAACGATTGTTATCACCGGTGGAAACTCCGGCCTTGGATTTCAGACGGCACTCAATCTTGCAGCGAATTTGGATACGCATCTTGTTCTGGCTTGCCGTAATCTTGAAAAGGCAGAGAATGCCTGCCGTGAGATTATCCAGACAAGCGGAAATCAAAATATCCGTGCTGCCCAGCTGGATCTGAGTTCCCTGGAATCGGTGAATCGCTTCTCACAAGAAATGAAGCAGCTCAGCACCCCCATCGATGTCCTTCTCTGCAATGCCGGAATATCAAGCCAGACCGGCCGTACAAAGGATGGAATGGATGTCGTTTTTGAGAGCAATTATCTTGGGCACTTCCTGTTGACTTTGAACCTGCTGCCGATGCTTTCAAAGCCCGGCCGTATTATGATGATCAGCAGTGACATGCACTTTCCTCTCTTTGGAACGCTGCCGTGGATCGGAGTGGAGAAGCTGGCCTACCCGGATGAAGCACTTGCGGCTGATCCCATCCGTTATTCCTATTCCAAGTTATTGATGCTGTATTTTGTTTATAAGCTGGACAGAGAGCTCAGGGCGGCCGGATCGGATAAAACGATCAACGCCTTCAACCCCGGTCTTATGCCTACCACGGGTCTCCTGCCGCATGAAATGTTTACCGAAGAGTATCTGGAGATGATTCGTCATATGGATCAGCTTGGTGTTGCGGAGGAAAACGGCGTCACGATGGCAAAGCTCCTGACTGCTGAGGAGCTCGGCAATGGCAGCGGTCTGTACTATGACCGGGATCGCGGGCCGAAGGCCTCGTCTGAGCTGTCCTATAACGTAAATTATCAAGAAGACGTATGGAACTACAGTCTCAAACTCTGCGGTATCTCCGCGGACTGTTTGACTATTCTCTGAACAGGAGGCAAATATGAAATCAAGCTCTGCTATCGTCCTGCTGCTCATTGCGGTAATGCTTCTTGCCGCATGCGGGCATACCGCCGCACCCGCGCCAACGCCTGTTCCCACGGCAGAACCAAGTCAGGAACCGACCCCGGAACCTGCGAGCGTGCCAACGCCTTCTGAAGAAGGCGTTAATCCGGTGATTGCCGTTGATCTTCCGGCGGATATTCCCGTGGCGGATGGTAACGGCAGGATCGTCGGAGATGACGCGGTGAATGAAACCGTGCGCCGCACCGTCAGCTTCGGCCGCTTCTATCAGGACGCAGCCGGGAATGAACTCAGTCCGATCGAGTGGATTGTGCTGACAGAAAAAGACGGGTATACGCTGCTCCTTACCGATCCGATCATTGCCTCCCTTGGCTGGGTCACTTCCGGGAGAGATGACATTACCTGGGCGGAAAGCGATCTGCGTCGCTGGCTGGATCAGGATTTCTTTGAGACGGCATTTACGCCGGAGGAACAGGCCGCCATTGCCATCTTTGACGTCACGCAGCCACAAAACCCGCGCTATGATACGCCAGCCGGCGAGGCCACGCAGGATCGGGTCACGCTGCTGAGCTATCAGGAACTGGTCAGCCTCATGCCGACTGAGCTGGAACGCAAAACGAAGCCTACGCCGTTTGCCGCCGCTCAAGGCTGTTATTTGAATCCCGACGGAGACAGCGCATGGTGGCTACGCTCTCCCGGACCGACGGCGACAGTGCCGGAACATCTGGCCTCCTGGGGCAATCTTGGCGCACGAACCCACTATATCGATGATAATTCCATCGGTGTCCGGCCGGTAATCTGGGTTAGGACCGATGCCATATCCGGATAAAAACAGCGTCCTCCGATCAAGAACCGGGGGACGCCGCTTTTTTATTGTTCCATATCCAATATTTTTAGAGACAGACGGATATATTCCTGTACTTCCTCAGCGCTTAATTTCTCGGTGAAAGCAGCTTCCAGCTCCATTCCAGCAGCCTCCAACTCATCTTTTACCGACAGAGCCTTTTCTGTGGCCTCGATCACCTTGCTGCGTCCTTTCCCCTTGAGCCGACTGATCCACCCGTCTTTTTCCAGATTGTTCAGCAGTCCGACTGAGGTGGAATGACTCATCTGAAAATGTTCTTCCAGCTCCGCTGTCGTGACTGTTTTCTCAGGCCGATGGTACAGATAACCGAGGATCTTGTACTGTGCAAGTGATAGATTAAACGGTGCAAATATCTGGTTGGCGAGCTTATCCACATAGAGCGCGGTGATTCTGGTCAGTACACTTGCCCGATCCACATACATCTTGTTTATGCCTCCTCCGACCGTATTACGGAATAATTATACGGTCGGAGCCGACAGGTGTCAAGACCACAAAAGAAAGCGCTTGACTATTGTCGGGCCCGACAGTATAATGGAAATGCAATTTGTCGGAACCGACGAATAGAGATGCTGTTGTTTTCGGGAGGAGGAATCATATCATGACAAATGTGGAAAAGGCGTATTTTTTTCTGGAAAGAACGGGGTATTATTTTCTGCTGACCAATGATGCGGGGCAACCGCGAGGACGGGCATTCAGTTCCAGAATGCTGCATGACAACAGACTTTACATCACCACCGGTAATGCTAAGCATGTTTACCAGCAGATCGAAAACGATCCCAAAATCGAAGTACTGGCCTATCAAATGCGTGACGGTGAATATATGCGGCTGGATGCAACAGCAGTCATAGACAATGACCCGGTCATTATCAAAAAATACCTGGAGAAAGAACCTCAGGTTCGCGGTGATTTTGAGGGCGAAGCAGAACCGCAGATCGGTATGTTCTATCTGAAGGATGCGTCGGCGGAGATTTTGAGTTTAGACGGCAGTGTTAAGGAACGCTTTGCGTTTTGAATATAAAACGACATGAGATGGGATTTGTCAAGGTGTATTTTTGCCCGCGCGGTTTCTTAGAGTGATTTTTTCCGTGTTTCCAGGAACAAAGTCTGTTTTATATTATTACAACGAGTACAACCGGCATTGGTTGTACTTGTTGTTTTGAGTTCAATATGTTAAACGGTGCGCTGCATCAGCCGAAGTCACCCAGCACGAGGCGGTTCTTCGTTCCCGGCTCAATCCCTGCGAGGAAGGAGAAGGCGTCGTCTAAATGGCGCTCCCAATTATCCCGTTCGTGATTGCCGTCTCCCTTGCGGTAGATGTACGGTACGTCTCGTTCATCAAGGACACCAACAAAGCGATTGACAGCGTCCACTACCAGACCGTCCTGCTGACCGCCGGAAAGGATGGTATAAGCCCGTTGCATCCTCACTTTACAACATATCTGCATGGAAGTCCACAACAAAACTGTAGAATTTAACAATAAGTCACATGTTCAAGAACCTCTCTGGAAGAATTAGAGCCGGTTCTTTTTCTTTTCGGGGAGAGGCTGCAATCAGTCAATACCGACCATAACGGAGGTGGCCTTTACCACGGCCAGAGCATCGTCTCCCAGGGTGAGAGCGAGCTCTTCCACCGCTGCATTGGAGATGGTTGCAGAAATGGTATTGCCGCCGAGCACGGAGATTTTTACAATGGAGTTGACAGCGCCTTTGTCAATGCCGGTGACTTTGCCTGGGAACTGGTTTCTTGCGCTGAGCGGGAGGTGCTCACCTTTGCCGACCATTACTTCCGTTGCTTTGATCACCGCGTAGGCGGGCTTCCCGGGTTCCAAAGCGAGCTCACGGATGGCTGCCATGGAGATGGTTGCGCTGACAGGGGTGCCGTTGACGTTGATGGTTACGATGCCGTTGACTGCGCCTTCATTGATTTTTTCAACCGTTCCGGCGAACTGGTTTCTTGCACTGAGTTTCATAAAAATCCTCCTTGAGTTGTTATTATCTGTACTTCGCTATTATAGAGGATTCTGCTGAGGGAATCAAGAGATTCTGATCATAATTGTTACTTATTTAATTTTTCAATTGTTTTTCCTTGCAACACGGTTTGTTCTATGCTATACTTCGAGTTACAATAAAATGCAAATTGCAAATTATTGATATTAGAAGAAGGAGAACCACATATGAAAAAGTTGCTTGCGCTGATCCTCGCCCTCTGCCTGACATTTGCTCTCGCCTCTGCCGCTTTTGCGGAAGAGAAGGAGGAGCCGGTAGAGCTGATAGTTTTCGCCGCCGCTTCCATGACGGAAACTCTCAACCAGATTGCCGACCTCTACAAAGAAGTTGCTCCCAATGTGACGCTCATTTACAATTTTGACTCTTCCGGAACCTTAAAGACACAGATTCAGGAAGGCGCTGACTGTGATGTCTTCATCTCCGCCGCTCCCAAGCAGATGAACCAGTTGGACATCAGTAAGGATGAAACCGCCAACCCCGACAGGCTTGACTTTGTGCTCGAAGGCACCCGCGTCAACCTGCTGGAGAATAAGGTCGCACTTGCCGTTCCGGAAGGCAACCCGAAAAATATCAATTCCTACGATGAACTGGTCGCCGGCCTGAAGGACGGGTCCGTGATGCTTGCCATGGGCAACTCCGACGTTCCTGTCGGCCAGTACACGCAGAAAATCCTTGCCTATTATGAGCTCAATGAGGATGACCTTGCAAAAGCGGGTGTGATCACCTATGGCTCGAACGTGAAGGAAGTTACCACGCAGGTTTCCGAAGCCACGGGTGACTGCGGCATTATCTACGGAACGGATGCTTTTTCCGCCGGCCTCACGGTGGTTGACACCGCAACGGCTGAGATGTGCGGCCAGGTGATCTATCCGGCAGCCGTGCTGAATGTCACAAAGAATGAAGATGCCGCCAAGGCATTCCTCGCTTATCTGCAGGGAGAAGAGGCTTCCGCCGTGTTCGAAGCCGTCGGTTTTTCTTCTCTTGCGTGAATTGGTATTCCTGTATATAATCCATAGGCGGACCCTCGGGTCCGCCTGTTTTTTGATAAGGATGTGATTTTTTGGATCTTTTCCCTCTGTACAACTCCCTGAGAATTGCTCTGATCAGCACATTTATCATCTTTTTTCTGGGGATTTTTGCCGCTTATTATATTGCGAAAGCGCCGAGAGTGTTGAAAGGGGTACTCGATGTGATCCTTACGCTGCCGCTTGTCTTGCCGCCAACTGTGGTGGGCTATCTGCTTTTGCGTGTTCTCGGACCGAAACGTGTGGTGGGGAAGTGGTTCCTTGCTATGTTTGGCATCAAGCTGACGATGACGTGGTGGTCGGCAATTTTTGCTACCACGGTTGTGATCTTCCCCCTGATGTATCGCACAGCCCGAGGAGCTTTTGAGGCCTTTGATAAAACGCTTGCCTATTCTGCGCAGTCCATCGGCCTTTCCAACACCTATATTTTCTGGCGCATTCGAATGCCTTACTGCAAGCAGGGCATCATGGCCGGCACGGTGCTTGCTTTTGCGAGAGCGTTGGGGGAATACGGTGCCACTAGCATGATTGCCGGCTATACACCCGGCCGAACGGCCACGATCTCTACCACGGTTTACCAGCTCTGGCGCACCAACGATGATTCCATGGCCTTTCGCTGGGTAATGGTAAACATGGCCATTTCCTTCGTGGTTCTTCTTGCAGTGAATATGTTGGAGAAGAAGGAAGGAAAGCAGCGGAAGGGGGCGGCATGAGATGGCACTGATCATGGATATCGAGAAGAAGCTTGGAGATTTCAGGCTTCGGATTCAACTGAACGCGGGGGACGAGGTCCTCGGCTTGTGCGGGAATTCGGGCTGTGGGAAGAGTCTCACGCTCAAGTGTATTGCCGGCATTGAGAAGCCGGACAGAGGCAGCATCGTTCTCAACGGCGTCACACTGTTTGACTCGGAAAAGCACATCAACCTGTCGCCGCAGCAGCGCCGCACCGGGCTGATGTTTCAGAACTATGCCCTTTTTCCCAATATGACGGTTTATCAGAATATTCGTGCCGGAACCCTGCGGGATAAACAGAGTGAAAAGGAGCGGAACGACAGGGTTGACGCGATTATGGAGAGCTTCGGGCTATCCTCACTTGCTTCTCACTATCCCGGGCAGCTCTCCGGCGGGCAGCAGCAGCGTACAGCGCTTGCGCGGATCCTCGTTTCCGAACCGCAGATTCTGATGCTGGATGAACCGTTTTCCGCGCTTGACAGCGAGCTGAAATTCCGCATGGAAAAAGAGGTGAGAGAGGTGATCCGGCGTTTCGGCAAGACGACCGTTCTTGTCTCCCATGACAGGGGAGAGGCCTATCGCCTTTGTGATCGTATTGCCATGGTTCATGACGGAGCAGCCGAAGAAATTCTCTCAAAAGAAGAGTGGCTTTTGAAGAGCAATTCTGTTATAATCACCACAGATTCCATTCCGCAGAATGTGATTCTGGTTCCGAAAGAATCCTGAAAAAAGAGGGAGAAGATCGAGATGAAGAAAATACCTGTTGAATCAGCCGTCGGTATGGAGCTCTGCCATGACATCACCGCCATGCGGGACGGTTTTAAAGGTGCCGCTTTCAGGCGCGGCCATATCATTACGGAAGAAGATATCCCCAGGCTGCTCGATATCGGCAAACGCACTGTTTTCGTGTGGGAAGAAAATGCCGGCGAAATCCATGAAGAAGAAGCAGCTCTGCGTATGGCAGCCATGGCGCCTGTGGAAGGGGCGCATTATACCGGCCCCTCGGAAGGGAAGGTTCTTCTCTTTGCTGACAGGCGAGGGATGCTCCGTGTGGATACGGAGCTTTTACAGGAGATCAACTCCATCGGGGATATTACCATCTGCACCCTGCGTGATCATTATCCGGTGGAAGCCGGGGCAAGGCTGGCTTCCATGCGTATCGTCCCGCTCGTGACGAAGGAGGAGCAGATCCTCCGTGCGGAAGCGCTTTGCAAAGAGAGAAAGCTTCTGGAGCTCAAACCCTATCAGCACAGGAAAATCGGGGTGGTCATTACCGGCTCTGAGGTCTATTCCGGCCGAATCAAGGACAAGTTTGAGCCGGTGGTACGGGCGAAGATGCAGCACTACCCGTCTGAAATTCTCGGGGTTACCATTTGTGATGACGATCTGAACATGATTGTTTCCGCAGCGCAGGCGTTTCTGGAGCAGGGCGCCGATTTCCTGATTTTCACGGGCGATCTTGCGGCGAATTATGTTGGACGAAAACGCTAATCTCGTCTCGAAATCCGGGAAATTATTTTTCGCAGCAGTTACGAGATTGTCGATTGCTTTGCGAGCTTCCGGCATTGATGTCCCGAATGAAACGACCAGAATCGCGGACTTGTCTTTGGGATCCGCAGCTTGTGCCACGAACGGCTTCGGGAAAATTACGAGTGCTAATAACGCCACACTCAGAAAAAGTTTGTTCATGCGAAAATTCCTCCTTGGAAAATTTGGAAAATTATTCGTGTGAATTATACCAGTGATTCAAAATTTGCTATTATCATGTAAATCTCACAAAGGAGTTTTTAGACATGTTCAGGAAAATAATTTTGCCAGTTGCGATTTGTGCGATGATTTTTGCGGGTTTTGCATGTGAAGCTTTTGCGTTGTCGAACAGTGCTGATGCGTTCATGTCGCTGCCGTTCGGTCACACATACGCTCGAACTCAGAAACGCATGGAAAACAGCGGCGCGAAAATTCTCACACCAAGACAAGACACTCTCACAATGGAAGGATTTTTCGAGGGATTCCCGGCGCGATTCGTGTTCGGGTTCTACAAGAAAAAAATTCTCAAGACCAAAGCTGCGTATATTCAAAGTTCCGGTAATGCAAACACCGACAAAAATTTCTATCTTGCGCTGCAGAGAGCTTATAACTCACAATTCGGTTCGGGACACGAGACTGCCATGAAAAATCCTCGTTCGGATAAAAAGCTGATTATGCAAAACGTCTGGACTCCGGATAAATACACGACTATCACGCTAACGTTCAATCCGGAAGTCGCAGGCAAACGAATCATCGGGAATAATTTCAGCGACAGACCAATCCAGATTATTTACAAGTCGGACAAATGGAACTAGGAATTATTTCTTGCGTTTGGGTTTTGCGCGCCTGCCAGTGCCATCGATCCCGAATTTTTTATCGAGCGCGAGATTGTCGCCGGGGTTCGTGAAATATCCGTTACGGGTTGTCTCAGGGATTCCGGATTCCAGCAATTCGCTCACAGTTACGAATGCGTAATTTCTGGCTTCGAGTTCACGCACAACTTCACGCAACAGAACATCGCTGCCTTTTGGAACAAGATTCGCGTGAAATAACAAGATGCTTCCCGGACGCGTCATTGATGCAACGAGCTTGGCTGATTTTTTCGCGCGGGAAATTTTCGAGTTGTCGCCATTCTCAGCAGCAACGTCCCACTGAATGATTCGCAAACCCAAATCCGCAATGATTCGCAGAGATTTCTCGGAGTTTCGTCCGTACGGCAGTCTGAATAACTCTGGGATTCTCTGAACTGAATCCGGATTCAAATCTGGATTTTCACGCAGCAATTCTTCACGCAAAATCTCGAATTGAGCCTGAGTCCACAAAATCTGGTTCTTGAGATTCTGTTCGGATAATAATGCGCAATTTCCGTGTGACCAGTTGTGATTCGCAATCTCGAAAATTTCACTCGCCATGATTTCCTTCACACGCTGTGAGTGAGTCCGCATCCATTTGCCGCCCATGAATAACGTCGCAGGAATATTATTTTCGCGCAGGAATGCCAGAATTTTCATGTCGCAGCCGGTTGTGATTGTCTCAAGTTCGCACATGTCAAACGTCAGAGCCGCGAGTTTTAATTCGGGGTCATAAAGTTTCACACGCCGAATTATTCCCTCGTTTGAATTTAACACAGCAAGTTTTGTTACGGGTTCGAGACGTTCAGGAGGAGTTGTGTCGTTCGGGATTGCGCGTTTGAGATCGATTGAGCGAATTTCCCAGTTATTTGCGAATGCCTGTGTGGTGCAAAATATAATCGTTAATGCTAATAACACGTGTAATTTTTTCATAATCAAGAATTATAATATTCACGCAAGAATTTTTGGAGGAAAAATTTGCTCATGAAAAATAAATTTCCGTTGGTGAAGCGAATTACAGGGATTTTGTATCCGGACGAGGATTTTCGCGACTGGAGCATTCACAAACTCTCTGAGATTTGGGGAGAACCTGAGATTGTCAGTGATCCGGTTGCATTTGATCGCACGAATTATTATCGGGATATTTCAGAACATTTGACGCGAATATTTCTGTGTTTTCCCGGGCTTGTCGATGCGACTGGTTTGGTCGAATGGAAACACGAAGCGATTAATATCGAATCACAAAGCCGTCAGCCAATCAGAGCCGTGAATATTGACCCGGGTTATATCGACGGTGCGAGATTGATTTTGGCATCAACGAAAGATCATGCTCACAGAATTTGGCTGCGAGATGGAATTTACGCCGAAGTCACAATGCGCTACAGGTTCAAGAATTGGGCGAGTTTTGACTACACATTTCCGGATTTCAGAAGCGGAGTGTATGATAATTTCTTGACTCAGGTGCGAAAGATCTGGTTACGTGAAATTCGCGCCGAAAATTTGTGAAGGAGTTTTTGTATATGAAGAGAATATTAGTTGTGATTGCGTTAGTATGTGTGATTTTTGCGAGTAAATCCGATGCTCTCGAACTTGCGAATCGAATCGGCGATTGGAAATTGGTCAGTGAAGTTGTTACGCCGTTGATTCCTGACGCAAATTCTGAAGACTTAGGACGCATGATTTACAGGAAATATTCGCGCAGAAAACCCGTTGGAA
Organism: uncultured Fretibacterium sp.; assembly: GCA_937911045.1. Taxonomy (GTDB): domain Bacteria; phylum Synergistota; class Synergistia; order Synergistales; family Aminobacteriaceae; genus JAFUXM01. Next base: position 57,773 of record CALEPX010000087.1, on the reverse strand, counting down.
ATTTGACGGTGATTTTGACGGAGGGCGTTGGTTTCGGAGATTTGCGAGTACCCAGAGAAATTCCGCAAGATAACTCGAATACGCTCATGAAATCCCAAACCGGTTACGAAATTCTGCGGGTTAGGAATTGTGACGCGATTTTTGAGAAGCACGAGATTTTGCCGGATACGTTGGCGATCTCGCTCGGGAAAAACAGAACACTCACGCTTGAAAGTTACTCGTTAAATCGCAGCGAACTTGTGAAAATTGCACGGGAAATTCTGAAGTAATATGCGAAGTTACGAGATTGGACTTGTTCCCGGACCTGTAGAAGTTCCGTTGAAGATTCGCGAGGCTTGGCTGGAAAATTACGCCAGCTCAGATCTTGAGGACGAATTTTTCGAGCTGTACGCATTGGATCAAAGTTTGGCGAAATTATTTCTGCGGACTCATAATGACATAATCATAACTTCGGGTGAAGCGATGTCGATTTTGTGGGCGGCTCTGAAATGTACGCTCAGAACGGGCGAGAAATTGCTGTGTGTATCATCTGGAATATTCGGCGAGGGATTCGCTGACATGGGACGAGCTTTGGGATTTGATACGGAGCTTGTGAGTTTCGATTACGATGACGTGCCGGATTCTCAGAGAGTTTATGATTCCGTGAAAAGTTTCAGACCGAAAGTTATAACGTGTGTGCATTGCGAGACCCCGAGTGGAACTGTTACGCCGTGTTTGCGCGAGATTGGCAGGATTGCGAGAGAATTTGACGCGCTATTTGTTGTAGATTTCGTGTCGAGTGCTGGCGGTGTGGATTTGAGCGTTGACGATTGCTTGATTGACATTGGGCTGCTCGGAAGTCAGAAAGTTTTGTCGATGCCGTCGTCAGTTTCGATCTCGTCGATTTCGCACAGAGCTTGGGAAGTTATCGAACAGGTGAATTACTCGGGCTATGAAGCATACTTGCCGTGGAAAAATATTCCGGAGAAAAAATTCACGCCGTATACACACGACTGGCACGCTTTGCAGGCTTTGAATTACGCGCTGAACTTGATACTTAACGAGGGGCTTGAAAAATCCTGGGAACGTCACGCGAAAGTTGCGAAAATTTGCCGTGATTTGGGAAAAGAGCTTGGACTGAAATTATTCCCGAAAAACGAATTGACAAGTTCACCGACAGTTACGGCGTTCTATGTTCCGGATAAATGGGCGTGGCGAGAATTTGATCTTGCGTTGAGAAGTCGCGGTGTTGTAGTTGGCGGAAATTATGGCGCGCTATCTGGAAAAGTTTTCAGGATCGGACACATGGGCAGTCAGGCTGATGAGACGAGAGTTTTGCATGCGATGGAAATTATTCGGGAGATTTTGCGTTAAATGCCAAAGATTCACGAATTATCCGAGAAAATTTGGCGGAGAATTGCTGCCGGTGAAGTTGTCGAACGTCCTGCTTCAGCTGTGAAAGAACTTGTCGAGAACTCACTGGATGCTGGTGCGAAAAATATTCGTGTGCGGCTTTGGGACGGTGGAAAATTGCGGATCACAGTCGAAGATGACGCGTCAGGAATAGCATTTGACGATTTGCCTTTAGCTCTGACGTATCATGCGACGAGTAAAATTTCCAGTCTTGAAGATCTTGAGAGTATCAGCACACTTGGCTATCGAGGAGAGGCGTTGGCGAGTTTGGCAGCGGTTGCAGATGTCGAGATTCGCAGCAGAGTTCGCGATTCAGAAACGGGAGGTCTGCTCAAAACTTCGGACGGGAAAATAATCGAACACGCGAAAGTAAATTGCAATCCCGGCACGCGTATCCAGATTGAGAATCTATTTGCGAGTTTGCCAGCCAGACGGAAATTTTTGAAGAGTGCGTCGGCAGAGTTACGTCGTGCAGCGGTGTTTTTGCGAGAATACGCTGTGTGTAATCCGGAAGTTGCGTTCTCGCTCGAACATGACGGCAAGAAAATTTTCGACACGGACGGCTCCGGTAACACGAAGAAAATTCTCGAAAAACTCTGGGGAGCTGGTGCAGAGATTCAGACTTCAGAAATTCGCGTGGGGAATTTGCAGCTCCGAGCATTGTTTCAGCACAGACCCGAACTCAAAACTCGCAGCGATGTGATGTCATTCGTAAATTCTCGCGCAGTAAACGATCCGGTAATCAAAGGCGCGTTATCTCAGGCAGCACGGGAAATTTCCGGGAATTGGGCGTTATTTTTCACGCTTGATCCGGCATTGGTTGACGTGAACATTCACCCGACAAAATCCGAAGTGCGATTCCGTTATCCGAACGAAATTTTCGAAGCTATCAGGAAACTTTCTGAGAATTTGGGAAGTCCGCCGCCGTTGCTTGACACGAAAAATGATTCGCCGGTCAGGGAAAATTTTGCAAGCTCGCGGGATTTTTCGAAGAGACATTTTCCCAAGAGAGCTTCGGCTTCAGATACGAGTTTTTCACGCGAACTAATACCGGATTATGGGCATGATACAGACCCGGCTTCTAATCCAGATTTTGCACGAGCTTCGGCTTCAGATACGAGTTTTTCACACGAACTGATCCCGGATTATGGGCACGATACAGACCCGGCTTCTAATTCAGATTATGCACGAAGTTCAGATTCGGATACGAGTTTTTCACACGAACTGAGTCCGGATTATGGGCATGCTACAGCCCCGGCTTCTAATCCGGATTATGCACGAGGCTCGGCTTCGGCTTCGAGTTCTTCACGCGAACTGAGTCCGGATTATGGACATGATACAGACCCGGCTTCTAATTCAGATTATGCACGTAACGCGGTTTCGGCTTCGAGTTCTTCACGCAAACTGAGTCCGGATTATGCTACGGATTCGGATTCAGAGCTTGAACTTGCGATTGAGTCCGATGATTTGGGAGTGGATTTTCTCGCGCAGACTTCGAGCGGGTATTTGATTTTTGACGCGCACGATGATTTGATTCTTGTAGATCCTCACGCAGCTCACGAACGCATAAATTACGAACGCATTCGCAAACTCGCAGAAAATTCGCAGCATGTTCAGAAATTGTTAATTCCGGTGATTTTGCCGCCGACTTTGGCAATCGAGACAGCTGAATTTCTGGACGCACTCGAAAAATCCGGATTCGAATTTGATTTCACAACAAAAGGAATCGCGCTGAAATCTGTGCCGTCAATCTCGGTTGAGAAAATCGAGCCTGAAGTTCTGTTGCGTGTGACACTATCCGCTCTGAAGAATTATCACGACGGGAATATTCAGGATATTTTGTGGCGCACTTGGGCGACCGCTGCGTGTAAAGCTTCGGTGAAATTAACCAGCAGACTTTCGCGCGAAGAAGCTGTGAACTTGTGGGTGAATTTGGGCAAGTGTGAACAGCCGTTTGTGTGTCCTCATGGGCGACCGACTATCTTGAAAATTACGCGCAGGGATTTCGCTAGACACTTCGGCAGAGAATAATATCGTAATCTTCGTACACGAAAATATCGGACTTTTTCAGGGAATTTCGCCTTGAGAACAGTTCGATGTTTTTTATAATATCGCGTTTGAAATCACGATTCGAGTTGCGGCTCTCGTTCTCGAAATAAATCCCGTTCCCGAAAATTATCACGAATCTGAAATTCTTAATTGCCTGGAAATACGGCGCGTTCATCAAATCCTGAAATCCGAAATCATAGCGCAATAGATTCACGCTTATAACCGGAACTCGCTGTCTGAACAAATTCTCCCAGAAAATATTCTCAGGCAAAAATTCGTCGGACGGCGCGATCAAAATATCGTCGTTCATTCCTGTATCGGGCAGTTTTACGCACGGCAATGGCATAATTGATCCGGAATACAGCCATTCACACGCGCTGACATAACCTTCGGGAGGTCGTGCAAATTTGCTGTTGTGTGCGAGTTTCGCGAATAATCTCAGGCTCTCGTCACGATCCGGAGATAATAACACGAGTTTGCTGTTCGTCTTGAAGGATTTCAGCCCGAAAAATTCGTTACGAAAATCCAGTTCGCGCATTGAGTTAATCAGTGATGAGAGTATGTTTTGCGATTCGGATTCTTTTAATATCGCGGTGTCCTCGGGAAATTCGCAGCTGATTGAGCCGGAATTATTCGTCAGCAAGTTCAGAACGGAATCGAGATTGGATTTTTTCCAGTCGAGCGATTGTCTGTCGTAGAATCTTTCGAGAGCAAATTTCGATGACACGGGCAGCACGTCAGATTCGGATTCGGAATCCGGGAAATAATTTCTGAGTTGCGTGCGGAATTTTTCGACTGAGTATATGATTTTCTCGCGTGAAGTCGCAGTGACGTTTCCTGCTTCGAAGTCGTGTGATTCAAGATCGCTGAATGATAACAGGAATATGATTCGCTTGTTGAGATTTTCAAGTTCGCGGAGAAATTCGAAATCCCAGGATTGCAAGCCAAATCGAAGCGGCAGAATGTATATTATCGCGTCAAGTTTCGGCAGCAATTTTCGCAGCAAATCGTTCGCCTGAAAAATTTTCTTGCTCTTGGAAGTTCTGCGGCGTAAATTTTGCTCGAACGGTACGAACGCCGGTGTATCAATGATTGACACGTTCTCAGGAATTAACGCGCCCGGAATCGTCAGCTCGATTCTGAAATTTTCCGGAATATTCCCAGGCGCAAATAACGAGGACGAGATCTTTCGCAGGTAATCAGCCGTCAAATCTGAGTCACGAACTGTCTCGAATTGCGTATCTTTGTGAAAAATTTTCGCCTCACGATGATCGCCGTTCCTGCAGAATATCGCCGTTTGAGTTTGAATGTCAGCGTGTTCAGGAATGATTCTCTCACCCAAAATCGCATTCACGAACGAACTTTTCCCGCTGCAAGTCAAGCCAACGATCCCGATTTTTACATCACGCTCCCACTCGCCGAATATCGCAGAGACTTTCGCACTGAATATGCGTTTCTGAAGTTCGCGCCTTAATCTGCAATTTTCCTGTTCAAGATCGAGAATTTCGCTGATGTCCTTTAGAAATTTCACGCCCTGAATAGAAATTGCTTCGAGAGTTCTTTCGGGCAGATTTTCGCGCTTCAGGATTAGTCTGTCGCCGTCGGATGAATTTTGCAGCCAGATTTGCATCTCAGAAAATTCCCGGCAAATTATCTCAGCAACTTTGCCGTATAGATCGCGATTCTTGAATGCGTTCACGTGAAATGTCCGGTAAATTCCATCGCCGCAATATAATTTTCGCGTCAGGTTCAGGAAATTCGTATCATGATTCGCACTCACAAAATTCTGGAACTCGATAATTTTCGCAACGTCTTGAGGATGCCAAAGTTCCAGATATTGTTCGAGAGTTTTGGGGCATGAATTGCGATCGAATTTCATAGCGCGCAGGAGCTGTTCTGAGAAATTTATCTCAAGTGAGGGCAGAGAAATCTTGAAAAATAATTCGTTATCGTTAAGCATGTATATAATAATAGCATGTGATTTATATTTTAAGGAGCGTTGTAATTTTGAACACAAATTTTGCATGGGGCGGCGTTGACTGCAAAGAACTCGCGGAAAAATTCGGGACACCGTTGTATGTTTATGACGAGGCGATTATTCGTGCGCGTTGTGCTGAGATTCGCGAAAAATTTCTGGCGCGTTGGGATAATGTCGCGGCTTGTTATGCGAGTAAAGCTTTTTCGACGAAGGCAGTCTCGCGCGTAATTAAAGACGAAGGTTTGGGAATTGACGCGATCTCACTCGGTGAAATGCACACGGCTCTTAGCGTAGGATTTCCTGCTGAACGAATCGAATTTCACGGTAACGCGAAAAGTTCCGAGGAAATATTTCAGGTGTTGGATCTTGGAATCGGGCGAATAATCGTGGACTCAGAAGATGAACTGGATTTAATCGCGAATATTGCCGGAAAATTGCACAAGAATGCGAGAATATTACTGCGGATTGCTCCGGGGGTTGACGCTCACACGCATAGTTATATTGCGACGGGTTCGACTGACAGCAAATTCGGCTTCCCGCTGGAACTTGACGCGGCGCATGGCATGTTGCGCAGAGTTGTTCAGAAAGCGATTTCGAACGCGAATATTGACTTGATGGGTTTGCATTTTCATGTTGGCTCGCAGCTGTTTGATCCTGAAGATCACTTGATGAGCCTGAAGCGAATCGTGGAATTAATCGCGATTTTGAAACGGGAATTTGCTCTTGACGTTCGCGAATTGAATCTTGGAGGCGGATTCGGAGCTGTGATAAATCCGAAATTGCCGCATGTTCCGGTCGAGAAATTCACTGACCCGATGATGCAGCTTCTGGAATCCGAATGCAAGTCACGAAATCTCACCAGACCAAAAGCAATTATCGAACCGGGACGCTGGTTTGTTTCTGAAGCCGGGATAACGATTTACAGAGTTGAAGTTGTGAAAGAATTACCCGAAGTCACGTACATAGCTGTTGATGGCGGAATGGCTGATAATCCCAGATACGCGCTGTATAACGCAGAATACGAAGCTGTTGCGATTGAGAATCCTTACGGGGAAATTTACGTGCCGGAAAATAACGCGAAAGTTTCGATTGTAGGCAAGTGCTGCGAATCCGGAGATATTTTGATCGATAACGTGAAGCTGCCCAAAGTCAAACGCGGGGATTTAATCGCGCTGTATAATTCCGGAGCTTACACGTTCAGCATGGCGAGCAATTATAACAGGTTAATGAGACCTGCAGTTGTGTTCGTGAAAAACGGCGATGCGAAATTAGTCGTGCGTCGTCAGAATCTTGAGGACTTGTTGAGCTGCGATTTATGATAAATGACGTGTTGTTCAAGTACGCTGAATTACTTGACGCGTGCAAAGTTGCGAGATTAACGGGAACTCGTGGAGCGCGGGAAATTTACGAGTTGCAGATTCGTGATTGTGAAAATTCCCTGAAGTTTTTGCCGGAATCCGGAAGTGCGATTGACGTTGGAACTGGCGGAGGCTTGCCGGGGATCGTCTGGGCAGTTTATCGACCGGATTTGAAGATTACGCTCTTGGACAGCATTGCGAAAAAATGTGACGCGATTCGTGAAATTGCGGAATCACTGGAAATTTCGAACGTTGAGATAATTTGTGCTAGAAGCGAGGATTTTGCGAAGGTTCATCGGGAAGAATTTGATTTCGCCGCAGCCAAGGCAGTCGCGAGTGCAGGAGTTACGGCGGAATTATTAGCTCCGTTGGTGAAAGTTCACGGATTATTGCTGACGTTCAAAGGTGAGAAAGTTGATTCTGAAATTCATGAAGTCGGCAATAACTGGCACAAATTGGGCGTGAAAGCTCCGGAGATAAATTTTTATGAAAGTAACAAGTGCATCGTGACGTGGCGGAAGATCATGCCGTGCGCGAAAATTTTCCCGAGAAGAGCTGGTCTGGCAAGTTCGAAAAAATTTTGGGAGTGATAATTTGGAAGTGATGATTATGAAAATGCGCAATTTTAGCAAATTTAGCAAATTTAATCTGAAGGACGCGATATTTGCAGGACGAGTAATTTCTGCTGGGATCGTTGTCGCTGGTTACGGATTTTTGAGTGTGTGGCTGATGAATTATTTGCTTCGTAACGCCTGGGGAAAGTTAATATCTATTGCTGCGATGATAATTGTGGCTGCGTTTGGAATTTGGCAAGGCTGGCTGTGCTTGAAGAATGTCGCGAAGAATAATAATCATGATAATCATGTTTTCACGAAAGCAATAAACCGCAAAAATTCTGATACACGGGAAAAGCTCATGAATTAAAATTTTCTCAGGTGGGATTATCAGCGTGCTTGTCAAATTTTCCGAGCTGAGTAACGGCAGATTATGTGAAATTTTTCGCGAGGGGGATCTGTCTGGTTTGGGATTTTTGCCGGCCGTGATTTTCGCAAGTTAATATTATAAATCTGAGAGGAGATCTTTAGATTATGACAGGACCTGTATTAGGTGAATTTTTTGGGACATTAGTTCTCGTAGTTTTCGGTGATGGTAACGTTGCGAATCTCGTTCTTAAAGATTCAAAAGCGAACGGTTCTAATTGGGTTCATATTTGTTGGGGCTGGGCATGGGCAGTCGGTTTAGGCGTATTTGCTGCGAACGCTCTTGGTTCTACACAGGCTGATTTGAATCCGGTTGTGACAGTTGCGAAGACACTTGCGGGTGTTTACGGATCATGGGGCGAGGCTTTCGGAGTTATCATTGCGCAGATGGTCGGTGGATTTTGCGGTGGCGTAGTTGTGTGGCTGGCATATCTCAATCACTGGAAGGGTTCAGATCCTGATTCTCAGCTCGGCGTATTCTGCACAGCTCCTGGCAACAGAAATCTTCCGTGCAATTTCATAACTGAAGCTATTGCCACGTTCTTCCTGGTTACGTTGATCATGTGCGTGTTCTCGAAAGGCGTTGGCTTGACAACTCCTGGACTTGGCACGTTCTTTGTCGTAGGAATTATCTACGGACTTGGAGCAGCTCTTGGCGGTCCGACAGGTTACGCATTGAATCCAGCCAGAGATTTAAGCCCAAGAATCGCGCATTTCGTTCTGCCTATTCCGGGGAAACGCGACTCAGATTGGGGTTATTCGTGGGTACCTGTAATTGGTCCGTTGGTCGGAGCAGTTGTGGCTTACGTATTCTGTCACGCTGTAGGAATCATGTAGCAAATTAACGCCCCTCGCGGAATTAGAATTTTTAACTGGAGAAATGAAACATGTTTTTCAAATTATTTTCAGGCAAGAAAACCGTTGCGCCAGAATCTGAATCTGGAACTGGAACTGGTTCTGGTTCTGACGTGACAAAAATATCAAGCGAATCAAACACGAACACATCAACACCTGAAATTAACTCACAAGCAGAAATTGCAAATACAAAGGAGGCTTCATTTTCGACTATGTATGATATGTCAGGGAAAAAATACGTAGCTGCTATTGATCAGGGAACGACAAGTACTCGCTGCATGTTATTCGCGAAAGATGGCAGACCGGTCGCGTCGCATCAAATGGAACATGAGCAGATTTTCCCGAACCCGGGCTGGGTCGAGCATAACGCGATGGAAATCTGGTCACGAACTCAGGACGTAATCCGCGGCGTACTCGAAAAAACCGGCGCAACTGCTGATGAAATTGCTGCTGTAGGAATTACGAATCAGCGTGAGACTACAGTTGTTTGGGAAAAAGCTACTGGCAAACCGATTTATAACGCTATAGTCTGGCAATGCACGAGAACTCAGGATTTCTGCACTGAATGGCTCAAAACCCCGGGCTGGGAACAGAATCAAAAAGGCGAAGGCAAAGTCAAGAAAATCACCGGATTATTAATCAACCCGTATTTCTCAGGCACGAAAATTCGCTGGATTCTCGACAATGTACCCGGCGCGCGCGAAAAAGCTGAACGTGGCGAGTTATTATTCGGCAACACTGATACTTGGCTGATCTGGAATTTAACCGGCGGAGTTAATGGCGGCGTTCATGTTACGGACGTTTCAAACGCTTCGAGAACGCTGCTCATGAATATCGAGACGCTCAAATGGGACAAAGAGATGCTCGATTTCCTGAAGATTCCGGAGTCAATGCTGCCTGAGATTAAGCCCTCAAGTTTTGTTTACGGCAATACTGTGAAATCCGGTCCGTTCGGCGGCGAAATTCCTGTCGCTGGAGACTTGGGAGATCAGCAGGCCGCGTTATTCGGACAGGCTTGCTTGAGTGAGGGTGAAGCGAAAAACACTTACGGAACCGGCTGCTTCATGCTCATGAATATCGGTGACAAGCCAATCCCGTCAACAAACGGATTATTGACAACAGCGTTTTATTCGCGCGAAGAGGGCAAATGCTATTACGCTCTGGAAGGCTCAATAGCGATCGCTGGTGCTGCGATTCAGTGGCTGCGTGATAATCTGAAACTTGTTGACGACGCTCCTGTGACTGAATATTTCGCGGGCAAAGTCAAGGATTCAGCAGGAATATATTTCGTGCCGGCATTCTCCGGATTATTCGCGCCTTACTGGGACATGACTGCGAGAGGCGCAATCGTTGGCTTAACACGCTATGTCAGGAAAGAGCATTTTATCAGGGCAACTCTTGAGAGTCTTTGCTACCAGACACGCGACGTTATCGAAGCAATGGAAAAAGATTCCGGCAAGAAATTAACGGCTCTGAAAGTCGATGGCGGTGCGGTCGTGAATAATTTGCTGATGCAGCTTCAGGCGGATATTCTCGGCACGGAAGTTGTCAGACCGGTCGTGAATGAGACAACGGCTCTTGGAGCGTCATATGCTGCCGGACTTGCTGTCGGATTCTGGAAGGACGAGAGCGATATTCGCGCAAATTGGGCGGTCGATCGCGTGTTCAAGTGCGAGTCATCAGTTCAGGAACGCGAGAAGAATTACGACGGCTGGAAGAAAGCTATCGAAAAGGCAAAGGGCTGGACGGATTAGTAAGTTATTTAGCTTTTTATCCCCCTGATACAGCGCAGGGGGGTTATTTTTATCTGAAGGGGGTAAACTCATGGCGAAAAAATACGACGTGATAATAATCGGAGCTGGGGTAATCGGCTCGGGAATTGCGCGCGAATTGTCACGATACAAGCTCAAAATTGCAGTACTCGATAAAGCTTCAGAACTTCCGTCGGGTGCAAGTCGTGCGAACAGCTCAATGATTCACGGCGGATTCGATGACAAACCCGGAACTGTAAAAGCGAAATTCTGCGTCCCTGGAAATAAATTATGGCACAAACTCAAAGACGAATTAGATATTCACTTGGACGAATGCGGCTCGTATGTCTGCGCGTTCAGTGACGAGGAGAAATTGCATCTTGAGAAACTGCTCGCTCAGGGAAACGCTAACGGTGCTCCGGGCTTGGAAATAATCTCCGGCGACAAATTGCGCGAACGTGAACCAAACGCTTCAAAAGAAATCATCGCGGCTCTATGGTCACCTGAGGCTGGCATAATTAATAATTTCGAAGCTGTTGCTGCTTTCATCGAGAATGCTCAGACTAACGGTGCGGAATTATTTCTCGAAACGCTCGTTACAGGATTAATTTTCGAACCCAGCGGAGATATTAAAGGCGTAAATACTAATCGCGGAATTTTCGAAGCCCCGGTCTTGATAAATGCTGCGGGAGTTCATTCGGGAGAAATTTCGGAATGGGCAGGCGATACGAGTTTCAGAATTATCCCGACGAAGGGCGAATATTTCCTGCTGGACAGGACTACTCAGGGATTCATTCACAGCTTCATGTTCTCGTGTCCATCGAAAGCCGGCAAAGGAATCACAGTCGCTCAGACAGCCGAGGGTAATTTATTATCCGGACCGACTGCTACAGAACAGGACGATCCAGAAGATAATTCGACAACACCTGAAGGTCTCGCGGAAGTTCTGAATGGTGCTAGACGATTAGTCCCGAATTTTCCGGTGAACTTGAATATTACGACTTTTGCAGGAGTTCGAGCTAATACAGATACGGGCGATTTCATGATTAAGGCTCTCGAAAATCCGCGCGGATTCGTGAACGTTGCCGGCATAAAATCTCCGGGATTCACTTCTGCTCCGGCGATTGCGGTTTATGTTGCTGATTTGCTGCGTGAAAATTTCGGTGATAAGCTCAAATTCATTCCGAACGAGAAATTTGTTCCCGAACGCAGGAATATTCCCAGATTCTTGTATTCGAGCATGGACGAACGAAAGGAACTCGCAAAATCTGATCCGGCTTATGCGCAAATCGTTTGTCGCTGCGAAACTGTAACTGAAGGTCAGGTAATCGAGGCTATCAGGCGCGGCGCAAGAACTGTAACGGCTGTGAAAATGCTGACGCGTGCGGGGACTGGTCGTTGTCAGGGCGGATTTTGTTGCCCAAGAGTTGCGGAAATTTTGTCGCGAGAATTGGGTGTGCCATTAGATGCGATCACACGTCACGGTGGCGATTCGAGATTATTAGTCGGCAAAACGAAGGAATTTTTGCTGAATAATAAACAGGAGGCGAGGCTCAATGCTTAATAATAATATTGACGTGTTAATTATCGGTGCTGGGCCTGCTGGAGTTGCTGCAGGAATCGGCGCGAGAAAACAAGGTGCTGAACATGTAGTAATACTTGAACGCGATTGGGATTTGGGCGGAATTTTGCAACAGTGTATTCACCCGGGCTTTGGTCTTAGAACTTTTCGCGAGGAATTGACCGGACCTGAATACATGCACAGATTTATTCAACAGGCTCATGAAACCGGCGTAGAATTTCGCACGAACACAATGGTATTCCAGATTGACAAAAACTCGAATCAGGTTTGGACGATGAATCGAGAACGAGGGATCGAATGCTTGAATCCGAAAGCGATTGTGCTGACTATGGGCTGTCGTGAGCGTCCGTTGGGTGCGATTCGAATCCCGGGAACTAGACCTGCTGGAATTTACACGGCTGGAACTGCTCAGAGATTCGTAAACATGGAAGGCTACATGCCCGGAAAACGTGCGGTAATTTTGGGTTCGGGCGATATTGGCTTGATAATGGCGCGTCGAATGATCTGGGAGGGCGCGGAAGTCGAGGGAGTTTATGAAGTGATGTCATGGCCGGGCGGCTTGCGTAGAAATATCGCTCAGTGTCTGGACGATTACGGCATTCCGTTTCATCTGGAAACTACGGTCACGAAAATTCACGGCAAAGATCGTCTCGAAGGCGTTACAGTTGCGAAAGTTGACGCGAATAAAGCTCCGATAAAATCCACGGAAAGATTCGTCGCATGTGACACGCTTTTGCTTGCAATCGGATTGATTCCTGAGAACGAATTATCACGCATGGCTGGTGTAGAAATTCATAAAGTTACGGGCGGTCCGGTCGTGAATGATTTGTTGCAGACGAGTAATCCGGCAATTTTCGCGGCAGGCAATGTCGTAATAGTGTATGATCTGGTCGATAACGTCAGCGATGAAGGCTTAATAGCCGGAACAAACGCAGCTCGTTATGCAGCCGGAGAAATTTCCGGGGATATTCGCAGGATTCCGGTTAAAGGCGGCGAGAACGTCAGATTATTTTCACCGCAATTTGTCACGGGAGAATCTGACACGACGATTTTTATGCGCGTAACGAGACCGATTGAACAAGCTTGCAAAGTTTTCACAACGCCGGAATTTTACACGCAGCGATTACGCTATGCCAGACCCGGTGAAATGAATGAAGTGAAAATCAAAGCCGCTCAGATTAAAGCGATGCCGGATTTGCGGGAAATAATAGTCGATATTCAGCCGGTATAATTCGAGGTGATTCACATGTCAGAAATTAGCGAGAAAAAATTTATTTGCGTATCATGTCCGCTTGGCTGCGGTTTGACGGTTACGCTTGAAGATGGCGAAGTCAAAAGTGTCGAAGGAAATTCGTGTCCAAGAGGCGCAAGTTACGCTAAATCCGAAGTCAAAGATCCCAGACGGGTTTTCGCTTCAACGGTTCGTGTCAAGAACGGGAAATTACCGGTGTGTCCGATTCGCAGCAAAACTCCCGCTCCGAAAGGGAAATTATTCGCAATAGCTCAGGAAGTCGCAAAACTCGAAATTCAAGCTCCGATTAAGATCGGTCAAGTTTTGATTCACAACGCTTGCGGAACTGATGTCGATATTGTAGCAAGCCGCGATTTAGAATCAGCGTAAAATTCACAGGCTCTCGAAAATTCGGGGGCTTGTGTTTTATAATACGCGATTATGAGAAAAATTATTGACATTCACGTACACACATTCCCGGAGAAAATCGCTTCACACGCAATCAAAACGTTGCAGGAAAAAAGCGGCACTGTCGCATTCACAAACGGAACGATTACAGCTCTTGAAAACTCAATGGCGAAATCCGGAGTAAATCATTCGGTTCTGTTGCCCGTCGCTACGAAAGCTTCACAAGTTACGAGCATTAATAATTACGCAATCAAGCTAAATCTCGAACACTCAGAAGCTCGCGGAATAATTTCGTTCGGAGCAATTCACCCTGAATTTGAGAATTTTCGCGGCGAGTTAGAGCGCATATCAAAATCCGGAATCGTCGGCATAAAAATACATCCGGTTTATCAAGGCGTTAATATCGATGATGAAAGATTCGTGAAAATTCTTGGCTGTGCTGGCGAGTTGGGATTAATCACGATGATTCACGCTGGCTGGGACATTGGATTCCCGGGTGAAGGTCAGGCGTTGCCGGAAAAAATTCTTCGTGCGTTGAAAAATTCCGGAAATTTTCGAGTGATTCTTGCTCACATGGGCGGCTGGAAAATTTGGCGCGAATCGTGCGAGTTATTCAGGCATACGCAGGTTTATATCGACACGGCTTTTTCACTCGGACGCATGACACCCAGTGATAACAGTGATAACAGATGGAATGATCAAGATCTGAACTTGCTGAGTAAAGACGAATTTGTGAGAATTATTCGCGATTACGGCTCAGAACGTGTGATTTTCGGCACGGATTCACCATGGAGCGATCAAGCCCAGACTATTCACGAGATAGAATCAATTCCGGAATTATCGGATCTGGATAAAGCCAACATATTTTTTAACAACGCTGCGAAATTATTGCACATAGCCTGATCCTGATCCTGAGCCTGATTCTTCGAACGGGTCTTTGAAGCCGCAACGCATCGCTAAACCCTGAATCTTCGGCTGCAAATTAATTCTAAGCTCTTGATTATATGCCCGGACTTCTTCGGTGTTGGAATCTTTCGCGAGTTCCTGAGTGAATTGCTGCTCAAGTTCATGCACACGCTCAGCAAGTTCGTCGGAGTTAAACGAGAAATTCGTCGTCAAATTCGATTGCAGTTCGAGTAATTTTGCGCGAGTATTTTCATATTCAGCAGCAAGCTCTATGTCAGTTTGGGTCAGCTCCTTTAATTTATTCTGCAAATCACGGCGTTCTTCGCTGGTCAAACATGACGAAACGTAATCATCTTCGCTTTTGAAACCCAATTTAAGCATTTTCTTGCTGAATTTCACTTCCAATAATTGCAGCTGTTCGCGTCCCGTAGCCATTTCTGTTTCGAGTGCGTGAATCGAATCCTGAATTTGTGACAGCTTGAGGGCGTGTGAATTTTTCGAAGTGTTGCGTTCATCAAGTTGTGCCCTCAGGAAAGTTACGCTGCGATTCATTTTGTCAAGTTCGGATTCGGGGTCTCGTGACGCAAATGTAATCACACGCTGCTGCTGCAAAGTTTCACGGTCTGCTTCTGAGGCTTTCAACTGACTGAGCAATGCCTCGCGCCTAAGCTTCGAATTATCGCGATCTTTCTTGAGTGCGTTGATCTCGTTCTGAATTATCGATAGTTCGTGTTCAAGATCCGTGCGTTTCTTCGCGCCATCAAGCCACGCCGATAATCTGAGATCAAGTTCCGTCAAAACTTTCTGCGGCTCACGTTCGGGCAGAGATTTGTAGCCATAGGGCATCAGCTGCGAAATTAACTCACGCTTGAGACTTGCTGTGATTTCTTCCTGAGATTTGCTTTCGTTTTCGAGACGTGCTTCTTCGGTCTTGTCATTCTGAACCAGAAACGTCGCTTCCTGAGAAAACTGCGTCAACTCTTCACGGGATTGCTTGATCTTTTCGAAATCATCAGTAGCGGCTTTCAAATCACGCTGGGCTGTCTCGATTGTTTCGGCTGCATTTCGAGCGAGCTGCAACTGGTCACGAGTAATCTGTCGAACGCGATCTATTTCTTCAAACGGCGATATTCCAGTGCCGATTCGCAAACCTAAATCCGCAACTTTAGCCGAAATTTTCGAGTTCAAATCACTCAGAAGATTCTTGAGTTCGGACTCGTTTCGAGCCAGTGATGAAATGTCGTTATTAATTCTGCCGGTTTTCTCTTGACGTTCGGATAATTCTTTCCGCAAATTTTCGAGAGCGTTCTGAGCTTGTATTAACTGGTTCTGGACTTCGTTCGGGTCTGGAATTTTCGCGCCGGAAGTGTACGGGTGAGTCATTGATCCGCACAACGGACACGCCATGTTATCTTCCAAAAGTTCGCGCACTGCGTCCAAATCCTGAATACTGTGCAGCAATTTTACGCGGCGTTCGAGTTTCGCGACTTCCTGACGATATTCGTTGATTTTGCTGGTCTGTTCGATGTCCTGAAGATTCAGATTACGCGTTTCCTGGTGCATTTGCAATTTCTGAGCGTGCAGATTATTTAACTTTTCGTGCAGAATTTTCTCGCTCTGGAACGTCTTGTATAACTCGTCAAGATCGTTAAGTTTCGCGATATTTCTCTCGCAAATTTCGCGCCATTCAGCCAAGCTCTTACCCTTCAGTGAGTTCTCGTAAAACGCGTTGGCTTTCACGTAATTTTTCTCGATGATTGCGTACTTGTGAATCACGTCATTCAGCAGCGAAGTTCTGTCTTTCAGAATGCCCTGATCCTGTTGTTTTTTTAATATCGCATTATCCCAGGAACTTTTCACAGCAAGACGTTTTCTCTCAGCCTCGTCGTATAATTCGTAGCATTTTTTTATCGCGTCGAGTGCGGTCTTGAGCTTTTCGTCATACGCGTGAACCTGCAGAAATTTCCTGGCATCACGTAACTCAAGCGCAGTCCGTTCGAGAGCAATCTGTTTTTTCTCGACTTCAATCGTGGCATCACGCAAGTTTCGCTCAGATTCCTCGAATTGATCCCGGATTTGAACGCTCACGTCATGTAACTCCGAAATTTTCCGGTCAAGCTCCCTGACTTTCAAGATCGTGTTATTAAGCTGAGTTTGTTCTGATAATTTATTGCGATATTCGATCTCGCTTATCGTCAACGCTTCCTCTGAATTTTTCAGGTCATTGCGGATTGCTGCGAGTTCTTCACGTAATGACGATTGTTTCATGCGATTCTGTTCGCGTAATTTGCGCAGGTCTTTGATTGATTCGTAATCTTCGCCGAGTTCGAGAGCTTTTCCGCCACGTTCGAGCCGTTGTTTCAGCGGAACAAATAACGCCTGCTGCCGTTCAAGTTCTTTGCGTCGTTCGTCTATGTCCTTGAGATTCGATATTTGCTCCAGACTTTTCGCGATCAAGTCCAACTCCCTAAGAATTTTCGCCAATCGTAACACTCAATACTCCCCCTTTGGATTCCAGTTTTGCAGCACCGCTCCATTGAAATACGAACGGTTCAGATTTTGCGAGCAGACGTGACAATTCATTACAACGATTTCGCGACAGAGTTTGCAGATTCAAATTGCGTCCGAGTTTGCGAATGATTAACTTGAGATCCGGCTCCGGAATTTTGCGAAGTTTTTTCGCGTCGAGTTTTAATCCGGCTTCATGACGGACGGGGCGCATGTCTCCGGCAAATTCTGCTAAATGTTCGGTTGCATTTGCTTCGTGAATTTTCACACGTTCGAGTAATTCATAGCTGCGAGATTCTTCGGATTCACGCACGGGGCGCATATCTTCGGCAAATTCTGCTAAATGTTCGATTGCGTTCGAGTTGATATTCTTCGCGATTAACGGCAAGAGTTCCAATCTCAGGAAATTCCGCGTGTATTTGCTATCCTGATTCGAAACGTCCTCACGCCACGACAACCCCCTGACTCGCAGAAATTCCCGCAGAAATTCGCGCCTGAAAGCCATCAACGGTCTGAAAAATTTCACGCCGGAAAACTCGCTAATCTCCGGAATACCTACAGAACCACGAATCCCAGAGCCTCGCAGAATGTTAAATAACACGGTCTCAGCCAAGTCGTCACGATTATGAGCCAACGCAACGTAACGAACTCCGGAATTTTTCGCGAACTCAACCAGAACTGAATGGCGGATTCGCCGTCCTGCTGATTCGACAGATTCTCCCGGCAAAATATTTTCTCCGACGCTGACTTTTTTCGCGGCAAATTCAACCTGCATTTCTGACGCAAGATTTTTCACGAACGCCTCATCACGCTCAGCATCCTCTCCGCGCAAATTGTGATTCACGTGAGCAATCATGAACTCCCCGTCATAATATTTGTGAAAGAACCATGCTAACGCCGTAGAATCTCCGCCACCAGATACAGCCAGAATAATTTTCCCAGAATGCAGCCAGTTTTGACGAGTTGCGATCTCCCGGAATTTCGCACGCAAAACGTAATCTGAGTATTCGAACGGGATTTCGTGTTTGTTAATCATCGCCGTAAAGCATTCGATAGATTTCCAGATTAGCCGACACTCGTTGAACATAGCCGCAAGTCTCGTCGATTTTCACAGCTTCAATCCAGAGATCCAGATTCACATTTTCGCTGACAGTCTTGAGCCATTTACGCGCATTTCCTGAACCCGCGTTGTAAGCCGCCATGACCCATTCTTTACGCGCAAAACTTTTCCCGAGCCAACTCAAATGTGAAGTCCCGAGTTTGATATTATCGTTTGGATTGTAAACGTCATATTTCGAGAGACCGGCACGTTTCGATTCGTCCTTGGCTGTCGTGGGCATGAGCTGCATTAATCCCGCCGCACCAACCCAACTGCGGGCATCCGGTTTGAACGCGCTTTCCTGACGCATGATTGCCCAGACGAAATTTTTCTCGACACCGTATCGTTTTGAAGCAGCATTGACTTGTTCGTAAAACGGTCTTGGATATAACGCTTCAAGATCAGTCCTGTAAAGCGTCGTACTCGATGTTAATAGCGTTTCGAGTTTCCGTGCTTCAGAATATGCCTCGTCACGTTCAAGCCAGCGCGATAATAATAACGCTCGATATAATTGCTTCGTCGTAGCCTTAGGGACTGAGAGTTTGAGATACGCGTTGTTAATGAAGCCCCATTCTTCGAGTTCTGACGGCGCGAGATTCAGGCTCGGATTGTTGCCGTCAATGATTCGGATTTCGTTCGGATTAAGCGTTAATAATCCGTAGATTGTGAGCGGATATTTGCGTTTCAAGAGTGCGAGAGTTTTTTCGGATTCGGATTTCTGACCGGCTGATTTCTGAGCGTGCGACAGCCAGTACAAGATTCGCGCGCGTTTGTAGAAACCCACTCCGGGTGCGTCGCATTGCTTGAATAATTTCACGGCTTCGGCAGCGTTTCCAGAGTTTAGATTGTTCCATGCACGCCGCCACAAAATGTTGAACGCATAAGTCGATTTCGGGTAAAGTTTCAGCATTTGCGCTTCGAGATTCGTTTTGCGTTTGGAATTTTCTTTGCCGATTAGATTGATTAACGCCTGCATTGCTCTGGCTTTGACATTGCCTTTGCGTTCGTTTGCGATGCGTTCGAGGACTTGAATACACGGTTCTTTCATGCCGGAATCTTTCGCGAGATTTGCGATTCTGGTTACGGAACTTGCCGCGTAAGAATTTCCCGTCATTGCGAGATTGCCCCAGAGATTCAGAGCGTCAGTATTTTGCTTCGAACGTGACAATGACCACGCGTAATAATACGTAGCCTTGCGACCGTTTGCGCCGCTCAAAACTTGAATCGCCGTCGCGTTATTGCCGGACAAATGCGAGTACACACCTAATGCAACACGAGTGTTATTATCCCAATTCTGCGTCGCTGAGAGAATATCCGCAGCTTCTTTGTTAGACGGCTGAAGTTCGAGTAATTGCATTGCGTGAGATTTCTTGCTGTTATTATTCGTGAGTGCGAGTAATTTCTTGAGCGTGAATATTTTCTTGTCGTCAGTTCCGGCATTATTGAGCATTCGTTGCAGAGCGTTGTAAGCGTTTTTAGAATCCGAGAGCGAATCATGAAGTCTGAATTGCGCATAAGCAACGTAATATTTCAGGTCAGTCGGCGCGTTTTTCCAGAGACGTTCGGCAAGCACAAGACCATCGCGCGGTCGTTTGAGATTTTCGTAGCCAAGTATCAGCGTCATTTCGGCGTAAGGCTTCACCGACGCAGGAAAATTATTCACGCGTGATTCGAGAATTTCAACGGTTTGCTGCCATTTATTCTGGAATCTGTAGGCGTTGGCAATGAGCGATAATTCTTGCAGAGTTAAATTCGGACTCGATTTGTAAGTCTGATCGAGTTTGTCCCAGGATTTCTTCCAGAACAGATCCCGCACAGCAGAATTTGTTTTCTGAACCTGCTGCTGAGATTGATTCGTTTTGGGAGTGGCTTTAGCTTTGGATTTTTGTTTTGATTTACTCGCCGCAAAAACGCAATCTGAAAAGCAAATCACTGTCGCAAAGATTATCACCGCAAAAATTTTCGTAAAAGTTCTCGTGTAATTATTATTCAAAACATAGCTCCTTAACGTTCAAGATTATTACGAGTTGCGATTATTATATAATAGCCGTGAAAGTTATAGCTTTATTTTATCGAAGGAGAATAATTATTTTAGAATCATGAATGCTTTTGAGATTTTGAAACAGCGCGGTTATTTTGAGTGGTGCACGTCCGAAGAAAAATTGTCGCAGGCGATGAACGAAGAGATGATAACAGCATATGTTGGTTTTGATCCGACGGCTGACAGTTTACACGTTGGGCATTTAATCCCGTTGATGGCGTTGGGATGGCTGCAGAAACTTGGGCATCGTCCGATTGCTCTTGCCGGTGGCGGAACTGGATTAATCGGCGATCCGTCCGGTAAAAGCAAAGAACGTAATTTGATAACGCTTGAGACCGTTCAGAAAAATATCGAGGGTGTTAGACCTCAGCTTGCGAAATTTTTGGATTTTGACTGCGGAGAAAATTCTGCGTTGCTGCTGAATAATTATGACTGGCTGTCGAAAATATCGTTTCTTGATGTGCTGCACGATGTCGGGAAATATTTCTCGGTGAATAATTTAATCGCGCGTGAGTATATTCGCTCAAGACTGGAAGATCCGTCAAAGGGAATTTCTTACACGGAATTTTCGTACGTGTTGCTTCAGGCGATGGACTTCAAGTATTTGTACGAGAAATATAATTGCAGATTACAAATGGGCGGTAATGATCAGCAGGGGAATTTGCTCGCAGGTTCTGATTATATTCGCAAGACACTCGGTGCAGAAGTTTTCGGATTGACGCAGCCGCTGTTATTGACTTCATCGGGGACGAAATTTGGCAAGACTGAAGCAGGCGCAGTTTGGCTTGACGCGAACAAGACCAGCCCGTACAAGTTCTATCAGTTCTGGATTAACACGGAAGATAAAGACGTTGAGAAATTGCTGAAGCTCTACACGTTCATGCCGCTCGAAGAAATCGCGGAAATTATTTCGAGTCATAACGCAGCTCCGGAAAAAAGAATCGCTCAGAGAAAACTTGCTCTCGAAGTCACGAAAACAGTTCACGGGGAAAATGCAGCCGAAAGTGTTCTGAAAGTCAGCGAAATATTGTTCGACCCGAATATTGATTTTGCAAGTGTAAGTCAGGAAATTTGCGAGATGCTTAAGCCCGAAGTCCCGTTCAAGAAATTTGAGAATCTGGAATTGCCGATTGGAGCGGTGAATTTGATTTCTGCGTCAGGAGCTACTGAGAGCAACGGTGAAGCTAAACGCGCGATTCGTCAGGGAGGAGTTTCGATTAACGGCAAGAAAATCACGGACGAAAAATTCGAGATTAATGCGTCTGATTTGCTGTTCGGGAAATATATTTTCATTCGGATTGGCCGCAAAAAATTTAACATGGCGGAATTTTAGATATGTTTGTTAAATGGTACGTAGACAGTTCGCTTGCACCTGAGATCAAGTCAATAATTCAGAATATGTCGCAGGCTCTTACGAATCAGAAAAAGATTTCGCTTGAGATCGTCAGCCGGGAAGATTCGTTATTGTCGCGATTTATGCGGAGTGTTTCGGGAGATTTGCTGCATATATTCGGTGACGCGCCGTTAATGAAGCTGCACTCGAAAATTGTTCAGACGGTTTTTGATGAAGATCGTTCGAAGAAATTGCTGAGTTTTGGTAAGGGAAATATCACGCTCAGCAGATTTTTCCTGATAGATGCGCGTGACGGGGACGAGATAATTCTGCCGAATTTCGGTTCGTTGTCGCTGTCGTTATCTTCACAGGAGATTAAGCGTGGAATTTTCACGAACGGTACGATGAATTTGCCGGAGAATATCAGCGCGATAGATATTTCGGGAAAGATTACACGTTCGGAAGCCTTGGACGGAATTTACGTTGCGTCTGAAACGAATCAGCTTGAGGCGTTTCGTGCCGGAATTTTGACGATGCGCGGAGTGTCGATTGCTTCGAGAAAGTCTGAATATCTTGACGAGATAATCGGTTCTGAGAATTATTTCGTGATTCCGCAAGAACTTGAGCCTGAGAATTTTCGCGAAATTTTGGACTCCGGGCTTTCGGACAAGGGCAGGAAATTGGCGACGTCGGCGCGTCATTACGTGAACGAGAATCATTCGGAGAAGAATTGCGCGGATTCGCTGCTTGGACTTTACGAGAAAGTTATGCGGAATTAGCGATGAGATCTCTTGTGAGCGTTATAAAATTCTGCGAGAAATTTGCGAATACGGGTTTAAGCGGCAAATCTCTGGAGAAATTTCTGGAAGTCTTGCTGCGAGTCGCGAATCCCAGGGCAAAAGTTATCGAGAAGAATCTGCGAATAGTTTATCCGGATAAATCTGAACAGTGGCGGAAAAATCTTCGCGTGAAAGTTTACGAGAATCTCGCATGGACTGTGACTGAAATTCTGGCGTTGCAGAAAAATCCTGAGCAGGCGTTTGATTGGGTGAAGAAAGTTGAGGGCGAAAATTATCTTGACGAGTTATTCGCTCATAATCACGGAGCAGTTTTGTTGACGGCGCATTTCGGGAACTGGGAATTGCTGGGCAGCTGGTGCGCACAGAACTCGAAGAATCACGGTCATGAATTGTGCGCGATATATCAGGAGATTCACGATCCGGATTTTCACGAGTACATTCAGAAATCCCGGGAACGCAGCAAGATGTCGCTTTTGCCCAAGGAAGTTTCGTCTCTGGAATTTGCGCGGATTTTGCGTACTGGTTCGCACGTTGCGATTTTGAATGACGTGTCTTGGAGCAGGAAATTGATTCTGCCGTTTTTCGGGAAGGATTGCACAGTTTCGCCCGGAGCAGCGGTGTTGTCGATGTTAGCAGACGTTCCGATTGTGCCGATTTGCCTGCAGCGTAATGCGCCGTTTGAACATGTTGTGAAGATTTACGAGCCGTTTTTCGTCGCGAAAGACAAGAATTTGACCAAGGAAGAGCGGATTAGAAACGCTGTTCTGAAATGCAATCAGGCTCTTGAGAAAATGATTCTGGAACGTCCGGATTTGTGGTTTTGGCTGCATAATCGATGGAAGTGAGTGAAAGTTAGGGGTGAGAGAATGCTTTTGAGTAAGGAATTTGTTTTTGACGCAGCACATAATCTTGTGAATTATCACGGCAAGTGCGAGAAATTACACGGTCACACCTACAGGCTGCGAGTTGTTTTGGAAGGCGTTCCTGATGACGAGGGAATGATTATGGATTTCGTCGAAGTTTCGCAAATCGTGAAAGAAAACGTTATTTCGAAACTGGATCACGCTTACTTGAATGACTTAATCACACAGCCAAGCGCGGAAAATATTGCAATCTGGATTTGGCAGCGTATCGAGAAAAATTTGCGCCGTGAAAATTGCAGGTTATTCGAGATTCACGTTTGGGAAACAGCTACGAGTAAAGTTATTTTGCGCGCAGATGACATGATAAAAATGAAAGCATAAATTTTCAGGAGGGATTTTGATGTACAAGCACAAGAATTATCGTGAAGTTTTGCGGGAAATTATCGAGATGGTTCCGGAAGAAAAATTAGGTGAAGCAGTTGTCGCGATAGAAGATTTGCTGGAATTTAACGAGGAAACTAAACAGGCAATCAGGGACGCTGAGGAAGGCAAGAATCTTTTGGGGCCGTTTTACAGCATTGAGGAAATGAATCGGGCGTTGCTTGGTGACGATTACGAAAAATATTACGATTGTGATGACTGTGATGACGAGAAGGACAACGAAATTGAGACAGTTGAAATATACAGTAAGAACCTCGAACAAGTACAAGCGTGAGTTGCGAAAAGTGCTCAGCCGCGGCTATCAACTGCAGAAACTCGATCGCGTGATCGAAATTATTGCGTCAGGAGAAAATTTGCCGGCGAAATACGCAGATCACCCATTACACGGAAATATGGAAGGTTACAGGGAATGTCATGTTGAGTTTGACTGGGTTCTAGTTTACAGGATTTATCAGGACGAGTTGATCCTGCTTTTGACAGGTACGGGAACTCATTCGGATATTTTTTGATCATGCGTGACGTTCAGAAAGAAAGAGATTCGCGTAATATCAGGATTGATCGTGTCGGGGTTCGTGACGTGAATTACCCGATAATCGCGCTGGATCATGATAATAAAACTCAGGACACGATTGCGAAAGTTTCGATGAGTGTGATGCTGCCGCACGAATACAGGGGTACTCACATGAGCAGATTTATCGAGACGCTCGAAGAATATCACGGCAGAGTTTCCCCGTGCAATATCGAGGCAATAACGCGAAGATTGTGCGAAAAACTCGACGCTCCGGAAAGCGCGGTTAATTTCAAGTTCCCGTATTATATTCGCAAACAAGCTCCGGTGTCTAAAATCGGGAGTTATTCGCAATGTGATATCGAACTCGAAGGAATTTTCACGCGCGAGAAAAATGTTTTTGATCTCGTGATTGGCGTGGGCGTTCATGTTCAGACGCTATGTCCGTGTTCAAAAGAAATTTCGCAGTACGGCGCACATAATCAGCGCGCAATGGTGAATCTGAAAGTCAGGTGTGAAGGGCTCGTCTGGTTCGAAGAGTTGATTGACATGATCGAGAATGCTGCGTCAAGTCCGTTGTTTACGCTGCTGAAACGTGAGGACGAAAAATTCGTTACGGAACACGCCTATAATAACCCGAAATTTGTCGAGGACGTTTTGCGCGATTTGGCACTTGAGCTTGACTTGGAGAAGCGCATATTCTGGTACTCGATTAACGTTCGAAGTTTCGAGAGCATTCATAATCACGACGCATTCGCGGAAATCATCAGGGACAAGAGATCATGAGCATAAAACACCGAAAGCCGCCATTAATTGCAAGAATCCTGTATTACACGATCATAGTCATAATCATATTCGGGGCGTATCGCATTTACAAGATCTGGTACGAAAATTACGTGCTGTCAACTCCGAGAATTATCGAAGTTATGGCGACAAATTACACGGAAGAACAGCCGCTCAATGGAATATTATTATGGGAAGAACAGTTGGTCTACGCGCCGAAAAACGGAATATTAACTTACCCGTCACCGCGTCCCAGGCTTGTCGCGAAAGGTGAAAATCTCGCAGCTATCGACGGCAGAGCAATTCAAGCTCCGTATCCTGCATATTTCATTCCGGCACTCGACGGTCAGGAAGGGAACTGGGTTTACTCGCGATTGTGGCCGGATTTCGCACCGTTTCCGGAGATTCAATCGGCAGAATTATTCGAGAACGGGACTATGATGCGGCGTGGCGATCCGATTGGCAAATTGATTCCGCAGCCTCAGACTTTGAGATGTATCGCGTATCTAGACAGTTCTCCGTCATTGAACAGGAATCTTGGCGTGAAAGATGCTGTCCTGAAAATCAAGCTCGATGCCGAAAATAAAGAACACAAAGCTGAAGTCGTTGCGGTGAAATATTCGGGTCTGAAATTGAAGGTGTGTTTGCGACTGCCGTTTTTCCCGCCGAATGTCTTGAAGTCGCGAAAATTCTCGGCACGAATCGTCACCGGAATCGAACAGGGCGTAATAATTCCTGACACGGCTGTTATCATGAAGGACGGCAAAAGCATGGTCTTTCTGGTTCAGGGCAACAGTCCGCTCTTGAAAGAAGTCGAGGGGTTTCCGGTTTGGGGCAACAGCATGTACGACGAGAAAAATTTCTTTATAGAAAAGGGCGTTGTCCCCGGTAATAGATTGATTCTTAACGCTGGGAAATTCGATCCGAGCAACAAGAATATTCGCATCTGGTATTAACTCGCTTACGCATAAAACAACTCGAAGCCACAGCAATATTCATAATGAAGCTGCGTTAGAATTTTGCGGAAATTTTTTAGTCGAGCCTCAGAAAATTATCGCCGGATTTCATAGCAAATATTTTCATGTAGGCTTCGTAAATTCTTGCGCGGTCGTTTGCGTCGTGATTTAACGGGAAATATGTCAGGGCTTTCTGGTACAACACCCAAGCTTCCGAGCCGGTTCTGGAATTTTCGGCAGCATGCGCGATTCGCGTCTGGAATAAATTGCCGTTCGAGAAAATATAGAAGCGATTACCAGAACTAGAACTAGAACTAGAATCCGGATCATGATTAAGCTTCATTCTCTTCATTCGTTTGAGAAAATAATTTATGAGTTCGCGCTTTGAATCTTCAGTAAGATTTTTCAGCCAGTCTGAATACGTTTTGTTTTTCGTGAGCAGTTTTATTTGATCGTTTGTTATCTCGAAAATTGCCGCGGCTCTCATGTCAGCGACGATTGTTCCGGCGTGATCCAGAATTTCGTCGTCAAGAATTTCGAATTTCCCAAGCTTTTCGTAATATGGCGAGTCCTGAATATTCTCAATCGGCAGCTCTAACTCGAAAATATTATCCAGCGTCATAGGTCTCCCGAAAAAATATCCCTGCGCTTTCTCAAAGCCAATCGTTCGCAAATACTCAAGTTGTTCGGGAGTTTCAACACCTTCACACAGCGATTGCATTCCCATTTGTTTCGCCATTGACAAGTTCGAGCTTAGAATATATCTTGCCTTGTCGGAATTTTCGTCGAATCCGGATAAGAATTTCATGTCGAATTTAATCGTGTCAAAATTTGTGTCTTTAAGCATATTTAGCGACGAATAACCCGAGCCGAAATCGTCCATCCAAACTTCGTAGCCGTATGCCCTGAATTTCTCAATGCCGAGATTCAACACGCTCATGTCCTCACCGTGAACACTCTCTGTAATTTCGATCTTGAGCATGTTTCTCGGGATATTATATTCGCTCAAAGTGTTCTCGATTACGCTGAAAATATCGCATAACTCAAAATCAAGCCTTGACAAATTTATCGAGACCGGCAGCAACGGCAGATTTTTCTCGGCTAAATTCTTCAGGTCTTCGCAAACCTGCTTAACGGTGTAAGTGTCGATTTTGTGAATTTCAGAATATTTCTCAAGCGTCGGTATGAAATCCCCGGGCGAAATGAATCCCAAAACGTCATTCTTCCAACGAACCAGTGCTTCAACTTCGCAGATATTATTATTCAGGATTCGAACGATCGGCTGGTAAAGGACTTTTATATTCCCGGAATTTAGCGCGTCGTCCAACACATCGAGAATATAATGCTCCATTTCCATTTCTTTGCCCATTTCTTCGCGGTACATGCAGGCATTCAGACTGTAATTTGTGCGTATACTGTCACACGCCATCTTAGCTTTGTCGCAGGCTTCCAGAATATTCTCGTTCGCTGACGGGAAATACACACCGGCACGAAGCCTCAAAGTTATTCCCGGGTGCAAACTGTACAAGTATTTTTCCGTGAACGTAATATTCTCGTCAAGATCGTCCCAAGTTGTAATCACCACGAAATTATCGCCCGAAAATCTTGAGACAATATCGCCGTTCTTGGACTTGAACACTTCCGTCAAAATCTCAGACAATTCGCATAATAATATATTGCCGCTGTTGAAGCCGAATCGATTATTGTATTTCTTGAAGTTGCTGATATTAATCCAGACGATAGCTAGACCCTTTTCGCCGGAATTAATTCTTTCACTCGCCTTTATGTTAAACGCCTCACGATTTAATAATCCCGTCAGCGTGTCCTTCGCAAAATCGCTTCTTAAAAAACCGTCACTCAACTTACTGATATTATCTGGCATATTCATAACAAACACTTTCTTTTCTGTCCTGTTAAAGATAAAGATTTCACGCAAAAAAACAACCGAGCTGTTACACCCGGCTGTTAATTTTAACTCAAATTCTGGTTCTTGAAAATTATTTCGCTGTTACAGGCTGCGCACCCATTTCCGCAAGTGCCTTGTAAGCTTCATAACGTTCTTTGGCTTCCTGAGCTGCCTGATCAAATAACTGATCCGCAATATCCGGGAATCCGAGCTTCAATGACGAGTAACGAACTTCTCCCATCAAGAACTCTTTGTAATCTGACTTCGGCGGCTTGGAATCTAACGTGAACGGATTCTTGCCGGCTTTCGCGAGTTCCGGATTGTACCTGTACAAATGCCAGTAACCTGCTTCGACCGCAAGTTTCGTGCGTTCCTGAGTTTTGCCCATGCCTGCGCGTATTCCATGGTTAATGCACGGAGCGTACGCAATTATCAACGACGGACCTTTGTGAGCTTCAGCTTCTTTTAACGCCTTCATGAGCTGATTCTTGTCCGCGCCCATTCCAACCTGAGCTACGTAAACATGTCCGTAAGTCATAGCCATGCGTCCGAGATCTTTCTTGCGAACTCGTTTGCCACTGGCCGCGAATTGCGCGATTGCTGCTGTCGGGGTCGATTTCGATGACTGACCGCCCGTGTTCGAGTAAACTTCGGTGTCAAGCACTAACACGTTAATATCATCGCCGCTGCCGAGAATGTGATCTAATCCGCCGTAGCCAATGTCATAGCCCCAGCCGTCTCCGCCGATTACCCAAACGGATTTCTTGACCAGATAATCATGATACGTCGCGAGCGTCTTGTACTCTTCGAATGCTGCCTCGCTAATCGGTGCGTGTTCGTGTTCACCGCAGCCGCAGAAAATATTTTCGAGCATTTCTTCGACTTTTGCCGCGCTTGCAACAGAAGCTTCTCCGTCAAGGTGCGTGTCGAGCCATTCCTGCAAAACTGCTTTGTCCTCAGCAGGAACATCTGCCATTTTGAGCAAATTCTCAGCTGCCGTCGTCAGGTAATTCACCATTACGTTGAGTGAAAGCTTCATTCCGTAGCCGTACTCTGCTGCGTCCTCGAACAATGAGTTGCCCCAAGCCGGTCCGTGTCCGTTAGCGTCTGTTGTGTAAGGCATACTCGGTGCTGAACCGCCCCAAATCGACGAACAACCCGTAGCATTCGCAATAATCATTCTTGAACCGAAAAGCTGCGTGATTAATTTCGCGTAAGGAGTTTCGCCGCAACCTGCACATGCACCGCTGAACTCGAATAACGGTCTCTGGAACTGACTGCCCTGAACGGTGAATTTGTCGCCAGCGTCAGTCTTGTCAGCAACTTCTTCAACAGCGAATGTCCAGTTATCAATCTGAGATGTCTGGCTTGCAGTCGGTTTCATTTCGAGAGCCTTAACCGGGCAAATATCCGCGCAGTTTCCGCAACCTAAGCAGTCAAGAGTGTCAACCTGCATCTTGTATTTATAGCCGGCATTCTTGAGTTTCGGAGCTCTCGGATCAATCGCGCCAAAATTCTCAGGAGCAGCAGCCTGTTCAGAAGCATCAAGTAAGAACGGGCGAATCGCAGCGTGCGGGCAGACCATTGAGCACTGGTTACACTGGATACATTTCGCAGCATTCCATTCAGGGACGTTTACAGCAACTCCGCGTTTCTCGTATTTCGACGTGCCTGCCGGGAAGTGTCCGTCCTCGTAACCGTTCACAAACGCGCTTGACGGTAACGTGTTGCCCTTCTGAGCGTTAATCGTGTCGACCTGATAGCTTATGAAATCCGGAATCTCTGACGGAAGTCCGGGTCTCTTATGAGCTTTATCCTCGGCTGTCTTCCATGATTCGGGAACTTGAATCTCGATAATTCCTGCAAGTCCCGCGTCAACTGCTGCGTAATTCATGTTGACAACTTTCTCACCCTTGCGTCCGTATGAATCAACGATTGCTTTTTTCATGTAAGTCACAGCGTCATCGATTGGAATAACGTTCGCGAGTTTGAAGAATGCTGACTGCATTATCGTGTTAGTGCGGCTTCCGAGTCCGAGTTTCTGAGCTTCGTCAACGGCGTTGATTACGTAGAATTTCACGTTCAAGTTCGCGATCTTGCGTTTCAAACTGGCTGGTAAATGTTCGTCGAGAGCTTCAAGTGTCGTCCACTGAGTATTGAGCAGGAACGTTCCGCCCTCTTTCATTCCCTGAAGCAGGTCATATTGATTCACGTATTCCTGTTTATGGCAGGCTATGAAGTCCGCGTTGTCGATTAAATACGTTGACTTAATCGGGGATTTGCCGAATCTCAAGTGCGACATTGTGATACCGCCGGATTTCTTCGAGTCATAATCGAAATAACCCTGCGCGTACATTGGCGTGTGATCTCCGATGATTTTGATCGAGTTCTTGTTAGCCCCGACCGTTCCGTCTGAACCAAGTCCCCAGAATTTGCAGCAGACTGTTCCTTCAGCGGCGGCGTTGATATGTTCGGTAACGTTGAGTGAGCTGTCGTTTACATCGTCGATAATTCCGATTGTGAAATTATTTCTGGGTTCGAATAATTTCAGGTTATCGAATACGACTTTCAAATCGCTCGGAGTTGTGTCTTTTGAGCCGAGACCGTAACGACCGCCGACGATCTTCGGGGCTTTAGCGTTTCCGGAGAATAACGAGCAAACGTCTTCGTACAACGGACCGCCTAATGCTCCGACTTCTTTGACGCGATCAAGAACAGAAATTGCTTTGACAGTTGCGGGCAATGCTCTGAAGAAATATTTCGGTGAGAACGGGCGATACAAATGCACTTCGATTACGCCGACTTTTTCACCGCGTGCGTTCAAGTAATCGACGGTTTCTTCGATTGCCTGACAGACTGAACCCATCGCAACGATTACGCGATCCGCATCCGGTGCGCCGTAATAACTGAACGGGTGATATTCACGTCCGCAGATTCCCTGAATATCTTTCATGTAAGCCGCAACTGCATCAGGAACGCGATCGATGAATGGCTGCAAAGCTTCGGTTGCTTGGAAGAAAATATCCGGATTCTGAGCTGTGCCTTTCGTGTAAGGTTTCTCAGGACGCATTGAGCGATCCCGGAATTCTGCGATCTTGTCATAATCAACAAGTTTCGCCAAATCAGCGTAATCAAACGTGTCGATTTTCTGAATTTCGTGTGAAGTTCTGAAGCCGTCAAAGAAATTCAAGACCGGAACGCTCGTTTTGATAGCTGTGAGATGTGCGACTGCTGCCATGTCGTGAGCTTCCTGAACACTTCCGCCCGCAAGCATTGTGAATCCGACCATTCGGCATGACATTACGTCACTGTGATCTCCGAAAATTGACAACGCGTGAGTTGCTAAAGCTCGTGCTGAAACATGGAAAACTCCGGGCAATAATTCACCGGCGATTTTGTACATGTTCGGGATCATGAGCAACAATCCCTGAGATGCTGTGTAAGTGCTGGCTAAAGCTCCGGCCGATAATGCACCGTGACATGCTCCGGCTGCACCTGCTTCTGACTGCATTTCGGTAACTTTGACGGTGTGACCGAAAATATTTTTGCGACCATGAGCTGCCCATTCGTCAATATGTTCCGGCATTGGCGACGACGGTGTGATCGGGTAGATCGTAGCCATCTCGGAGAAAGCGTATGCAACGTGAGCTACTGCTTCGTTACCGTCCATGGTCTTCCAATTACGCTTTGTCATTAAAAACCCTCCCTCAAAAAATTATGTTTCGAATTACAGCGCGCTTTTGAAAAAAATCGACTATAAAATTCTGATTTATGTGTTGATTATTGTACTACAAAAATTCTAAAATAGCTTAAAATATCATAAAATATCGTAACGGATTTTGTCGCAAAGAATAATTCTAACAGGAGGCAATTTTGCAATGCGTACAAATTTCTTGAGAGCAAAAATAATAACTGTGATAGCGTTTTTGGTCATGACGGTTTTTGCGGGTGGATCTTTCGCGGAAGAATTTCTCGTGAAGGATGCTTCTGAGTTTTACGACGCAATCATGGAAGCTAATCGACTTCAGGGAGAAAATCACGTGATAGCGTTTTCGGAAAATCTCAGCAGAGTGAAACTTCCCGGAGAAGTTCCGATCAGAGCAGGAGTCGAAATTCTCGGTGACGGAATCACAATCGAAGGTTCAGGCACAACTGGATTGTTCAAGATTACTGAGGGAAGCGTAATTTTTGACAGCGTGACGTTCACCGGCGGCAATGAGCAGGATTTCGGCGGAGCGGTTGAAATTAAAGGCAGCAATGTTTCGGTCGAGTTCAGGAATTGCACGTTCTTCAACAATCGCGCTGGCTCATCAGGCGGTGCGGTTTGCGTGACAGAAGCGGCGACAAATGGCAAAGAATTTCCGGTAGTGTTCAAAAACTGCACAATCGCGAAAAATTATTCCGGTGAAAACGGCGGCGGAGGAATTGCGGTTCGTAACGGGATCGTGTCGTTGAATCTCTCAATCGTTGCGGGAAATTTCGAGGGAAATTCCAGTGGCGATATTTTCTGCGATAGTGACGGAATCTTGACGGGCTTTCACAACGTTGCTGGAAAAGTCCAGAGCAATAATTTGCAGAGTAACGTGTTCGATTTTGAGAATCAGGATTACGCGAAAATTTTCGTGACGGATTCGAACGGCAATATGAATCTTGAGGAAATTTCGGGCGCGCAGGTTCTGAGACTTTCAGCAAATTCTCCGGCATTGGATATTCTGAGCGAAGATGCTGGATACGTTCTGAGTTATGACGAGGTTGGCAGCGTTAGACCGCAGCTTACGGGTTATGATGCAGGAGCGTTCGAGGCTGTACCGGTTGAAGTTTTGAGCGTGGATATTCATGCGTTGCCGTACATGCAAGTCAACACGTCTGAGAAATTAAATCTGAACGTTTATCCGGAAAATGCGAGCATAAATCCCGAAAAATATCCGGACGGAATCGAATGGAAAATCAGCGATTCGGAAATTATCAGCGTTGACAATTCCGGCAATATTTCCGCACGACGCGAGGGTAGCGCATATGTCTCGGCAATTTTTCACGGATGGAACGAGTTCGGCGAAAAAACAACTGTGTCATCAAAACCAGTATTAATTTACACAGGACTTGAACCGCGCGGAGAAATTACTGCTCAACTCGAAGATATTCAAGATTTAACGCTTCTATTGAACGATGCGAAAATATTAATTCCTGAAGTTGTCTTGACGGTGAACGATTACGCAATCAACGGGACAATTCCGGGACGAGATTACGCGCTCTCAGTTTCGGCTCTTGATGGAGCGGATTTGTTGACAGCCGAGATAATTTCTGACGACGCTATTTTAATCACGACGGACGATTTTGAAGGCACGAGTGTGTTACAAGTCACAGCCAAGCCATTGCCATCAGGAATCAGTAAAAGCGTTAGTTTCGACGTAGATATTTATGATTCGAGTTATTATCGCGGGAAAGATAACTCAGGCAGCTCCGGTAAATCAGGCTCACATGGTGGCGGTTGCGATTCTGGAATTTTCGGGATTGCCGCTTTGATACTGGTAGCGTTTTCAGGAAAGAGGGTCGATTAATTTGCCGAGAAAATCAGGATTAATATTTGCGGCGTTACTGGTATTCCTGACAGTTTCGCGCGCGTTTGGGGCTGAGGAAAATAACGAAATCGCAACTGATTACGTTACGAATTTACAGAACGAAATCAGCAAAGATGTTGTCAAATTACGCCAGTCAATCGAGCTCGAACTTGCTGACATAAAACTTGAAAGTCTCGATGTAGCGAATCGAATACAGGAAATCGCAGCACTTGTTTCGACGGCTTCCGAGGACGTTGTAGCGTGGGGTTATACTGATGAGGAACGCGAAAAATACACTCGTTTACTCTCGGAAATCAGCGTTGCGTATTCAGCTTACGGGGCGTTATTTCATGGGAACATGAGAACTTCGGGGACATCGTTATCAGAGGAAAATTCTTCGATTGAGACGATAACTTCTCCGGATATAAATATAAGCGACGCTATGAGGCTTGAGATTAACAGGACATCACAGCAACTTGAAAATCAGGCGTTTTATCTGCAATCAAGACTGAGCAAGTTGAAGCTCGATATTGCCGAAGCCGCGCGTTTGAGAAAGGAACTTGAGGACGCTAAATCCGGTGAAACAAGCTTGGCTGATACCCGAACACATTTGCTTGAGCTTGAAAGTGCAAGAATCAGGGTCGCGCTTTCTCAGATTCAGATTAGGGATTTGAGGAAGTTATTTGAACACAACGTTTCTGAGATTCAAAGATTGAGGAATCGTCTTGCGAGTATTCAGGACAGCATGACTTTTTCGCAGGAACTTTTGAACGATAATCTCGAAAAGTTAAAGAAACGTATTGATGAACTTACGCTTGAGATGTCAAACGCCAGGAAATCTCTCGACTCCGCAAATTCATCGCTTGTGAAAGCACGGGCTGCTTTGGGTTCTGCTGATGTCACGCCGCTGACGACTGCTTCATCGACATATATTTCACGTAACGCGAGAGTGAGTTATTGGGAATACATGCTCGCTCTCATAGAAGAAGAAATCAGTTTGGACAGAGATTTGCGGAATTTTTGGCAGATACGCTACAAATTATTTCATGACGAACTCAGTGGAGACGAAATCTGGAAAATCAGAGACGAAGCTCAAACGAAAGTTCTTGGACTTCAGCGTCGTCTCGAAGGTATACGAACTCTTGAGAACGTGACATTAAAACAGATAGATAATATTCAGGCTCAGGCTGACACCGAGGAAATTTCAGGGATAATACAGCAAAATCTCATACAGGCTCTGGATAATCACCGCAAGATAATCGCTGACGTTTTCAACAGATATGAGTCGTTAATACCGAAATCGATTTTCTACCAGCAGCGTTTGTACATCGAAGCAAACGGGAATTTGAGCGCGTTGAGAATTGCGGAGAAAGTCGGAAGTTTCAGTTATGATACTGTGATAGGCTTCTTAAACACGGAGCTTTGGGAAGGTGAGGGCTATTCAGTTACGGTCAGCAAGTTAGTGATTGCGATTGTCGTATTTTTGTCGAGTTTCTTTTTGAGTTCGTGGGGCAGTAATTTATTAAAGCGCAGAATTTTGAGAAGTGAGAAATCAAGCATCAGTGCGGCGAATGCTATTCAAAGAATCACATTCTATGTTTTATGGATAGTGTTCGTGCTAATATCCCTGAATATCCTGAAAATTCCGTTGACGGCGTTTGCGTTCATGGGCGGGGCTATCGCGGTCGGCATAGGTTTCGGAATGCAGAACATATTCAACAATTTGATAAGCGGCTTTATCGTCATATTCAGTCGCCCGTTCAAAGTGAATGACATAGTTGACGTAGCTGGAACTCAGGGAACTGTTATCGACATTGGCTCACGTTCGACAAAGATAAAAACATGGGACGGTTTCGACGTAGTTTTGCCGAACAGATATTTTCTTGAGAACAGCGTCACAAATTGGACTGGCACTGACACACGCAAGCGCGAAGTTTTGAAAATCGGGGTTTCTTACGATTCTGATACACGCAGGGTCGAGGAACTTTTGATGGAAGTTGTGAAGGGACACTCGAAAATTTTGAAAGATCCAGCACCGTTTGTAGTGTTCAAAGATTTTGCTGACAGTTCGCTTAACTTTGAAGTGTATTACTGGTTCGATCTGAAACAAGCTTCGGGCATGAAAATTTCCAGCGATATGCGTCATCACATCTCTGCGCTGTTCAAGAAAGAAGGAATCGAAATCCCGTTCCCTCAAAGAGTTGTTCATGTTGTGAATGACAATGATAATTCAGGAGAAAATTTGCTATGATTAGAAAAAATTTTGCGGTAATATGTTTGTTAGGTTTGTTGACGTTCGGATTTTTTTCGAGCGTCGAAGTCAGGGAAACTTTCGCAGCGGATTCGGAAGAAGTTTCCAGTTTCGAGTTTGAGGACGATGAGAGTGTGAATGCTTCTGGCTCACAGAATGAATCTGAGAATGTGAACGCATTTGCTGAACCCGATGAATCTGAATCCGAATCTGAATCCGAATCCGAATCTGATTACTTACAAGATCCGATGATTGCGCCAATTCCGCCGAGTGAAGGTCAGTGGGCGTATGCGCTGTATAATCCGGTGAAAGTTTACTCAAAGCCGAACAAAAACTCGAAATTCTCGGAAATTGATTTCCCGCAAAAATGGGTCTCAGCACCTAGAGCAGAACGTGATGAGAATTACGAACTCTGGTATAACGTGAATGTGAACGGCAAGAAGGGCTGGATTTTTCAATCACTGAGAACGCGCTAATAAGGCTGCTGCGAATTTATGCGTGAATTTTCGGCTCGGAATTGTGCGCGGTAAAACTCGGATTTGGCAACAGAAACGCGATGGAGATTTTGTCACGTACACAATGCGCGGCGGTGAGTTCAGGATTCGCAGGAACGGGAGTGAAGTTGAGGATATATATTTCACGGCAACAGGTTCGGCAGCTTGCGAAAATTTGTTCGGGTTCAAGGCGATTGGCATGACCGCGGACGATTTACGCCAAAAAATCGGCTCACCGAGTATGCGTGAAACACCGGTTGATGATCCAGACCTGAATATTCTGAGCTACGAAATCAGCAACGCTAACATGACGCTGGAAATATATCTCAGACGTGCGGATTCTAATTCTGAGAATCTTGTTGAGCGTGTCGTGATATATTCAGGCAAAGTCGGGGAATTGCGTTTCTGATTTTTGATGATTGTTGATAGAGAACGGATTTGTTGCTCGAAAAATTGAGGAGGTGTTTTTAGTGAGATCAGTTTCGCGGCGTTTCTCACTAAAGCAGCCTCCTCTGGTTAAAGATAAACTAGATAAAATCAATCACACTCGTCCGTACAATTCGCAATTCTTTTTCATGCGTGAGGCAACTTCATCGGAACTGGTGAAAAATTCCGCGGTCATTCGCCAAGCCCAATTCCCGGACGGTATCGACGGCGTATTCATGCGCGAGTCAGCCCCGAGTTTCAAGTAATCCTGCATCGGAATTATCGCGGTGTTAGCTACGGAACTCAAAGCCATGCGTGTAATCTCGTTCGTGAAAATATACCCGTCCAAAACATCTCGTCCAATATATGCCGAAAAATTCTCAAGCTCCTGTTCAGAGGCATCGTTCTCAAACCAGCCGCGTGACGTGTTATTATCGTGCGTACCAGTGTAGACGACGTTCACTCGTGTTTGATTGTGCGGTGCGTAAGGATTGTCAGCAGGATTCCCGAACGCGAAATGCAGGACAAGCATTCCGGGCAAATCGTATTTCTTGCGCAAATCTTCGACATCGGGCGTTATGATTCCCAGATTTTCAGCCCAAAACGGCATCTCAGGAAATTTGTTTTTGACCGCGCCGAAAAATTCTTCGTAGGGAACTTTCACCCATTCGCCATTCTTAGCGGTCAATTCTCCGGCAGGCACAGCCCAGTAAGCAGCCAAGCCCCTGAAATGATCGATTCGCACACGGTCAAATAATCGCAGCAAATTCTCAAGTCGTCGCAGCCACCAATCGAAATTTTTCTCGCGCATAACGTCCCAGTTGTAAGTCGGATTCCCCCATAATTGCCCCGTCGCGCTGAAATAATCCGGCGGAACTCCCGCAACTGTAACAGGATTCAAATTCTCGTCAAGATTGAATAATTCCGGGTGCTGCCAAACGTCCGCGCAATCTCTGGTCACGTACAGCGGCACATCACCGACAAGTTCGATTCCGGATTCGTTCAGGTACTTTTTCAGACGCAACGCCTGATCCGAGAAAATATACTGGCAAAATTCCGTGAAAGCAATCTCGTCGTGATATTTATTTCGCACGTCCTGCATAGTTTTCTCGTCCTGAACGCGCAATTTCTCGTCCCATTCGTACCAGGGCAAGCCGTTATTCGCAGCCTTCAACACGCTGAACATGCTAAATTCTTCGAGCCATGAGCGTGAATCTTCCCGGAATTTGTCGAACTCGGAGCGTTTCTGAGCAGTATTCGTCCGTTTGAAATTCTCCCACGCAATTCGCAGAATCTTCGCCTTAAATTCACGAGCTGCATCGTAATTCACGCGCTTAGTGTCACGCTCAAATTCCAGGACGTAATCCAGTTCGAGCTTTTTGAGATATTCACGGCTGATAAATCCGTCTTTCACGAGCAATTCCGGACTGATGAATAGCGTGTTACCTGCGAATGCTGACGTAGGACTGTACGGAGAATTTCCGCAGCCTGCATCAACTGTTGTCAACGGCAAGACCTGCCATAATTTTTGCCCGGCATTTTTCAGGAAATCGGCGAACTTGTAAGCTTCAGGACCAAAATCCCCGATCCCGAATTTTGACGGCAACGAGCTGATGTGTAGCAAAACTCCGGCGGAACGTTCAAACTTTCTCATGATGTCTCCCCCTTAATATTTATTATCTTGTCTATTTATTATCGTTTCTTAATTTCGGCTTGAAGTACGTTAGACGTTATTTCGAATTGCGAATTTGTTTCTGGTTCGGGCGATTCGGCTTCGGATTCGAGTTCTGGTTCTTGAGCGTCAGTTTTTGCGGAATTATTCTCGTTTTTGTAAGTGATGCTTCCTGCGCAAATCGTCATGTGAATGTTTATATGCGATATTTCGTCCGGATGCGCGATAAACGGGTCACGTTCAAGAATTACCAGATCAGCGTCGTTCCCGAGAGAAATTTCTCCGCGGCGATTTTCGACTTTGCCGTTCCAAGCTGCGTTCCAAGTGTAAAGGCTCAGAGCTTCTGACATGGATAAGCCATTACGCAACAAGATTCCGAAAGTTTGTATCGGAGATCTAAGAAATTCCGGTTCGTTTTCAGATATTGCTGCGGCATTAATCGCGATTCCGTTTTGAAATGACGCGTGCAGAGTTCGTGAAGCTTGGGCAGTCGCAGCGCAAATTCCGCCGTAACCGAAGATTTTCATGTCGTCGAACAGGCTCTCGTTCTCAATCGGGTTTAATATCAAGTGTCGCGGATTATTCTTGCGGTATTTTCTCGCGACCCAGTTCAGGGATTTCAGCAGCGGCTTGTTGTATTCGAGGATCACCTGCATTCCGGACATATGCGCAGTTTCGATTATGACGCGTTTGTCGTTGGGTGAAATTCTGTTGCCAGTGCTTACTGCTCCGACACGACTGAAGCCGCGACCGTCACCAGTCCTGAGCCCCGTAGCCAGAAATTTCTCAAGACTTGCGAGCGTGCTGAACCTGAAATTTACGCGCAATCTGAACGGGATAGAATCGCAAGCTTCGTCGAATAAAATCTCGGACAATCGTGAGAAATTCTCGCCGTCAAGATCGAGCCATAATTCAGTTACGCCTTTGGACGGAATTTTCGCGACGTTATTCTTGATGAGCGTGATGATTTGTTCGTCCGTGAAATTATTTTCGAGAGCCGGGTCTATGTTCAGGAAATCGGCGTTTGCGAGACAGAATCCGGGCAGAACGGTTTTGCCTTTAAGATCGATTATTTGTTCTGATTCGAAAGATTTGTCGGATTCGCGTGAGTAATCTCGTCCGGAATAATCGTCATCGAGGAAAAAATCTTCTTCGGGTTCGATTGCTGAGTTTCGTGAGTTATTATTCGAGTTTGTGATTGCGGAAATTCTGCCGTTCTCAAGCGTTATGCCTGAGACGATTCCGTTTGGAGTGTATATTCTGGCGTTTACGAACGTGATTTTCTCGCTCTGGATATTATTATTACTTTGCAAATGTTCAAGCCCCCTTGCTAATATATTCGTGTAATCATGTGAGAAATTATATCAGAACGTTACATGATTTTTAGGAGGGTGATTTGAATTGCGACTTGATAAATTTCTGAAACTTGCGCGGCTTGTGAAGCGTCGTACAGTTGCGCAGGAGATGATTGAGCTTGGTGCAGTTAGATTGAACGGGAGAGTTTGCAAATCTTCGAGTGAAGTTCGTGAGAATGACGTTCTCGAAATTGCGTATATTGCGAAATTGCTGAAGGTGAAAGTTCTGTGCGATAACGAGGCATTATTGAAGCGTCGGGATTGTGTTTCGTGGCAGCAGCTTGAGGAAAAAGCGATTGCTCCGAATGAGAAACCGTTTTGACCTGAAATTTCTGAGTTATTGCGCTAAAATCAGTTCTGCATGTTATAATTTAAGCACAAATAAAGCTAAATCACGTCTGAGTGTTACAGATTGGGTGTAACAGCTCGGTGGATTGGAATAAATAAATAAATTAGGAGGATTTTTACATGTCATCTATAATTGGAATCCATGCAAGAGAAATTCTTGATTCTCGCGGTAATCCCACGGTTGAAGTTGATGTAGTTCTTGAGGACGGCGCGTTTGGACGTGCAGCGGTTCCGTCTGGAGCATCGACCGGTGTACACGAAGCTCTCGAATTGCGCGACAAAGAAGCTCGTTACGGCGGCAAAGGCGTTCAGAAAGCTGTTGAAAATGTGAACGAGAAAATCGCCACTGAAGTTCTTGGAATGGACGCGGATGATCAGGGCGCATTGGATCGTGCAATGATCGCTCTTGATGGCACAGATGGCAAATCGAATCTCGGAGCAAACGCGATTCTCGGAGTTTCAATGGCTAATGCGCGAGCAGCTGCGGAAAGTCATGGTGTATCACTTTGCACATGGCTCGGCGGAATTGACGGCGGATTGTTGCCCACACCGATGATGAATGTTATTAACGGCGGAGCTCATGCTGATAATAACGTCGATTTCCAGGAATTTATGATTGTGCCGCATAACGCGAAATCTTTCTCAGAAGCGTTGAGAATGGGCGCAGAAGTCTATCATGCGTTGAAGAGTTGCGTGAAGGCTCGCGGATATTCGACGGGCGTTGGTGACGAGGGCGGATTTGCTCCGAATTTGAAGAGCAATGTCGAAGCGTTGGAATTATTAATCGAAGCGGTTAATAAAGCTGGCTACAAACCCGGCGCGGATGTAAGTTTCGCGTTGGACGTTGCGAGCTCGGAATTTTTCGACAATGGTTCGTACGTGTTCAAGAAGAGTGACAAGAAAGCTCACACGGCTGATGACTTGATCAAATTATACGAAGATCTCGTGAATAATTATTACGTAATTTCGATTGAAGACGGCTGTGCTGAGGACGACTGGGAAGGCTGGGCAAAATTAACGGCGGCTTTGAAAGGCAAATGTCAGTTAGTCGGCGATGACTTGTTCGTAACGAATCCTAAGATTCTTGAGCGCGGAATTTCTCAGGGTGTTGCGAACGCGGTTTTGGTAAAGCTGAATCAGATCGGAACTGTTTCTGAAACTCTCGAAGTCATTCACATGGCGGCCGAAGCTGGTTACGCGGCGGTAGTTTCTCACAGAAGCGGCGAGACTGCGGACACGTTTATTGCTGACTTGGCTGTAGCGACGAGAACCGGTCAGATTAAGACTGGAAGCATTGCCCGAACGGATCGAATCGCGAAGTATAACCAGTTATTGAGGATCGAAGAACAGCTCGGTGACACGGCGAAATACGCGGGACTTACGAGGTTTTCGAAATAATGGCATTCAACGATCCTGAAGCGATTTTGAGAGACGCGGCGGCGAAGAAAGTTATCAAGACTGAGAAAGCTCCTGAAGCAATCGGTCCGTATTCTCAAGCTGTGAGAGCTGGCGAGTTCGTTTACGCGTCCGGACAGATTCCGATTGAGCCCAAAACCGGAAATTTTGTGAGTGATGATATTCGTGAACAGGCTAAGCAATCACTGGAGAATTTGAAAGC
This sequence comes from uncultured Fretibacterium sp., assembly GCA_937911045.1. Lineage (GTDB taxonomy): Bacteria > Synergistota > Synergistia > Synergistales > Aminobacteriaceae > JAFUXM01. The sequence continues at coordinate 16,323 of CALEPX010000087.1, read as the reverse complement.
GATTTTCGAGGCTGCGAATTACTCGCTTGAAGATGTGATTAAGACTACGGTTTTTGTTACGGATATTGCGAATTTTGCGGCAGTGAATGAAGTTTACGCTGAGTATTTTTCGAAAGATGCTCCGGCGAGATCATTCGTTGCGGTGAAAGATCTTCCCAAAGGTGCTAAAGTCGAGATTGAAGCAGTAGCGTGGAAAAAATTATTCTAGTCATACTTAGCGTAGAAACGAAAATTTTTTGAAGCACATGCCCTCCTGAAGGTTAGGGGGGCTAATCTGTGTGGAAATTTTAGGAATTTTAGAGAGGTGTTTTCACAATGGCAGACACAACTACAGCGGTAAATATTTGTGGCGGAACTCCGACTCAGACCACGACTTCAACAGGAACTCCTGCTGGAACGGACGCTGCTGCACAACAGGGTGGCGGTTTGATGTCGATGATTTTGCCACTTGCGATATTCGCGCTGATATTTTATTTTTTCATAATCAGACCTCAGAAAAAGCAGCAGAAACAGCATGATAACATGTTAGCCAGCATAAATCGCGGCGATCAGGTTGAGACGGTCGGTGGATTTATCGGGACAATTCGCGAAGTTCGTGATGACTCGTTCCAGTTGGAAATTTCGGACGGTGTTCGGGTGAGAATTCTGAAATCAGCAGTTGCACGTAAAAGAGTTGTAAATTCCGGTGCGAGTGCCAGTGCATCAGATCAGGAGGCAAAATAATACATGAGAGCTGACAAGTTGAGACTATGGATTGTAATCGTAGTTGTTGTAGCGGCAGTGTTGTTTTTGCAGCAGTCTGATTGGAAAGTGAATTTGGGATTGGATTTGAAAGGCGGCGCGCATATAGTCTTGCAGGCGAAGAACACGCCAGAGAATCCGATTACGAATGACAGCATTGACAGATTGCTCGCGGTATTGCGAAATCGAATTGACCAGTACGGAGTTGCGGAGCCTATTATCCAGAGAAGCGGAAATGATCGAGTTATCGTTGATTTGCCGGGTATTCAGGATCCGTCGGCAGCGTTGGAGTTAATCGGACGCACAGCCAAGATGGAATTTCGCGAGGTGTTAGACGTAACAGGTTCAGCACCACCTGCACCGATTCGCAGCAATTATGACTCGGATATTCAGTTTGTGAACGCTCAGCAGCGTTGGGAAGATGCTATGTCGCAGCTTGGGAATGCGAGCGCGGATTTGATTGCGAGATCACGTACGATTGAGGGCTCGATTGTGGCTCAGGCTGAAGAAGCTGGCAGATATTATTTATTAGGTGCTGTGTTATTATCTGGCAGCGAACTTGTTGACACTGGAGTAACTCCGGACAGTATCGGGCGCATGGGAGTTTCGCTTAAATTTAACTCGACGGGCGCGGAATTATTTGAGACGGCAACGGCTAGATTAATCGGCAAGCAAATCGCGATCGTGCTTGATGACGTAGTGATTTCCGCACCGGTTGTGCAGTCACGAATCGCAGGAGGAAACGCGCAAATAACCGGACAGTTTACGCTTGAGCAGGCTTCGAGACTGGCGATCATGTTGAAGGCTGGAGCATTGCCGGTAGCTGTAGAAATTGCGGAGAACAGATCAGTCGGTCCGAGTTTGGGAGCGGATTCAGTTAGGCAGGGATTGCAGGCTGGAGTTTTCGGAGCGATAATGGTGCTAGTATTCATGTTGATATATTACCAGTTCAGAGGCTTAGCGGCGGATATTGCTTTAATCGTCACGATTTTGCTGATTTTCGCCGGATTGATTGCGTTCAGAGCTACGTTGACATTGCCGGGCATTGCAGGAATTGTTTTGACACTGGGAATGGCAGTTGACGGAAATGTCTTGATTTACGAGAGAATCCGTGAAGAGCGTAAAGCTGGCAAGACACCTATGGCAGCGTTGGATTCCGGATTCAGAAAAGCATTAGTTACGATTCTGGATAGCAATATTACGACTTTGATTGCGGCGTTAGTGTTGTTTTATTTCGGCTCAGGTTCGGTTCGAGGATTTGGAGTTACGCTTTCGATTGGATTAGTAGCGAGTGTTTTTGCTAACGTAGTAGTTACGCGAGTGCTTCTGCAATTAGTTACGCGACGCGGCGATAAAGTGAAAGTGAGGGCATAAATCATGAAATTTAGCATTGACTTCATGAAAGTACGAAAACCTGCGTTAATAATCAGTCTTGTGTTAGTTGTCGCGAGTTTGTTTATGTTGCTGACGATGGGCTTGAATTTGGGAATTGATTTCACCGGAGGCAACGTGATTCAGTTTGATTTTGAGAATCGTCCGGAGATAGGGACAGTGCGCGAAGTTGTTTCGGGAGTTGTAGCTCGTGAGGCGATGATCCAGAATTTCGGCGACAAGGGAATAATCATTCGCACAAACGAGGACACTGAAGAGAGCCGCGAAAATGTTGTGAAAGCTGTTAGCGAGAAATTTTCTGATGCGAAAGTCACGGGTTTTGAGAAAGTCGGTCCGGTTGTCGGAGGCGAATTGCGTCGTCAGGCAATAATCGGCGTGACTATTGCGTTGATTGCGATTTTGATTTACATAACGGTGAGATTCCAGTTTAGATTTGCGGTTGTGAGCGTAATCCCGTTAGTTCACGACGTAATAATTGCGCTGGGATTTTTCAGCATAACTCAGTTTGAGATCTCGTCGTCATTTATTGCGGCATTATTGACGATCGTAGGCTATTCGCTCAACAACACGATCATAATTCTTGACCGAGTGCGTGAGAATTGGGGAAGCTTGGATCGAGAAGGCATAGTAAATCTTGTGAACAAATCCCTGAATCAGACGTTATCCCGAACGATTAACACGACATTGACGACGTTATTTCCGGTTATAGCGTTATGCGTATGGGGAGGACCCGTATTGATGGCGTTCAGTTACGCGATGTTGGTAGGAATTATCGCGGGGACTTGGAGTTCAATGTTCGTAGCGACGGGTTTGCTTGTTGAGTGGCATTTGCGTGACAAGAAATAAATATTATATCGAAACGAGCGGCTTGTGTTTGGCAGGTCGCTTTTTTCGTAGTTAGGCTCATGTGAAAAAAAGACCACCAAACGAACGAGTAATTTACACCCGAACGTCTGGTGATCTCTCATCAAGTTATTCCGTGATTATTCAGATTTGATACCGTCGATTACTAAGCTGTCCTCGTATTCAAGCCCGTAAGTGCTGACCAGAGTTGCTTCGTAATCAGCGTGGAAGAATCTTTCTGAGCCGAGTTTCCTGATCTCATCGTTGAGCCAGTTCAGGAGAGTTTCGTTGCCTTTTGATACTGCCGGAGCGATTGTGTCCTGACTGCCGAGTGACGGAATGCCGACTGTGTAGCCATTGTTCTGAATTGCGAAAGCTATTACTTCGGTGTTGTCATTTGCCCAGGCGATTGCGTTGCGATTTTCGAGAGCGTTCTTAGCTGTTGCGTACGAGTCATATTTTTGCAGCGGAATGTTCGGGTAATTCTTGATTAAATAATCTTCAGCTGTTGTGCCGGAAATCACGATTATGCGCTCGTTCGAATCCCAGTTTTCCAGCGAGTTGACGGCGTTATCAGCGTGAGAGACAACTCCCAGAGCCACGTTCATGTAGGGTAACGCGAAATCCACGACTTCTGCGCGTTCAGGAGTGACGGTGAAATTCGCGAGGATAATATCGACTTTGCCGGTCTGCAGATATTCGATGCGGTTAGCTGCCTCGGTTGAGACGTAATTGATTTTCAGAGCCAAGTCTTTGCCGATTCGTTCAGCGAAATACACGTCATAGCCCTGATAATCGCCGTTCTCATCAACGTAGCCAAACGGATTCTTGTCCGAGAAGACTCCGATGTTAATTACGCCGCTGTTTCTGATTTGGTCGAGTGAGCGATAATTTGCAGCAAAAGCAGCTCCTGAGAATAATGCCAGTAATGTGAGTAATGTGATTGTTAATAAAATTCTTGTGAAATTACGAGTTCTTGTCATAATTAATTCTCCGTTTCTGTTTATGTTTCTGGGTTTATTAGCCCGATATTTTAATATTTTTTCGCTTAAATGTGAACGTCTGCAAAAATTTCTTCGCACGTTCTGTCTTTGGAGAGTTGAAAAACTGCTCCGGAGTTCCCTGTTCTTTGATGTTGCCGTCATCGAGGAATATAACTCGATCCGCGACTGCCTGAGCAAACTGCATCTCATGTGTTACGATTAACATAGTCCGTCCCTGTTCAGCCAAGTCCAGAATCACGTCCAGAACTTCCCTGACCATTTCGGGATCGAGAGCTGCGGTTATTTCGTCGAAGAGCAATATTTTCGGGTGCATACACAACGCTCTGACTATTGCGACACGCTGTTTCTGACCGCCGGATAGCTGCCTTGGGAACGAATTTGCCTTCTCAGCGAGACCGACCCGGGATAACAGCGACAAAGCTTCCTGTTCAGCACTGGCTCGCGAACGCTTCTGAACTTTCATCGGAGCCAAGAGAATATTCGCTAACACACTCAAATGCGGGAATAACTCGTAGCTCTGGAAGACCATGCCGATTTGCTGACGTATTCTTGAGAGATTCTTGCTGTCCTGAGAGATAATTTCGCCGTTGAGCCTGATTTCTCCGGACTGGATATTTTCGAGCGCGTTAATGCACCTGAGCAGCGTACTTTTTCCACAGCCGCTCGCACCGAGAATCACGATGACTTCCCCTTCATGAACCTGCAGGCTCAAGTCACTCAGAACGGTCAAATCACCGAATTTCTTGGTCAAATGCTCGATCGTTAATACTGGCGTTAATACTGGTTCTGGCATGTTAGCACACCTGTCTTTTTTCGAGATATTTTGCGAACAAACTTATCGGCCAGCACGCAAGAAAATACAGCGCGAAAACCGTCAAGTAAATTCCGAAAGCTGCGTTAGGACTGCTCATGCGATTAGCCTCGATGATTTGCTGAGCGACTTTGAGGACTTCGACCACACCGATCATGAGAATCAGGCTCGTAGTCTTGATCATGCGTGTAATCAGGTTAATCGACAACGGCAGCAATCTCCGCACGGTCTGAGGCAGGATCACGTATTGATACACTTGAGATTTTGTCAGCCCAAGAGAGAACGCACTCTCGTATTGATGCGCCGGAATGCTGATTAACGCGCCGCGGACAAGATCGCTCATTTCTGCTGTTCCCCAGAGAGTAAAAACGATTATCGAAGCGACTTCACCGGACAAATTCCAGCCGAACGCCCGAGTTGTGCCGAAGTAGACCAGGAATAACAGGACTAATTGCGGCATAATTCGCACAAATTCGAGATAACAACGGATAACTGCCCGAGCGAAAATATTTTTCCAGGCGGCTAATATCCCGAGTAGAATCCCAAACGGAATGCTCATTGCTACGGAAATCATGCTCACTCTCAGAGCGATTCCCAGACCTTCCAAAATTCGCGCAAAATTCCTGCCCTTGAGCAGCACTTCAAATCCCAAATCCGGCACGACGCAACTTCCTTTCCAAAATGCTACCCAAAGCGGAAATCGGCAGCAAAATCAACATGTAGAACACGACCAGTAACAGCAAACTCTCAGTTGTCTTGTAATACAGCCCGATCAAGTCTTTCGCGGTGAACATCAGATCCATCAGGCTAATCACGGAAAACACGCTGGTTTCTTTCATCAGGAATATAACGTTCGCCATGAATGCGGGGAAACTTATTGCGAAAGCTTGGGGCAAAATCACGTAACGCATAGTCTGGAACTTGTTCAAACCGAGACTGTACGCACTTTCTTCTTGAATTGGTTCGACGGCTTCTATTCCGCTGCGAAACGCTTCGGACATGTAGCTTCCTCCGAGAAAAGCCAATCCAGCCACACCGCAAACTTCAGAATTTGTTTTGATGCCAATCTTGGGAAGTCCGTAGTAAATGAAGAATAGCTGAACCAGTAACGGCGTATTTCTGCTGAGTTCGATATAGACCGAGACGAACTTGTTCACGACTGGGATCTTGTAATACTGAACGAACGCGCAGATCAAGCCCACAGCGACGGCGGCAATAATTCCTGCAAAACCGATTTTCGCGGTCAGGTACGCAGCTTTCTGATAAAGCGGCAAATATTTCGCAATAAATTCCCAATTCAGCAGCATCATGTAAAAATCAAAACCTCCTTCCAAAATGTTCGCACGATATTTTAATTGAAAAGTCCGTTTTTATCAACTTGGAAATCCGACTAACTTGATAGTTTTTTGTTTCTGAACGGCTCAGAGTGTTTGCGATAATTTTGCGAGCAACTCACTACATGCGTTGTAAATATCGTCGTAAGCTTTCGCGAAATTTCTTGTGTACCAGGGATCTTCTACAGAACGATTTTCACCGGCGAATGACATCAAGAGTCGAACTTTCTCACACGGGTCGCCTCCGAGAATGCTAAGAATATCCCGGAGATTTTCGTCGTCCATTGCGATTATCAAGTCCCAGTTTGAGTATTCGTTCGAGCGAAGTTGTCGTGCTTTTCTATGTTCGTGGGGGATTTTGTGTCGATTGAGTTCGGATTTTGCTTTGGAGTACATGTCGCTGCCCAAATCATCAGTACTCGTAGCTGCTGAAGCAATCACGAATTTCTCATAGACCCCAGCCTCACGTGTCAAATACTTCATGATGAACTCAGCCGTTGGTGAGCGGCAAATGTTTCCGTGGCAAATGAATAATATTCTCAAAGCGTAATCACTCCTGATTCAGTTTAGTTGTCATGTCAAGTATAGCATCATGAGCAAGAATCCCGTTTATCGAAATTAAAGCGTGAATTTTCTGTTATAATAATCTTGCGTAATTTGTCGCAGGCGAGGGAATTTGAGAGCGTTCGTTCATGATTGAGTTATGATTGAGTTATGATGAGATTTCATAGGAGGTTTAGTAATGCAATTCTTAGTATTGGCATATGATGGTGAGGGGAAATTACAGAAGCGTCTTGAAGTGAGACCGCAACATTTGTCGAATTTGCCGCGTGAGCATGTGATTTGTGCTGGCGGACTTTTGACGGAAACTGGCGAAATGAAAGGTTCTGCAATGGTTATGGAATTTGCAAGCCGTGAAGAGCTTGACGAGTATTTGAGAAACGAACCGTACGTTATCGCGAATGTCTGGGAAAAAATTTCTGTTGAACCGATAAATGTCGTGATTGGCAAGTAAATCACCAGATATACGGGCGAAGAAGCCTCACGCTTTGAAAACTTCTCCGCCGTCTATTTTTTATGCTATCTGCTCGATTTATAGGCTGCGATTCGTTTTGCCACGTTGTCCTTGATATTGCTGTAGTAATACGTGTAATCGTTGTCGTGCCTAGCGTCCGCACCAATAAAGCCCCCTCAGAATTCGAGAGGGAACGGATTGAATTTCTTAGTCCAGCTTGAAGTCGTAATGCTTCGAGTAATCCTCCTGAATGTTCAAACGGAGCGTCCTGTTCGCAAAATCGTAAACCGCTGTGTGCCAGGTCTGCCAGAAGTTATTCGGGTTAATATTTCTGTCGCGCAGCTTGTATGTGTCAAAGCCGTACTGAGTAATCGCCTTGAAATCCATAGGTGCGTTTGCGATTGTCAGATTTCCTCCGGTGAATTCCGTGTACCAGAATGGATTTGTGTCAGCTTCATAAGACTGAGTATACTTCACGCGCTCCATTAAACGGGACATTCCTTCAGCTGATTCTGCGCCCTCTGCGTAATGCTCTTTCAGAATTGCGTAACGTTCAACTCCGCAGGCATGAGGCGTAAGAATCGGGAATCCCTCGTAAACTTTTCCAGCGACTGTCTGACCTGTCTGAGCGATATGCTTTGCGTAAGGAGTATTCGGCGCGTAGTTGACGTAGAAATTCGTCATGATATTAGCCGTGTCATTTCTGGCGACAAGCTCACCGTCAATGCACTCGATTATGTAAGTTTCTTTCTCGTCCGAGAGCATCCAGTGAAGCCCCCATGTGCCGTAACCGCCGTAAATGTCCATGTTCTTCAGCAGTTCAACGCCATGAGCGGCGGATTTTGCGTGATCAAGGACGTAACGAACTACCGCGACAGCATGAATGCGAGGTTTGCCGTAATTTGTCGAGAGCAGTGTCGCAAAGTCAAGATCAATCGCAGGAGCAACATTGCAGTTCATCGCCACGCCGTTTTCGTTAATTCCGTCAAAAGTCAGGTTAGGCATTGCGAGTAACTCGGCTTCCGAAACTTTGTCAACTTCAGCGGATTTCAGCGTGAGGATTGCTGCCAGTCCTATGCTTGCGTAACGTCCCTCAGATTCTTTCGCGGCAACTTTGATTACAAATTCCGGGACATCTGCGTAATCCAGATCCAAATTACGCCCGTAGAAATTTCCGTTGCGCACAGCTGAGCACGCGAAACCGGTTTTGACTTGTTCGCCCGTCGTGAGATCAGGAACGTAGTCAGTGTATTCCATGTAGTACAGGTGAATGGTGATGCCTGCGCTGAAACAGCGAGACTTGCAAACATGAGAACAACCAGTAAGAAAACAAACGCTTTTTTAGAGATTTTCATATTGTCTCCTCCTAATTACTATTTCTTCGCCTTTACAGTAAAGAGGGTTTCCAGATTGTCAAATCTAATTCGCAGTGTTGTCCGGAATTATCACCGTTACCACAGTTCCAGCGTTGTCATTAGGCGTGATCGTCAGGCTTCCTCCGCACATAAATTTCAATCTTTGCTGAATGTTTTTGAGTGCTATATGCGGTTCGCTGTCATCGGCAGGATTAAATCCGCGCCCGTTATCCGCAATAATAATTTCACTGCCTGAATCAGTTTTTCGCGTCCTGATGGAAATTCGGAACGGTCCTGCGTACGGATCTCTGCCATGCTTGACGGCATTCTCCACGATGGGCTGCAATGTCAGCGGCGGAACTCGAAAACATGTATGCGGCGTGTCGTAATCAACTAATAAGCTGTCCTCATATTGGGCTTGTTCAACGGCAAGATATGCGCGAGTGTGTTCTAATTCCGAAGAAAAAGGAATTGGTGTGTCACTTGCGATGGCGGTAAAATTTTTGCGCAGGTATGTTGTGAAATCCATAGTGACCTGCCGTGCCAGTTGAGGATTTTGAGCGCAGAGACAATATATGCTCGTCATCGTGTTATAGATAAAGTGCGGACGCATTTGCAGAACCATTATGCTTGAGCGTTGATTGGCGATTTCACGTTGCTGACACAAATCCTGCTCAATTTGATCGTAAAGTATAAGACCGTACATAGCCAGAACTGATAGAACAATACATATGTCTACGAGCGGGTAAACTTCGATGAACATCTGAACGAGTAACACGCTTGTTATAGGCACAAGAGCGATTAGAAAACTGAGGAAACTTTTATGTGAAAGGCGATTTCGCCATCGTATCATGCCCGAGATATTGAGCAGCATTAGCACAATCAACGGCAGCAGCAGAATCGGATACCATGTTCCGCGATAATATTCTTTATCCGGCGCGAAATAATAGAACTCACCGATGAACGGAGCACTCGTAAGCATGACGCAAAATATCCCCCACAGACAAAGTACAGTGTAAAGGAGCTTGCTTGACCGCGTATTTTCTCCGCAGCAGCGCACCAGATAAACCGTCATCATGGGCAGAGGCAGCGATAGGAACAGGGATCCCAGAATTAATATAAGATATAGCACAGCAATCGGGACAGGATAACTGTACGTGACTGTTTCAATCAGACCAGACACGCACAGCAGCACAATAACCGTAAAAAGGCATCGGAAAAAACACTCGCTCCATTGATCGATTCCCGGCATGATGGCAATAAACCACAGTCCCAGAAAACTTAACATCAACGCAGCACCGCATATAAAGTAAATAAAATATGTAGCGTTCCAGTCAATCATTTGTCCGTTTCTCCTGTTATTGCTCCTGTCGAAAACGGATAGCGCAACTTTTTGAGCTGTTCTCTTACGTTCTCTGTGGTCAGGGGCTTGAGCATGAAGCCGCTTGCATCAGTCTTCCACGCGTCGAGAGAGTAATCAGCGTAGGCAGTCAGAAACACGATATTTGTTCGCGGATTGATTTCAAGTAACGTGCTGCAAAGATCAAATCCGCTTGCTGTTCCGAGTTCAATATCAAGAATAGCAAGACAGATTCGATTCTTTTTTGCGTATTCAATCGCTTCCATGGGCCATACAAAACCCGTGATCGTAGCGTTCGGCATGACTTCACCAAGTACCGCCAGACAATCAGATAAAATAATTTTGCTGTCATCTACTATTATGATATTAGGATTTTCTTCGCTCTGAGCTGCGAGCTGGAATAACTCATTGACATCCACATCGAGACATTTGGCAAGACGGCAAATCATCGTAACGTCCGGCAATCGGCTGGCGTTTTCCCAACGGGCAACGGTAGAATGATTTACACACATTTGTTGTCCGAGCTGCTTCTGAGAAATTCCTTTTTCTTCTCGCAGTTTCCGTAAAGTTCTCGCGAATAAAGTATTCACGCAATGCACCTCCAATTTTATGTTTGCGTTATGTAATTGTGATATATGATAAAACGTCGCGGTGTAAAAACGCAATGGCTAATGTTTGACAATCTGGAAACCCCCGTTGACCAAACTTTCCAACGAACTTAGAATAAAGCCATTATCATACAAGTAGGATTTTTTAATGCGTACGGCGAGACAGTCAAGAGTGATCGGCTGTTTCAGGTGGCACTGCTGCAATCGCTCATGCAGGGCGAATATGACGGCATTGTTACGGTCGGAGAACTGAAGCAGTACGGCAACACTGGCATCGGAACATTCCAAGGTGTCAACGGTGAAATGATCGTTCTGGACGGCATTGTTTACCGGGCAATTTGGGACGGAAGTGTGGAAGTTGCGCCAGATGATGAGACTGTTCCATTCTCAAACGTAACATTCTTTGACACGGATATTAAGGCAGAACACGTGAACGCCGCCTCGTCGGGTGAGCTGAAGAGTATTCTGAACTCGATCGTGAGAAAGCATGGAAGAAATCAGTTCTACATGGCGAAAATCACGGGTCTTATGCCTTCGATTCTTGTCCGGAGCGAACTGGAACAGCATGAACCGTATAAACCCCTCAATGATGCTTTGAAGACGGATCAGCGTGAGTTCACGTATTCGGACATCAAAGGGACGGTTGTTGCTCTGTATTGCCCGGATTACATGGACGGCTTGAACTCGGCTGGCTGGCACCTGCATTTCATCTCCGAGGACAGACAGAAGGGCGGTCATGTGCTTGATATGGTGGTTCAGGACGGCGTTTTAGAGTTGGACATCATAAGCGAGTTCGCAATGGTCGTGCCGAATCGTGATAGTTTCAACGCCAAGAGCCTGGCAACGGACATGAAAGAAGCAATCGAACAGGTCGAGGGAAAGTAATATCAAAATAATAGCATTTGCTAAAGAAAGGAATTAAATAATTATGAGTAGTAAGAGTTTTCGTTTTGTTATTTTTTCACTGCTGGTAGTCTTTGCAGTTGTATGTATTGGCGGCTGCGGAGGGAGCAGTAGTTCGCGTTCCAACTCAAACAGCACCCCGAATAACCCGGAAAATAACGTTTCATCTCACGTTCTTGACGATGAAGTTATTGACACTGATGGAGACGGCGTGCCTGATATTTTGGATTTCAGTGACGTTGCCCAAAACTATCACAGCGGAAATTATGCAAGTCAAGATATAAACATTTCGTCTGTGCCTTCTCGCCATTATCTTAAGAATTTCAACGATGATGCTTCGTTCACTGCGAATTTGACGGCAGGCAAGGAGTACACCATTGAAATTTCAGAAGGCGCGGGAATTTCAGGAATTACGGACGTTGCCGACTATGCGTATCCTATCGAAGATTATGTCCCCAATCTCGAAATAATTAATCCTCAGGGAAACGCGTTGGAATTTTTGGATTTCGGAACTTATGACGAAGATTATGACGCAAGCAAAATAATCGATCTTGACGATGATGTAATCGAACTTTCACTTTACCCACAGGAAGATCCTTACATGATTTGCTATACGTTCACGCCTTCGGTAACAGGTACTTACACAATCAATTTGAGCATGATCACTTCAGAAGATGTTGATTTGGTTGACGATGCCGCAGATGACGATGCTTTTGAACACGTGACAACTTTATTCATCTATGAAGAACTCCGCGACGGAACTGATCGCAACGAGGCAGGTTATTACAAACGCTTCAAGTTCCAGGACTCAGACGCAACAATAAGCATGACTGATCTCATGGCACTGAGAAAAGCTTATAATAATATAGTCTATGATACGTTATCCTCAGCGGAAGAACTTGACGAGGCTCTTGCTGATTGGAAGAAAGTTGCTGATGATGTTGAAGCGCAAGTTAATACTTACTTGGAATGCCTGAATCGCATTAAGCAGAATTACGGGATTTTTGACGTTCAAGACATCGACATCGGCGGAAAGCAGGAAGTTCTTGAAGTCGGAGGCACATCAATAATAGCTTCGGACGACCCCGAAGAAAATGAAGTCGAGGACGCTACGGTAGCAGCAGCTTCAAACGCGGTTTCGATTGCGGCGAACACCGGCACACAAATCAAACAGCAGTTGTTCGGAATACCGTTCAAAGATGAGTTTCAGACAGGTGTCGGATATTTTGCTTTAACAGGTGCTCAGGCAAGAAGCAATGCCGTAAGAAGCTTTACGTTAAACGTGCCTAATGAGAAAAAGGTTAAAACAAACTACACTGCGACATTTGTATCTTCTCAGGAAGACCGCGAAAAACTTTCAACGACAACTACGGGAGCTTCACTTTCAATCGGAGGTTTCGGACTCGGCGCAGGCTACTCTTCAGAAAGCAAATTCAAGTTCGGTCTGACTTCAACGACATATGTAATTCACTATGAAGAAGTCGAAAACGAATATCGTACACTTAAAGATGAAGACTACCAGATTAAACCGAGAGCTAAAAAAGCACTGTCAGATTTGGGGCAATTCCGTGAGAAATACGGCGATTATTTTGTGGCGGGCTATAAATACGGCGGGACTTACGATGCTTTCATCACGATAACCACCAAGACAATGGAACAGCTTGAAGAAGTCAAAACCAAACTTTCGGCAAACTTCAAGACTGCTGTGAGTGCGACTGTCGAAAACAAGACAAAAGAAACGCTTGAACGTAACGAAGCGAAAGTCAGCATTCAGATCAAGACTGCCGGAATCGATGTAAGCCAGCTTTCAATACCCACGACAACAACCGATATAAGCGAGGTTCCGAAAACCCTTAACGCTTTCATGGAGGCGTTGAAAAAAACTACCGCGGAGAATTTTCATCCTGTTTACGTAATGATGAAGCGTTACAGCCTTTTAGATGACGTTGACGAGGCGATGGACGATCAGAAAGACAACGGCTTAGTCCCCATTTCTCCAGCACATGCGACAAAAATTCTTGCGTTCAACAGGGAGAAGCTTACAATGGATTCATATTATAATGTCATCAGCGACCTCACTGATCAGCAGATAGATGCTTCAGTCAGAAACAAATATACGAGTGAGTATGAAACCATTGTGAACACGATTGGCACAGACCCTAATTTTTACGCGGAAAGCAACAGCTCGCAGATGGACAACCTGAAGGCTAAAATGGAAAATCTCGGTGGACGGCTTAAAGCAGTCGGAGATCGTTACGTGTTCTACCAGCGTCTTATGTCGGCTCAAAAGAAAGAAGAATCGTGCCAAAAGGAAACCAATATCAATTACAGACCTTTCGGCTATAACGGAGGCTCTGTTGGGCAGGATTCCTTTGCCGTAAGCAAGACAGTTACGTCGGATATTGCGGCAGGAGCAAATCATCACGATTTCAGAAATCAATTTTCCGGAAAAAGCTGGGAGCCTACTTTTAATGCAGGTTCAGACCGCGTTTTTTGTTATGCAAAAGTTGTTGCAAATAATACACATGACGTAACACGCATTGCCGATCTATATTGCGTAGGCAGACAGAGTGCGAGTTTCCACTTTACATGCGGTGTTGGTCGCTGGCTTGAATGGGACGTAACTTTGAGAAGCATGAGATTTAATGCGACGCTTTACCCGTTCAACGGCTTGAAATAGTGTTTTTGAAATTGCCTCTTCGTTAATTTACGGGGAGGCGTTTCTCTGACAATATTTTGACAAACAGCAATATAAATATAATAGGAGGAAATAATATGAATATCTCTAAAAGAGTTTTCGGATTCTTGTTGGCAGTGCTTATGGCTTTAAGTTTCGCTGTCTGCACTTCAGCAGGAGAGGCTGATAGAACGTTCGCTGATCTTGTTGTCTAAGGGAAGATTTTCACGTCCGAAAGCAATCAGCTCGTCGAAGCGTTCGCAGTGAAAGATGGCAAGTACGTCTATGTTGGCGACAGGAAAGGCGCGGAAGCATTTGTCGAATCGGGCAAGACTGAAGTTGTTGATTACACAGGCAAAGGGCTAGTGATGCCAGGCTGCGGAAACGGACACGCTCATTATATGCTCGGCTATGCTCTCAAAACAGTCGGAACAACGATTAATTATGAAGATACCCCGGACAATTTTTTGGCGAAAACTGTTCCTGCTGCAGTAAAGAACGCAAAGGACAAAGGGGCAACGTCTGTTTTTGGTCAGGGCTGGAATTACATGCGCTTCAAAGATAACATGCCTACCCGTCAGCAGCTTGACGCAATATGCAGTGATATTCCCATGTACTTCTTAGACGATGAATGCCACAAAGCATTGGTGAATTCCATGTTGTTGGTTAAGGCAGGCATCATGAAAGACGACGGAACTGTACTCAAGAGTGAATTGCGCGGCGGCGAAATCGGTATTGGTGAAGACGGCACTCCTAACGGCTATCTGTCGGAACAGGCTCAGACTTATATGCGTTCTTTTCTCGACAATGATAATCTCTATACACTTGATATGGCTATAGCAAATTTGGCAGAAATTGAGCATCACATGCTGTCAGAAGGCTACACGATGTATCACGAAGGTTGGGGCAATTATTTCGTGAATACCAATTACTATAAGGCAGTTCAGCAGATGGACAAAGCCGGCAAACTACATTTTGTGCTTGGTCTTCCCTACGAGATTGAAAGCTGGATGAATGTAGACGAAGCTTTAGCCAGAGCAGTTGACGCAAAGAAATTCGCTTCCAAACGTGTAATGCCGAGATGGATTAAGCTCCTCATGGACGGAACGGTTGAAACTGGCACAGGCTTCGTTGATCCGCTATATCCTGGAGGTCGTCAGGGTATCCCAAACTGGACTGAAGAGGAACTGACTGACTTAACTCGCAAGGCTAACGAAAATGGACTGACCATACACATACATGTAATGGGCAACAAGGGCGTAAATTGTGTTGTCAATGCTTTCGTCAACGGCGGAAAGGCTGAAATGCGCAATACGCTGGTTCATGTGCGTAACGTCAATGCTGAGGATTATAAGAGCATGGCAGACAATAATATCTATGTTGTAGCGAGTCTGCTTTGGCATCATGGTGTTGATGAAGCCCCCGAACTTCTGAACAACTTACTTCCTGAGGGCATGGGTGACAAAGGCTATCCTATGAAATCATTCTTCGATTACGGAATCAATGTATCCTCGCACTCAGATTATCCTGCATTGGCTGGAAGTCCTGATGATCCGTTCGGAATTATGGAGATTGCAGTAACAGGCGTTTATCATCTTGAGAACGGTGCTCCATGGTGGTCTGAAGAACTCATAACTCGCGAGCAGGCTCTCACAGCTCTTACCATAAATGTCGCAAAACAGATGTTCATCGAGGACGAACGAGGCAGCATCAAAACAGGAAAATACGCGGACTTTTTACTCGTTGACAGGGACGTTCTGACTTGTTCGGTTACGGAGATTCACAATGCCAAACCTGACGCGACATATTTTGAGGGCAAAAAAGTTTTCGGTAAATAATGATGTGTCCTTTTACTATAATTTTTGAGGAGAAAGAAGGAAAAAGAATATGAAGTTTTCTAAAAAAGCGTTGAGTTTCTTACTGACTGTGCTTGCTTTCATGAGTTTCACTGTTTGCAGTTCAGGCGCAATACCCGGTGCTGATCTCGTGGTTTACGGCAAGATTTTCACTTCCGAAGACGATCAAATCGTTGAAGCGTTCGCCGTGAAAGACGGCAAATATATTTACGTTGGCGACAGGAAAGGCGCAGAAACATTTATCGAAGCCGGTAAAACTGAAGTTGTTGATTACACCGGCAAAGGTCTCGTAATGTCAGGTTGCGGAAACGGACACGCGCATTATTCAATGGGTTATGCTATTTCGTCAGTCGGAACGATAATCAGCAGGGAAGATGATGTGAACAAGTTTTTGACCGAGATTGTTCCCTCTGCGGTTAAAAAG
>CALEPX010000086.1 GCA_937911045.1 uncultured Fretibacterium sp. | reverse complement strand
AACTTGCAGGATATGCTTTCACTTCTGACGGAAATATTATTATCGTAACAGCTGATTATAACGAGTTCATGAAGATTGACTATAATACCCTTCTCGGAAAAATTAATATCGATGGTGTTGAAGGTTCATATGCTTATATGGTTTCGCCTAACGGTACAATGCTCTGGCACACAAACCCTGGCAAGATAGGTCAGCCTGTAGAAAATGCTGCTGTCAAAAAAATAGTTGCTGATATTCAGTCAGGGAAAAGAGTAGATGACGGTTATGTAATATACGAGTACGGAGGATCAATAAAACTTGCAGGATATTCTTTCACTGATACAGGCAATATAGTCCTTGTTACGGCTGACTATGATAAGCTGATTGTAATTGACTACGGAAAAATCATAGGCGATATCGAAATCTCAGGCGTTAAAGGTTCTTATGCTTACATGGTATCTCCTGAAGGTACTATGCTTTATCATAAGGACAGCTCGAAAATCGGGAAACCAGTTGAGAACGCAGCCGTTCAAAATATTGTTGCAGAGCTTAAAGCAGGAAAGAAAGTTTCTGACGGCTCATGTTCATACGAATATAAAGGCTCATACAAAGTTGCAGGATATGCTTTCACTAAGTCAGGAAATATCGTTATAGTTACAGCTGACAGGGATATGATGATGTCTTCTGTTGATACAATGAAAAAATCACTAATACTTTATGGCCTGCTGTGCGGGGTTATCGCTGTGCTGTTCGTATATTTCTTGATTGTTTGGATGATGAAGGCACTTAGACAAATTGTACCCGTAATCAACAAGACGGCAGCTTTTGACTTCTCAGAAGATTTGGAGTCCGTAAAACTGGAAAAACATTCTGACGAAATTGGGATTATTGCAAGAGCTTTGTCTGGAATGAGGGATAATCTTCGCAGTATTGTAGAAGCAATTGCTGAAGCATGTGAGAGCATAGATTCAAATGTTGACGAAATGAAAACCATGATTGACAACGTTGAACATATTTGTGAAAACAACTCGTCAACGGCTGATGAACTAGCTGCAGGTATGAAAGAAACTGCTGAAACTGCTGATGCAATTACTCAAAATACCGAAAATGTTAAGAAAGATGCTCACAGTATTGACAGCCTTGCAGATGAAGGCACGAATCTATCCGGCGAAGTTCTTTTGAGAGCCAATGAACTTGCTTCAGTAACAGAAAAGGCGAGCATAAGAACTATTGAACTTTACGAGGACGTTAAAAAGAAATCTGACGAAGCCATAATGTCTTCAAAAGCTGTGAGCAAGATTGATGAGCTTATAGGGACTATTATGTCAATCTCATCACAGACCGGAATGCTTTCACTTAATGCTTCAATAGAGGCAGCTAGGGCTGGTGATAAGGGACGCGGATTTTCTGTTGTTGCTTCAGAGATTCGCAATCTTGCAGGACAGACTTCAGAGGTCGTAAAGGATATCAGCACTATAATAACAGAAGTAAACAGTGCAGTTGAAAAGATGTCAGCCTGCCTTAACCAGACAATATCATTCCTTGAGACAAACGTTCTTTCAGACTATCAGGAGTTCAGCAACGTAAGCAAGCAATATAAAGACGATGCTGATGTTTTCGGCAACAGCATGAACGCTGTGAAGAAAAGCATACAAAATCTTAGCAACGAAATCGAAGACATTGCTGGAGCGATACTTGGAATTGACGTTACGGTAAAAGAATCGTCCTCAGGGATTAATAATATCGCCGACAAGACTTCTGAAATGGTGAGCGAGACTTTGAAGAGTGCAGATAAAGTCAGCGGTTGCAGAAAAGCCGTATCGAATCTTAACGACATAATCAAAAGATTCAAACTGCACTGATTTATTCTCGCCGGTGAGGGACAGTCAGAGCCATCGGTAATCAGCTTGTTCTATACACTAGCTCCGCGGTTTTTTGCCACGTCATAATTTATGCTCGGTCTCAGTGCGCATATATTACGAGAGCGTTCTTTTCCCTGTAAATGATAGAGACATAATCTCGATAATGCGAATATCCATTCCACTGAAGGCTTCGAAAAGAATACTCTTTGCATACTCAACACCTCCCTAATAAAAATATTACAAGCCCTTCACGCGTAAAACTAGCAGAATAATCCAAAATCAAATCGCAACTCAGAAGAATTTCATCAAGTTCCATTATAGAAAGCGGCTTTAACATCTCAGTCACACGACCTGAAACTCGCTTCAGATTTCCGTTCGGGCAAAGTTCTCCTAACAATGTTGAAATAATCGCCGACTGTTGTCTTGAAACCTGACTCACACTGTTCACAAGCTGTTGCCGAAGCCTGATTGAACACAGCGACTTTTGAGCCTTTCGGAAGTTTCGACATCATGTCCTTAGCGCAAAGAACTCCGGCGGTGTAATTATCCGAAGCAATGCTCGACGCGACAAGATCCGTACGCGCAACTGGTGTATCGACGTTGATAACCGGTATTCCTGCATCGACGCACGCCTGCAAAGCTTCTGTTACGCCTGACGTATCCATCGGGGCAAGAATGATTGCGCTAACATTCTGGTTGATCAAATCGCTAACGTAATTGTTCATTTTTGCCTGATCTGAATTTGCGTCAACTGTGAGTAACTGTTTGGCTGGATCCATGCCGAGAGCCTGCATTTCTTTCGTGATGCCGCCCATCATTGCGCTCCAGAACGGGTTATTCATCGTTGTCGGGACGTAAGCGAGCGTAATTTTCGAAACATCAAGATTGCCCAGATCCAAAGCTGAAGCACTCTGAGTTCCGAGAAGAACTCCCGCGACACACACTGCTAAAACCATTACTGCATTGACGCCTGCGGTTTTATACATTCTCTTGTGTCAGCGTCAATCCGACAATTTGCGCAAAAAAATTTGTGTGATTCCCTACTCGTAAACAGAACCCGTCATAGCGTGAAGAGTGGCCAGACGCGCAAAGCATGTTGTCTTACCGTGAGCGAGACCTGCATAGAACTGCGGGTACGTATGTCTGAAGAAGCCTCCCATGTCATTGCCGATAACATAAAGCCCTTCGATCGCGGAACCGTCATCGTGGATCGCCTGAAGATTTGTGTTGACCCTCACGCCGCCAAGACTGCAAAGAATCCAGCTGCTCATAGCAATCCCATAGAACGGAGCTTTGCGTACCGGAGTCAGCCTGCTCTTCATTTTGCCGAAGTCCTCATCAAAGCCTTTGTCCGCAAGCTCGTTGTAACGCTCAACAGAAGCAAGGAACGTTTTTGCCGCCTCACCTTTCAGCCCGAGACGATCAGCAAGTTCCTCAAGAGTGTTCGCCTCGATAAGTTTTCCGGAATCCAACGCGCCCTGAAGGAACGTTTTCCTGAAATCCTCGCCAGTTGTCACAGGACATACTCCGGGAAGAACTTCAGAATTTTGCGCACCGGGTACAGCAACAACACGGCTGCATATTGTAGTATGGAAGCTCACGACATCAGACCAGTAATTGCTGTCGAAAATTTGATAAGCGAAATGCCCCGGCTGATTGGTAATCGCATGGCACTGAAAATCATAAGGTCCGTCCTCATTGCAGAAACGCTGCCCAAGAGTATTGACCTTGAGCCAAGGCTGAGACCCTGACCACCAAATATCATTTAGGCTCTCGATATATTCCGGTCCTACATGATGATCCGAAGCTACAGCTCCGCGATCGAAAAGCATTATGCCTCCAGCCATATCGTCATCAATCGCCGCGCCTGCCCAGACACACATTCTGATTCCGTCTCCGAGCCTTCCAACGCAGCCCATTGTATTCGCCGCATATCTGTGATCGACCACGCCCATAACGTCCATCATTGCTGTGTTGCCGCTGAAGCCTCCGGTTGATACGACTACGCCCTTAGTTCCGTTGATACGTGAGAGTGAGCCGTCCTCATTTCGAACTATCACTCCAGTAACTCGCCCGGAAGAATCTTGCTCAAGTTTCAGAGCCGTGGTATTAAAGCGAATCACTCCGCCTTTTTCCTTGATGATTTCGACCCACGCGGGATTAGCTATCTGACTTCCGAGCTGGTTGGGACCCATTTCCGTCAACGTTCCTTTGATATATGCGCAGTGCTGATGAGGGACATTTTTGTAGAGCGTATCCTTCATATCGGTCTCGACCATGAAGTCAATATTTTTCTTGTCAAGCTGATCGCATACCCAGTCCATCGTTCGCCCTGAATTTTTGCAATACAGTTCGATCAATCTCTGGTCGCAGCCGTAGCTTGCATAGCGGCAAATGTCGTTGGCGATTTCCTGTACTTCCTCGTCGCTATAATGCACACCGTACTTTTCACGCTCAACTCTTGAATTGATCGCGCCGATTTCGCCAGCCCACATAGTAACTCCGCCGGACTTTTCAAGCAAGACAACTTTTGCGCCCAAGTCAGCAGCAGAAGCAGCCGCAACCAAACCGCCATTTCCTGCGCCGATAACAACGACGTCATAGCTCTCAGTGCCGGAAATTTCCCCGATTTCAGGCTTAGTTGCCTCAAAATATTCTCCCCTGCTCATTATACAGAAGCCTTTGTCATCGTAGCGCAACGTTCCTGATTTGTTCAGAAGGCTGGCAGCTACTAAAGGTTTTGCCATTCCTTTTGCCTGAGCTATGCAGTTATCAGCCGCTTTTTTTACAGCCGTTGAAGTCATAGTAGCTCCGGTCACAGCGTCAATCTCAGAATTTTGCCGTTTGAGAATCTCGCTGGCGAATTTTGCGCCCTTTTCCTTGCCGATGCCTTCAGTTTCGTTCGACGTGTCAACAATACATTCGAGTATACTTGTCTCGCTAAACTTCATAGTTACGGTGACGACACCGATGCCATCAGCTGAAGCCGAATATACTCCCGGAGTGTACACAGCTTCCTCAGCGAAAGCACTGCTTCCCATAACCGTGACAGCTGCAACGCCCAAGGAACCTACCGCCGCGGTTTTCAAAAAATTTCGTCTTGAAATATCCATAAATGCCACATCCTTACTAAAAAATTATTCGGAGAATCGTGGAATAAAATGATTATATAGAGAACCGTAATAAAACACAAGATATTATAACGACAATTTTTCACGGGTTTCCGTATCCGAGCGTTAATTATTGAAGAGGGAGTAAAAAGATCTCTAATTTTTGTCGGTCTGGGGAGTTTGCGGACTGTCTAACCCCCGAATGCCTCTTGACTTTCCGTGTTACTGTCATTAGTACTGCCACTTGTACCTGAACGACTTCCTCGCCCACCGGTCAAGCTTGCCGCAATCTGCTTGACAGTCATATCCTTGTCCGTGGGCTTGACTTTGAAATTTCTACTGTCAATGTGAAGCAATAAAGGCTTCTCCCCCTTTCTGCATATAGTCGGCGAACACGTCACGCACTATGTACATGCGGTTACCTACCTGTATGACAAGAAATGCGCCACGTTTTACAAGGGTGCGGATTGCAAATGCGGGGAAACGGTAATGTTCTCCTTTCATTCTCATTTGAATTGCGTCCGTGAAAGTCAATATAATTGTTTTGTGATTATAAAACCACAATCAAATTGATAGGTCAATCGAAGAAATAAATTTATTTCAGGTGAAAATTCTTCTTGCAATCTCAATCTGATTGGGATAAAATATCTTCGAAAAACATGAAAGGGGTTGTGTTATCATATGGCAACATTTGGAGAAAAACTGAAAGCCGCTCGTTTGAACATAGGCTTGAATCAGGCAGAAGTCGCAGAAAAGCTGGAATGCGCGCCGACGTCCTTGAGGAATTGGGAAAACGGCAAAGTACAGCCGTCCTTGGAAGTGCTTTCAAAGCTGTGCGAAGTCTACAGAATTGCGCCGCTTTCCTTATCAGATAGGGAATATGAGTATAGCGACATTGTGTCGATAGCAAGCAAGCCCATCGCCGGACGGACTTATGAAGAACAGGTAGCATTGAATTTTTCCGAACCGATTCTTGACAGGCTTCTTGCCTTTGAAGAACAGCGCAAGGCAACGGCAAAGATTGAAGCAACGGCGGCTTTTCTGAGTGATACGGACTTGTTAAACCGCTGCGGTGATTCTATGGGGCAAGCGGACATTGAAGCGATCAGGGCAGAATATGACGCTAACGGCAGCGCGGATGCCGATATACTGTTTGCGTTCCACGCATTGACGGATAACAAGGCGGCTTTCCTGTCTATGCTGTCAGGGCTTCTTTCCGACAGTGACAGCTTGCAGGAGTTTAGCGGCATGGACAAGGCACAGGCGTTCACGCTGGAAAAGCTTACGGCACAGCGTAAGGCGATAAAGAAAGGGGGATTTTATGGCAAGTATCAGAAAACGCGGTGAAACTTTCACCATTACCGCATATATTGAGTATAATGAAAACGAAAGTAGCGCAAGGAAATCACGACGTTCAGCCCCTCGGACGGGGGGGTAACGCCCGTAAAGGCTGAAAAACTCGCAAAGGCGTTTGCAGTGACGTTGGAAGAAAAAATCCAGGGCTATGTCGCCGTTGATGAAAACCGGACGTTTTCAGAACTCATGGGGGTGGTCGTGCAACTCCGGCTGAAAGATAAGGCGCTCTGTGATGGTATCAAACGGGACGAACTCTCAAAGGAAGCAGAGCTCGAACGCTCCACGCTTTATACCATGTTCCGGGTACGGCTCCGAGCCACGGCTGAAAAGGTTGCTGCCGCTCTTGAACGACGCGACAGAAAAGAAAGGTCTTTCCGGGGCTTCTACAAACAAGCTGAAATTGAACCTGTCAGTGATTTTCACGGCGATTGTCAATATTTTTA
>CALEPX010000085.1 GCA_937911045.1 uncultured Fretibacterium sp. | reverse complement strand
TGGAGTTCAGACGTGTGCTCTTCCGATCTATGCAACTCCGAAATTACGCGATAAGTTTCCGGTGCAGGATTCCCGACCGAGAAATTATCATCACGCTTGCTCAAAACAAACCATTGCGTCATGATTATCACAACGCCGACGATCAATAACAAAACAACAGGCGCGATAATTTGCCACGAAAACTTCAGATTCTTAGATAATATCTCACGTAGAATTTCCAGAGAAAAATGCGAAACTCCCGGGATAAAAATCTTTGGACTGGACTTATTTTTTCTGCTCATGTTCGTGTTTGCTCTCATAGGCTGCATACGCCTGAACTATTTTCTGCACGATTTCGTGTCGAACTACATCTGCGTCCGTTAAGTCAAAAAATCCTATGCCTTTGATGCCGCCCAGAATATTTTTCACGCCTCGCAAGCCTGAAACAGAATTTCCGGGCAAATCCGTCTGGGTAATATCTCCCGTGACAACTGCTTTCGAACCAAAGCCCAATCGCGTCAAAAACATTTTCATTTGTCTAGGCGTAGTATTTTGCGCCTCATCAAGAATAATAAAGCTCTCGTTCAAAGTCCTTCCGCGCATGTAAGCTAACGGCACGATTTCAATAACGCCCTTCTCGACATAGCGCAAGAATTTCTCAGGTGACAGCAACTCATAAAACGCATCATACAACGGTCTGATATACGGCTCGATTTTCTCCTGCAAATCCCCGGGCAAAAATCCCAAACTCTCACCGGCTTCAACAGCAGGACGAACCAGAATTACGCGGCTGATTTTCCCGGCTTTCAACATCGAGACGGCTTCACACACTGCCAGATAAGTTTTCCCAGTTCCGGCAGGTCCGGTTGCGAACAGAATATAATTATCACGAATCGCGCGTATATATGCTCTTTGACCCGGAGTTTTCGCTCTAATCGGTTTTCCTCGTGCAGTTGTGCAAATGACTTCTGAGTACAAATTCCCGAGATTCAATTCACGCCCTTCAGCGATTGCGTCCATTGCGACACGAACATCAGCGACGCGAATCTCATGACCTTTTTCTGCAATCGAAGCCAGTTCACGCAACAAATTCCCGACGATTTTAACTGGCTCTGAATCTGGTCCGCTGATTTTCACCAGCCCGTCTGAAACCGAAAGCGAGACTGGATAACGCGCCTCTATTGCCTCGAAATTCTCATCGTGTTGACCTAAGAGACGCGCTAAACCTTCATTTGATAACGGAATTTCCATTAATTTCCATTAAATTTTCGCATTATGCCGGATAAGCTGCCGGATCTGCCTGTTCCTGAAGTCCCGTGTCACGTTTATTAACTTTCGCGTATTTTTTCGGCAGGAAATCTTTCGCAACTTGCGGGAACATGATCCAAGTCAGCGCATCTTCAGGTTCTGTCATCCATGGCTGAGCGTCTTTGCGAGCCTGTTCCATTTCGGGAACGATTTTCTCGCCGGGTCTGCACGTGATAGGCTCTTCTTTGCCAATCGCTAATTTCTGAACTTCCGGATCGACTGGCGCAGGCGGCATTCCGTAATAACCCAGGAAATACTGGCGAATCTCTTTCGGGAATATCTTCCAGCGTCCGCGCAAAACATTCAACGTCGCCTGAGTTCCGACCATCTGGCTGCTCGGTGTAACCAACGGAGGATAACCCATTGCTTCACGCACAACCGGAACTTCTTTCAAAACGTCTTCGAGTTTGTCCGAGGCGTTCATTTCTTTCAACTGATTGACCATGTTCGAGTACATTCCGCCCGGGATTTGATAGCGCAGAATATTAATATTAACGCCAGCGATTTCGGGTAAAAGCTTCTTGTATTTTTCGCGAACTTTCTTGAAATGCTCGCAAATCGGCAGCAGTTTCTCAATATCGATTCCGGTGTCCCATTCACTGCCGGAGAGTGCTGCAACCATTGATTCAGTCGGCGGCTGACTTGTTCCGAGAGCGAACGGTGATATTGCCGTGTCGATAATATCCGCTCCAGCTTCGATCCCCGCGAAATAAACCATGCTGGCAAGTCCCGTCGTGTAATGGCTGTGAAGTTCCAGTGGCACGTTCGTCTTGGCTTTGATCGCTTTCACGAGTTTTATGCAATCGACCGGATTAATCAAGCCTGCCATATCTTTAATCGCAATCGAATCCGCACCCATATCCGTCATTTTCTTCGCCATGTCCGCAAAAGCTTCGAGCGTATGAACCGGTGAGATCGTGTAACTTATGCACAGCTGTAAATGCGCGCCCTCTTTCTTAACCTGATCCGCTGCAATCTCAACGTTTCTCAAGTCATTCAGAGCGTCAAAGCACCTGATAATATCAATTCCGTTTCCAACAGCACGCTTTACGAACTCACGCACAACGTCATCAGCATAATGTCTATAACCGACCAAGTTCTGACCGCGTAATAACATCTGCAATTTAGCATTCTTGATTCTTGCGCGAATCAATCTCAAACGCTCCCACGGATCTTCATCTAAGAAACGCATCGCGCTATCAAACGTAGCACCGCCCCACATTTCTAACGCCCAATAACCAGCTTCGTCCATTTTGTCGAGTATAGGCAGCATATCATTCGTTGACATTCTCGTCGCAATCAAAGACTGATGAGCATCACGCAGAGCAGTTTCAGTTATACGAACTTTTCTTTCTCCTGACATATCAAAACCTCCTGAAAATATTTTGTATTATGTGTAAATTATAACGTAAAAAGCTATTTTTTGAACGTAACGACCGTTACACCAAATCCGCCCTCACCTTCGCCGCCCAAACGAAATTCCTTCACGTACTTCAAACGCGCGCATAACGCATGAACTTCCCGACGCAAAATTCCCTCACCACGTCCGTGAATTATCGTGACAATCGAGTGACCGGTTCTGTACGCACGATCCAGATAATTCTCGACCAACGGCATAGCTTCTCCGACGTACATTCCGCGAACCATTATTGACGGCGGAACACTCTCTGATTGCGTTAATCTCTTGTCCAAATCTTCGAGACTTGATGCAGGAATTGCGACTTTAGCTTTCTTATCCGTTGCGATTAATTGCTCAACCGGAACTTCCAAGTGCATTGCGCCTGCCAGCATATAAGCTTTACCGTTCTTGACTTCCTCGACTAAGCCGACAAGATTACTGCCTGCGACTTGTGCTGTAACTCCGGGTTCAACAACGAATGGCTTCGGAGCATTTTCGATCTCACGCTTGATTCTTTTTCCACGACGAGAATCAATTTCTCCGCGCAACCGCTTTAACTGAGTTCGACGATGATCCAGACTTTGACGCGCCGTAACTCTGGCAGTTTCCTCAAGTTCCCGAAGCATATCCCGTGAAGTTTCTTCGGCATGTGAGATTACTCGTTCAGCACGACGATCAGCAGCTTCCATTATTTTGTCACGTTGCAAATCAATTTCCGCTACACGTGCCTGATAAGTTTGTTTCAAATCCTCAGCCTCACGCATTGTCTCGTAGAATTTTTTCTCCTGAATATCCAGAGCTGCTTTACGTTCGTTCAATTCGCTGATAATATCTTCAGACGTGATTTCGCGCTCATCGAGTGAACATTGTGCGAGTTTGAGAACTTTTTCGGGCATTCCGTAGCGTTTTGCGATTAATAATGCGTTGCTGCGTCCGGGAACTCCCATTAATAATTTATACGTCGGCTGCAAATTATTCACGTCAAATTCTACGCTAGCAGTTTCTACGCCGTGAGTTGTGAGAGCGTATTGCTTAATCGGATTATGATGCGTGTTCGCGATTGTCAAACAGCCGGAATCTTTCAACGTTTCGAGAATAGCAATTCCTAACGCCGCGCCCTCCTGAGGATCTGTGCCTGAACCCAGCTCGTCAAGCAACACTAACGATGAATCCGTAGCGTTCTTCAGGATAAATATTATCTTGCGCAAATGTGAACTGAACGTAGATAAATTTTGCTCAATGCTCTGTTCGTCGCCGATGTCCGCGAAAATATTATCGAAATTTCCGATTACACTTCCATCACGCGCAGAAATAGGCAATCCTAACCACGCGATTATCACGAGAACTCCGATAGTTTTCAACGCGACAGTTTTTCCGCCTGTATTCGGACCCGTAATAACAAGTGACGTGAAATTTTCTCCGCACGACGCATCAATCGGCACAGCACGCTCGGATAACATCGGGTGTTTCGCTCCGACCAGCCTGAAGAATTTGCGATTGCTCAATTCCGGGATCAGCCATTTTTTATCGCGCACCATAAAATCACACACGCATAACAGGTCAAACGTCCCGATAATTCTCTCAGCATTCAAAATCGCGTTCTCCCGTGAAAGAATCTTGTGCGTAATCTCAGATAATATTCGCTGTTCCTCGTCACGTTCATCGCGGGATTTCACGATTAGATTATTATTAATATTCGACAGGCTTCTCGGTTCCATGTAAACCGAATTTCCCGAAGCCGATCTCTCAAACGCAAGTCCCGGGAAACGATTTATATATTCCTGACGAACCAGCACAAGAAATCTTCCATCTCGCCACGAAAGAGTACGTTCCTGTAACATGTTCGCAGAATCCGGATCTTCAAAAATTTTCTGAGCGATTCGCCTGCCGTTGCGCTTAAGATTCTCAAGTTCCTGACGCAAATCGAGTAATTTCGGTGACGCTGAATCCGCCAATCTTCCGGAATCCTCGATAACGTTCAGAGCTTCGAGTTCCGGTGAAAAATCCCTGATGCCGTGACAAAGATTATCAATCAGCTTGTAATTCTCAAGACCGGGCAATTTCTCACGAAGATTTTTCGCGCAGGTTAATAACGCCCGAACTTTCAGAAGCTCCTGACCCGACAAAATACCGCTGCGTTTCGCTGCTCCGAACGACGAACTCACCAGTTCAAGCCCGAGATTCAAATTCAGCCTTCCGTTATGATCCGTGTAATCGAGCCATTCACGCAATAATTTTTCACGACGCTGTAATTGCCCGAAATTTTCAGCAGGTTTCAGGGATTTGAGAATTTTCTCGCCGGGTTCGCCGCTGAGATTCATGAGAAACACCGCGAGATTTTTATCAAGTTCGAGAATTTCCGCAACACCGTCTGATATTTGCATGTTATCTTTTCCTGATTAATGCGTCGAAGTCAATAATCCCGTAATCCTGCAAAAAGTCACGCGCATACGGGAAAATAATTTCCGCACCACGCATCGTGTAGCTTTCTTTCATCCAGTCTCTTGGAAAACCCGGGAACACCACGAAAATTCCGTAGATAAATAATATTATGCACGCAGTCTTCAAAGTTCCGGTGACAAGTCCCAGCGCATGATCCAGAAACGACAAATTCGCAGCCTTAACGATATACGACAAAATCACATTCAGCAGCGAAAATCCTAACGACACAGCCAAGAATATCACCGCAGCAGATACAGCCGCAATCACAGACTGATTATTCGCAAACTGCGGCAGATATTTCAGAACAAAATCCGCGGCAGGATTCATGAACGCCAACGCGCAAAACGTACTCGCGACCATTCCGACAAGCCCGATAATCTCGCCGGAAAATCCCTTAACCAAACCTCGTGCCAAAAAAAATGCCAGCAAACAGCCGGCTGCAACGTCAACAATCATACCTATGTTCATAACAAATCTCCTTTCTAAAATACTCCCTGTGGAGCACGATAATAACAAATCTTCAAATCTGTCGGCTCAATCGCGTCATCAAAATTCTCACACGCAATCTCACACAACGATTCTAAATCAGGATTCACTCGCAATATTTCCAGATTCAGCTCCGGATTTAATCGCGCAGGATCGTCCGAAATAATATTCTTCACGTCATGTTTCCGCAGCCAAGACAAAATCTCATCATGCGAGTA
Source organism: uncultured Fretibacterium sp. (assembly GCA_937911045.1). Lineage (GTDB taxonomy): Bacteria > Synergistota > Synergistia > Synergistales > Aminobacteriaceae > JAFUXM01. Next base: position 25,992 of record CALEPX010000085.1, on the reverse strand, counting down.
CTCTCCCTCACGCAAATTCTCAGCCGAGGCGTAAACGAATCCGTGCCCGGCATAAACCATCGTCAGAAATTTCCCGTCTGATCCGAACGATCTCCCAAGAACATCAAGCGACGAAACCGCCAGCATTTTCGCTCCCAACGCAAACGCAACTCCAGAAGCATACGCTGCGCCAACTCTGATTCCAGTGAAATATCCCGGACCATTCGTAACTGCAACGTGAGAAATATTTTCCCAAGAAATTCCGGAATTTTTCAAAACTCGCTCAGCCATAAACGGAAGTTCCAGAGCTTGCGAGCGTCCTAAATCCTGCTGATCTTTCGCAAGTATTTTCCCCGAAGAATCGCAAATCGCAACGCCGGTTTTTCTCAAACTGCAATCTATCGCCAAAACAGCTTTCTCACTCATGATAACCCTCATGATAATTTCTCACACAATCGCGCTAAAACCGCAATCTATCGCCAAAACAGCTTTCTCACTCATGCTCATGATAATTTCTCGCACAATCGCGAATTTTCGCAAATAATCTCTATCACGCGCTGATTCTCACTCAGGCTTTCAAAACATATCCGGACAACATTCTCGCCGAATCTCTCAGCAAAACTTTGCAATCTCTCGGACCATTCGATAAACAGGAAATCATTCTCGTACTCTTCAAGACCAAGTGACGAAATCTGCGAAAAATTTTCCAGCCTGTACAAGTCCGCGTGAATCAGAAATTTGTGATTCTCACATTCGTACTCATTTACAAGCGTGAACGACGGGCTGCGAACTCCGGAAACTCCCAGCGATTCGCCGACACCCTTAACGAAAACAGTCTTGCCAGTTCCCAAATCACCGAACATCAAGATAACAATTCCCGAATCGAGATTCTTAATTGCAGAGCCAAATTTTTCACCGAGAGCGCGAGTTTCGGAAACAGAATTTGTCACGAATTTGCTAGTCATGATTCTTTCGACGCTTCCTGATTGCAACGAAAATTGCCGCCGACGCGATGAATAACACGCTCACAATCACCAGCGAGATAATTTTCCGCGGCAGCTCAAACTCCTGACCCGAGAATTTGCTTATCCCGAATATAAACGCACACGCAGAAGCAAAACTCACGATACTCATCATGATCCCTCTGCGCCTGATATTCTCTGTTTTCCTGATTTCCGCGTCCCAATCAACGCGCTTACGTTTCGAACGTGTATTCATGAATTTCTCCTGAGATTATTTATAACAATCCGAATATTATTCGCAATTTCCGAAGCTAACACGCCATCAAGCCCGAATTTTTTCCGAAGCAAATCACCGGACATTCCGTGAACACTCGCGCCCAAATACGCAGCTTTAACCGGTTCAAGCCCCATCGCCAGAAACGCTCCGATACAGCCTGCCAAAACATCGCCAGATCCCGGAACTGACAATTCAGCACCACCGTAATTCACGCGAAAAATTTCATCGCAATCCCAAGTCTTAATCAGCGTGACGTGTCCTTTCAAAACCGCACAGCCCCATTTTCTCGCAAGTTCGATAACAGCAGCTTCACGATTAGCGTGGATTTCTTCCGGAGTGATTCGCAATAATCTGGCAGCTTCTCCCTCATGAGGCGTTATTACGGAATCTTTGCGCAATTCCAGCCTCGAAGAATTTTCAGCAAGCGCGAATAATCCGTCGCCGTCAATCAAAATTTTTCGCGGGTAATTTTCCCAGATTTTCACGATAAATTCCCGGGCATTTTCCGAACGTTCAAGACCCATTCCGGCAATCATCGCGTGAGAATTATTTTTCGCACTCAGAACGTAATCATGCCATTTAGCTTTGTCGTCTTCAATCTCGTAAACAATCTCCGGAAATTTCGCCGCACACGCTTCACACGCAAAATTATTCGACAGCAGCGTAACAACTCCTGCACCGGTCCTCAACGCCGACAAACAACTTAACGCAGGCGCACCCGTGTAATGCTTCGAGCCGCCTGCGACTAACAATCTGCCACGATCGCCCTTGTGCATTTCAGACGAGCGTGACGGCAACAAGTTCTTAATTAACAGCATTCGGAGGATTTTCGCCCTTCAAAGCAGCTTCGATATTTTTCACGACCATCATTCCCATTGCGTTTCGAGTTTCGGGAGTGAGTGAGCCAACGTGAGGCATTAATACAGCGTTCTCAAGCGTCAGAAATTCCGGATTAATATTCGGTTCGTTGTCGTAAACATCGAGACCTGCAGCAGCGATTTCGTGATTTTTCAGCGCGTCGATCAGTGCGTTCTCATCAACTACAGGACCTCTCGCAGTGTTAATCAGAATCGCAGTCTTCTTCATCATGGCAAATTCTTTCGCAGCGATTAAGTGTTTCGTCTCCGGAGTCAGCGGCACGTGAAGCGAAATGAAATCCGAATTTTTCAGCAACTCGTCAAGCCCGACAAATTTTCCGCCAACGTTATCGAGTTCCGTTGAATTATGATGCCCGTGATACAACACTTTCATGCCGAAGCCTAACGCAAGTTTCCGCCCGAAATTCGCGCCGATTCTGCCAGAGCCGATTATTCCCAAAGTTTTTCCGGTGATGTCAAACGCCCATAATTTCTGATGAGCCCAATCGAATTTTTTCTCACGAACGCATTTATCGCCTTCAGTAATTCGTCGAGCAGCAGCAAATAACAGCGCAATTCCTAAATCAGCAGTCGCATCTGTCAGAACATCCGGAGTATTCGTCACGAAAATATTTCTGGATTTCGCAGCTTTCACGTCGATATTATTAAATCCTACAGCAAAGTTCGCGAAAATTTTCAGGTTCGTATTCGCGGCATTGATTATTTCGGCGTCAATCTTGTCATCAAGCATACACGCAACAGCTTCGTAATTTTTCACAACATCGAGCAACTCATCGCGCGTCAAAAATCGTTCTTCAGTATTAGCGTCATAATCGCAAATTTCCCCCAACGCATTCATAACGTCAGGCGGCAAAAGTCGCGTAACAAAAACTTTTTTACTCATAGCTAATTACTCCGAGATTTTGATTCGCTTAATTACGACGGGTTCAACAGGGCGATCTGCCGGATCAGTTTTCGTGTGACCGATTGCTTCAACAACTTCCATTCCCTCGACAACGTGACCGAAAATTGCGTGACGACCATCGAGCCATGGAGTTTTCACGAGCGTTATGAAAAATTGCGAACCGCCAGTATTCGGACCAGCATTCGCCATCGACAAAATTCCCGGAGCATTGTGCCGCAAACCTTCGCCGAACTCGTCAGGAATCGTGTAGCCCGGACCGCCTCGACCAGTTCCAGTTGGATCGCCGCCCTGAATCATGAAATTGTCGATTACTCTGTGAAAAATCACGCCGTCATAGAAATTTTTGTTCGCAAGATCCGTGAAATTCTTGACCGTTATGGGCGCGAGGTCTGAATATAATTCGATCTTGAAATTCCCCATGTTCGTCTCAAATTCCGCAATCGGACGTTTCGGTGATTCTTTCTTGGCTGAAGTTTCCGCAACTTTCTTTGGCTGTTTATTTTCGGGTTTCTGTTCCTGAGCAAATGCTGAAACACTCAACAACGGCAGCAAAACTATTCCCAAAGCCAACACTTCGACAAGTATTTTTTTCATATCAACAAATTCCTTTCAAAAATCAAGATAACACGCGCATATAATATCACGAATTATTTACTCAACAGTAACGCTTTTCGCAAGATTTCGCGGCTTATCAACGTCCAACTTTCTCGCGACGGCAACGTAATATCCCAACAACTGCAACGGGATTACAGCCAAACTCGCTGCAAAAAGTTCTTCGGTCTCCGGGATCTGGAACACGAAATCCGCCTCATCTTTCAAGACTTCACTGCCGCGCATCATCACGCACAACAAGAATGCGCCACGACTTTTCGCTTCTAACATGTTGCTGGCAATTTTCGGGAGCAGATTTTTCTGAGTCATGATTCCGGTTACTAACATTCCGCGTTCGATTAAACTGATTGGACCATGTTTCATTTCACCGGCTGCGATTGCTTCGGAGTGAACGTAGCTGATTTCCTTCATTTTCAGGCTGCCTTCCATTGCGACGGCGTAATCGATATTTCGTCCCAGATAAAACGCGTTTTGTGAGTCAACGAATTTTTCCGCGAGTTCTTTGATGCGTTCTTTCTCGTCGAGAATTTCGTCGATTTTCTCTGGTAATTTCTGAAGTTCGTCAATGAAATATTTATACTTGTCCTCGTCAAGAATATTTTTTGCGCGCGCGAATTGTACTGCGAGGATATAACACGCGATTAATTGTGAACTATAAGCTTTTGTTGTTGCGACTGCGATTTCCGGGCCTGCGAGTGTGTAGAAAACGCTGTCGGCTTCACGTGCGATTGTGCTTCCAACGACGTTGACGATTGCGAGAGTTTTGATCCCGTTATTTTTTGCCAGACGCATTGCTGCGAGAGTGTCGGCAGTTTCTCCGGATTGGCTGATTATTATTGCAAGAGCTGATTTATCGAGCGGCATTTTCCTGTAGCGAAATTCCGAGGCTAATTCGATTCGTACCGGAATATTTGTCAGGTTTTCGAGAATATATTGCGCTGCGTAACCTGCGTGATAAGCTGAGCCGCACGCTATAACGTAAATCTGCGAAATTTTCCGGATCGATTCGTCGTCGAGATTGCATTCGGATAAATCAAATTCGCCGTTCTTGAAAACGGATCTGAACGTGTCTTTGACGGCTCTGGCTTGTTCGTGAATTTCTTTCATCATGAAGTGTTCGAAGCCGCCGCGTTCTGCAGCCTGTGAATCCCAAGTTACGGTGCTTAATTTCTTGTATTTCGCGTGACCGGTTTCGTCGAAAAATCTCACGTCATTTTTTTTCAAGCGAACGATTTCGAAATTGTCGAGATAATATACTTGGCGCGTGTCCTGCAAAATTGCCGAAACGTCCGACGCAAGAAACGATTCTCCCTTACCCTGACCGGCGATTAACGGCAAATCTTTTCGCACGCCCCAAACTTCATCCGGAAAATCTTTGAATAATATCACGAAACAATACGAACCCTCGATTTTTTTTATAGCTTCGGTGATTGCGTTCAACGGTGATTTCGTGCGCTTGTAGAAATAATCGAGCAATTTCACGGCAGCTTCTGTGTCAGTCTGCGAGTAAAACTTGTAGCCATTCTCGCCCAAAAATTCCTTGAGTTCCTTGTAATTTTCGACGATCCCATTATGAACAGCCACGACGGATTTATCATCGCTCCATAACGGGTGAGCATTTGTGTCCGATGGTTCGCCGTGAGTTGCCCAGCGTGTGTGACCGATTCCGCAAGTTCCCGGCAAATTATTATTAATTTTCTCGCGAAGAGATTTAATTCTGCCTTTGTTCTTGATCACGTTAATATTTTCGCCGTCATTAACCGCCAAACCTGCTGAGTCGTAGCCTCTGTATTCGAGTTTTTCCAAACCGTTGAGCAAAATTTCCGCTGATTCGCGATGACCCGTGTAACCCAAAATTCCGCACATGAAAAAATTCCTCCTGAAAATATTTATTATTAGTAATTTATCACGTTGAGAATAAAAAATTTATGCTGTAGAATTACGTGTATATTTTAACTGAGAAGAGGAGGTACTGAAAATTATGAAAGACGAAAATTGCATCTTCTGCAAGATAGCAGACGGAAAAATCCCCACCGAAAAAATTTTCGAGAACGATAAAGTTGTTGCTTTTCGCGATGTCGATCCGCAAGCACCGACCCACGTTCTGGTGATCCCGCGGGAACATTTCGCGTCCTCCTCTCAAGTTGAAGATGATTCAATTTTTGGGGATTTAGTGGGAAGTGCTGTGAAAATCGCGAAGGATCTTGGTCTTGACAAGTCAGGTTATCGAATGGTAATCAACACTGGCAAACAAGGCGGACAAAGTGTTCCCCACCTTCATCTGCACTTACTCGCAGGGAGAAATCTCGGCTGGCCTCCGGGGTAAGTCCGGGAATTTCTTGTAAGAGAAACCGAAGGGAGGGAGATTGTAATCATGACAACAGTTACACGCAAAGAAGGAGAGTCTCTTGAAGACACTTTGAGACGTTTCAAGCGTGAAGTAGCAAGAGTTGGCACTCTTCGTGAAGCACGACGACGCGAGCATTACGAGAAACCAAGCGATGCAAAGAAAATTAAACGCGCAGAAGCTGCCCGCAAACGCAAAAGTATGCGCCACAGGAACGCAGGCTAATATTTTGTAACGAAAACTTGACTGGGAGCTTGTAACAACGGCTTCCAGTTTTTCATTTCAGCGAAATTTTTCAGGAGGAATTTACATGCCATTAACACAACAAATCGCCGAAGATCTCAAACAAGCTATGAAAGAACGTTCTGAGCCGAAACTCTCAACGTTACGAATGCTGAAATCCGAGCTGCAAAAATTACAGGCCGACAAAGGACGCAGCTTTGAAATCACGGACGACGATGTATATTCAGTTATTAAACGCTTGATCAAACAACGCAAAGAAGCCGCCGAACAATACGCAGCCGGTGGAGCAAATGACCGCGCAGAATCCGAGTTAGGCGAAATCAAAATTCTCGAACCGTACCTGCCAAAACAAATGGACGATTCGCAACTTGAGAAAATCATCTCAGACGCAGCAGCCGAAATTAACGCCTCGTCACCGAAAGACATGGGCAAACTGATGAAAGCTGTAATGCCAAAACTCGCCGGTCAAGCTGACGGGTCACGAGTGAAAGACAAAGTCATTGCGTTCCTGAACAAGTAATTTGCGCAAAAAAAATCGAGCCGGAGTGTGGAGTGCTCCGGTTCGTCGTGTATTATAAAGTGAAAGGCAAACTAAGAAAAGTTTAGATTTGAAATGGAAGCGGTGAACTAAATACTTTCTGAGATAAATTGAAATCTGGATAAATATTTAACTTAATCACCGGCGCGAGATTGTATAACTAAAATTTTCATTTGTCAAATTCATAGCAAATTTAGAACGGAGGATTTTTTTCGAAAATGCGTCAAGAAACTTTCAAATTATCGAACGGTCTCGAATTTCCCAAAATCGGCTTCGGAACTTACAAGACTACACTCAATAACGACGCGGAAATCATCGAACTCGCAATCAAAGCCGGCTACAAATATTTCGACACGGCTTCATTCTACGAGAACGAACAATTCATCGCTCAGGCAATCGCAAATTCCGGAATCTCTCGTGAGGAAATTTTTCTCGCGTCAAAACTCTGGAAAAGCGAAATGGGCTACGAAAACTCAAAACACGCTCTCGAACAAACGCTGCGAAATCTTGGGACGGATTATCTCGACTTGTACTTGATTCACTGGCCAAGACCCGATTTGAACTCGGATTGGAAGCAAATCGACATCGAAACTTGGCACTCAATGGAAGAACTTTACAAATCCGGCAAAGTCCGCGCGATTGGTCTGAGCAATTTTCTGCCGCATCACATCGAGAATATAATCCGGAATTGCGAAATCAAACCCATGGTCAATCAGCTCGAAATTCACCCGGGTCACACGCAAGAATCAGCCGTGAATTATTGCAAATCTCATGATATTTTCGTGCAAGCCTGGAGCCCGATTGGACGTGCGAGAGTTCTGAACGACGAATTGATTCTCGAACTTGCGGAAAAATATCACGCCTCACCGGCACAAATCTGCGTGAAATTCTGCGTGCAAAAAAACATCATGCCGCTGCCGAAATCATCAAGTCCCGAACGTATGCGCGAAAATCTCGAAAGTCTGAACGTGAATATTTCTCAGGAGGATTTCTGGAGACTCGACACAATGCCGCCGTTGGGTTGGGGCGGAGAACATCCGGATCGCGAACGCATATTATGATTCTACGAGCGAATTTTCACACGCACACGGATTTCTGCGACGGGAAAAATTCTCCCGAAGAAATGCTCTTGGCTGCGATTAATCTCGGCTTTACGCACTTGGGATTCTCCGGACACATGGACGCTGACATTCACATGGATTTTGCAAGTTACAAGCGCGAAATTCACAGGTTACGCGAAAAATATTCCGGGCAAATACAAATTCTCTGCGGAGTTGAACTGGATAATTTATACGAACTCGACGATCTCGACGCTCGAAAGAATCTTGATTACGTTATTGGCTCGACGCATTTCTTGAACGTGCAATACACGCGCCCGCTCTCAGTTGACAACACGCCTGAAGATTTGCAACTGTTATGCGACGAATTTTTCTCCGGAGATTTCTACAAGTTAGTACGAGCATATTACGAACTAGAAGCCCAAATTTTCACGCGAACGAACTGCGATTTTGTCGGACACTTCGATTTGCTCACGAAATTCAATCACGGGAATATTTTTTTTAACGAGAACGATTCACGCTACAGAAATTCCGCGCTCGATGCTCTGGAAATTATTGCTCATCAGGGGATCATGTTCGAGATTAACACGCATAATTCACGAATCATGCCGGCAGCGTTCATACTCAAACGATTACGCGAACTCAACGGCGAAATAATCATCAACTCCGACGCTCACAGCACGACACAACTCAACGCGAAATTCCCTGAGGCTGTCGAACTTGCGAGAACTTGCGGATTCGATCACACGAACATACTTGAATTACATGACAACGAACTCATTACTCGGCAAATCGCGTTATAAAACTGCTTAGAATTGACAATTTGCGAATATTTGCTATTATACACGCGAATTAAGCGCGAATTTTTGCGAAAAACCTGCTTATTAAAACCAAAGGAGTGTATATCATGCAAACAAACGAGTACAAACCTATACGTGAAATTTTCGGCTCTATGTTATTCGACCGGCGCGTCATGAAAGAGAAATTGAATCCGGATATTTACGCTCAAGTCGTGGCCGCAATGGAAGGCACGGAGAAATTAGATCCTGCTGCTGCTGATATTGTCGCTGCCGCAATGAAAGACTGGGCAATTTCCAAAGGCGCAACACACTGGGCACACTGGTTCCAGCCATTGACAGAACTCACAGCTGAGAAACATCAAGGCTTCACAATGTCGGACTCAGATGGCAATCCGATTGACGTTTTCAGGGGGCATCATTTGGCTCAGGGTGAACCGGACGCTTCGAGTTTTCCATCAGCAGGAAACCGCTCAACTTTTGAAGCACGAGGCTACAGCGCGTGGGATATTAGCAGCCCGGCATTCATCGTGAAAAGTCCCAAAGGCGGCACACTTTGCATTCCGTCGGTGTTTCTGTCCTATGATGGCAGCTCTCTTGACCTGAAAACCCCGTTATTACGCGCAGTTGATGCTCTTGAAAGCCGCTCTCTGAAATTGCTGAAAACTCTCGGACAGCGCGGGATTAAAAACGTGAAAATGACAGTCGGTGCTGAGCAGGAATATTTCTTGCTGGATCGTCCAAGAGCACAATTACGTCCGGATATTCGATTTTGCGGCAGAACTCTAATCGGCGCACAGCCTGCTAAAGATCAAAAGCTCGATCATCATTATTTCGGGGCAATTCCTCCGAGAGTTTTGCGTTACATGGAAGATGTCGAACGTGATTTGGCTAGATTAGGTGTTTCGCTTTTGGCTCGTCATAACGAAGTCGCCAGATGTCAGTTCGAGTTTGCGCATTTGTACTCCGAGGCGAACAGAGCTTGCGATCAGAATCAGATCTTAATGGAAACGATGCGAAAATTGGCGCGTCAACATGAATTGCGATTATTATTCCACGAGAAGCCATTTGACGGCATGAACGGCTCCGGCAAACACACGAATCTTTCACTCGTTGACAGTGACGGCAGAAACTTGCTCAAGCCATCGAACGGTCACAGGCGCAACGTAATTTTCCTGACATTTCTCTCAGCTGTAGTCTTGGGCGTGTCGAAATATCACAGTTTACTGCAAGCTGCCGTGGCGAATTACGGGAATTTATTCAGGCTCGGCGGTCACGAAGCACCTCCGTCAATCATAAGCATATATCTCGGCTCAGCATTAACGGATCTTCTGCACAGGCTTGATAACGCGGACGCAACAATTCCAGAGAAAGGCGTTATGGATCTCGGACTTGCAAAATTACCGGCAATAATTCCGTTTGACAGTGACAGGAACAGAACTTCACCCGTTGCATTCACCGGAGATAAATTCGAATTTCGCGCACCGGGTTCGTCGCAATCAATCGCGCTGCCAGTAACAATGTTCGCGTCAGTCTGGGCTTGGGGTGTTGAGCAGGTTACGCACATGATCGAATCTCGCTGCACATCCGGAACTGATCCAATCGATGCGGCTCTTGATGCGGCACGTGAGGCTATCAAGAAGGGCTCACGAATCTTGTTCGAGGGCGACGCTTACACTCAAGAATGGCACGAGGAAGCTAAACGTCGCGGATTAATCGAGGCCGAAACTATCCCGGATAAAATAGATTTGCTGCTTAAACCCGAAAATCGCGCAATGCTCGCAGAATTAGGCGTGTATAAATCTCACGAACTCGAAAATCTTCACGCGATTCGCATGGAAAGTTTCGCAACCGGTCTCGAAATCGAAGCAGCTGTTCTGTACGATATGCTATGGGAGGGAGTTTTGCCGGCGTTATCCAAGCAATTAATCCTCGAAAAAAATTCGCTGTCCGTATTTGACGGAATCGATTTTGGCGACCAGACTCCATGGAAAGATTATGTCTCAGGGCTTGGAAAAGCAAAATCTGCGTTGATACATGATGCGAACGAATTGCATGAATTAAAGGGCAGGTTAGCTACGATGAACGATAGAGAGCGCGCTGATTTTCTTGTTGAGACGATCATTCCGTTGATGTCGCGAATACGCTCTAAATGCGACGCTGCAGAGCTGAATATTTCTGCTGAGATATGGCCCTATCCGATTTACAGGAATTTGTTATCGCTATCGGCGTAAATATTGCATACTCATACTCATATTCATACTCATATCTATAGAATATATATAAAATCTGTGATAGAATACGCGTACTTGAATATATATTTTACATACGAAAGGATATGAATATCGCGATGGACGATAGAAAAGTTTACACCGAAGCGGAACAGGACGAGATATTAGAGAGAGCTAAAGTAGTTGGTATTCATAAAGCAGCTCAGGAATACGGGCTTACTTGGCAAATGGTAACGAGCTGGAGCAGGAAACGTAAAGCAGCCGCTGAAGCTCTGAACGCACCGAAATCTCAGGACGCGAAACCAGAGAAACTCGGCAAATCCGGCAAACCTGACAAAGCTGACAAGTCGGACAAATCCAAGGCTGACGGCAAAGCTTCACCTGCATCGAACTCGAAACTTGAACTTGAGAACGCAATCTTGAGAGAACGCGTAGGCACATTGGCTCAACAAGTCGAGAGACTCAAGAAAGCTATCACGGAACTAATCTAGTTTAGCAATCTTAGCAAGCTTAGCAATCTGAATCTAAAAAACAACACGCCTCACTCGCGGAAATTTTGCAAATGAGACGTGCTTTTTCGTATCACAAGTTATTCGCGAGTTATTACTTGATAACTTTCAGAGCCTTGCGATCTATCGTCAACGCTACGAATATCAAGAATACGATTCCCTTTATCAACTGCTGAGTTGCCGATTCGAATCCCAGCATGACAAGACCGTTATTCAAAACCGTATACATTAACGTACCGACGATTATATTCGAGAATCTGACTTTCGCACCGCCAGTTATCGGCAAGCCACCCAAGACTAACGAGATCAATATTTGTGTCTCAAGCTGATTTCCCGCCGTCGAAGTTATCGAGCCAACTTTGATTACATTCACGAATGCAGCCAAGCCCGTCAACGCTCCAGCAGCTACGAATGCCAGGAATTTCACACGATCCGTGCGTACTCCTGAGAATCTCGCAGCAGTTTCTCCGGAACCTACAGCTTTGAAATCATTGCCTACGCGCGTAAATCTGAATACAAAGAACGCTACTATTAATACTGCAAGCGTTACGCATGTCTTCAAGTTATCGCTATCCAGTGCTTTTATCGCCTGACTTGCTGGTATAGCCGTCTCCGTAGTCAAATACGCGCATACTCCCCTGAATAAATACATCGTGCATATCGTTACGATAAAACTTTGCAGCTTGAATTTCACATGAAAGAATCCGTTCACCGCTCCGATTGCCGCGCCCGTAAGAATCCCTCCGAGTATTGCTAACGGTATGCTGTAAAACGATAAAACCGAAACTACTATCGAAGCTACTCCCAACGTAGAGCCTTCTGTGAAATCTATCGAACCCAGCGTCATAACGAAAAATACGCCAGTCGCAACTATCATCGGGTAATATACCTGCGATAATAACAAGCGCAATCTCTTCGGCTGCATAATCCTGCCATTCGTCAAGTAATACATCGCTGCCAAAATCACAACTAAGCCAATGAACGGCAACAAGCCTTTGAACGTATCCGATGCGAAAAAGCTTGCAAGTCTTGATTCAGAATTTTCCCTTTGTGCCATTGTATTTTCACCTGCCTAAACCATTTTTGCGATCAAGTCTTCGTCCGTTAATTTCTCCGAACGCATGAACTCGCCATTAATTCTGCCGTCCTTCATGATTATGATTCTGTCCGACATTCCGAGCAATTCCGCAATTTCTTCTGAGATCATGATTATAGATTTACCCTGAGCTGTCAATTCCGACATCAATGCGTAAATCGCCTGCTTCACTTTAACGTCAATTCCTCGCGTCGGTGAATCCAGAACCAAAATATCGCTGCCCTTGCCCAGCCATCTCGCTAACACGACTTTCTGTTTATTGCCGCCAGACAAATCCGATATAAACTGGTTAATATTCGCCATCTTCGTCTGCATTTTCTCGGCATTTTCCAGCGCGAATTTATCAAGTTTGTGTTTGCTCAAAAGGTGATTGCTCGCCAAATCGTCAAGCGATGGCAACACGATATTATTCCTGATGCTCTCGTTCAGAATTATTGATTCATTATCACGATCTTTCGACGCGTAAGCAAGCGAGTGATGTATCGCCGAGGGAATATCGCTAATCTCAGTTCCATCGGATAATTTCACAACGCCTTCACGATCCCATGACGCTCCGAAAACTGCTTTGCCGACCTCGTGCATTCCGCATTCTGACAAGCCGCCGAAGCCAAGAATTTCTCCGCGATGCAAATCAAAACTCACATCGTAAATCTGCCCCTTCACCGTAACGTTCCTAACGCTCAAGACGACTTCATCAGAAATTTTCGTGCCGTAATCCGTTCGATAATATGCCGAGCCAATTTCACGACCGACCATCAAGCGTTTCAAATCATCTTCGTTCACGTCCGACGCATTCACCGTGTCAATATATTCACCGTCGCGCAAAATCGAAATCGTGTCGCTATGTTCAAGAACTTCGCCTAAATCATGACTGATGAAAATTACGCTGCGATTGTCAGCACGAACCGCGTCCATAATCTTGTATAACTCAAGTCTGCCGTTCTGTGATAACGCCGTCGTAGTCTCGTCAACAACAAGAATTTTCGGCTTCATATACGTAGCTTTCACGATCTCAACGAGTTTCCTGTCCTCGAAATTATAATTATCAATCATAGAACCTGCGCGAATATTCGAGAACCCGTATTCATTAAGCAATCTCTGAGCTTCCCGAACCATTGCGCGAGTGTCTTTGATCCCGTGGTGCATGAACGGCTCTTCGTGTCCCAGGAAAATATTCTCCGCAACACTCAAGCCCGACAACGTTCCCATTTCCTGAACAATTATCGAAACGCCAGCTCTGTTCGCTTCAACCTGATTGCGCACGTTCAGAACTTCCCCGTCAAGCGTGAAAACTCCGCCGCCGATCGTATAAATTCCGCACAACATTTGACAGAACGTGGATTTCCCGGAGCCATTTTCGCCGATTAACGCACGAATTTCGCCGCGATTTATATTTATGCTGACGTCATTCAAAGCGTGAGTGATTCCGAATCGCTTATCAATATGCTCAGCCTTCAACAAAATATTTTCGCTCATGAGTTTCACCGCCTTACTTCACAACAGAGCCACGTTTGCCGCGAGCCGTCAACGTAACGATTACCAGCAACGCCGCACCCGTCACGATATTTTGCACCGTCGTCGGAGCACCAAGCGCAACAAATCCGTTAAATATTATCGCGATGATAAATTCCCCGATGATTATCGCGCTTATCGGAGTTCCGTATTTCCTGAACGCTACCCCGAAAAACGTTCCCATCAACGGCTGAAAGTTTCGGCTCATCGTGCTCATTCCGGTTAATGCTGTCATTGTCGTCCCGTATGAGACCGTAAGAATTGCCATAATCCCGACAAAGAAATGCAGCAACGCAAAGCCGATCAACTTATATTTCTTTACGTTAATGCCCATATTTTGCGCCACAAATTCGTTCGAGCCAATCGCGTTACAATACGTTCCGATTCGCGTGTACGTCAAGATAAACCACATGAAAATAAACGCCAACGCTGCAAGAATTATATTCCCGGGCGCACCTGAGAAAAATCTCAGCTCCGGAGCCAACGTCTGCTTCACGCCGCCAGCCACGAACACCGCCAAACTCTCAAGCACAAGCATCAATCCAACAGTTACGATCATGCTCGGAACTTTCAGATTATTATACAGGAATCCTATCGCTATTCCGATTAACGTCCCGCAGCCTACGCAGCCAATTACGAATCCCAAATAACCCAACTTCTCCGACAAAATTACGCCGACGATTGACGAGAAAACAATATTCGCCCCGACCGCAAAATCAAACAATCCCATTACGACTATGAAATACAATCCGCAACCACCGACCGAGTATATTATCGACGATTGGAAATACGAGAACATATTCTCCGGGCTGCCAAAATTATTCGGGGTCAGAATCTTGAATATTGCGTAGAAAAATACCACCATCGCCGCAAGAATCATGAACCCGAAAAATTTACTCGTCTTGAAACTCTGCATTCAAAATCACTTCTTTCTGAACTTCTTTCTGACTGAATCCTGAATCCTGAATAAACTTACTTATAAAAAGAGCCGGAGATTTTCTACACACAAATCCCCGACTCTCGAATATTTTCACAAACTACATGATACGATAATTTGCGCGTTATTTCGCGTGACGTTCGACAACATCTTCAACCGAAAGTTTCGCACAAGCTGCTGCTAAATCTTCATATGACAACTCAGCCAATGCTTTGATTTCGTCCGCAGTATACGGCAACTCGCTGCCCGTGAAGAATTTCGAATACTTCTCGTAATCCTCCGGTGACGCAACGTACATATACGGGAAGACCATATCATGAAAACTCGTGTCGCTAGCTGCGTATTTTCCGCGAACTGTGTTATAGACCATCAAGAATGCGAAGAACGGGTCTGCATAATGTCCGCCTGATTCAGCTGCCATTGCTCCGGTTTTCAGCTTAACGTCAAGATCCGGCAAGAAATCCGTCGAAACAACTGCGATTTTACCGGTCAAGCCTTTTGCCTCGATTGCCGCGATTGCTCCGAGCAACGTGTCACCGCCGCCGCCTGCAACGATCAATGCGTCAATATCAGGATTCGCATCAATAATAGCTTCAGCTGTAGCTCTGCCCGTGTCAGTCGTCGTGCGTCCGTACTGAGGATCTAACAACACAACTTTATCATCCGGGTGTTCAGCGTTCCAAGCTTCTACGCCTGCTTTATAACCAGCCCAGCGTCCAAGGAACGTCGCGTCACCGGGTTCCCAGCCTTCGAGACCGATTTTTCTGCAACCCTTCTGACCTGCGAGAATCAACACAAGCGTTTTGCCGTTATCAAATTCTGACTCGTGAACAGCTCCGACGTAATATTTCGAAGCACACGCCTGAGCGTATTCGTCCGGGTTTACGTCCTTGTCGATTACTCTGAAGAACTGAGCGACATAAACTTCATTCTCGTCACAAGTCTTAATAACCGAGCCCATCTCTGCTGAAGCTGAGTTGCAGATTATAATTCCGTCGCAGCCTGCAAGTGCCAAAGTCTCCGCACTCGACGTAACCTGCTCTGAAATATGCGCCTGATCGACCCACTGAGTCTCAACTCCGAGAGCCGCCGCTGCCGCATCAATCATTCTCTTGCACTCACTGCCGAGTGTGTCCGTTGATGACCAAATCGAAATTCCAATCTTAACCGGTGCTGCAAATACTGCTGGTGCTGCACTGAAAATCATACAGAACGCGAGTAATAACGCAATACTCTTTTTCATAATAAATCTTTCCTCCGATATTAATATCTTCTGCTGGCGATAACGTCCGCTGCTTTAACTGACTTCACGCTGCCAAGATCGATTCCGCCGTCCATGTCGAAAACGCCCTCTTCAGGATGAACTACCGTTTTGTCAAATCTCTCGCCGCGTTCAAGAGCTTCAATCGTCGGCACAACAAACGCGCCATACAACGGTGTGCATTCAACCGTACAATTCATCTCGCCTGCAACGATTGCGTCAAATGCTGCTTTGACCGAGTCACAGCCTACGATAATAATATCTTTGCCCGGGACTTTGCCTGCTGCTTTGATTGCGTCGATTGCTCCGAGAGCCATGTCGTCGTTCTGAGCGATTAACACGTCGATCTTGTCGATTGATTTCAGCCAGCTCTCCATAACTGCCTGACCCTCTGCTCTGGTGAAATTGCCGGACTGCTGACCAACGAGCTTAAAATGCGGATATTCTGCCAAAGCTTTCAAGTTGCCCTCAGTTCTGCCGGTCTGAGCACTTGCTCCGGTTGTGCCTTCCATGATAACGATATTCATGTCAACGTCGCCTTTGCCGATGCCCTTCAGATATTCGCCAGCCCAAGCAATCTGACGACGACCCTCTTCGACGAAATCGCCGCCGAATGCAGCAACGTAATCGATTTTGTCAGCGCAATCGGGTAATCTGTCGATCAACAATAACGGAATCTCAGCCTCGTTGACTTCCTTCAGAACTTCGTCCCAACCAGTCGAAACTACGCCGGTGAACAAGATATAATCTACATCTTGCGTGATGAAATTTCTGAGAGCCTTGATCTGATTTTCCTGCTTCTGCTGTCCATCGTCATAGACCAGCTTCCAACCCGGGTGATTCTCAATCGCTGATCTCAAATCGTCCGTGTTAGCCGTTCTCCAGTCTGATTCCTGACCGATCTGCGAGAACGCAATCACAACATCTTTCGCACTCGCAGCCGAAACCGCAAATACCATTACTAAAGCTACAACGAGTAAAAACACTTTTTTCATAAACATGATACCTCCAGAAAATATCAAATTCTACATAAATTTTACACGCGAGAAAAACTTCCGGCAAAATGTAAATACCGATTTTTGAGTACGTAATACGCGCTTACTTCAATTTCCACGCAATATCCGACAGGAATAAGTCATGCTCAAGGCTTTCAACCGTCGTATTCTTGTCAATATGCACGAACTCAATATCCATAATTCGCGCCCAATCGTGCATTTGCTCAGCGTCAACATCGTACGATAACACCGTGTGATGCGCTCCACCTGAAATAATCCAGCATTCAAGTCCGGTCTTCAAATCGGGCATTGCTTGCCACATTACACGCGCTACGGGCAAATTCGGCATAGGCATAATCGGCTTCACGCACTCAATATCCTGACAAATCAAGCGCAAACGTCCGCCCATGTCTACCAAACTCACAACGACAGCTTTTCCAGCATGACCTTCAAAAACCAGTCTCGCAGGATCTTCGCGATCGCCAATTCCCAACGGGTGAACTTCGATTCGAGGTCTTTCTGCTGCTACAGACGGACAGACTTCCAACATGTGCGCGCCCAAGCTATATTCGCTGCCCTTCACAAGATGATACGTGTAATCTTCCATAAAGGCAGACCCGCCGCACAAGCCTTCACTCATGAACTTGATTATAGACGTCATGCCGGCAACTTTCCAATCGCCCTCACCGCCGTAACCGTAGCCAGTCGCTAACAAATGCTGACTTGCAAGTCCGGGGAGCTGCTTCATTCCGTAGAGATCCTGGAACGTGTTTGAGAACGCCTTGCAACCTTCGCGATCAAACATCTTTTTCATGGCGATTTCCTCGCGAGCCTGATAACGAACAGTTTCGATCTTATCCGTAGCAAAATCATAAAGCTTCTTGTATTCGTCCATCAAAGCGTCAATCTCTGAATCCGTAACAGCGTTCATCTCCTCAACAAGTTTTCCGACGGGCCACGTATTGACCTGCCAGCCGAGTTTCATTTGCACTTCGACTTTATCGCCCTCAGTAACAGCAACTTCACGCATATTATCGCCGAAACGCATAATCTTGAGATTCTTCGAAAACGCCGCTCCAACAGCCGCACGCTGCCATTTCCCTAAACGTTTCTGAACGTCCTCGTCCTGCCAAAATCCCGCGATAACTTTCCTCGGAGTTCTCAAACGCGCACCAATGAACCCGTGTTCTCTGTCACCGTGTGCAGCCTGATTCAGGTTCATGAAGTCCATGTCTATCTCTTCGTTGGGAATTTCGCGATTGTATTGCGTCGCAAAATGACACCACGGCTTCTGTAATTGCGAAAGTCCGTTTATCCACATCTTGGACGGGCTGAACGTGTGACACCAAGTTATAATTCCAGCGCATTTCTCGTCATGATTCGCTTCACGAACTACATCCGAAATTTCAGCGTTGGTCTTGGCTGTGACTTTGTAAATTATCCTGCACGGAATATTCCCCGACGCGTTCAAACTCTCCGACATTTCCTGAGCGCGTTTCGCTACAGTTTCAAGAACCTCGTTTCCGTACAAAAACTGACTGCCAACTACAAACCAAAATTCATAATCCTTCAAATTCATGTTCACAACTCCCTTTCAAAAATATTACGCCTTCCTGAATTTCGACGACGTTACGACAAATCTCTGAATGCAAATAAACAACAACAGCAGCAATCCCGTAGCAATTTTTCCCCACCACGAGAGCAAATTTCCGTTGAACGTAATCAACGCAGGAATAACGGATTTCAGCAACACTCCGAACAACGTTCCGATCATGTAGCCTACGCCGCCGGTTAATAAAGTCCCGCCGATTACAGCGCAAGTTATGACTTCAAGCTCGCCTCCCTGCAGCGACAAATTCCAGCCGCTCTTCACGTACAGCGCGTAAGAAATTCCAGCCAAAACCGAACATAATCCGTTGAATCCGTAAACCAGAATCTTCGTGCGTCCGACCGGCAAACCCATTAACGAGGCTGATTGTTCATTGCCGCCAATCGCGTATATATTCCTGCCAAAGCGCGTCTTCTGCAAAATGAACGTGCCAACGATTATCATGACCACGAACAATATCACGTTGAAATTTATGAACGCAATCGGCTTAATTCGCACCCAATTCCCGTCAACGTACTTCATCAAGTATATTTTCCAACTCGCGAGCGAATCTATAAATTCATGGCGTATATCAATCGATTCACGGCTGATTAACGAACAAACTCCGCGCGCAAAAAACATTCCAGTCAACGTCGTTATAAACGCAGGAACTTTCAGGTAATGAATCACCCAACCCATCAATAATCCCAACGAAACGCCCATAACTAACGCCGCAAATATACACGTCAACGGATGCAAACCCAAAACTGTAGTCCCGTACGCAATGAACATTCCCGTCAACGAAGCTACAGCTCCGACCGACAAATCAATTCCGCCGGTTATTAACACCATAGTCATTCCGACCGCAGAAATTCCGAAGTATGCGTTATCAATAAAAAGATTCACAAACGTCCTGACAGTTATAAATCCCTTGTCACCGTACAAAAACGCTCCGAACGCATATATAATCAGAAAAATTCCAATCGTTGCGTAGACCATAATATATTTCGGATTCGTCAGCCTGCTAAAAACACTCTGCTTCTTCATGCCTGTACACCTCCTGAGACTTTCACACGTTTTGCAGCTCGTTTCGCAAAATATTCCCGAACCGGCGCAGACTGCAACACAATTACTACCGCTATAATCAACGCCTTGAACGCCATCGTAGCTTCCGCAACAATCCCGAAATAATACACAAACGTAACAATCGTTCGGATTATCAACGACCCCACCAGCGTGCCGATTATACTGAACTTTCCGCCAGACATGTTCGTTCCGCCGATTACTACAGCCAAGATCGCGTCCATCTCGAAATTCAAGCCGGCGTTATTCGAATCGTTCGACATGATTCTGCTCGAATAAATCAGCCCCGCAATTCCAGACAACAAACCAGTGAGCAAAAACACGATTAAGATTACCTGATCAGCTTTGATTCCGGATAATCTGCTCGCACTCGGATTCACTCCGACTGATTCGACAAATGCTCCGAATGCAGTTTTTCGCGTGAATAATGCAACAGCTACGACAACTACAATCGTGATAATTATCGGCATCGGCAAATACATAAAGCTTCCCTGACCGATTACTCTGAACGGCGAATAACCTGTCGTAAATTGTTTGCCGTCCGTGAGAATCTGCGCAACTCCTCGACCGCAAACCATCAGGATTAACGTCGCAATTATCGGCTGAATGCCACCTTTCGCAACTAAGAATCCGTTGAATAATCCCATCAACGCGCAAATTATCAACGGAACTGTCAAAACCAGAATATACGGACACACGCTGTAATCTCCGGGAGTTGTGTATTCGAGAACGTCCCATCGAAGAAATTTCAGCGCAATCGCTCCGGCAACAGCTACCAAAGCTCCAACCGATAAATCCGTTCCGCCCAACGCGATAACAAGCGTCATTCCCATTGATATAATCGTAATCTCTGCTGAACGATTCACTATATCTATCAGGCTTCCGTACAACATTCCCGTCGATGGCTGGTAACTAATCGAGAAAAAATCCGGACGAATCGCAAAACATACCAGCAAAATCAATATCTCCGCAATCACTGCCCATGTGACTTTCGATTGCATTATCGATGACAGATTCAAATTCTTTCGCAATTTAAGCAGCTCCTTCCGCTATGATTTTCAAAATGTCATTCTGAGTGCAATTCGCGCCGTCAACTTCCGCAACTTTCGCACGGTCCCGCATAATCACAATTCGATTCGAACACCTGATTATCTCGTCAAGTTCCGAACTGATAAATATTACCGAAACTCCTGAACCGCACATTTCGAGCATTAATCTTTGAATCTCGGCTTTTGCTCCAATATCGATTCCGCGCGTAGGCTCGTCAAGAATCAAAACTTTCGGCTCAGCTGCCATCCATCGTGCGAGAATCACTTTCTGCTGATTGCCTCCGGATAATTCACCGGCTTTTTTCTCACAATCGGGCGTAGCAATTCCCAGGAGTTTTATATACTTGTTCGCGAGATCGACTTGCTCTTGATGCGACATCGGCTTCATGAAACCTTTTCGAGACTGCACGGCTAACATGATATTCTCACGAATCGACAAATCCCCGATTATTCCGTCACGTTTGCGATCTTCCGGACAAAACGCAATCCTGAATTTTATCGCGTCAAACGGTTGCTTGAGAATAATTTCGTGATCTTCAAGCGTAATATTTCCGTGAGAGATTCGATTTACCCCGAATAACATTTGCGCCGTCTCAGTTCGTCCGCTTCCCAACAGTCCGGCAAATCCGAGTAACTCGCCCTTCTTAATCGACACAGAAATATCATTAATCGTCGAGGCGTTCCCAATGTGTTCAGCTTTGAGCATAAATTCCGAATCATCAGCAACTTCCGCGCGCTTGAGATTAAATATCACGTCCATATCTTTGCCGACCATTTTCGTGACAAGTTCGAATTTCGTCAGTTCGTCGATATTATACGTGCCGATTAAATGCCCGTTGCGTAAAATCGTCATTCGATCCGAAACCGCGTAAATCTGATCCAGGAAATGCGTTATGAAAATTATCCCCATTCCCTGAGCTTTCAAATCGCGCATAACTTCGAATAACAACTGCACTTCATTCTCATCAAGCGAACTCGTCGGCTCATCGAGAATTAATATTTTCGCTTGAATATCCACGGCTCTGGCAATCGAAGTCATCTGTTGAATCGCAGTCGAGTAATATGACAACGGGCGCGTTACGTCAATATCCAAGTGAAATCTCGACATCAATTCCGAAGCCCGCGAATTTATCTCACGCCAATTAATGCCGCCATGCTTCATCGGTTGACGGCCCGCAAAAATATTCTCAGCGACACTCAGGTTCGGACACAAATTCACTTCCTGAAACACCGTCGAAATCCCTAGCTCAATCGCGTTGCCCGGATCCGTCGGATTAATTTCGTGACCGTCAAGAAATATTTTCCCTGAATCTTTGCGATTAACTCCGGTTAAGCATTTGATCAGCGTCGATTTCCCCGCGCCATTCTCACCCAGCAACGAATGAATCTCGCCAGCCCTTAGCGAAAAATCAACGTTATCGAGTGCTTTGACACCCGGAAATTCAATCGAAATGCCCTTCATTTCCAATATATTTTGCAAAATAACATCTCCTCTCGTGAAAAACGAATTAACTTTACAAATTATAATTTACGATTCGTTCTTGCGCTATAATTGTGCGTAATTTTTGAAGAAGGAGTTTTCACACATGAAAGTTATCTTGAAAAATGACGTTTCAAAACTTGGGAAAGCTGGCAGTTTGCTGGAAGTCTCGGACGGTTAC
This sequence comes from uncultured Fretibacterium sp., assembly GCA_937911045.1. Classification (GTDB taxonomy): domain Bacteria; phylum Synergistota; class Synergistia; order Synergistales; family Aminobacteriaceae; genus JAFUXM01. The sequence continues at coordinate 3,475 of CALEPX010000085.1, read as the reverse complement.
GCGCGAAATTTCCTGTTGCCAAAGGGACTTGCAATCGAAGCTACTCCCGCGAAAATCAACGAATGGAAAAATCAGCAGGCTAAACAAAAAGCTCTGGACGAAAAATCACGCCTCGAAGCCGTCGAACTTCAGAAGAAATTGCAGAACAGAGCCGTCACAATCGAAGCCAAAGCCGGTGACAACGGGAAATTATTCGGCAGCATAACTACAACGCAAATCGCCGAAGCACTCGAAGCTCAGCACAATCTCAAAAATTTCGACAAACGCAATATCAAACTCGACGAGACTGTCAAAACCGCCGGAAATTTCAAACTCACGCTCAAGTTATATTCCGGAGTTCTGGCTGAAATGACGCTAATCGTTACAAGCGTGAAATAAACAATGCCTGATTTCAACCGAATCCCGCCGCAAAATCTCGAAGCTGAACGTGCGGTACTTGGGGCTTGCATGTTGTCGAAAGATGCTCTGGGAAACACAGCGGAAATTCTCAGACCAGATGATTTCTACGACAGCAACAACAAACTTGCTTACGAGATAATGCTCTCCATGTACGCCTCAGATAAACCCGTCGATTTCGTAACAATTTCCGAAGAGTTCAAATCTCGCGGAATTTACGAACGAATCGGCGGTCAACCGTTTTTTGCCGGATTAATCGCGAACATAATGACAACTGCAAACGCTACGTACTACGCAGAAATTATTCGCGAACGTGCAACTCGACGCAGACTAATCGAAGCCGGAAACAAAATCATCGAACTCGCCTACAAGGACGACACCGAAAGTAATGAGATCATAAACGAAGCAGAACGCATAATTTTCGAGGCAGCTCAGAACAAAAACACCGCGGATTTCAGATCTATCAGCGAGTTATTAACGCCAACTTTCCACAAAATCGAGGAGCGTTACAAGAACCCCAGCACTGAAGTAACGGCTTTTCCATCGGGATTCAGCGATCTCGACAGAATCATTTCCGGATTCCAGCCCGGGAGCTTGAACATAATCGCAGCACGTCCCTCAATGGGAAAAACTGCTCTGGCACTAAACATTGCACAATTCGGCGGCGATGACAGCAATTTGCCGATATTAATCTTCAGTCTTGAAATGACCGCTGAACAACTCGTCCAGCGAATGCTCGCGGCAGAATCACGCGTCAATATCAGCAGCATGAACTCGGGCATGATGGGGCGCGACGAATGGAACATGCTTGTCGAATCAGCAGGAATAGTCACAAGGCGAAATATTTACATAAACGACAGCTCTGACGTTTCGATTCTGGATTTCCGCACGAAATGCCGCAGATTCAAGAATCGTTATCATGAACTCGGTCTTGTTGTCGTGGATTATTTGCAGCTCATGACTTCCGGAGCAAAACGCAGCGATAACCGTCAGCAGGAAATCTCGGAAATTTCGCGATTACTCAAAATCGTAGCGCGTGAACTTGATTGCCCTGTCATAGCTCTGTCGCAATTATCACGGGAAACTGAGAAACGTGTCGATAAAAAACCGCAACTCTCAGATTTACGCGATTCCGGCGCAATCGAACAGGACGCTGACACAGTGATATTGATTTTCCGCGAGGATTATTACCAGGACACACCGCCAGACGAAATAAGCAAAGTTGACATTCACGTCGCAAAAAATCGTAACGGCAGAACCGGCTCTTGCAACTTGAGTTTCAGGCGCGAGATAACAAGATTCTTCGGATTTGCCGATGAATAATATTTATACATATCATATACAAATACAAAAATACAAACGGAGGAATTTAGAATTTTATGATAACCAGTATTATTGCGTTCATAATCGTAATCGCAATTTGCGTAATCGTACACGAATTTGGGCATTACATCACCGCGAAAATTCTTGGAGTACAAGTTCACGAATTTGCTTTCGGAATGGGAAAAGCTCTTGTTCAGCATCGCAGCAAAAATACGCTATGGTCTCTGAGAATTTTGCCAATCGGGGGCTTTTGCAGACTCGCGGGCATGGGCGAAGATGAAGACGGCGAAATTATAATTCCGGGAATGGGCTTCAACGAGCAATCATCTTGGAAAAGATTCCTGATTTTGCTCAACGGCTCGTTATTCAACATAATTCTTGCGATAATCTTGATGGCTGCGTTCTTGTACGGTCACGGCGTTCTGAACATGCAAAGCACTAAAATCGGCGAAATCATGCAAAACTTCCCGTCAGAAAAAGCTGGCTTGAAAATCGGCGACGAAATTCTCAAGATCAACGGCGTTCAGGTGAAAGTCTGGCGCGAAATGCAGGAGACTTTGCAGCTCGAAGCCCAGAAAAACGAATCGCTCACTCTCGAAATCAAACGCGAAAACGAAATCATAAACGTAAATCTGACAGTACCGTTCAGTTCTGAATATTCGAGATACATGCTGGGAATTTCACCTGCTCTCGAAAAATTCGGGCTGATTGACGCTATAAAAAATTCCGGCTCATTCACGTATCGTGCTACGGTCTTGATGCTTCGTGGAATTGCGGATCTGATCCGAGGCGCGCGCGAAATTGACGTTACAGGACCTGTTGGCATTGCGTCAATGTCCGGTCAGGCGATGAGTTCGGGATTCTGGAGCTTCGTTATGTTTATCTCAATGATTGCGCTGAATCTTGGGCTGCTGAATTTATTCCCGATTCCTGCGCTTGACGGTGGCAGAATCCTGTTCGTGTTACTTGAGATGATTTTGCGCCGAAGATTGCCGGAGCGCGTCGAAAATTGGATTCACACGGCTGGCTTTGTTCTGTTAATCTCGCTCATGATTCTCATAACGTGTCATGACGTTTATAATATTTTCCTCACGCATTAATAATCATGTTTAGCAAATTACAGGTACGAATCAATAATCTCACGATTGGCGGTGATTCTCCGGTTCGTGTTGAATCAATGCTGAAAGTTGCTTTGAAAGATCACGAGGGCTGTGTTAATCAATGCGAGAGTTTGCGTAATTACGGCTGCGAATTGGCGCGTGTAGCTCTTCCCGACAAAAATCTTGCTCAAGACCTGAAATTCCTGCTCGAAAATTCCAGACTGACTTTGATGGCGGATATACATTTTGATCCAGCGATTGCGATTGCTGCGATGGAGGCCGGCTGTCGTGCAATCAGAATCAATCCGGGAAATATGCCTTTACACAAATTACACGACGTTATCACACTTGCGAAAAATCTCGGAGTTGTGATTCGAATCGGAGCAAACGGCGGCTCAATCTCTCAGGCACAACTCGAACAGGCTCAGGGCGACAGGGCTAAGGCGTTATTCATAGCAGTTCGTGAACAGGCGGAATTATTACTCGGCGCGAAATTCGAGAACATGATTCTCAGCGCAAAATCCAGCAACGTTCGTGAATGCGTGAAAGCTAACGAGTTAATCGCGAAAAATTATCCGGATTTCCCGATGCACATTGGCTTAACAGAAGCTGGACCGGGTGCTTCCGGAATCGTGAAAGGCACGGCGTGTATCTCG
>CALEPX010000084.1 GCA_937911045.1 uncultured Fretibacterium sp. | reverse complement strand
TTTTCATAGTTTTCCACCTTCCCCACCGCAACACAGGCTCCAGCTGTATATCCTATCCCCAATCCCACATGTGGATATGCATTTACCTCACCTTTTTTGAAATCAATAACAGTTGATACACCCAGTTTAGCCAATGGAATAGTATCGGACACATCTACCACTAATAATCCGTCCGTAGCCGATTCATATGTGACTATTCCTCCAGCAGCAGTAATTGCAGCACCCACTGCAATTCCTACTCCTGATTCACAAAATCCTACCGCAATTCCAATAAAAGTTCCCAAAACTCCAAAAGTTGCGGCTGTTCTCGGTTGTTCATAATCACCAAAAGCATTTTCCTTGATATAATTTTTAAATTTTGGTAATGCTTGAAAAAACCAAACAAACATTATCAAACTCCAAATTATTGTTAAGCCGTATTTGTAAAAATTTTCTTCCACACTTACCGCCTCCACAAAAAATTTTCTGCATTATATCACAAAAATTTTGCGCTGTGATAAAATGTTTGTGAGGTGATTAAATTGACTTACAACATTAAAATTTTCGGTATCGTGCAAGGTGTCGGATTTCGTCCGTTCATCAAAAATCTTGCCGATAATTTTTTTATTTCTGGCACTGTTGCTAACAAAGGCTCTTACGTCGAAATTTTCGCTCAAAGTTCTGAACAAAATTTTAAAAATTTAGATCAATCGATTTGACCTTGTATCGTCTTGATACGGGCAATATCCTTTTTAACGTCGCGAATTTTCATAGGATTTTCGAGTTGCGAAGTTAAAAATTTCTTCTTTAGGAGATTAAAGTTTATAGCCTAACTCCTAACTGCTAATTACTTAATTAACTTGACTTTGAATAGTTTTAATACGAGCAATATCCTTTTTAACGTCACGAATTTTCATAGGATTTTCAAGTTGTCCTGTAGCGTGTTGAAAACGAAGATTGAAAAGTTCTTCCTTAAGCGATTTAAGTTTTTCAGCTTTTTCATCGTTGGAGAGATCACGAATTTCAGCAGGTTTCATTTAGAATCACCGCCATTCTCAACTTCAGCCGCCGCCTTTTCTTCCTCAAAAGCGTTGTGAGCGGCGCGTTTAGCGTCAGCAACGGATTCTTCAACGACAGGAACGAAAACATCGCCTTGATGATCAGAAACAACGAATTTAGTTTTGATAGGAAGTTTATGCCCGGCAAGCCTCATAGCTTCAGCGGCAACTTCACGAGGAACGCCCGCCATTTCAAAAAGTACGCGACCCGGTTTAACAACGGCGACCCAATATTCCGGCGACCCTTTACCACTGCCCATACGAGTTTCAGCCGGCTTAGCAGTAACCGGTTTATCCGGGAAAATCTTAATCCAAACTTGTCCGCCGCGCCTGATATAACGCGTCATAGCAATACGAGCCGCCTCAATTTGACGGTTAGTAATCCACGCCGGTTCAAGTGCAACTAAGCCATATTGACCATGAGCAATTTGGTTGCCTTTGTTGGCTTTACCTTTCATTTTACCGCGAAATTGTTTACGGTATTTGGTACGTTTAGGCATTAACATTATTCATCAACGCTCCCTTCAACAGGTTGCACATTGTTTGCAACTTTCTTTTCAGGAAGAATTTCGCCTTTAAAAATCCAAACTTTGATACCGATTCTGCCATAAGTGGTATTAGCCTCTGCAAAGCCGTAATCAATATCAGCGCGGAGTGTATGAAGTGGAATAGAACCTTCGCGGTAGGATTCACTGCGAGCAATTTCTGCGCCGCCGAGACGACCACTGCACATAATTTTAATACCTTTTGCGCCAAGTCTCATTGTACGACCTACAGACTGTTTCATAGCACGGCGAAAAGCAATACGGCGTTCAAGTTGAGCGGCGATATTTTCGGCAACCAAAGTAGCATCTAAATCAGGTTGGCGAATTTCCGCAATATTAATATCCAAACGTTTATCAGTAATTTTCTTGAGACGATTTTTAATATCTTCAATACCTGCGCCGCCGCGACCGATAACCATACCGGGCTTAGCAGTATGAATAGTAAGTTTGAGGCGATTTTTAGAACGTTCGGTTTCAATACGGGAAACGCTTGACTGCATGAGTTGCTTTTTGAGCTCACGGCGAATTTTTATATCTTCGTGAAGGTTTTTTGCAAAATCACGATCAGCGTACCATTTGGCGTCCCACGTTTTGACGATACCGAGTCTAATTCCATGAGGATGAACCTTTTGACCCAAACTATTTCCCTCCTCTAATTTTAATTTTCTTTAGCTTTTTCAGAAACAATAACGGTAATATGAGAAGTATGTTTTAAAATGCTGAACGCCTGCCCGCGAGAACGGGGATGAATCCTTTTCAAAGTAGGACCTTGATCAACGAAACATTTCGATACAATCAAATTATCAGAATCCATATCAAAATTATTTTCAGCGTTGGCAATAGCAGAGCGAAGTACTTTATTCAGCAAAAATGCGCCGCGTTTGGGCGTAAACTTCAAAATTGCAAGTGCATCTGTTACGCTTTTACCACGAATTAAATCAGCAACGATACGAACTTTGCGCGGGGCAATACGAACATATTTTGCAACGGATTTAACTTCCTTAGAATCAGCCACAATGCAACCTCCTTTCGGTGTAGTGTGATAGTGTGATGGTGTTATAGTGTGATGGCAAATTACTATTCAACCATTCCACTATCCAACTATCCCACTATTTCAATTTAGTTTTGCGTTCTTCACCGGCGTGACCTTTGAAAGTACGAGTTGGCGCAAATTCACCGAGTTTGTGACCAACCATATCTTCAGTAATGTAAACCGGCACATGTTTTCTTCCGTCATGAACGGCGATTGTATGAGTAATGAACGCAGGAAGAATTGTTGAACTGCGCGACCACGTGCGAATAACTTTTTTATCATTGGCGGCGTTGAGAGCCTCAATTTTTTTCAAAAGTTTTTCTTCGACAAACGGTCCTTTTTTTACAGAACGTGACAAATTAAATTCCTCCCTTCGCTATTACTTACGACGACGAACAATAAGTTTATCAGACGCTTTTTTCTTACGGCGAGTCTTGGTACCCATAGCGCATTTACCCCATTTGGTAACAGGATTTTTGCGACCGACAGGAGAGCGACCTTCGCCACCGCCGTGCGGATGGTCAACAGGATTCATTACAACGCCGCGGTTAGCAGGACGAATACCCATCCAACGAGAGCGACCGGCTTTACCGATTGTAATATTTTCGTGATCCAAATTACCGACTTGACCGATTGAGGCGCGACAGTTGATATGAATTTTGCGAACTTCGCCGGAAGGCATTCTGATTGTTGCATAATCGCCTTCTTTAGCCATAAGTTGAGCCGCTGCGCCCGCACTGCGAACCATTTGCCCGCCTTTGCCAATTTTCATTTCAATGTTGTGAATCAAAGTACCAACCGGAATATTTTTCAGCGGAAGAGCATTGCCAACTTTAATATCAGCCTCCGGACCGGATTCAACTTTATCGCCGACCTTCAAGCCGTTTGGCGCGATAATGTAGCGTTTTTCGCCGTCTGCATAATTGAGAAGAGCAATTCTTGCACTGCGATTGGGATCATATTCGATTGTTGCAACCGTTGCGGGGATACCGTCTTTGTTGCGTTTAAAATCGATAATTCTGTAACGGCGTTTGTGTCCGCCGCCTTGATGCCGTACCGTTAATTTTCCTTGTTGGTTACGTCCGCCATGACTTTTGAGCGGCGCAAGCAAAGATTTTTCCGGCTTGTCTGTCGTAATTTCTTCAAAAGTTGAAACCGTCATAAAACGGCGTCCGGCAGAATACGGCTTAAATGATTTTATTCCCACTTTTTTACCTCCTTGATTTATTTTGTATAAAGCAGAAATTTTGGCGTCAACCAAAAATCCCAAGTTGGAATTTTATCATAACGCCAAATTTCTAACAATACCTATTTTAAAAAAATTTTTTACGCGCTGAAGAATTCGATAGTTTCGCCCGCCGCAAGCTTGACGATAGCTTTTTTATAACTGTTCGTCTTGCCGACCGTGCGACCGCGACGTTTGGTTTTGCCCTTAACGTTAATCGTGTTTACTCCGGCCACCTTCACATTGAAGACTTCCTCAACGGCCTTTGCGATCTGAATCTTGTTGGCTGTCTTGTGAACTTCAAACGTGTACTTGTTCATAGCCATTAATGAGCTTGATTTCTCCGTGATTATCGGGCGGATTATTATATCGTGAGCAGTTAAATTCATTTTGAATATACCTCCTCAATTTTCGCTACGACCTCGGGCGTTACAATCAGATTTTTGGCGTTAAGAATGTCGTAAACGTTAATGCTTGCGACGTTGATGCACTTCGCGCCGGGTAAATTTCTGACTGAGCGAGTTACGTTAAAAGCGTTGTTGTGATAAATCACGAGAGTTTTTTCAACACCAAGAGCCGTAAATAAATTCTTAATTGCCTTAGTTGACGGCTTCTCGATTGCATCAAAGCCCTTAACGACCGCCATTAATTCCTCGCGGACTTTATCAGAAAGAACGCTTCTTAACGCAAGCTGACGAACTTTCTTATTGACTTTCTGATGATAATCGCGTGGATGAGGCCCATGAGCTACACCGCCATGCACCCAGATCGGCGAACGTGTGCTTCCCTGACGTGCGCGGCCTGTATGTTTCTGTCTCCAAGGCTTTTTGCCGCCGCCTGAGACATCTCCGCGTGTCTTCGTGCTGTGAGTTCCCTGACGGCAATTTGCTAAATGCGCCACAACTACCTGATGAATCGCGGCCATATGAACAGGAGTGTCAAAAACTTCTGCGGAAAGTTCCATCTCTCCGGCTCTCTCGCCTGTGAACTCGTAAACTTTTACAAAAGGCATAATCTCTTTCCCTCCTTATGCGTGTTTGTAGAGGGCAAGCAGGCTGTCTTTCGCGCCTGGGACTGCGCCTTTTACCAAAATTAAATTGTTCTCAATATCTACGGCCATGACGGTGAGATTCTTGACGGTAACTTTGTCGCTTCCCATGTGTCCGGGCATTCTCTTTCCGGGGAATACGCGGCCGGGATACGAAATTGCTCCGCTTGAACCTCCGTGTCTGTGTTCGACCGAAGTACCATGACTGAACTGCTGACCCCCAAAGTGATGACGCTTCATAACACCTGCGAAGCCTTTACCTTTGGAAATACCTTTGACGTTAATTTTCTCGCCTGCTTCGAATAAGTCAGCTTTAATTTCCTGTCCAACTTCATAGCCTTTCACATCGTCAAGCCTAAATTCCCGAAGTGTCTTTTTGGGTTCGAGTTTTAATTTCTCAAACATAACCCTCTGCGGTTTGGACAGCTTATGAGCTTTGACAGCTCCGAAGCCGAGAAGAACGGCGGAATATCCGTTCTGTTCAGGGGTTCTCAAAGCAACGACAGAACACGGCCCCGCAAGGACAACCGTAACAGCTACGGCCTGTCCTTCGGTGTCATATATCTGCGTCATTCCGAGTTTTTTCCCCAGAATCCCTATTGACATAATAAATAAGTCTCCTTAAAACTAAAATTTAATCTGAATGTCCACACCTGACGCAAGATTTAACTGCATCAGAGCGTCCATTGTTCTCTGTGTCGGTTCAATAATGTCGATCAATCTCTTGTGAGTGCGCATTTCGAACTGCTCACGGGCGTCTTTGTCTTTATGAGGCGATTTAAGAATCGTGATTCTTCCAACTTCGGTAGGAAGCGGAATAGGTCCTGAAACTCTTGCGCCTGTTGACTGAGCCGTCTCTGCAATTTGCAATGCTGACGTATCAAGCACCCTGTGATCGAACGACTTTAAGCGAATGCGGATTTTGCGTGCCATGATTTTCTACCGGCTTTATTACTCAATAATCTGAGTTACGACTCCCGCACCTACTGTGTGGCCGCCTTCACGAACTGCGAAACGAAGTCCTTCTTCCATGGCGATCGGCACGATAAGATCGACTTCAAATGTCGCGTTGTCGCCAGGCATGACCATTTCAACGCCCTCAGGAAGTTTGATGTTTCCAGTAACGTCTGTCGTTCTGAAATAGAACTGCGGCTTGTATCCTGCAAAGAACGGTGTATGACGGCCGCCCTCTTCTTTCTTTAAGACGTAAACTTCGCTCTTGAATTTCGTATGAGGAGTAACTGTGCCGGGCTTTGCGAGAACCTGTCCGCGCTGAACTTCGTCTTTATCAATGCCTCTGAGCAATACGCCAACGTTGTCTCCGGCCTGAGCGTCATCGAGAATCTTTCTGAACATTTCGAGTGACGTTGCAACTGTTTTGCGCGTGTCTCTGGTCATTCCGACGATTTCGACTTCTTCGCCAGCCTTGATAATTCCGCGCTCAACACGTCCGGTAACAACTGTGCCGCGTCCCGTAATCGTGAATACGTCCTCGATCGGCATCAGGAACGGCTTATCAACTTCACGAACAGGATCAGGAATATATTCGTCGCAAGCGTCCATCAAATCCCAAATGCACTTGCAAATCGGATCGTCTTTCTTGCCTGTGCCCTTTTCAAGAACTTCGAGAGCTGAACCGCGAATAATCGGAATGTCATCGCCGGGGAACTCGTACTTGCTGAGAAGCTCACGGACTTCCATTTCGACCAAATCAAGCAATTCAGGATCGTCAACCTGGTCAGTCTTGTTCATGAAAACGACCAATGCAGGAACGTTGACCTGACGCGCTAACAACACGTGCTCACGAGTCTGAGGCATGGGACCGTCAGCAGCACTAACGACCAAAATTGCTCCGTCCATCTGAGCAGCACCGGTGATCATGTTCTTGATATAGTCGGCGTGACCCGGGCAGTCGATATGCGCATAGTGTCTCTTGTCCGTCTGATACTCAACGTGGGCAATATTAATCGTAATTCCGCGTTCACGTTCTTCGGGTGCTTTGTCGATCATGTCATACGCAGTGTATTCCGCGTAAGAATTTGTGGCGAGACATTTCGTGATTGCTGCGGTGAGCGTTGTCTTGCCGTGGTCAATGTGACCGATCGTTCCGATATTTAAGTGGGGCTTATTACGATCAAATTTCTCTTTTGCCATAGTGATTAAAATCTCCTTTGTGATTATGATTATGATTTATAAATTTATTATTACTTGCTAACTTGTGATGTCTGCTCATAATGGTCAAACATCATAGAGTATGTTGCGCGTCCTGAAGTCTTGCTGCGTAAATCAGTGGCGTACCCGAACATACTTGCCAACGGAACGAACGCTTTGATAATTCTTGCGCCCGCTCTCACGTCCATGTTGTCTATTTTACCACGTCTTGCGCTCAAATCGCCAATAACATCGCCGACATATTCCTCAGGTGTCACGACTTCGACAGCCATAACCGGCTCCATCAGAACTGGTGACGCGAGTTTCATAGCTTCTTTGAATCCAAGCGACGCCGCAACTTTGAACGCCATTTCCGAGCTATCGACATCGTGATACGAACCGTCAACTAACGCAACTTTCAATCCAATGACCGGGAAGCCTTCCAAAACTCCGGACTGAATCGCTTCTTCAAGACCTTTCTCGACAGCAGCGATATATTCTTTCGGAATTACGCCGCCAACGATTTTGTCCTCAAATTCAAAGCCGTTGCCCTCAATCGGTTCGATCTCAAACACGACGTGACCGTACTGACCACGGCCGCCAGATTGACGAATATATTTGCCCTCAGCTCTTGCAGGTTTACGAATCGCCTCACGATACGCGACTTGCGGTTTGCCGACTTTCACATCAACGCCAAATTCACGCTTGAGCCTGTCAACGATTATTTCAAGATGCAACTCGCCCATTCCAGAAATTACCGTTTGACCGCTCTCTTCGTCATTGTGAACTTTGAATGTCGGGTCTTCATCCGAAAGCGCGTTCAAGCCCTTCGCTAACTTGACTTTGTCCTGCTGAGTTGCTGGTTCGACTGCCAGAGAAATTACCGGTTCAGGAAATTCCAGACTTTCAAGAACGATCTTGTGATTCTCGTCGCAAAGCGTGTCTCCGGTTTTCGTATTCTTCAGGCTTGGGACTGCAACGATCATTCCGGCTTCCATTGAGTCAATATCTTCGCGTTTGTTCGAGTGCATTCGCATGATTCTGCCGATTCGTTCGCGTTGACCTGATGTTGCGTTAAACAGCGCAGAACCCTTCTCCAATTTTCCCGAATAAACTCTCAGGAAAAACAATTTTCCCAAATACGGATCGACTGCGACTTTGAAAGCTAATGCTGCAAACGGCTCTTTATCTGAGCTGTGACGTTCGAGAATTTCGTCCGGATTGTCAGGCGAGATTCCTTTAATCGGCGGCAAATCCGTCGGGCAAGGCAAGTACTCAACAACTGCATCTAGTAAAGGCTCAACACACTTATTCTTGAACGCTGACCCGCACAGAACCGGAACTGCTTTCAACTTAATCGTAGCTTCACGCAACGCCTTCCTGATTAACTGCGAGCTGACTTCTTTGCCTTCGAGATACAACGTCATAATATCGTCGTCAAACTCTGCAACATTTTCGAGAATTTTGTCACGAGCTTCTTTCGCTGGAAGTGCTAACTCTGGCGGAATTGGCTTCTCAACAGGCGGCTGTCCCAAAACTCCCGAGAAATAATAAGCTTTCTGTTCGATTAAGTCAACGATTCCGGAAAAATCATCTTCCGCACCGATCGGCATTTGTAACGGGATCGCGTTTGCGTGTAATTTCTCGTGCATTGCCTGAACGACCGCGTTAAAATCCGCGCCGATCCGATCCATTTTGTTCACGAATGCTATTCTCGGAACGTGATATTTATCGGCCTGTCGCCAAACCGTCTCAGATTGCGGCTCAACTCCGCCAACCGCGCAGAAAACCGCAACAGCTCCGTCAAGTACGCGCATCGATCTTTCAACCTCAACTGTGAAGTCCACGTGACCGGGCGTATCAATCAAGTTAATCGTAAAACCCTTCCATGAACAAGTTGTAGCAGCAGACGTAATCGTAATGCCGCGTTCCCGTTCCTGTTCCATCCAGTCCATAGTCGCAGTGCCTTCGTGAACCTCACCGACTTTGTAATTGCTGCCGGTGTAATACAAAATGCGTTCACTCGTCGTAGTCTTTCCTGCGTCGATATGAGCTGCGATGCCAATATTTCGTAATTTTACTATGTCTAACAAAAATAGAACCCTTCCAAAAATTCAAGATTACCAGCGATAATGTGCAAACGCTCTGTTAGCTTCAGCCATTCTGTGAGTGTCTTCACGTCGCTTGATCGAAGCACCCTCGTTTTTATACGCATCCATGAGTTCGCGCATAAGTCTTTCGGACATGGGCATTCCTTTTTTAGCTCTGGCATACGTGACGATCCAGCGAATCGAGAGCTGAACACCGCGTTCGGGCGTGACTTCTACCGGAACTTGATACGTAGCACCTCCGACACGTCTTGGTCTGACTTCGATCTGAGGCGAAACGTTGGACATTGCTTTCTCGAAAACTTCAGCAGGTTCAACGCCTAATTTCTCAGCTGCCGCGTCCAATGCTCCGTAGAAAATTTTCTCAGCGAGACTGCGTTTGCCACCCTTCATAAGTGAAGAAATAAATCGCGATGCTGCGGGCGAATTAAATCTTATATCAGGCACTGGCGGACGTTTTTTAATATGACCTTTTCTGGGCATGATATTTCCTCCGAATTAATTACTAAGCTTTGGGTCTTCTCGCGCCGTACTTGGAACGCGAACGCTTACGATTTTCAACGCCGCCACAGTCGAGAGTCCCTCGAATAATGTGATAACGAACGCCGGGTAAATCTTTGACACGACCGCCCCTGACTAACACGACCGAGTGTTCCTGCAAATTATGCCCAATTCCGGGAATGTAAGACGTAACTTCGATTCCGTTGGTCAATCTTACACGAGCTACTTTTCTAAGAGCTGAGTTCGGCTTCTTGGGTGTAATCGTGTACACACGCGTACAAACTCCACGACGCGCAGGATTTCCCTGTAATGCCGGAGAATTGCTCTTAGTTTTCTTTTCTTTGCGTCCCAAACGGACTAACTGATTAATTGTTGGCACAAAGTCTCCTGTTCTGAAAATTGCCCGCAAAATTCACGAGCGCAACAGGAGTACGCCCCCTTTCGCTAAAAATTTCTGATTTATGACTTGAAAAAATCATTGTTGTGGTATTATATCATATCAATTTCAGATTTAGGAAGTGTTTTTACATGTTAATCAAAATTTTCCTGTTATTATTATTCTTCGGAGTAATGATTGGCATCGGACTTTATTGCAGGCACATGTCCTCGGATGTCAGCGGCTTCGTGTTGGGCGGCAGAAATGTTGGACCGTGGCTGAGTGCGTTTGCTTTCGGGACGAGTTATTTCTCAGCAGTCGTATTCGTTGGATACGCTGGACAATTCGGTTGGCGTTACGGAATCGCGGCGACTTGGGCAGGTTTGGGAAATGCGTTCATCGGCTCGTTATTAGCCTGGGCGATTCTCGGGCGACGAACACGAATCATGACGCAATATTTATCCAGCGCAACTATGCCGGAATTTTTCGGGAAGCGCTTCAACAGCACGAAACTCAAGATTGCAGCGTCGGCGATTTGCTTCATATTCTTGATCCCATATACTGCGAGTTTATATAACGGACTGAGCCGCTTATTCGGAATGGCGTTTGATATTGACTACTCGATTTGCGTGATTGCGATGGCGATTTTGACCGGAATTTACGTTATCGCTGGCGGATACATGGCAACGGCAATCAACGATTTCATTCAGGGAATTATCATGTTGGCGGGAATTTGCGCTGTTGTGTTAGCAGTCCTCGAAAGTAAGGGCGGATTTCTTAGCGCATTATCTGGACTTGCAAAAATCTCTGACCCGTTAGCAAAATCCGAACTCGCAAAATCTCCGGGAATTTTCGCGTCATTCTTCGGGCCTGATCCGGTGAATTTACTCGGCGTTGTAATTCTCACGAGTTTGGGAACTTGGGGATTGCCTCAAATGGTGCAGAAATTCTACGCAATCAAGAACGAGAGCGACATCAAGAAAGGCACAGTTATCTCGACTTTCTTCGCAATTATCGTTTCTGGAGGCTGCTATTTTCTCGGAGGCTTCGGCAGATTATTCACCGAACAATTAGACCCGACCGGTTTAGGATTTCCTGCTGAAGGTTACGACTCAGTTATTCCGACGATGCTTTCGAATTTGAGCGAGGGATTAATCGCCGTAGTTGTAATTCTGGTTTTGTCGGCCTCGATGAGCACACTTTCATCACTTGTGTTAGCTTCGAGTTCGACATTAACGCTCGATTGCCTGAAAGATCACGTGATCAAAAACATGGACGAGAAAAAACAGGTTTTCGTAATGCGAATTTTGATCGTAATATTTATTTTAATTTCCGTTATATTAGCCCTGATCCAGTACAAATCAAACGTAACTTTCATTGCGCAGTTGATGGGCGTTTCGTGGGGAGCATTAGCCGGAGCATTTTTAGCACCGTTTCTGTACGGATTATATTGGAAGGGTGTCAGCAGTTTTTCGTGCTGGGTTTGCTTCGTATTCTCAAGTGTCGTGATGATCGCGAATATTTTCGTGCGTCCGCAATTTCCGGAACTTTTGCAATCGCCGATTAATGCCGGAGCGTTCTGCATGTTGGCAGGATTAATAATCGTTCCGGTTCTGAGTGTAATAACGCCGAAACCTGACAAATCACTGGTTGACGCGGCGTTCTCTTGCTACGATGTGAAAGTCAACATCAAACAATCCAAGGCTCTCGGAGATTAGTAATTCGCCAAAAAAAAGCTCCCTTTCACGGGGAGTTTTTTTCTAACAATTTTTCGCGCGGAACACAGCTTCGTACAGAAATTTCAGAGCTTTCTCGTAATCTGATTCATCAACTCCGATGATAATATTCAACTCGTTGGAACTCTGGTCAATCATTCGGATATTTATATCACTGTTCGCCAACGCCGCAAAAATTTTCGCAGCAGTTCCCTTTGAACGAATCATTCCTTCACCGACAACCGCAATCAACGCTAAATGATCTTCGATTATAACTGAATCCGGAACGAGCGTCTTGTTAATGTCAAAGATTACGCCTTGATGTTCTGGATCAAATAAATCTGACGCAACGATTACAGAGATAGAATCGATTCCAGTCGGGCAATGTTCGAACGGGATATGATGATCCGCAAATATCGTCAACAATTTCGCGCCGAATCCGGTCTGATTATTCATCAAAGCTTTCTCAACGCGAATACACGTGAAGCCTTTTTTGCCGGCAATGCCTGTTACGGGTGAATGCTTGAGGCGTTCCAAACGCAAATTCGGAGGTAATGACGCTGAAATTTTCGTGCCGGGGTCTTCGGGTCTGTTCGTGTTCTTGATGTTAATCGGAATGCGCGCCTTTCTGACCGGAAAAACCGCGTCCTCATGCAAAACTGACGCGCCCATGTAACTCAACTCTCGCAATTCTGTGTACGTAATATTCTGAATCACTTCGGGATCTTTCACGATTCGCGGATCCGCTGACAACATTCCAGAAACATCCGTCCAATTCTCGTACATAATCGCCCCGATCCCACGCGCAATTATCGAGCCTGTAACGTCCGAACCTCCGCGCGAAAAAGTTTTTATCTCGCCATTCGAAAGCGATCCGTAAAATCCGGGGATCACAGCTTTGTCAAGTTTTCCAAGTCTCGCAGCAATCGCCGGGTAAGTTTTCTCCTCGTCAACAAGTCCATCATCGGCGAAAAATATCAGCTCAGAAGCGTCAACAAATTCACGTTTCAAAAATGCAGCGATAATCTTCGAGTTAATATATTCTCCGCGACTTGCAGCATAATCCGGTTTCGTGAAAATCCGCAAATTCTTCCCGAGCGTGTCAATTTCAGACTGCAAATCAAAATCTCTAACGCCAAGACCGTCGATAATATCCTGAAATCTCGCCTGAATATCTCGCAAAGTCTCCGAAAAATCCTCGCCATCCCGCGCCGCGTTATAGCATTTATACAGCAAATCCGTTATCTTAATATCACTGCCGAATCTTTTCCCGGGTGCAGACGCAACTGTGAATCTGCGATTGGGATCAGCTTCGATAATTGCCGCAACTTTCTTGATCTGCTCAGCTGTAGCCAGTGATGTTCCGCCAAATTTTGTCACAACGATATTCGTACTCAAAATCAAAATCACTCCCCATAAAAAATTATGCTCTCAAAAATTCCGCAGCAATTCCCGCGTGTAATGCAGCTCCGGTTAGAACAGCTTCGTCCGTAGGCAAAAACGAGTTACTATGCAACGGAAATTCACAGCCAGCTCCGATGTGATAAAAACTTCCAGGACGTTTCATCAGGAAATATCCGAAATCCTCCGTCATGAACGTGTGTTTTTTCAGGACGTGAACTTTCTCAGAACCGAAAATTTTCCCGGAAATATCTTTCACGAAATCCGTCATCGAATTATCATTTATTACTCCGACATATCCATGCGAGAATTTCGCGTCGAACTTAGTCCCGAATTTTCCGCAAATCGATTCGCATTTTCTCAAGATTCCCTGACGCAATAATTCGCGGTTTTCTATGCCAAACGTTCGAATTATTCCTGAGATCTTCGCGTGTCCGGAAATTATATTCCGAGCAGTTCCAGAATTAAACGTTCCAACTGAAATTACTGCGTTAGAATCATTCATCGATAAAATTTCACTCACTAATTCCGAAGTTGCATGAATTGCGTCGATGCCCTTTTCACGCTCAGCTCCGTGCGAAGATTTCCCAAGAATTTCCACGTCGAATAATTCTGCTGACGCGTAGAACTCATCGTATTTCACTGCGACATGTCCGGCTGGAATTTCCGGCGAAACATGCGCTCCGAAAACCGCGTCAACACCGTCCAGACAACCGGCTTCAATCATGCGTTCTGCTCCGCCAGTGCCCTCTTCATCAGGCTGGAACAAAAATCTCAGCGAACCTCTCAATTCTCGTGAGTGCTTCTTCAGGATTAACGCTGCCCCTAATAACGCGCTCATGTGAACATCGTGTCCGCAAGCGTGCATTACTCCGGGATTTTTCGACGCAAATTCTACGCCGGTTCTCTCATCAATCGGCAACGCATCAATATCCGATCTGAACGCAACACATTTACCCGGGTTTGCAAATTTCATATCAGCAATCACAGCCGTGTCCAAAATTCTGCGGGATTCGATCCCTAAATCACCCAAAAATTTCTGAATCTTCTCAGCCGTGCGAAATTCCTGATTGCCCAGTTCCGGATCAGAATGCAAAATCCGACGCAATTCGAGAATGCTGCCCTCAAAAGATTTAGCTTCGTTCAAAAAATCAATCATAATTTACGCAGCGATTCCTGCAACGCCGTCTTTAGATTCGTGCGCTCGTCCCTGTCCTTGATGATTCGCGCCGGACAGCCTGCAACAACTTTATTCTCCGGAACGTCCTCAATTACGACAGCTCCGGCAGCAATAACAGAATTTTTCCCAACGTGTACGCCCTCGATTACGACAGCATTCGCTCCGATTAGAACATTATCTTCGACGATTACGGGCTTGGCTGAAGCTGGTTCGATTACTCCTGCAAGAACTGCGCCTGCTCCGACGTGACAATTTTTGCCGACAGTTGCGCGTCCTCCCAAAACTGCTCCCATGTCAATCATCGTTCCAGCACCGATTACAGCTCCGATATTTATCACAGCTCCCATCATAATCACAGCGTTATCGCCGATTGAGACGTTCTCGCGAATGATTGCGCCGGGTTCGATTCGAGCGTTGATATTCTTGAGATCCAGCATCGGAATAGCAGAATTTCTCGCGGAATTTTCTATCACAATCTCCGAGATTTTTTCACGATTTGATTCTAGAATTGGCTTTAACTCGTTCCAGTCCCCGAATATTATCCTGTCGCCAACTCCGAAGACTTTCGCATTCTCGCCAAAATCGATTTCTGCATTCTCGCGCAAAAATATTTTCACGGGCGTTTGCTTTTTCGATTCAGAAATATACCTGATAATTTCCTGTGCGTCCATCATTTCTCAATCCTCAATTTATTCTCAATCTCCGATCAAATCCTTCATGTTATATAATCCGGGTTTCTGAGCAATCAACCATTCAGCAGCTTTGATAGCACCTTTTGCGAATAACGCGCGATTCTTTGCGTCATGTCTCAGGCTTATCGTCTCAAGTCCGTTCGAGAAAATTATCTCGTGAGTGCCGACTTCTGAGCCGTATCTGAGTGAATGAATGCCGATCTCGTTGGATTTGCGTTTGCCGTTTTCGTGCCTGCCGATGTTAAATTCGAGTTCGGGTTTCGCGTTCTTAATCGCATTTGCAAGAGCCAGAGCTGTGCCGCTGGGAACGTCCAGTTTCTGATTATGATGAGCTTCGATTATCTCAATATCGCAATCTCCGAACAATTCCGCAACACGTGCAGCCAAGTCCGACAAAATCGCTACGCCTAATGACATATTCGGCGAGAAAAATACCGGGATATTTCGTGACGATTCCTGAATCAAATTTCGCTCGGAATCATCATGACCAGTTGACGCTATCAAAACCGGAATATTTCTTGACGTGCAGAATTTCAGAATTTCGCCAACAGCTTTGTGATTCGAAAAATCTATCACGCAATCAGCTTCTCCGTGAAAATCATCGAGTTTGCGCAGGAAATCTCCAGTTACGTCTACACCGGCAGCAATATTCTCAGACCCGAGCATTTCCGCAACGATCCGTCCCATACGACCGTTTGCACCGTTAATAATAGCCTTCATGATTCGAAATCCTAATCTTACAGCAAGTTCTGCTCTTTCATGAGAGCTTCGAGTTTCAGCCAGTGAGATTCTTCCATCGGGGTCAGAGGCAGGCGCACATTATTTTCGCACCAACCCATAGCAGCCATCGCAGCCTTAACCGGAATCGGATTCACTTCGCTGAATAACGCGTTGATCAACGGCAGATAATCGAGTTGCATTTTCGCAGCCCCAGCCAAATCTCCCGCGAAAAATTTCTCGCACATCTCTACGGTTTGTTTGGGCATGATATTTGATAAAACCGAGATTACTCCGATGCCGCCGAGAGACATAATCGGAATCACTTGGTCATCATTGCCGGAATAAATATCGAGTTTATCGCCGACTAAATGCGCGGTCTTTGCGATTCTGGAAATATCCGAATTAGCTTCTTTGATGCCGCGAATCATTGGGTGATCTGCTAATTTCGCGTAAGTTTCGGGTTCAATGCCAACGCCGGTTCTTGACGGAACGTTATAGAGAATTAACGGAATGCCTGAAGCGTCTGCGATTGTCGTGTACATTTTGACGAGACCGTTCTGAGTTGCTTTATTATAATACGGTGTTACGGCAAGAGCTGCGTCCGCTCCGATTTCGGTTGCGAATTTTGTTAGTGAGACGGCGTAACTCGTATCATTAGAACCTGTTGCTGCGATCATTGGAACACGTTTCGCGATGCGATTCACTGCAAATTCGAGAGCCTGCCTGTGTTCGAGATCCGGAAGAGTTGATCCCTCGCCAGTTGTGCCGACGATTACAAGAGCGTTAATGCCCTGTTCGATCTGCCAGTCAATCACGCGCCCGAAAGCGTCGTAATCAATGCCGTTTGCGTTAAACGGAGTAATCAGTGCTGTAGCTACCCCTCTGAAAACTGGATTGCTTGTCATAAAAATACCTCCTGAAAAATTTATTTAATACATGTTTAATACATGAGATTTTCACGTCTGGACAAATTTATTATTGCGCTTGTTCCTGGACTTGCGGCTGAGTTCTGCGTTGTTTTCTGCGTTCGAGTTCGTCAAGAAGCGTTTTGCGTAATCTGATTGATTGCGGCGTGACTTCGACTAATTCATCTGTCTCGATCCATTCCATAGCTTTTTCGAGTGACATTCGTCTTGGAACGTCCAATTTTGTCGTGAGTTCTTTCGTTGCAGATCTGTGATTCGTTTGCTGTTTTTTCTTCGTGGGATTGCAGGGCATGTCGCCGGGTCTGGAATTTTCGCCGATAATCATGCCGTTATAAACTGGTTCTAACGGTGAGATAAATAACGTTCCGCGTTCCTGTAAATTTTCGAGTTGATACGCAGTTGCCTCACCGGTGTCAAGACTTACGAGTGAGCCGCGATTTCGCGTGATTAATTCTCCTGCCCAAGGTGCGTAACCGTTAAAACAGCTCGACATTATGCCAAGTCCGCGCGTATCAGTTAAAAATTCGCCCCTGTAGCCAATCAAGCCTCGTGTAGGAATCTCGATTTCGATTCGCAAAAGTCCTCTGTCCGGATTATCGATATTCTTGACTTTGCCTTTTCTACGTGACATTTTCTCGAAAACAATGCCCTGATATTCTTCGGGTACATCAATCGTAACAAGCTCGTAGGGTTCGAGTTTCACGCCGTCTTTGTAATTCACGATTACTTCGGGTTTTGAAATGCAAAATTCCATGCCTTCACGACGCATCTCTTCGATTAAAATTCCAAGCTGCAATTCTCCGCGCCCGGAAACTTTCACGCCGTCTGGTCTGCCTAAATCTTCCATTCGGAGCGAAACATTCACGTGCATTTCACGCTGCAATCTGGCTTTGAGTTGTCGCAACGTAACCGCTTGACCTTCACGACCCGCAAACGGCCCGGAATTTACAAGAAAGAACATTGAGACAGTCGGTTCTTCGATTGATAACGGCTTCAAAGGTCTGTCAGCGATTGATTCGTTCGCGAATGTGTCGCCTATGTCGATTTCGTTTGAGCCAGTCAGCCAGACTATATCGCCAGCGTGTACTTCATCAACTTCGACGCGCTCAAGTCCGCGAGTTACCCATAATTGCGCAACACGTGCGTTCTCAGTTCCGGTTATTTGCCAATCGTCGCCAGAATGATCCGTTGAGTTCCATTTCGTCGATACTCGAACAAACGATTCGCCCTTCTTAATAGCACCCTGCAAAATTTTTCCGCAGCCGATTCTGCCGACGTATTCGTTCCAAGCGAGTGTGCTGACCTGCATCAGGAACGGCAAATCCGGCCTCACATCAGGTGCAGGAACATAATCAATTATCGCCTGAAATAAATCGTCCATGTTATCGCGCTTGGGATTATTCAGGTCTTTCACAGCCCAGCCATTCAAGCCCGAACCGTACAAAACCGGAAAATCCGCCTGCTCATCAGTTGCGCCAAGCTCGAAAAATAAATCGAACGTTTGATTCAACGCACGATCCGGATCAGCTCCTTCACGATCGACTTTGTTTATGAATACCAGCGGACGCATTCCAATCGAGAGCGCGTGTTGCAGAACGTAACGGGTTTGCGGCATTGGACCTTCGTTCGCGTCAACGATCAGGATTACGGAGTCAACGGTCGATAATATTCGCTCAACTTCTCCGGAAAAATCCGCGTGTCCGGGCGTGTCGATAATATTTATCAAATACCCCTGCCATTCAACCGTGCAAGGCTTCGAACGAATCGTAATTCCTCGTTCGCGTTCAAGTGCGCCTGAATCCATAACGCGCTCGGCAACCTGAACATGTGAGCTGAAAGTCTGTGCGGCTCTGAATATCGAGTCGATTAGCGTAGTCTTACCGTGATCAATATGCGCTACGATTGCAAGATTGCGAATCTTAGTCTGATCATGATTCTGGTGATTTTGTTGAACACTCATAAAAATAAAATCTCATTCCCTGTTAATACGTAATTATTTTTTTCAGGAGCATTTTAGCATAATTAGATATTAACAGAGAATTTTTTTATGCGTAATTTCCGACGACTTTGTTTTTACCGCTGCGTTTTGCCTGATACATTCGTTCGTCCGCAATCGCAAATAATTCCCGCAACGCCTTATCCTGATTTTCATTCGCATTTCTGTGAACGTAGCCGATTGAGTAACTCGCCTCGACAACTTCACCGTGCATTTTGTGTCTGGGTCTTGCGTTCAGGAATTTATTCACGCGCCCGAGAAATTCCTGCTCTGAAATCTGCGGACAAATCACTATAAATTCGTCGCCACCGTAACGATACGAATTTTTCACACCGAAATTTTCGCGCAAAAGCTTTCCCGTCTCGCTGATGATTCTGTCGCCGTCCTCGTGTCCTAAATGATCGTTAATCAACTTGAAATTGTCCAGATCAAGCATCATAACTATAATATCAGAATATGTATTATCATAATCCGGGTAATCATTACGCAACGCAAAACGATTCTTGATACCGGTTAGCGCGTCAATCATGGAAATTTCATGCAGTTCCCTGTTCTCATCCTGCAATTTTTTCGTCAAGCTCTGAAGTTCCATGAACAAATTGATTTCCGTTTCCTTGAGTTTGCTGACGAGAATCACGTCCACGATCACTCCGATTAAAGTGACGAGAACTTTTTGCAGATTTTCGCCCGTGAACGTTATGAAATTATGCCCGGTCGAGAAAAAGTACAGCGTATAAAGCAATATTGCCAGCCCGGAAATAATTCCGCCAACATAGCCGAACAATGCAGAACACAGAATCACACCTGTAACGAGAATCATATTCGGATTTGGAACGTTGCCCTGAAATACTAACAGGATCAGCACTCCCATAACAAAGACTGACGTGATGATTTTGAGATTCGTATTTGCGCGTATTTGCATAATTGCTAGCCTCTTCACATGTAAGTTATTTTCATAGGTATTAGTCATGATAGAGTAATTATAGTACATGTTCAGGCTATTCTTTAATTTTGCGGATTATAATCCGGTTTTAAGAATCGGTATCGCATTTATTACGGGTTCTTCGTAGGGGTGAAAAATTTTTATCGCGCGAACTATCTCGTCAAGATTCGCGATTTTGCACGTGACTTCAACTTTGATTTCAAGCTCCTGAGAAATTTCGCGTAACTTGCCTTTGAACGGATTCGTGTTTTCCAACGGTCTCCAAGTTCCTGTGACTTCATGATACGCAATGCAGGAATCATATTTGCCTATATGCCCGGCATCGAGTTCTCGCAGCAAATCCTGAAGCCCGCGCAAATACTCAGGCGGAATAAATATTTCCAGCTTGCAAAATTCAATATCAAAGCTCAATAGCGTATCTCCGAGTAAATCGCTTTCTCACGTGTCAGCACACTGCGCATAAAACTCACACGCGAACATCTCCAAGTCAAACCAAGTTTCGAAACTTCAGACAATCGCGCAAACACTCGTTCATTCCAAAGATCCGGATACGGTATTCTTGCGAGCGTCAAATGTGCCTTGAATCTCCTGTCATCTTTTGGAATTGCTGCAATCTGGGAAAATTTCTCGTTCATGATTTGTGAAAGATTCGTCAACTCATCAACTCCACGTTCACCTGCCAGCCACAAAACTTTCGGATTGCGGAAATTCGGGAAAACTCCTGCGTGCGTCAGGTCAATCTTAAACGGATCGAATTTCATCTCACTCAGGAATTTTCTCACGAGCATAACTTGTTCAAGCGAAATCTCACCCAGAAATTTCAGCGTGATATGAAACTGATCTCGGCTGACAAGTCGCATCTCAGAAAGGGGCTTCACCCTCGCCGAGAGAAACCCCTCTAATCTGTCCGCAATCTCATCCGGAAGATTCACGGACACAAACGCACGTATCCGGATCAATTCTGGCATGATTTACAGACGCTGCACAAATTCAGATTCTGGCTTTCGGACTGTGTGACGCTCTGACGGTTTCGCATCTTCAGCAGGATAGCCAATCGGGAAAATAGCTACAAGTTCGTAAGCCTGCATCTCCGGGAATAAATTTTTCAGCTTTGGTTCATCAAAGAAGCCTACCCATGTTGAAGCGAGTCCCAAATCGTGAATCTCCAGCATAATATGTGTGGCAACGATTGAGGCGTCGATTTCGCAAAAATTCTTGCCATCTGACGGTCTGACGAACGGGTTTGCTTCGGGATTTGCCCCGACTACGATAATATTTCTGCTCCCAAAATGAAATTTCACAGCGTCACGTAATTTCTCAAGAGCTGCGTCACTCTGAATGAGCCAGATTTTCACGGGTTGAGCGTTCTTGGCTGTCGGTGCGAGAATAGCGGCTTGCAAAATCTTCTCTAATTTCTCAGCTTCGACGGGCTTATCCGAAAATTTACGGCACGAATAACGTTCGCGTGCTAAATCAAGAAATGACATTCTCAAAAACCTCTCTTTACATTCAAAATCTACCAACAGATTATAGCATCATAGCGCAGATTCCCTGATGATATTCTTGATTGAGATTCTTGATTCTTGCCCTTCAGGAAATATCTACAAATATCTATCTTCGAGTGAGAACTTTTTCAGATGAGTTTCGTATCAACACACGCGAACGATTAAACACAAAATAATTTTCTAGCAAAAACATGTTATACTCATGAAAAATATTACAGGACAGGAGCTGAATTTCACATGACGCCGTTATACGAGATTGGTTACAAAATTGGGCAGTTCGAGAATTTGCTGCAAGTATTCGCCGACAGAGTTATCGTGAGAAAGAACAAGATTAATTCACGAGCTTATTCCAGTGGGGGAGGAAGTTTGTTCCAGCTTGCCAAATTAATTTTCCAGATGTTCGGCAAAAAATCCGACAACAAATTAATCGGCAAACTCAACGCTGAATATATCGGAATTGACGCGACGTTCGACCAAATCGACGAAGTTTATTTCAAGCCGTCAGCGAATAATTTGCTCGCCACCGGAATGCTGGTTTTCTATCTCAAGGGCAGACCGCACAATCAAGTCACACACTTCAATTACAAGGACGCTGACAACGCAATATTCTTCAAAGCCAAGGACAACAACACCGCACAAATGATCAAGTTATTCATCGACAACATGATCACGAAACACTCTTGACAGAATTTTCACCCGAACGAATTTTCCGTGAATTTTTGTGTTTTTGACGAGTGTCAAATTTTGTGAAAGCGTTTAAGTGAGCAAAATCTGTAGCTGTAAAAATCAAAATCTCCCCTGCAATTTCTCAATCACAAGAGAGATTTCTAACCCAAAATTATTCCGGGCACGAATCTAATTCACGAACAAGTGTGCGCGTTTGTTGTAATATGCTTTGTTGCAGAAGAACATTATCAAGCTGGGCACGACGTCACGCAGAATTTGCCAGAAAAATTCCCCGAGTATCGCGCTGAATGAAACATTTGTGTTAATCATGATAATCGCAATCATCAGTACCATGTAACCCACGGATAATGCAATTCCCACTTTGTAGAACGTGAACAATTTTTCCGTCGCGCCAACTCTGAGTCTTGCGAGCTGAAATCTCACGTAAATCTGGTACGCAGCAAGAACAATTATGCAGACAGCCAATGCGATATTCAAATATCTCAGCGCGGGGAACGCAGAATAAAGCGGGACATACTGCCAATACAACATCATATCAATCAACAGGGGAAATCCCACGACAAATCCAATCACAGCTCCAAACCACAACAAAAAATAAATCATGAACTTGTGCCACCTCATCGGCAAATCTTGCGCTTCAAAACTCTGATTCATTCTCATTTCTTCCATGATTAAGCACCTCTCAACTTAACGAACTTAACGTTTGAAATTTTTCCCTAAAAATATTATATAATATTCGCAAGAGAAATTCCGATTTTGAGATTTATAGAGGTGATTTAATTCATGTTCAACGATTACACTTGGGACGTTGTTGAGAAAGAGTCCGAATGTTTGGCTCAGAGATTTCAAGCGGTCAGCCGCAACGTAGCAAACGCAAATACTCCGGGTTACGCTCGGCATAACGTCTCGTTCGAAGATCAGTTGCGCGAAGTCATGGAGAGTGACAAGAAATTACACATGACCGTCACTGACGCTGCACACATTCCTTCACATCCGCTGCGTATCCGTGATGTTGAAGCTGCTGATACTCGAATCGTCGATGAACGCTACAGACTTGACCAGAACAACGTCGATCCGGAACGTGAAATGGCTGCACTCGCCGAGACACGCATGATGTACTCGTCATTCATGAGAATCGCAACAAGCAAATACACAATGCTAAAATCTGTTATCGCAGGTCGATAAATTTTTTCAGGAATTTTTCAGAAAGTGAGGTGCATTTGACGTGAAAATTTTTGACAGCATGGAAATCGCAGGAAGTTCTCTCACGGCTCACAGGCTTTGGATGGACACTATCTCGTCGAATCTGGCGAATATCAACACAACTCGTACTCTAAACGGAGGTCCTTACAAGCGCAGAGTTCCGGTATTTTCTGAGATGCTCGACAAGACAATCGGCGGTTATCGTGACATTGGCGGCGTGCGCGTGACAGCAATTTCCGAAGATAACTCAGCCCCGAGAATGACGTACCAACCCGATCATCCCGACGCAAACGAGGATGGTTATGTTGCGTATCCAAACGTGAATCTCGTTCGTGAAATGACGGATATGTTAGTGGCAAGTCGTGCTTACGAAGCGAATCTCTCAGTCGTTACGACAGGGCGCGACATGTGGAACAACGCTCTCGAAGTTATGCGCGGATAATTTTTGAACGGAGGTTTTTATAATGGAACAGGAAACACGTGTTGCGGTGATGAGCATTATTGTCGAAAATCTCGACTCAATCGAAACTCTTAACGCAACTTTGCATCAATATCGCAGATTCATAATTGGTCGCATGGGTTTGCCGTATCACCAGAAGAATATAAATATCATAAGCATCGCACTCGACGCACCACAGAACGAAATTTCTGCTTTGTCCGGACAAATCGGCAATCTTGACGGCGTGAGTGTGAAGACTGCTTTCTCGAAATGAAGCCGCAAATCGAATCAAGAATCGAAGCTCTAATCGGGAAACTCTGCAATAATCATTCACTCGAAATCGACGAATACGAATGCCTCCTTGAGAATTACAGCGAGGGGGCTTTTCGTTTGTTAAAGAAACACGCTCAGAAATTACGCCACGAGATTTACGGTCATGAAATTTTCGTGCGTGGATTAATCGAGATCTCGAACATATGCAAAAATAATTGCTACTATTGCGGAATACGCCGTGATAATTCGAATTGCGAGCGTTACAGGCTAAGTCCAGAACAAATTCTCGAATGCTCCGATGAAGGCTACGATTTAGGCTTCAGAACTTTCGTTTTGCAGGGCGGTGAGGACAGTTATTTTTCGGATTCGATTCTTGGCGAAATTATCCGTGGGATAAAATCCAGACATCCGGATTGCGCGATTACACTTTCACTCGGGGAACGCAGCGTTGAGAGCTACAGATTTTTGCGCGAAGCCGGGGCTGACAGATATTTGCTGCGACACGAGACTGCCGACGAAGAACACTATCACAAATTGCACCCGTCCGAAATGTCATTCACGAATCGAATTAACTGCCTGAGAAATTTGCGCGAACTCGGCTATTACGTTGGCTGCGGCTTCATGGTTGGCTCACCGTTTCAGACTAACAAAACTCTCGCGAAAGATCTCAAATTCATCGAGCAATTCAAACCCGAAATGTGCGGCATTGGACCATTCATTCCACATAAAGACACGCAATTTCGAGACTGCAAAGCCGGAACTCTTGAACAAACCTGCTATTTGCTCTCGATAATACGCATAATTCATCCGCCGATTTTACTGCCAGCAACGACAGCTCTCGGAACGATTGACAAACTTGGGCGCGAATTGGGAATTTTAGCCGGAGCGAATGTTGTGATGCCGAATCTTTCACCTGTGAATGTGCGAAAAAAATACGAATTATACGATAACAAAATCTGCACCGGTGAAGAGTCAGCTCAGTGCAGATCGTGTCTTAATAATCGAATGTTATCCATCGGCTACGAAATCGTAACAAGTCGCGGAGATATTAAAAATACAGAACGTCGCGTATAAAATCCGGAAACTTGAACGAAATTCCTTTGTGAATGTTCGGGATTTTTGCGTTTTGCCCGATTGCGAATGCCGCACTGCCGCTGCCAGTTATTCCCCAAGCCGAAAAACCTGACTCAGCGAAGAACTTGAACAGCTCGTTGTATTTCGAATTTTGTGTGCTTAACATTCCGGCGAAATCGTTCGGTAAAAGTCCGAAATATCCCTTTTGATTCATGTGTGCGGAAATTGCCTGTAATTCTCGGCGTGCCTGAAAATTATCGTAGCCGTGTCTGTATTTTTTTGAGAAATCGTCAAGGCGTGCGTAAGCGTTGCCGGTTTCAGATTTCCATTCCGGGAAAACTACAATTCCGTGAGTTTCAGGAATTTCTAAAGCATCAACACGATCGCCGATCCCCGAAACTATGCCAGCGCGAAATCCTGAGCAGAAAAACGCAACATCAGCTCCAACTTTAGGCGCGACTTTCTCAGCTCCGAGCCATTGCAGAACAACTCCAGCATTTCCGCTGCCAGCACCTAATCCAGAACCGAACGCAATGTTCTTGTGGACGTAAATTTTCAGCGGAGGGATCTTGTAGCCGGATTCTCTAGCAACTCGTATCGCTTTCGAAATAATATTTTCGCCGGGAATATTTATATTTGACGCTACGGAATCAGTTCGCGTATTTGTGTCGATGCAAACGGATTCGCCCGACGGAATCCTGAGGAATAAGGAAACTATGTCATGAAGACCATCAGAGCGTTTATTTACGATTCTTAATGTGAGATTGATTTTTGCAAACGAAGGCAGAATTACACGCATGTCAAGTTAAATATTTTCCGTCCAGCCATAATTATCCGGTTTTTTGCCCCACTGAATGCCCGTCAATTCGTCATATAATTTCTGAGCGAGCGATCCGATTTTGAAATCGTTTATCATGTACTCGCGATCTTTATACGACAGCGCGCCGACCGGAGCAATTACTGCGGCAGTTCCGATCCCGAAAGCTTCTTCGAGTTTTCCGTTCTGAGCAGCACCGATTAATTCGTCAACGCTGAGCAATCGTTCTTCAACAGGGAAATTCCAGCTCTTTAATAACTCAACGCAGGATTTTCGCGTGATGCCGCCAAGAATCGATCCGTTCAAAGCCGGAGTAACAGCAACACCGTCAATCTTGAACATGATATTCATCGCGCCGACTTCCTCGATATATTTCCGTTCAACGCCATCGAGCCAGAGAACTTGTGAATAGCCTTTTTCCATTGCCTTATCGCCAGCACGATTCGACGCAGCATAATTTCCGCCGCATTTCGTGTAACCTGTGCCGCCTCTGACAGCTCTGACATCTTCAGTTTCAAGCATAATTTTCACAGGCTTGAGACCTTCTGCGAAATAACTCGCGCTCGGTGAAAGAATGATTACGAATTGCGCCTGATGAATGCCGTGCAGAGCAAGTTCCGGATCAGTCGAGAACAAGAACGGGCGAATATACAGCGACGTGCCTTCAGTGTGCGGTACCCATGACTCGTCAACTTTCACGACAGCCTTCACAGCTTCAACGAACATATCAACAGGAATTTGCGGCAAACCGATTCGTTCTGCTGAGATATTAATTCGATTCGCATTCTCGTACGGTCTGAACAGGTGAATGCTGCCATCTGCCCAACGATAAGCCTTCATGCCTTCAAAAACTTCGTTCGCATAATGCAGCACACTCGCAGCGGGATTCAACGAGATATTCCCAAACGGGATTATTCGCGCGTTGTGCCAATTTTTCTCGTCGGTGTAATCCATGACGAACATGTGATCGCTAAAAATCGATCCGAAACCTAATTTATCTTCCGGTGGCATTTTCCCGGGATTTGTGTTTTTCGTGAATGATATTTGCATAAAAATTCCCCTCCAGTAATAATATTATATAATAATATTTTCGCGAGTTATTCACAAGTTTTTAGCATTAATTCAGGAAGGGGCGTTTTAGAAAATTGGATTTGCAGAATTTGCAGAATTTGCAGAAAATCGTAGTCGAAGCACTTGAGGCGAAAAGCGGTGAGAATATCGTCACACTTGATCTCAAAAATCGCGGCGGCTTGGCTGATATGTTCGTGCTTGTAACCGGAAATTCCGAGACACACATGAAAACTTTGACCGAAGCTGCTCAGGAAGCAATCGAGAAATCCGGCTTCACTTGCAGACTCGAAGGTGCTCAGAGCGTGAACTGGCGATTAATCGACGCTGGCGATCTGGTTGTGCATGTGTTCAGTCACAGGGGGCGGGATTTTTACAGGCTCGAACGACTTTGGGAAGAGTAATTTTCGCGCAAAAAAATTCCCCGAGAGCAAATGATTAGATTCACTCTTGGGGAGTTTTCGTATTTACCGCGAATTCGTGATTATAATTTCGCAGCGATTGCTTTGATAAATTCCTTCGTGTCAACAACCTGAGGCACAACGCCCTCGCAAAGTGTCGTCAAGTCCTTCGTCATAACGCCGCCCTGAATCGTATCAATCGTAGCCTTCTCAAGTTTGTTCGCGAATGCCACGAGATCCTGATTGCCATCAAGTTCGCCACGTTTTCTCAAAGCACCGCTCCATGCGAAAATCGTTGCGACCGGGTTCGTTGAGGTCATTTTGCCTGTGTCGCGATAACGATAGAAATGTTTCGTGACTGTTCCGTGAGCAGCTTCGTACTCGAAATTGCCGTCCGGTGAAACAAGAACGCTCGTCATCATTGCCAAGCTTCCGAAAGCCGTCGAGACCATATCGCTCATGACGTCGCCGTCGTAATTCTTGCACGCCCAGATGAATCCGCCCTCTGAACGCATGACACGCGCAACTGCATCGTCGATCAATGTGTAGAAATAAATGATCCCAGCTTCTTTGAATTTCGCAGCGTATTCTTTCTCGAAAATATCCTGGAATATTAACTTGAACGTCTGGTCATACTGTTTTGAAATCGTGTCTTTTGACGAGAACCAAATATCCTGTTTCGTTGACAGCGCGTACTCGAAACAGCTGCGAGCGAATGAACTGATTGACGTGTCCTTGTTGTACATGGCCTGCAAAACGCCCGGGCACTCGTAATCGTAAACAGTCTCACGGAAACTTGCGCCATTCTTGCCGGTGAAGACTAACTCAGCTTTGCCGGGTTCTGGGACGCGGTATTCAGTTCCACGATAGACATCGCCGTATGCGTGACGAGCAATAGTGATCGGCTTCTTCCAGTTTTTGACGACGGGTTTGATGCAGGTTGTCAAAATCGGCGCTCTGAAAACTGTTCCGTCAAGAACTGCACGAATTGTACCATTGGGGCTTTTCCACATTTCGTGAAGATTATATTCTTCTACGCGCTGCTTATTCGGGGTAATTGTTGCGCACTTTACGCCAACGCGATATTTTTTTATAGCCTCTGCAGCTTCCCAAGTGATTTTGTCGCGGGTTTCGTCACGTTTCGGGAGTCCGAGATCGTAATACTCGGTGTTAAGTTCGACGAACGGTGACAACAAATCCTCTTTGATCATCGTCCAGATAACTCTGGTCATTTCATCGCCGTCCATCTCAACGATGGGAGTTGCCATTTTAATTTTGCTCAAAACAAAAAGCTCCTTTCATGATTATTACTTTACGGATTACTATATTAACCCAGATTTGCGAATTATGCCCCCCTAAAATCACGCAATTCGCAATCTTAAAGGGGGCGTAATTTTCACACGTTACTTCTTTTTGTCGCGATTAAAATTGATCAAGCAGCCAGCTTTGACTATATCGCGCTCGTTGCCGGTCATGTCCTGAATGTAAAGATTGATCTCCGTAGCCTTGCCGTCCTTGATGACGTAGCCTTTGATGTCCTTGAGTTCGTTAGCGTCGAGATTGCCTTTGATTCCCGGGACGTAAATATAATCGCCGATCTCGAAATTCGGTTCGCCCTTCAGATGGAACGGAATCATGCCCCAGTTCATGCAGTTCGAACGATAGCGTTTCGTTGCGTATTCCTGAGTGATGTTCGCGAGTGCGCCAAGAACTCTCTGACATGATGCAGCCTGTTCACGTGCTGAACCGTCGCCGGGTTTGTTAGCGTAAATCGTTGAGCCTATTTCGATCTCTTCGGGTTTAACGCCTTCCTGCCCCGGAATTGTCTTGATTGCTGCGTAGACTTCTGATAATTCGCCGACTTTTTCACCAGCCTGACGCGCTTTTTCGAGTTTCTGAACTTCCTTGGCACGACCAACGTATTCGGGATCGCGTCTTGAGAGCGTGAACTCAGCAAGCCCCAGAGGATTCGAACGATATGACGACGTTTCGCCGGACGGAATCAATTCGTCAGTAGTCGTAACTTCATCAAGGATTTTTGACACAACGCGCAACAGAATATTATCAGCGAGAGCAATCTGTTCGGGCCAGTCTTTGATGTTCGGACCAAATCTGATCGGTTCATCAAGATCAGCCTTGTTGTAACCCCAGAAAACTCTTGACTTGTAAGCTCTGTCGTCGTAATTATACGCAGGAACATTGCCCCAGCAATCCATGTCTTCAGCACTGGTTAATTTTCCGCCGTTTACTGCAGTTGCCGCGATTGATCTTGCGTCCATGAGTGCGACCGCTGACATTTGACCGTTGCCGGGTTTTGAGCCTTCTCTGTTCGGGAAGTTTCGCGTTGTGTGTCGGATTGAGAGCGCGTTGTTTGCAGGAGTATCGCCAGCTCCGAAGCACGGTCCGCAGAATGCAGTCCTGATAATTGCGCCCGCGTCCATCAAGTCAGCTAAGAAGCCTTTGCGATCCAAATCAATGAATACCGGCTGTGATGACGGGTAAACGCTCAGATAGAACTCACCGTAGCCGCAAGTTTTGCCCTTCAATGCGTGTGCAGCCTCGACAACGTTCGTGTAATTTCCACCTGCACAGCCTCCGATTACTCCCTGTTGAACCATTAATTTGCCATCGGACGTAACTTTGTCAAGAAGCGTAAATTCCGCACGACCGCCGGCAACTTTCGCAGCAGCTTTCTCAGTTTCAGCGAGAATGTCTTTCAAGTTCGCGTAAAGTTCAGAGATTTCGTAGGCATTTGATGGATGGAACGGTAACGCGATCATCGGCTTAATCTTGGAAAGGTCGATATAAACACAGCCGTCATAATACGCAACGTCAGCAGGATTCAGTTCTTTGTAATCATCAGCGCGTCCGTGTTCAGCCAAGAACGATCTCGTGTCAGCGTCAGTTCTCCACACTGATGATAAGCACGTCGTCTCAGTCGTCATAACATCAACGCCGTTCCTGTAATCAGTCGTCATTGAAGCAACGCCCGGTCCGACAAATTCCATGACTTTGTTTTTCACATAGCCGCTCTTGAACACAGCCTTGACGATTGCGATAGCGACATCATGAGGTCCAACGTAAGGAGCAGGTTTTCCGGTCAGATAAATCGCGACAACTCCGGGATATGCGACATCGTAAGTATCTTCGAGAAGCTGCTTGACTAATTCGCCGCCGCCTTCACCGATAGCCATTGTTCCGAGTGCGCCGTAACGTGTGTGAGAGTCTGAGCCGAGAATCATTTTCCCACAGCCAGCGAACATCTCGCGCATAAACTGGTGAATAACTGCAATGTGTGGAGGAACGTAAATTCCGCCGTATTTTTTCGCCGAGCTTAATCCGAAATAGTGATCGTCATCGTTTATAGTTCCGCCAACCGCACAGAGCGAATTATGGCAGTTCGTCAAAACGTACGGTAACGGGAATTTCTTCATGCCCGAAGCCCTTGCCGTCTGGATAATTCCAACGAACGTAATATCGTGTGATGCCATGGAATCGAATTTGATTCGCAAATGCTCCATGTTGTCAGCTTTGTTGTGTGACTTCAGAATGTTGTAAGCAATCGTGCCTTTCTTAGCTTCTGATTTGTCAGCGTCTTTGCCGGTTAATTGCTTTACTTTTGCTGCCTCACTTTCCGGGATCAGCTCGGTGCCATTTACGAGATAAACTCCGCCATCGTAACACTTAATACTCAAATCAAAAAACCCCCTCTTGATAATGTAGAAAAAATTTGAGATTTATATAATATAACACTTGCTTCACATGCCTCACCATGCTGCGACACTTCCATCAGCTCTCGGTTCAGTAGCTCCGGCAAGCGAGTTATATTCAGTTTTGATGATAATTTGTCCGCGCCCGAAATCCAACGACGAATCTTCACGCGTAATTTCATGACCAGCTCGCGATAAATTCTCAGCCTGTGATTCAGGGAAATTCGGCTCAAGCGAAACTTGCAGATTATTATTCCATTTCCAACGCGGTGAATCGAGTGCTTCTTGAGGATTCATGCCAAAGTCAAGCAAATTCGTCAAGACTTGAACGTGTCCTTGAGGCTGCATAAATCCTCCCATGACTCCGAGTGCTGCTAACGGTTTATTATCCTTCGTGACAAATGCCGGAATTATCGTGTTATACGGTCGTTTGCGTGCGTCGATATAATTCGGGCTTTCAGGATTCCGTGAGAAACACGCGCCCCTGTTATTCAGCGAAATGCCAGTCTCGGGAATTACGATTCCAGAACCGAAGCCCATAAAATTACTCTGGATATACGACACCATTGAGCCGCCGCTGTCAGCAGTCACAAGATACACAGTTCCGCCGCCGAATTTTTCACGCGCATCGTCGAAATTCTGAGCATGTTCTGGATCGATTTTCGCAGCCAGTTCATGCGCATAATCCTCGCTCAGCAAGTCATCAACTGGAATATTCGCAAATTTTGGATCTGCAACATGTTTTTTCGCAATCGAGAACGCAATTTTAACGGCGTCAATCTGTTTATGCAAACTCGAAAACTCATCACGCGAATCGCTCTCAAACTCGAAATTCTTCAGGATATTCATCGCAATCAAAACGCAAATTCCCTGCCCATTCGGCGGCATCTCCCAAATATCATAGCCGCGAT
Source organism: uncultured Fretibacterium sp. (assembly GCA_937911045.1). Classification (GTDB taxonomy): domain Bacteria; phylum Synergistota; class Synergistia; order Synergistales; family Aminobacteriaceae; genus JAFUXM01. Next base: position 2,719 of record CALEPX010000084.1, on the reverse strand, counting down.
AATTCGTGCTAATCGGCGACACCCATTCAGGTCTGAACCCCGCAAAATCTTCCGGTGTGAAATATCCGTTAGTTTTGTTCGAGAAAGTTATGATTTTCTCAGCTAGATCGCCCCTGTAAAAATCTTCGCCCCCAGCTTCGGCAATTCGTCGCAAAGTTCGTGCCAATGGCTGTGACCGGAAAATTTCGCCAGCTCTCGGAGCACGCCCGCTCGGACAAAATGTTCTCAACCAATGCGAAAATTCCGCTGACTTGAGATTCTTGAACTCGTCGAAAGCCTGTTGCCATAATTCAGCGATTACAGGTGTTACAGCAAATCCCCGTGACGCAAGATCTATCGCCGGTGCCAACGTGTCCGAAAAATGCAAACGTCCCATCTTGCGCGCCAATTCTGCCCAACCTGCAACAACTCCCGGAACTGTCGCACAACTCCAACCACGCGGAAATGTTTCTGATTCGAAATTCTTGGAACTGAATTTTGCCGGAGAAAATCCCGAAGAATTTAGACCCTGCAATTTGCCGTCTTTCCAAATCAGCGCGAACGAATCACTGCCCAAACCGCAGCCCGTAGGTTCAACCACAACTAACGCAGCCGCAGCAGCAATCGCAGCATCAACAGCATTGCCGCCCTTCTTGAGCATATCGAGACCAGCTTGTGCAGCCAAGGGATGACTTGTTGCGACCATTCCCCGCGTACCATATACAACGGAGCGCCTAGAAAAATACCTGTATTTATTAGGGTCAAAGTTCAAAACAAGAAAGCTCCTCCAGTAATCTTAATTCTGAAAATTTACGAAAGATACGAACATGATACTTGAAAAATTACGCCAATGTCAATCAGAGTTTTAAGGGATTTTTTCACACGGATCACTTGTGCTTGAACCTGTAAAATATAGACGACGCAAAAAATTTCGCCAGCCTGAACGGTGCACAGATTCTTATCCAGGCTGAGAACGATAAACGCCTTACGCATTGCATAGGTGTGTGGTGATATAACGTTGAGTGTGCTGTTCCGTAGGCTAAATTGTTGAATATGTCGATTAGCTCGTCACGTGTTGCATTCTCTCCCCACGCGCTGCGAACGTACATTTTCCAGTAAAGGCGATCCGATTGAACGCCAGTTATCGCAATCCAAGGTTTCCATGCGAGCATGTGTATTATGCAATCCGGCATATTTTCGCTCATCATGCTGAAATGCGCGTTGAATTTGTTGCTGATTATCTTGATGTCATTACGGAATATCGCGTTCAAAGCGTCCTGATCCGGAGCGAGTATCAAATCTCGTTTCGCAATTATGAAATCCGTAGCAATTTTGAAAAGTGAGCCGCGTGATCGAATTTTTCGCAAATCCATAATAACGACGCCAGCATTTATATAATTTGCAGTATCGCAGCCCAAAAGTTCAGCGCGTGTTGTATCGCCCCATCTCGGATTCGTGAGATCTTTAGCACCGGCTAAACTCTTGCCCTCCATATCAATTTCCCAAAGTTCCCGAATATCCAGATTCACGATTACATCGCCGTCAAGATAAATTACTCGATCAAGTTTCAAAACTTCCGTAATTAGCAACCTGTACAAAGTTCCGATAGTCCAACTTCCAGCAAGTTTTAACAATTCGTCGCTAAAATTATTCTTGTACGCTTCAACATTTACGAACTCGATTTCCTGCGAATATTTCTGAGTTGTGCGCAAAAATTTCTCGCGGTTTTCCTGAGTGAGCGTGTCGTCGTGAAGCAAGTGAATCACAACTTGGCTGCGAGTGTTCTCAAATATCGACGTTATGACAACTCCGGCGTGCTGCGAATATTTCCCCGATGCGTTCGAGGTTCCTGCGGAAGCGCAGGCTGTCTTTCTGAACGCTCTTGTCGCGGATCTGCGCGAGGTAGTGGCCCATCAGGGAATCGGTTTCTCCGAGTTGGATGATTTTCATAGGTCAGGCTTTTTTACAGCCTAAAGTTAACAATTCTCGTCGGAAAAACTGTAATATTTTTTCTTGCCCACGATGATATGGTCCACCAGGGCGATGTCGAAGACGGCGGCGGCCTTGCGCAGGGCTTCGGTCTGGCGGCGGTCCTGCTCTCCCGGAAGGGGATTGCCGGAAGGGTGGTTGTGTACCAGGATCAGGCCCGAGGCCAGCCGCTCGACAGCCTTCTTGACGATGATCTTGATGTCGATGACCGTGGAACCGATGCCGCCGATGCTGACGCATTCCTTGCCGATAAAGCGGCTTGCGCGGTTGAGGTAGATGACCCAGCACTCCTCCTGGGGAAGGCTCGCCAGGCGGGGCATCATCATCCGGGCGACGGTGTCGGCGTTGCGGATGGTGAGTTCGTCTTCCGGAATCTCTGCGGCCAGGCGCCTGGCCAGTTCGAAAGTGGCAAGGATGGAGGTGGCCTTGGCGGGGCCGACGCCGCTGATGGCGATGAGTTTCTGCGGCGTTTGCCGCGATAGGACGTCGAGGCGGCCGCCGAAGGCGGCGATCAGTTCCCGGGCCAGATCGACGGCCGTCAGCGTCCGGGTGCCCGATCCGATCAGGATGGCCAGCAGTTCCGTGTTCGACAGGGCGGCGGCCCCTTGTTGCATCAGCTTCTCCCGCGGCCGCTCCTCCTCATTCCAAGATTTGATGCTCTTTGCTTTCATTGCGAAAGGATATAAAAAAACTTTCCAACAAAGGTTGGAAAGTTTTTTTGATTCCTTCTTGCAAAAAAGCAATTTATGCG
>CALEPX010000083.1 GCA_937911045.1 uncultured Fretibacterium sp. | reverse complement strand
TCTGAGTAATTTTTCCTTACTCCTAAGCCGTAAAGATATGCATAACCTATGTTGTCTTGAGCTTGAGCGTCATTCTGGGCGGCGGCTTTTCTGTACCATTTTAGAGCTTGCTTGTAATCCCTTTTGACTCCTTCACCGTATGAATACATTTCGCCGAGTTTGTTCTGAGCTCTGACTTGGCCGTTTTCTGCGGATTTCTTGTACCAGTAATAGGCGCGCTTGTAATCCTTCGGCATTCCTCGACCGTTATAATAAATATTGCCAAGATTATATTGCGCGGTACTGCTGGGATTATCTTTATTCTCAGCGGCTTTAGTCCACCATCTAATAGCCTGGTAAATGTCCTTGTCTACTCCCATTCCCAGACTATACATTGAGCCGATATTGAGAGCGGCCGCAACACTTCCTAACTCTTCGGCCTTATGATAGAACTTTAAGGCTTCCTGATAATCCACGTCAACGCCAAGTCCCAGACGATACATATCGCCTAAATCGCACAAAGCGGCAGAATTATTTTGTTCAGCGGCTTTTCTGTACCATCTCACAGCTTCAGATTTATCCTGCGCAACTCCCTCGCCGTTGGAATACATCCACGCAAGATTGAATTGAGCTTCCTTGTGTCCCTGTTCAGCAGCTTTTCTGAACCATCTCACAGCCTCAGATTTATCTTGCGCAACTCCGTCTCCATTGGAAAACATAACGCCGAGATTGAATTGAGCTGGCGCATCTCCTTGGTCAGCAGCTTTCCTGTACCATTTCACAGCTTCAGCGTAATCCTGCGCAACTCCGTATCCATTGTTGAACATAACGCCGAGATTGAATTGAGCTGGCGCGTATCCTTGGTCAGCAGCTTTCCTGTACCACTTGAGCGCATTGTCATAATCCCCACTGAAGTAATACGAGTTTGCCAAATTGTATTGAGCTTCTGGATCGTTGTTTGCAATTTTGGCTTCGACCTGCTGAACCGTATTTTTCGCGAGATATTCCCGTGTGTCATCTCGTGCCTTTGCCATTTTCTCATCGACGGGTTTTGTGAGTGCGTCCAACGCCCGTTTCAAAATCGCGTCAACAGACGACCCGACTGTTCTGTCGAGTGTCTTGCGAACAACTTTCTCAACAAGCCAACCGCCCGCAGCTCCGAAAACTAGTAACAAAAATCCCCAAAACACCCTCTTCTTAAACGACTTCCTCATAAAAATTTCGCCTCCCAAAAATTTTCCGCTCTAATTATACACACGCTCTCGCAAAAAAATCGTCCCCGAATAACTTAACAAGAACTTACTCAGAGACGATCCGAAAATCATATGCCTTTGTGTCCTGCTTTCTCGCGCAAAACTCGCCGCAAAACTTTTCCTGTTCCGGATAACGGCACATCATCGACAAATTCTATTGACCTCGGAACTTTGAAATGTGCCATGCGTTCTTTCGCAAACTTGATAATCTCGCGATCCGTTACGTTCAAGAAGCCTTCTCGACGCTGGATAAATGCTTTCGGGACTTCTCCGTTGATTGCGTGCGGAACTCCTACTACGATCGCGTTCTGAACCGCCGGGTGTTCTGACAAAATCTTCTCGACCTCCTGAGGATAAACGTTGAAGCCTCCCACGATTATTATATCCGTAACTCGGTCTATTATCTTGATATAGCCGTCTGAATCAATCTCTACATAATCGCCGGTGTTGAAAAAGCCATCTGAATCGAATCTCTCAGCCGTAATCTCCGGTGCGTGAAAATACCCGGGTGTAACGCTTGCTCCTTTCACCCACAATACTCCCTCGTGCGAATCTTTTCCCAATTCCTGAGCGTCGCGTGTTTTAAGCTTGTATTCGTAGCCGGGCAGCAAAATTCCTGCTGTTCCGAGTTTGTATCTATCATGGCTAGGGGTCATGCAAACAATCGGCGAAGTCTCAGTCAATCCGTAGCCGTCCACTATCTCTTTGCCGAGCAATTCCCACGCCTGATCCTGAACGTTCGGATTCAATCTGTCGCCGCCAGTGCAAATATATACTTGACGCTTCAGCTCTTCGACCGGAAATTTCCCCTTCTCTACAGACATCAACAGATACGCTATTATCGCTGGGACTATATACATGACATCTACTTTCGCTTCGATAATCGCTCTCATCGTAGACTGCGGCGGCAAAAATGACGGCACAATCGCTATCTTACGATTCATGCTGAACGGCAATAGCATCGTACACGTGAAGCCAAACGAGTGAAAATTCGGCAACACATTCAAGAACACATGACCCTTTTGCAAATCCGTAACAACTTCTCGGGCATCTGCGCAATTACTCAGGAAATTTCCGTGCGTTAATGGCACTGCTTTCGGATTCCCGGACGTTCCAGATGTCGAGAATATTACGGCGAAATCTTCGTTATCAGGCTCTTGCAGCTTACCGGTAAATTCCGGCAGATCTTTCGCGTTCAAATCACACGTTATACATACCCAGGATTCTTTCAAAACAGCAAGCTCTTTAATCTCGTTCTGCAAAATCACGGCAAACGGCTTCAGAAGCTCCAGCGTACCCTTCAACGATGACAGACCGGCTTTCTCATTCAACGGGCAAAATATTCCGCGCAATTTCCAGACCGCCAACGATAACGCAGGTATTAACGGCGAATTTCTCAGCATCACAACCAATCGCTGACCATGTTCGAACCCCGCACGCCTCAGAGCATTCTCGCAATTATCGACAAGATTCAGCAAATCTCCGCACGTGTACCAATTACCGTTCCACCAGTAACAATCAGCATTTCTATCTTTACTCAAATTCTCAAGCAACAACTCTTCAAGACGCATTATTTTTTCTCACGCTCCTTCTGACGCAACACTCTGCGCAAAATTTTCCCTGTAGCCGACACTGGCAGCGATTCTACAAATTCTATAGCTCTAGGGACTTTATAATGCGACAATCTCTCTTTGCAAAACTTCACAAGATCATTCTCGCTGACTTCTGCGCCGGAATTTTTCACGACGAATGCTTTCGGAACTTCTCCGCTCATATCATTCGGCATTCCGACAACAACAGCATTTTGAACAGCAGGATTCTCGCACAAAATCGCCTCTACTTCCTGCGGATAAACGTTGAAGCCTCCGACGATAATAATATCCGTGACGCGATCCAGAATTTTTATATAGCCTTCTGAATCGATTCTCACATAATCGCCTGTATTAAAGAATCCGTCTTTGAATCTCTCGCGATTGATTTCCTCTGCGTGATAATAACCCCGAGTGACGCTTGCACCCTTCGCCCACAATACTCCCTCGTAAGCATTCTCTAAGACTTCATCACTTTCATTTCGCAACTGAATCTCGAAACCCTTCAATGCTTTACCGACTGTTCCGAGTTTGCGATGTTCCGCATCCTGACTGACCGACAAAACAGGCGAACATTCCGTAATTCCGTAGCCCTCATTAACAGGCACTCCGAAAATTTTTCTGACACGTTCGTCCATCTCGGAATTATATCTATCACCGCCGGAAATCAGTATCTTGATATTCTGTAATTGCTTCCCCTGTTTTTCCAGCATAGACGTTACGAAGCCTATCATCGTCGGGACTAATAACAGCGTATCTGTTCCGCTTTGAATCAATGCTTCAATCGTTTTCGAGGGCGGCATGAAATTCGCTATCAAAACCTGCCTTGCTCCCAAGATAAACGGCAATATCGTACAAACCGTAAAACCAAAAGCGTGAAACCCGGGTAAAACGTTCAGGAAAATATTCTCAGATGTCAAGCAAATCAATCTATCCAGACATGCGTAACAATTATCGAGAATATTCGCGTGAGTTAGCGGAACTGCTTTGGGATTGCCAGTCGTTCCAGATGTAGAAAATATTACGGCAAGGTCTTCATCTTCGGGCGTAACAGCCTGAGTTTTCCCCGTGAATTTTCCGAACGCAGTATCCAAACCGGACTTCACGCATACCCAACCAGCATTTGCAAGCGCGTCAACAAGATTTTGCTTCACGCTCTCACTGACAACGACTGCGAATGGCTTTAATAAATCAAGAGTTCTCAGCAGCGAAATTTCTCCGGATTTCTCATTCAGCGGACAGAAAATTCCGCCCAATCTCCAAACCGACAACATTAACGCAAGATTCGACGGCGAATTTGGCATCAACGCGACTAATCTCTGACCTTTCGAAAATCCCGAATCACGCAAAATTTCCGTCATGTTATCCGCCAGTTTCGTAATTTCCGCACGTTTTCGCCATCTTCCCTCGAACCAGCAACAATCCAGCTCAGGTTGCGCAGCCAAGTAACCGTCAATATATTCATCCAAATATTTCATTACAAATCTCCTATCGTTTCATTCCAAATCCAAAATCCATTTCGCTGCACGCATTGCCTCGTTAAAATCCGAATCATGTTTCTGAGAAGCCGCACTCAGAAATTTCCCGAAATCCGGATTATCTCCCAAATCTTCGAGCAAATTCATCGCAGAAAATTCCGCAAATAATTCGTCAAATCTTTTCGCACCGAATCCTAGAGCGTTTTTCAAAAATCCGGTTTTTCTCTCAACGCGAATCAATCCGACTCTGAAGCCAGCCGTTATAGACTCCGAAACCATCGAGACAGAATCTTCCGTGACTAATACATGACTGGCAGCTCCCAACATCGCAGGAACAGGATTCTCATCAGGATTTTCTGACGCTAGCAACATGTACGCAACGTTATCGCAATTCCCGAAAATATTTTTCACAGCTTTGTCCGTAGCTTCACCAGTTCGTCTCGAAGTCGTTATCAGAAATTCGCAATCACGAAACTCTCGCAAATTCGCAAATATTCCCGCAGCAAATTCAGGGGATATTCCGTAATTCGCATCATTGCCACCGATTAATAACGCAATAACTTTGTGATTACGCTCTCGATTCACATTCCCGAATTTCGCAACAGCCTGTTCATGTAAATCCTGAATATCTATATGATTCGGCGCACCAAGTGTCACGAAAATATTTCCCGCTTTAGAATCATGCTTATCATGTTCAGGAACTATCGCGAAATCAAACGGGTCTGTTCCCAAAATCGACGGGGTCATAACGACTGCGCAAAAATTTCCGGTAGTTCTAGCCAACGAAATATTATACGGAGCTGCTGAACTTCCAGTTGATATAAACAGCGTATTCTTGAAATCACGTACTCTCGCGAAAATCTCGTTATCAAGATCAAGATTCAGCCTGTTTTTTCTAGCAGCAAGTTTCACAAAAAATCGCTTTACACTCGACAATTTCGGAATAATAATTTCGCCTTCGAGTTTTGCGCCGGAAATCTTGCAGACACAGCGCGCAATGCCAAGTGACTGGTGAAAATGTCCGCGTATTCCGTCACTCAAAATCACTACATGATCAAATTTTCGCATCTTCCTGAATTATTCGCTTCACAAGTTCCAGATCTTCGGGCGTATCTACACCAATGCTTTTGTCTTTACAATCCGTAACTTTCACGCGAATCCTGTAGGCATGTTCGAGAACTTTCAGCTGCTCCAGACTTTCGGCTTCGGACAACGGTGTAGCTTCAAGTTCTACATACTTTCTCAAAAATTCTATACTATAGCCGTAAATCCCAATATGCTGGAAAATCGGCTGTGCTGTCAAATTTCGTTTATACGGTATGAGCGAGCGTGAAAAATACAGCGCATTACCGTTCGAATCAAATACTACTTTCACGATATTAGGATTCTCGAAATCATTATGCAATTCGCTGCACAACGTCACACAATAATTTTCGCTCAACAATTCCGCAACTTCATCGATCATTCTTGGGTCTAGTAACGGCTCATCACCCTGAATATTTATCACTGCGTCTACAGCTTCACAATAAATTCTCGTTGCAAATTCTGCGCGTGCTGTACCGTTTGGAAGTTCTGAAGGTGTCATGATTGCATGTCCCCCGAAACTCTCGACACACTGTGAAATTCTAGAATCATCAGTCGCAACTACCACGTCAAATAACAAACTCGATTTTTTTGCGCGTTCATACACTCGCTGAATCATAGTCTTACCACAAATATCAGCAAGCGGTTTCCCCGGAAATCTTGACGAACTCCAACGTGCCGGGATCACTCCTAAAATTTTCATGTCTGATTACGCTATACCTGCTTTTAACAAATCGTGTATGTGAATTATTCCGATTGGACGCTTCACTTTATCTACAACTATTAGCACACTGATCTCATTCTGCTCAATAATTCTTACTGCCTCAGCTGCGAGCGAATCCGGATTTATGATTTTCGGCTTTCGTGTCATTGCGTCATTTATCTTCACACCGAACGAATCCATGCCGAATTTTTCCATCAATCTGCGCAAATCTCCGTCCGTGAAAATTCCCGTCAGAAATCCCTCGCGATTCACTATACATGTCGCACCGAAGCCTTTACTTGTTATCTCGAACAGCGCATCTTTCACCAGAACATTTTCCTGAACAAGCGGCAACTGATCGCCACTCGCCATTAAATCGCAAACTCTGGTCAATAACTTTCTGCCCAAAGCTCCACCCGGGTGAAATAACGCGAAATCTTCACGCTTCAAATTCCTGAGAATCGTAATAATCGCTGCCAACGCGTCACCAATCACAAGCTGCAACGTCGTACTGCTCATCGGAGCTAATTGCAACGGATCGCCTTCGGTCTGAACGTGCGAGTTCAAAATTATATCCGAATATTTTGCTAACGGTGAATCAAATCCGCCAGTAATTGCGATCATTTTCGCGCCCAATCTCTGGAAATGCGGCAACAACGCAACCATCTCAGAACTAGAACCGCTGTTACTAACGAATAAGCCGACATCTTCACGCCGAACCATTCCTAAATCTCCGTGTGAAGCTTCAGCCGCGTGCAGGAAAAATGACGGTGTACCCAGTGACGCTAACGTTGCGGAAATTTTCCGTCCGACATGACCGGATTTTCCCAAACCTACGACAACAACACGCCCTTTGCACTTGAAAATCATTCTCGCAGCTTTCACGATTGAATCATCAAGATTATCAGCAGCACGTAAAATCTCGCTGGCTTCCGTGTGCATTAATACTCGCGCCGAGTTAAGCAAATCTGCGTCAGTATGTTCTATCACATATTCATTTTCATTCGACATTTTTGCAAATCTCTCGATACGTATTATGAAACGCTAATACTTCGTCCAAGAATCTTCCCATCTGGTCTAACGGGATCATATTCGGACCGTCACTCAAGGCATCTTTCGGGCTAGGATGAGTTTCTGCAAATATCGCGTCAATTCCAACGGCAGCAGCTGCCCTCGCTAAAGGAAATGCTAGCTTGTAATCTCCGCCACTCATGCCGCCAAGTCCTCCGGGTTTCTGAACGCTGTGAGTTGCGTCGAACATAATCGGGTAGCCAAATTCACGCATCGCAACCAGTCCTGTCATATCGACGACCAATCTGTGATAGCCCATAATCGTCCCGCGTTCGCACAAAATCACGTTATCATTGCCAGCCTCGCGACATTTTGCAGCAGCGTAGATCATATCGTCCGGAGCGAGAAATTGCGCCTTCTTGATGTTAATCACGCGTCCGGTTTTCGCAGCAGCTACGAGTAAATCCGTCTGTCTGCACAAAAACGCCGGAATCTGAATTATGTCCACAACCTGACCAGTCGGAGCAGCCTGCCAACTCTCGTGAATATCCGTTAAAACCGGAACACCTGCTAATTGCTTAATCTCGGCTAATTGTTCGAGCCCTTTTTCAATCCCAGGTCCTCGCCACGCATGAACAGATGTGCGATTCGCTTTATCAAACGACGCTTTGAAAATATACAGCAAGCCGCGTTCTTCGCAAAAATGTTTCATCGCGCGCGCAACTCGCAGACCAAGTTCCGGCGATTCAAGGGAACATGGCCCCGCCACTACAGCGAGGCTCCCGTCACCTATGAATTTGTCGTTGAGATAATATTTTTTCTTACGCTCTGGCATTCTTTACGCTTTGCCGTCCGAACCGAATAACCTGATCTTCTGTCTGACAGTTTCCTTGATTGCTTCGACACCGGGGGCTAACAATTTTCTCGGATCGAATCCTTTGCCTTCGAGATCCTTGCCTGCTTCGATGTATTTGCGTGTTGCTTCCGCGAATGAAAGCTGGCACTCAGTATTAACGTTGATTTTCGAAACGCCGAGTGTGATTGCCTTGCGAATCATGTCCTCAGGAATACCAGAACCTCCGTGAAGAACTAACGGCATCTCACCGGTTTTCTCCTGAACTGCTGCCAACGTCTCGAACGAAAGTCCCTTCCAATTCGCCGGATATTTTCCGTGAATGTTTCCGATACCAGCCGCGAGCATATCAACGCCTAAATCAGCGATTTTCTTGCACTCGTCCGGATCAGCACACTCGCCCATTCCGATAACTCCGTCCTCTTCGCCGCCGATTGCGCCAACTTCAGCCTCGATTGACATTCCAAGATTATGCGCAACGTGGGTTAATTCCTTCGTCTTCCAGATGTTTTCATCGATTGGATAGTGCGAGCCGTCGAACATGATTGACGTGAAACCAGCCTTAACGCACTTATACGCGCCTTCATAAGTTCCGTGGTCAAGATGCGTACAAACCGGAACAGAAATCTTCAATTCCTTATCCATAGCTGCGACCATTGCCGCGACCGTTGTAAAACCCCCCATGTATTTGCCTGCGCCCTCTGAAACTCCGAGAATTACCGGTGCTTTGAGTTCCTCAGCGACTTGCAAAATTGCCTTAGTCCATTCGAGGTTATTGATGTTGAACTGACCGACTGCGTAATGACCAGCCTTTGCTTTTTTTAACATTTCGATACCGTTTGCTAACATGGTGTAAAAACCCCTCTCGTTAGAAAATTTTATTACTGAAAATAATATCACGAACACAGAATTTTCGCGAAAAATATATTTGTAAAGTTCATGCGAATATTTTACTTGACAATGCAGATTTTCACGCATACAATACGCAAAAAATAACTAAGGGAGCGAATCTTAACAAGTTGCACAAATCACGAACACAATCACGCACACGATCACGAATCAGAAATATGATTCTCTGCGCAATGTTTTCGGCGTTAATTTCAATCGGAGCGTTTATGAAAATTCCGGTACCAGTAGTTCCGTTCACGCTGCAATTTTTTTTCACAACGATGGCGGGATTATTACTCGGCGCAAAATTAGGATTCATTTCCGTCATGATTTACGTAATTCTGGGATTAGCAGGAGTTCCTGTTTTTGCGAGCGGCGGCGGAATCGAGTACGTTTTGCAGCCAAGTTTCGGGTATTTAATCGGCTTTGCGTTGGGAAGTTTCGTCACGGGAAAATTATCTGAGAGACATTCACTTTTGCTCGCGAATTTTGCTGGTTTGGGGATTGTGTATTCACTCGGAATGATTTATTACGGACTAATCAGCAATTTTTATCTCGGAACACCGATTGGATTCATGCCATTATTCGTGTATTGCGTTGTGCTGGCTGTCCCGGGTGATATTGCGCTGTGTTTTGCTGCCGCGTCTCTGGGAAAAATTCTGCTCCCGTTAATACAAGAAGGTGTGAAAATTTGAGTTACGTTTCTGAATTAGCCGCGAAAGTTTTGTCCGGTGAAAATATCACGAAATCCGAAGCTCTCGAATTATACAAGCAGCCGTTAGAAGAATTATGCTCGAAAGCTAACGAGATTCGCGAAAAATTCTGTGCCGAAAAATTCGACATGTGTACGATTATCAATGCCAAGAGCGGACGCTGTTCCGAAAACTGCAAATTCTGCGCTCAATCCGCTCATCACAAAACAGGCGTTGAAGAATACGCGCTATTATCAACTCTGGAAATTCTTGCGAAGGCGAAACACGATTACGAAGAAGGCGCTGTTCATTACGGCATCGTCACGTCCGGAAGAAATCTTAACGATCAGGAAGTCGACAGCTTGTGCGAAACGATTCGCGAAATCAAAGCCAAAACCGGAATCGCAGTCTGTGCGTCATTGGGTCTTCTGAACGAATCGCAATATAAAAAACTCAAGGCTGCCGGTTTATCACGAGTTCACAACAATCTCGAAACTTCACGCGAACATTTCCCCGAAATTTGCACAACTCACAAATTCGATGACAAAATCACAGCTATCAAAGCAGCTCAATCAGCCGGGCTCGAAGTTTGCAGCGGTGGAATTATGGGAGTTGGCGAAAGCGTCGAAGATCGAATCAATATGGCGTTCGAATTGCGTGATTTGGGAATCAAAAGCGTTCCGGTGAATATGCTCAATCCAGTTCAGGGAACACCGTTTGAAAATAACGAGAAATTAACTCCTGAAGATTTGCGCAGAATTATCGCGGTGTATCGATTCATAATTCCGGATTCGTACGTGAGACTTGCTGGAGGTCGCGGACTTTTGCAGGATAAGGGGCTGAGCTGCTTTGTGTCTGGAGCAAACGCTTCGATTTCCGGTGACATGTTGACTACGGCGGGAATTAGCATCAAGACGGATATTGAAATGCTGAACAAATTGGGCTTCGAGGTAACGTGCGAGTGAGAAATATTTTCGTGATTGGAACTGGAACTGATGTCGGGAAAACTTTCGTGTCGGCTTTAATCGTGAAAAATTTGCTGCAAAACGGCGTAAACGTTGCGTATTACAAAGCTGCTATGAGCGGAAATATTCGCGATGAAAATAATAACTTGATTCCGGGCGATGCGTTACACGTGAAGAAAATCTCGGGAACGAATCAAGATTTAGGCTCGATGTGTCCGTATGTTTACGAGAGAGCATATTCTCCGCACTTGGCTGCAAGAATCGAAAATAATCAGCTTGATATGAACGTGATTGTGAAAAAATTCCGGAACTTGCAGGAAAATTACGATTGCGTTTTAGTTGAGGGTTCTGGCGGAATTTTGTGTCCGTTGCGAATTGACGAGACTTGCGAAATTTGGCTCGAAGATGTCGTGAAAGCTCTGGGATTGAGTTGCGTTCTTGTTGCAGATGCTGGACTTGGCACGATTAACGCTGTCGGCTTGACGGCGGAATATTTGCGCGAGAAAAATATCAGGCTTGACGGAATAATATTCAATCGATTCGAATCCGGGAATATTCTGCACGAGGATAATTTGCGAATGTGCGAGAAAATTACAGGCGTGAAAATTCTTGCGTGTGTCGGGAATGATGACTCAGAAATTACTTGGAGGCTGCAATTATGATTTGGTATCCGTACACTCAGATGAAACACATGAAAGCTCCGTACAAAATTATTGATGCTGAGGGAGTGTATTTGCGCACGGACGATGGCAGAGAATTGATAGATTCGGTCTCGTCATGGTGGAGTGTGATTCACGGCTACAAGAATCCGGAACTTAACGCTGCGATTATCTCACAAGTTCAGAAATTTTCTCACGTGATGCTGGGTGGCTTGACGCATGAACCCGTTGAGAAATTGTCGCAGAAATTACGCGAATATTTGCCCGGAGATCTGGATTACTGTTTCTTCTCGGATTCCGGCAGTGTAGCTGTAGAAGTTGCGCTGAAAATGTCGTTGCAGTATTTCGTGAATCGCGGGGAAAATCTCCGGACGAAAATTCTCGCGCTGGAAAATGCCTATCACGGGGACACGTTCAAAGCGATGGAAGCCGGAGACGATGAAGACTATCACTTTATTCTGAAGGCTCTGGAAAATTCTGCGCAAAATACGATTCATATTCCGACGAAAATTCCAGAACTAGAACGCGCATTTGCAGATTATCACGACGAGTTGAATTGCTTAATCGTAGAGCCGTTGCTGCAATGTGCCGGAGGATTTCGCATTTACGATCCGGAATTTCTGAAGCGTGCGCGTGAATTGTGCGATGAGTATGGAGTACTGTTGATATTCGATGAAGTTGCGACGGGGTTCGGACGAACTGGCAATAGATTCGTTGCGGATTTGATTTTGCCGGATATTCTGATTTTGGGAAAAGCTCTGACTGGCGGATATATCGGACACGCCGTTACTGTTGCAAATCGGAAAGTTTTCGAGGGCTTCTATGATGATTATTCAGAACATGCGTTAATGCACGGTCCAACTTTTATGGGAAATGCGCTGGCGTGTAGTGTTGCGTTGAAGTCAATCGAGATTTTTGAGCGCGAAAATTATCTGGCAAAAATCCGGAATATAGAGAGAATTGCTAAACGTGAATTTGCTAATTTCGCCTCAGAATTTGTGAAAGAGATTCGCATTTTGGGAGGCTGCGTATGTATCGAGTGCGTTAATTCCGAGATTGTTCGTGGCTTTCAGGAATTTGCGTCTGAGCGTGGAGTGTTCAATCGTCCGTTCCTGAAATATATTTACACGATGCCGCCGTATATTATTTCGGAACCTGAGTTGGTGAAAATCTTTGACGTAATGAAAGACTATTTGCGTGTGATATGATTCTGGGAAAATTTTTCAGGAGCAGAATATTATGTCAGAATTTTCTAAAATTGCTATGTCGCGAACTTGGGCGGAAATTGATTTAGACGCTCTCGAACATAACGTGAAAATCTTGCGAGGATTGTTGCGAAACGGTGCGAAATTTTTGGGAGTGTGCAAGGCGAACGCTTACGGTCATGGAATGTTGGCTGTTGCGCGAAAATTGCAGGAATGCGGCGCGGATATGCTAGCTGTGGCGAGTGTCGCTGAAGGAATCGAACTTCGGGAAAATGGCGTAACGATTCCGATTTTGTGTCTCGGACAATCTGAGCCGGAACTTGCTGAGTTAATCTGCAAATACGGAATCACTCAGGCTGTCGAGGATTTTGAGAACGCGAATTTATTATCACAGCGCGCCGTCGAGATTAATCGCAAGATAAAGATTCACGTCAAGATTGATACGGGAATGGGACGAATCGGCTTTTTCTGGGACAAGCATAATCACCAGGCTGCAAACGAAATCGCTGAATTATGCAAATTACCCGGACTTGACGCAGAGGGAATTTTCACGCATTTCGCCGACGCAGATGAGCCGGATTACACGGAATTACAGATCGAGAAATTCAACGACGCTCTGGAAACTTTGTCGCAACTCGGTGTGACGTTCAGGATCTCTCACGCAGCAGCAAGTGTCGGTGTGCTGAAATATCCTCACGCGCATTTTAATATGGGAAGATTCGGTCTGGTTCTGTACGGTTACGAATCAACTGAGAATGGCAACGAGGGCAGCAATTTGGGATTACGTCCGGTCATGACAGTCAAAAGCAAAATCTCAGCCGTGCGAAAATTACCAGAAAATTACACGGTGAGTTACGGCAGAACTTGCAAATTGTCGCGCGATTCGTTAATAGCAGTTTTGCCGATTGGTTACGCTGACGGATTCCCGAGAATTTTGAGCAACAAAGCTAACGTGAAAATTCATGGCAAGATTTGTCCGGTTATAGGGCGAGTTTGCATGGATATGATCATGGCTGATGTCACGGATATTGCTAATTCTGGCGAGAGCGTCAAAGCCGGAGACGTTGCAGTAATTTTCGACGAGGAACTTGTTACGGACGATGCTCGAAAAGCAGGGACTATCATTCACGAGATATTGAGCGAAATTTTGCCCAGAGTTACGCGCGTTTATGTCGAGAATACGAACTTGAGATTCAAAGCTTGATCCAGACCTACGAGATTCGCAATTTTCCCGGGTTCGATGCTGCCGAGAGATTTTTCCAGACCGATTGATTTCGCAGGATTGATTGTCGCGCATTTGATAGCGGATTCCAGTTTGACGCCCATGTTTTTCACAGCGATTCGAACGCAATCAGCAAGATTTGTAGCACTTCCAGCGAGAATTTTTTCCTGAGAATTTGCAAGATAAATCGCGTTGGCTTTCTTCACGATTGGACTTTCACCGAGTGTGTAATTTCCGTCAGGCATTCCGGTCGCGCTGGTTGAGTCGCTGATCATGATTACTCGATCGTCACCGAAAATTCTGAACGTGTTTCGAACGATTGCAGGGTGAACATGTATTCCGTCGCAGATTAACTCGATCATTACGTTCGGATTCTCAAGAGCCGCGATGATTGCTCCGGGATCCCTGTGATTGATCGGATTCATTGCGTTGTACAAGTGCGTAACGTGTGAAATTCCGTATTCGTCAAAGAATTTTTTCGCGGTGTCGTAGTCCGAATTGCTGTGAGCGAATGATATTGCTGCCAGATCTCGTGCTTGCGTTACAAAATCAAAAGCCCCGGGAATTTCTGGAGCTATGTCTACGAGTTTGATCAGATTTCCCGAGGTTTGCTGTAATTTCCTGAGCAGGTTAATATCGGGCGGAATTATGAAGCGCACGTCCTGTGAGCCGGGTTTTTCGCGTGAGATGAACGGACCTTCGAGATTTATGCCGACAAGATTTTGATTGCGTTCGTGAAATTCTCGGGCATTTCTCATGATTGCGAGTAATTTTTCCGGAGCGAGTGTCATTGTCGCAGGACAGATTGACGTTACGCCGATGCTTTGTTCGTAATTCGTGATTGCAGCGAGTGATTCTTGTGTAGCGTCGCAGAAATCATGACCCATGCAGCCGTGAAAATGTATGTCGCACAAACCCGGAATCAAGTAAAGATTCTCGCAGTTTAGAATTTCGTCGGGTTGCGAAAAATCGTTCGTGAAGATTCCGTTTTGAATCGCAATATTTCCGCTGTGAAAATTATTATCCGGTCTGAAGATTATCGCGTTCGTGAAGAGTGTTTTGCGCATTATTTCGCAGCCATCGCCGCACCGATTACGCCAGCTTTGTAGCCAAGTGTGCAGCTGACGATTTTTGTGTGATTGACTTTCTTGCCGGGTTCGCCGAAAACTTCGAGAGCAATTTTCTCGCGCAATGGAGCTAATAATTTCTCGCCCTGTTTCGCAATTCCGCCGCCGAGACTGATAATTTCAGGGTGAAGTCCGTCGATTAAGTTCACAAGTCCGCAAGCTAAATACGAAATGTATTCGTCGATAACTTGTTTCGCAACCGGATCGCCATCATCAGCAGCATCAAAAGCAGTTTGTCCGTTCACAGAGCCGTTATTTCGCGCAATTTCGGATAATAAGCTCTCGGGATTATTCTTGATAGCGTCCGTCGTAATGTTAATCAAGCCAGTAGCACTCGCATAAGCTTCGAGACAGCCGCGTTTTCCGCACGTGCATAATCTTCCGCCGCGCTGAATCGTCATGTGTCCGAACTCACTGCCAGCCCAAATTCTCTGGTTAGCTACGATCCCAACGCCGACACCAGTTCCCAGAGTGATGATTATCGCACTTGACGCGCCTCTCGCACTTCCAGCGACAACTTCTCCAAAAGCTGCTGCGTCCGCGTCATTCTCGATGTGAGCAGGAATTTTCAGAGCCTCGCGAGTCAACGCAACAATCGGGAAATCCCGCCAGTTCAGATTCGCGTTGAAAATCACGATCCCGTTATTAACGTCAACAAGTCCGGGTGAACCCATGCCTACAGCCGAAATTTCGGAAATTTTCAGACCTGCGCGTTCAGTCACGTCACGTGTGAGTTTTAGAATGTCCTGAAGCACGATTTCTTGTGGACGAGTTGCTCCGGCGGGGATGCTTGCTTCAGAAATTATCTGCATTGAGTTATCGTCAACTACTCCAGCTTTGATATTAGTTCCGCCAATGTCAATTCCGACGTAATATGCCATCTTCGAAAATCCTCCAGTTCTAGTTTAGATTGAGTTTTGATTTGCAATTATTGCGATTATAATTATAGCGAAATATTTATTCGGAAGGGGAAAGAATTTTGAGTTTAGAACTTTTTAACGACCTGACACGTAAGAAAGAAAAATTTGTGCCGATTAAACCCGGGGAAGTTTCGTTTTACAGCTGCGGCCCGACGGTTTATGATTACTTTCACGTTGGCAATGCGAGACCGTTTATCGTGTTCGACGTTTTGAGACGCTATCTTGAACATCTGGGCTATAAAGTAACGTTTGTGCAGAATTTCACGGATATTGACGACAAAATGATTCACAGAGCACACAAAGAGAAAATCACAGTTCCGGAACTTGCTGAGAGATTCATAGCTGAGTATAACAAAGATGCCGACGCTTTGGGTATTCGACGCCCGACTTTTGCGCCGAGAGCGACTGAGCATATTCCGGAAATTATTCACACGATTGAGAGAATTATTTCGAATGGACACGCTTATGTCTCGAATGGTGACGTGTATTTTGACGTTCGCAGCTGGAAGAATTACGGGAGTTTGTGCAAGCAGAATATCGAGGATCTGGAAGCCGGTGCGAGAGTTGAACCCGGTGAGAAAAAACGTGACCCGTTGGATTTCGTTCTATGGAAAGCTGAGAAACCTGGTGAACCGTCGTGGGAAAGTCCTTGGGGCAAAGGTCGTCCGGGTTGGCATATCGAGTGCAGCGCGATGTCTTCGAAATATTTGGGCGATAATATCGACATTCATTCGGGCGGAGTTGACTTGATGTTTCCGCATCATGAGAACGAAGCCGCTCAGAGTGAAGCTGCGTCTGGTTCGGGGAAAGCGTTCGTGAATTTCTGGCTGCATAACGGATTCTTGCTGATTGATAACGAGAAGATGGCGAAATCGTTGGGAAATTTTGTCACGGCACGAGCTGCGATTGAGAAATTTCCGCCGTTAGCGATTAGATTTTTCATGCTGAGCGCGCATTATCGAAGCCCGTTGAATTTCACGACTGAAGCTCTGGAACAATCTGCAAGTGGCGTCTCAAGATTGCGAAATTGCCGGAACGATTTGGAATTTGCTTTTAAGACACGAGTTGCAGAGAACACGAATTTTGACGCGAACGCTTACAAGAATAATCTCGCCGAACTTGACACGAAATTTCACGCTGCAATGGACGATGATTTCAATACAGCTGCTGCGTTGGGAGTGTTGTTTGAGCTGGTGTATTTGATCAACACGAGTTTGAAAGAGAACGAAACTTTGCCGGCGGAATTTTTCGAGAGTTCGCTGAATGCGCTGAGAATTTACGATGATATTCTGGGCGTAATTGGTCGTGAAGATTCTGAAGCCGAAACTGACACCGAAGCACTTGAGATCGAAAATCTGATTCAGGAACGCACACAGGCACGCAAGAACAAGAATTTTGCACGGTCGGACGAGATTCGCAATGAACTGAAATCGCGCGGAATAATTCTCGAAGATACGCCCCAAGGCACAAAATGGAAACGTGAACTGCAATAAGAATCGAACAAGAATCAGAATCAGAATCCCCCGTCTGGGAAATTTCTCTCAGATAGGGGATTTTTTCGCGATATTATTTCGGAACTGATGCGTATAATTTCTTGCGTTTCTGAACGACGTTGTAATTCGGGTTAGCCTGCTTGATCAAATTCTCCAGAACTTGCGGATCGTCCGGCAAATGATACGTACACAACGCGAGTTTCGGGGCAAATTTCCGCAACGTTTCCTGAGCACCCAGCAACATGTGCCGTTCAAATCCCTCAATGTCAGCCTTGATGAAATCCACGCGCTCAAGATTATTTTCACGAACGAACGAATCAAGCGTAACAGTTTCTGCCGTCGTAATTTCCTTCGAAGCGTCCGTATTTGTTATGAAGCTGCTAGCCGTATCACTGATCATGAATTTTGAGACAGTATTTATATCAGATAGCCCCTTTTTTACAGGTATGATATTCTCGTTGAGTTTTGCTGTTTCGAGCAGGAGTTTGTAAGCTTTTTCCATCGGTTCGAATGCGTAGACAGCCTGTACCCCCCCAGATTTTTACATCTGGCAGAAGCATACGCCGCAAAATCTCCGAGCCAACTGCCTGCGTCAATTACGACATCTCCGGGTTCTACAGTAACGTTTACTTTATCATTTACAAGACCATAGCAACCTTCTTGTGTGAGCGAATCGTACAAATCTACCATCTCGTCAGTATACACGTCATCAAAATACACGTACGATGTAAACGTATCTGAGAATACGCCTACGAAAAATCCAACTTCGTCTTCACCTTCGAGCAATGGCAAACGCGCGTCTTTAATCTGGTAGCAATCTTTGGTTCTGTATTTTTTTCGCAGCCTGGATACTGCTGCATGTGCAGACAACCCTCTGTATTTACCAAACACTGACAAACACGCCTTATCAATCGCAGCCAAAACAAACTCACTTGGCGTATCGAGTCCGTATTTAACACGTTTAATTCTCTTTGCTAAACCCATAATTTACACACCTCCGAAAAATATTTTCTAAACATTCCAAACTCTAAATCCCTCGTCCAAACGCCGCCCGAAAAGATCCATCGTACGCTCAAACGGTTCTGAACTCGTCAAATCAACTCCCGCACGCTTGAGAATATTCAGCGAGTAATCACTGCCGCCGCTCTTGAGAAAATTCAGGTAATGTCCGACAGCTTCGGCTTCATGATTCAGAATCGCAGACGCAAACGCATTCGCCGCCGTGAAGCCCGTCGAGTATTTGTAAACGTAGAACGCCGTGTAAAAATGCGGGATTCTTGCCCATTCCGCGCACAATTCAGAATCGATCTTGAAGTCTGAGCCGTAACATTGAGCGTTAAGATTCTCCCATAATTTGCACAGATAATCCGGTGTCAAAATTCCGCCAGATTCCGCGTGTGCGTGAGTTTGCTTCTCAAAATCCGCGAACATTGCCTGCCTGAAAAACGTCGTACGAACCATGTCGTAATAATAATTCAGAAGCCATTTCTTGCGTTCGAGATTTTCCCCGGCTTCGTTCAGCAAATATTCGAGTAACAAAGCTTCGTTCGTAGTCGAGGCAACTTCTGCGAGTAAAATCGTGTATTCAGCGTAAACTTGTGGCTGATGCGAGTGCGAGTAAAAACTGTGCAAACTGTGTCCCATCTCATGCACCAGCGTGAAAACATCGTGAAGCGTCCCGTCGAAATTCAGCAACACATACGGATGCGTCCCGTACGATCCCCACGAATACGCACCTTTACGTTTGCCTTTGTTCTCGTAAACGTCCAGCCAATGCTCAGACAATCCGCGCTTGAAATCCCGAATGTAATCTTCACCCAATGGCGCGAGTGCTTTCACAGCAATCTCACACGCCGTCTCGAAATCAATTTCTTCATCAGGTTCACTCGAAATAGGCGCGTTCAAGTCATAAAAGTGAAACTCGTCCAGTCCCAGAACTTTTTTCCTGAGCGAAATTAATCTGTGCATGAGTTTGGGCGAGAAATTTTTCCCGGTCTCAACGACGTTATCATAAACTGAAGCCGGAACATTCTCCTCGAATAACGCCATGTCCAGAGAATTTTCGTATTTGCGAGTTCGTGCGTAGAAAATATCGCTCTTGACCGAACCGGAATACAACGCTGCGATCGAGTTCTTGAATTTGTCATATGTTCCGTAAATTCCGGTGAATGCGTTTTTTCGAACGTCACGATTCGCATTCCTGCTTAGTCTGTACCAGCGTTCTTCGGATAACTCGACTTTCTTGCCCGCGCCGTCATCAATCACTGGAAATTTGAAATCCGCGTCCGTTAATAACGTGAAAGCATTTTCCGGAACCGCCGTCAATTCGCCAACCTGAGCCAACAAAACTTCCTGCTCTTTTGACAAGACATGTTCACGCGCACGCAGCAGCTTTTTGAAAAAGAACTTGTACAAGCTCAAATCCGGCTGAGTTTTCAAACACTCGTTTATATATTCCTCGGGTAACGCCAGAAATTCCGGTTCGAAAAACGCTACGGCTGACGAATATTTCACCATCAAATTTTCGGATAATCCGGCTAATTCCATCGGCTTCGTTTCGCGCAAATCCTCGTGACTTTTCATGTTCGCGTACGAGTACAACTTGCCAAGTTCGAGCGAGACTGCTTCATTGTCCTTGATAAATCGCAGCAAAATCTCGGAACTTTCGCCCAATTTCCCGTAATAATTCGCTAAATCGTCGATACGTTTGCTAACCTCGTCAAAAGATTTCTGCCAAGCTTCGAACGATTCGTAAATTGCATCGAGATTCCATTTGTACTTATCCGGTATCGAATTTCTCTCTGGAACTTCGACTACTTCACTCATTAATCATCTTTCCCCTTTCGAATAAATATTACGCATAATAACACGTTAAAAATTCCGAACCCAATTTCACAACCGCCGCCGCCACTGCTGCTCGAACGTGTGTATGTTGTCCCGGGTGTTTCAGGTGTCTCAGGTGTTTTGGGTGTTTCGGGTAAATTCGCATTTTCATCGTCCGCAATTTTTTCACCGAGAATTTCCATTGATTTCGCAACGTCCACAAGACCGTATTTCGAGACTTTCGCAGTTCCGTAGCCTTCCATTGACGAATATTGCAAATAATTTTTCAAGAGTTGTTCGGCTTTTGCATAAGATCCCCAAAAATCAGCTGAAGTTTCTTCTTCCCATTCTGATATAGCTGTCTGATCGTTACTGATAGCGTCAAGTTCTGACAAGGTTGACGTGAATAAGATCAACTTATTCTCGAACGGACGAACTACAGGATTGATCGCGGAATTTGCACCTTCGAGAATCGCAGCTTTAATTTGTGAAGGTGTAGCGTCGGGATATTTTGAAGCCAACAGTCCAACCATTCCCGTTACGTGTGGTACAGCCATTGATGTCCCGTTGAGCTCGCAATAATATTTCCCGGGTTCGCCATCTTCATCTTCCTGATACGGCACGTACGTACTCAGAATCGCAACTCCAGGTGCAGCAACGTGTACAGCCTCGCCCCAATTTGTGAAATTTCCAGCTTTATCATCTGAATCCGTAGCTCCCACAACGATCATGTTATTCAGACCTGTGTACGAAGCAGGATAGGTATACTGACCAGCTTTGAGGTTAAAGTCGTCGGCATCGAACGGAACAGCTTTTCCGACTTCAAAACCCTCATTGCCAGCAGCCATGATCATTAACGTAGAATTAAGCTTGTCGAGAGTTCTGTACGCACGATAATTCACGTTTCTGTCACCGAGACTCTGAATTTCTGACGGACTCCGATTTTCATCGCCACCGTATGACATGTTCACAGCGTAAATTTTCACGCCCTGTTGAACGAGCTGTGCTATATAATCTATGGCTGAGTTGATTGCAGAATCAGGAAGGTTTCCGTCATCTTTTCCAATTCTGAGCGGAATGATTTTGATCTTCCAGTTCACGCCAACAACACCGATCCCGTTATTGCCAACTGCGCCGATTGTTCCAGCAACATGTATGCCGTGTCCTACAGGATCATAATCCCAATCGCCATCGGTGACAAAACTTTTCGCGTATTCAGTCGCAATATTCGCCATTAAATCCGTGTGCCGATCGAAGCCTGAATCAATCACTGCAACGTAGACATTTTCGCTGCCAGTTGTCTCGTCCCATACTGCCGGAGCGTTGATTTTCTCAAGTCCCCATAACTGATCGAAACTCGCGTCATTGGCTTCAGTTCGCAAAACGTGTTTGATTCCGTTCGGTGAGACTGCTAAAACATCGTCGCGCTTCTCAAATTCCTGAATCAATTCCTGAGTAGTTTTCGTCTCGGATTTCACGTGCGCAAAAATCGAGTTGTCAAGTTCGGATAAAGTCGCGTAAATTTTCTGAACTGACGCGCCCATAGCCCGAACTTTCGAATCAACAGCCGTTCGTAATTCGCCGAGATTTGACGCTTTGACCTGCGAATCTTCCGGAGCTTTTAACACGACGATTGCTTCACCTTCGACGTAATCCTCAGCAAACGCACTGACACACGCTGCGAAAATTAACAACGCCACTGCCAATACTCTTGAAATTCTCGTTCTCATTCTCGTTCTCATTCCCATTTTATGAAAAATCCCTTCGTGTTAAACATAAATTTCGATTGCGATATTTTAATATTGTACCCTATCTCGAAAATTTGCAAAATCCGAATGATTGTCTGCTATAATGAATGCAGCTTTATGATTTTCAAAGGGAGGAATTATTTTGAAGTCAAGATTTGTTTTGTTCACAATGTTGGTTAGCATGATTTTTGCTAGCTGTGCGTTTGCTGCTGAGAATGCGCCGTTTCATATCGGTGTCGTAACTGGTACGGTCTCTCAATCAGAGGACGATTTGCGCGGTGCAGAGTTGATGATTAAGATGTACGGTGACGCTGCCAACGGCGGTATGATTACTCACATCACGTATCCCGACAACTTCCCCTCCGAACAGGAAACTACGATCAGTCAAATTGTCGGACTTGCTGACGACCCGTTAATGAAAGTTATCGTTGTCAATCAGGCTGTCCCCGGAACTGCTGAAGCTTTCAGACGCGTTCGCGAGAAAAGATCGGACATTCTGTTACTTGCTGGCGAACCTCACGAAGATCCCGGCGTAATTTCCGAAGCTGCTGACATTTCGACCCACACGGATCACATCGGACGCGGTTACACTATCCCTCTCGGTGCTAAGAAAATGGGCGCGAAAACTTTCGTACACATTTCGTTCCCGAGACACATGAGCTACGAGACTTTGGGACTTCGCAGAATTATCATGGAAGAAGCCTGCAACGATCTGGGAATCAATTTCGTGTTTGAGACTGCACCGGATCCAACGAGCGATGTCGGAATGGCTGGTGCTCAGCAGTATATCCTCGAAAATATGCCGGCATGGATCGAGAAATACGGCAAGGACGCAGCGTTTTTCTGCACAAACGATGGACACACTGAGCCGTTATTGAGACAGATCGCAGCTTTGGGCGGATATTTTGTCGAGGCAGATTTACCGTCACCATTGATGGGCTATCCCGGAGCTTTGGGAATCGATCTTTCGAAAGAACAGGGCGATTGGGCTGCAATTCTCAAGAAAGTTGAGGACGCTGTTGTTGCTGCTGGCGGAAAAGGACGCATGGGAACTTGGGCGTATTCGTGGGGCTACACGACGACTGCTGCACTCGCTGAATACGGCAAGCGTTATGTCGAAGGCACTGCGAAAGGCAAACTCGGCTCGGCTCAGGCTCTGAGAGATATGCTTGATGCTTACGACACATTCTGCCCGGGCGCGCATTGGGGCGGAGCTTATTTCACGGACGCTGTTACCGGTGTGAAGAACTCGAAATTTGTCTTGCTTCGTCAGGACACGTATGTTTTGGGCGGAGATTATCTCGGACTTGCTGACATTGAGATTCCTGAGAAATATTTCCATATTACGATGACTTCGAAATAATTTCCGGAGCATGGATTAGTATTTACAGGAAAAATCTTGAGGGGATTGCGCTGAACATTCCCCTTTTTCATACTTATGTGACATTATGAATTTATGACAGAGGTGAAAAATTCTTGTCGGATATTAACACTAATACAACGCCGTTACTGAGACTTGATCACGTCGGCAAAGAATATTACGGGAACAGAGTTCTATCGGATATATCGTTCTCGTTGATGCCGGGTGAAATCGTAGGATTAGTCGGCGAAAATGGCGCGGGAAAATCTACGCTGCTGAATATATTATTCGGAATGCCGGTTATCAGCAGCACAGGCGGTTACGAGGGCGATATTTATATCGATGGCAAAGTCGCGAATTTCACAACACCGAATCAGGCTCTCGCAGCAGGTATCGGCATGGTTCATCAGGAGTTTTCGTTAATTCCGGGCTTCACTGCAACTGAGAATATTTTGCTCAATCGCGAAGTTCTGAACGGGTCGCTTTTGAGTTACGTATTCAGTCCGAGAGTTTCGACACTGAATCGTGACGCAATGAATCAGCGCGCAATCCGGGCAATTAACACACTCGGTGTCAGCATCAATCCGGATATGACCGTCAGCGAAATGCCCGTTGGCTATAAACAATTCATCGAGATAGCACGTGAAATCGACCGAAAAAATACCAGATTATTATTTCTTGATGAACCTACAGCAGTTTTGACGGAATACGAAGCCGAAATTTTGCTCTCAGCCCTGAAGAAACTTGCGCGTAAAGGCATCGCAATCGTGTTTATCTCGCACAGATTACACGAGATCAAAGACCTTTGCGAACGAATCATAATTCTGCGTGACGGGAAATTAATAACAGATGTTCCGTCTCCGGATATTTCTACTCGGGAAATTGCGTCATTAATGGTTGGGCGCGGAATTGATCGTCCGAGAATCTCACTGGAAAAATCGACCGACAGCACAAATCCGGAATCAAACTCGCAGCAACAAGGCAAACCCAAGAAAATCAAACTTGCATTACGAATCGAACATTTGTGGGTAGACATGCCCGGCGAAACTGTGCGTGACGTATCACTGGATATTCGTAAGGGCGAAATCTTCGGAATTGGCGGACTTGCTGGTCACGGAAAACTCGGAATCCCAAACGGCATCATGGGCTTGTATCCTGCTGGCGGCAACGTTAGACTGTTCGGCAAAAAACTAAAACTCAATCGTCCAAGATCTGCGTTAAATCGCAAAATGGCATTCGTATCTGAAGACCGTCGCAGTGTCGGATTATTGCTCGACGAAGCTTTATTCTGGAACGTGACATTTACGGCTATGCAGGTTCAGGGGCGATTCTTGTTGGGTATCCCGGGAATTTTCCAGATCAGGAACGAGTTGGCAATGCGCAAAGAAACCCGCAAATTCATCGAGGCTCTCGACATTAAATGCACTGGCACCGGTCAGAAAGCCGGCGAATTATCCGGAGGCAATCAGCAGAAATTGTGTCTTGCAAAAGCGTTTGCTCTGAGACCGGAGATTTTGCTTGTGTGCGAACCAACACGCGGCATCGACATCGGTGCGAAAACTATCGTACTCAACACTCTGAAAGAATACAACCGCGAACACGGAACTACGATTATAATCACGAGTTCGGAACTTGAAGAATTGCGGAGCGTCTGTAACAGAGTCGCTATAGTCGGCGAAGGAAAAATCGCGGGCGTATTGCCTGCTTCGAGTCCGGCTGAAGATTTCGGAATGTTAATGCTGAACGCTCATTCACGCGCAACAAACGAAAATGAATATGAAAACGCGGAACAGGACGGTGAAAAAATCGCATGATAAAAAAATTTATTAAAAACGCCGGCTGGCCGCGAATAATAATCGCTTTGTTCCTGCTGGCATTGTTCATAACTGCGCCGTTTGTCGGTGTCAATGTTTTCACGTCGTTCAATAACACTATAGTCCGCTTCGGAATGAACGGCGTTATGGTGCTCGCCATGATCCCTATGGTTCAAGCTGGCTGCGGATTAAATTTCGGTTTGCCGCTTGGAATAATCGCGGGGCTTCTTGGCGCGACGCTCTCAATCGAACTTAACACAGAAATTTTAGCGAAACTCGCCGAGCTTGGGACGCAATATAAAATTTCTTGGCTGACTCAAGAATTTCTGACAACATACCGCGAACCCGTAGGTTTTGCTTCGGCAATAATAATTGCAATTCCTGTTGCGGCTGTGTTAGGTTGGCTTTATGGAAAATTATTAAATCGCGTCAAGGGCGACGAAATGATGATCGCTACATACGTCGGCTTCTCGTCAGTGTCTTTCATGTGCATAGCGTGGCTTCTGCTTCCGTACAGACACCCGACGATGGTCTGGGGCTATGCCGGGCGCGGCTTACGAACGACAATCAGCGTTGAAGGTTATTGGCTT
>CALEPX010000082.1 GCA_937911045.1 uncultured Fretibacterium sp. | reverse complement strand
GTCATTCCACATCTTTGACTCGTTTGTATTTTATATTATTATCTTCCGCTATGTTAGTTAATTCTTCTAATATCACTCTTCCCAAAGCAGTACCATTTGGAGAACCTTACAATACGCTCATATCAAATCTCAACACAGCTGATGGGTACTTCGTTTGTTCAGTACCCAAATCTTCGGCTTTTAGCCCTTTGAATAACGCAGCTTTTCCGTTGAACATAGCGTCGAGGGTTGAGAGTGTGAGAGATTTACCGAAACGTATGGAACGTGACAAAAAATATCTCCTACCATTTTGAATCAGTTCAAGTAATTTGTCAGTCTTATCAACGTACAGTAAATTATCCTGCCTCATTTGCACGAAATTCTGAACACCTATTGGAAGTACCTGAATGTTTTAGCCACTCTCATTTTCTAATCTGTTCTACCGCATCAAAATTCTCTTGACAAGTTTTGTTACCCTTGTTGTTCACTCCGAGGATTTGTGTCAAGATTATGCCAACTAGGCACGAGGTTGCGATTTAGTTAAGTAGCGTATTCTAAATTACGTAAAACAAGCGGTTATGATTTGCTCTGAGTTACAATAAAAATATATACAGCCTAAATGTCCTGCCGTTGCCCGGATGCAAAAATAATCGGCACAGTGAAAATCATGGATTACAAACTTGTATTCCGTCTTCACACTGATGTTGCCCCGGCTTGACAAGTATGAAGAAGTCGCTGTGATTATGGATGACACTCAGATGACAGCACAATCACAGCAATGGTCTACGTCATGAACACACAGGATACACTCTAACTGCCTGACGCTCTAATAAATTTTCATGCCTTCAATACTTCAATACATTGAAGCCCTCGCTTCTGTCATCAGCCATTGCCCGCTCTGATTTATCAAGTCAATATCAAGTTCAAGCCGCCATATGTGACGTCCGCCTCCGAAGACAGCAGCCTCAACACGGCTCTGACCGATAAGAAAAGCCTTATTTCCGTTGAAACTAACGCTGATACTTTCCGGCTCCTCAGAAAAATAATTGAGGCTACCATCAGCAATAGCATTCAGATATTCCTGCTTCGACTGTCTCATGCCTGTCATGTGTACTAAAACAAATGAATCATCAAGAAGTCTGCTTAATTGCAAAATGTCCTTGTTAATCATGTGCTTATACATTTCACGATAAACATCTTCAATATCAGAATCATAGCCTTCTACCGCAAAGCATGATGACGGAAGCAGGAATATAAGTGCTAATAAAATATACATCAATGTGTGGATTTCAAATATTGCAAATCACCGTACCAATAAGAAGCCGTCGTTCCACCATCAATCAGAAAATCACTTCCGGAAATCCAGCGTCCTCTGCTGCTCATAAGAAACTCTGCCATATCTCCGACTTCATCAGGTGTTCCAGCTCTTCCAGCAGGACAAAGACTAAGCATCTTCAAATATCCTTCAGCTCTTGGTCCGTGAAGTTCATCGTTCGCAAGAGGCGTGATAATTATTCCGGGACTGATTGAATTTATCGTTGCTCCACGTTTCCCCCAACAAGTCGCTTCGTACATTACACGTAAAACATTGCAGCGTTTTGAATACTGGTAAGCTTTTAGCGTGTCAGTGATTGCCTTTATGAACGGCAGATTTAATAATTCTTCCGTCGGTGATGTTGCGAGCTGTTCGTTCTGCTCCTCTGGTAAAGCTGGAAGACGATGCCCGGACTGTGAAGAAATTATCACTCCCGAACCGCCTTCAGCAATAATCTTCCCAAATTCTTCGAGCAAAACTGCTGTGCCATAAAGATCAACTCGCAAAATATCTTCAACAGAAGCTTGTGAAGGTGATACTCCTGCAGCATTAATGAGATTTTTTATTCTCCCGAAATTTTGTGCGTGTTCTGCAAGTTTCAGAATCGAATCTCTTGAGCCTAAATCTGTCGCAATCGTACTCGTTTCAAAACCTGCATCCTCAAGAATTTTTGCGGCAACTTCAGCATTTTCCTGCTTTACGTCCGCTAACACAATATGCCTCCCAGCTCCAACTCTGCGTGCTATTGCCTGACCGATTGAACCTGTTCCCAAAAGTACAACTACATCTTTCATAATTTCCCTCTCCTTAAAGATTTTCGCCAACACCCGAAGCTTCGGGATCATGTGAACCTTTCCCTTTGTCGAGCGAGCGAAGAATTTATCATTTCAACTTCTCGTACTCTTCAGCCGGTAAAAATCCGTGCCATGTCGTGCTTGTATCATCACCGGGAACTTCAAGTGCCACGTGCTGAAACCATGAATCTTTTGCCGCACCGTGCCAGTGTTTTACGTTCGCAGGAATATTTACAACATCACCGGGCTTTAACTCCTGTGCTGGCTTGCCTTCCTCCTGATAATAACCTCGCCCCGAAATCACAATCAAAATCTGTCCGCCGCCTTTTGAAGCATGGTGAATGTGCCATTCATTGTAGCTTCCTGCCTCAAATGTTACGTTGAATATTCCGACCTGCTCAAGCGATAACGGAAACAGAAA
Organism: uncultured Fretibacterium sp.; assembly: GCA_937911045.1. GTDB lineage: Bacteria > Synergistota > Synergistia > Synergistales > Aminobacteriaceae > JAFUXM01. Next base: position 2,019 of record CALEPX010000082.1, on the reverse strand, counting down.
ACTTTTCCCAGTGAAATGCTCTCCAGCGATATTATTCGGCGTGCCGACAGGAATTATTTTGCTCAAATAATCCGGTGTGTCCTCAGCAACTGCAACCTTTGCCATGCCTGCTAAAATAGCCAGACCTAATAATAATATTTTCATCATAAATTAACATCTCCATTCACACTTTTTGCCCAGTTCATGATTTGCATTTTGAGGCTCTGTGTCTCTGCACCATGAATTGAGAAGCCTTTTTCGATGTCCGCTCCGGAACAGTATTTCTTTATGTCATTAACCGACCTGCCAAGCCCACTGCCTTCGTTTGTGCAGAAGGGGATAATTCTTTTGCCATTCCAGTCATAATGATTCAGAAAAGTTGCGACAGGCATCGGAATTGTTCCCCACCAGTTCGGATAACCTAAGAAGAAAACGTCATAATCACTGAAATTATCCAGAAATTTTTTGATTTCAGGAAGTTCCCCGCTCCGAAGTTCAGCTTTTGCTTCTTCAATCATCGTAAAATGATCGTGCGAGTATTCCCTGACAGGCTCAACCTCGAACAAATCACAGCCGGTTGCTTCCTGGATAAATTCAGCCGCTACGTTAGTGTTGCCCTTGGACAAATTTACAATCGAGCCATTAACGTAAGTTTCGCCCTTCATTGAAAGAAAAACAGTTACGATTTTTGCCATGTTCTTACCTCACAAATTACAAATTAAAGTCTCGTGCGGAAATTCGTCCACACCTTTGACGATTTTAGTCGAACATCAACATACTCACGTTTGCAGATTTCCGCATTGTTCATGATAAATTCTCCCTTAAATCTCTCTGACTATTTTCGCCGGAACTCCGACAACAACACAGTTATCCGGAACATCTTTTGTTACGACAGAGCCAGTTCCAATAATAGCATTTTCGCCGATTGTAACGCCGGGCAAAATATTTACTCTTGCACCTATCCACGCATTTCTCTTGATGTGAATTTCTTTCGTCATGATTACGCGAATATTCTTCGGTTCATGATTGACCGTGAAAAGCCCGACTTCAGGCCCGAACATTACGCCGTCTTCAATTATAATCGTGCCAATCGACATAACTGTCAGACCGTGATTAGCGAAAACGTTTCTGCCCATGTGAACACAGCAGGCGCAGTCAATCTGAAATGGCGGCGTCAGAAAACTTCCTTCATGTAAGTTCCCGTTGAATAATTCACGCTCAAAAGCAATGATTTTGTCTTTATCATTCGGGTCAGCATTATTGATTTCCCAGCATAAATGACGGCAACGAGCCATTTCTCCGTGAGCTTCTTTCAAATACTGCGCGTCTCTTATGTCGTAAGATTTTCCGTTACGTAAATCTTCAAATACGCTCATGATTAAAATGCATGCTGTTTTGTGTGAGCAACATACGGAGCTTCAAGAGCTGCTATTTCGTCATTGCTGAGTTTAATATCGACTGCTGAAACCATTTCTTCAACATGCTTAACACTCGTAGTCCCGACGACTGGCGAGCAAATAAACGGCTTGCTCAACATCCATGCAAGAGCTTCCTGTGCCATTGAACGCCCGTTTTCTTTTGCGATTTTTTCGAGATTATCAACGACTGCTTTATCCTGAGCCGCTGTTTTTTCAGTCCAGACCATCGGTGAAACTCCGTCAATTTTCGTTCTTGCTGTCTGAGTTCCCCAAGGATGAGCGCAACGACCTCCTGCTAACGGGCTCCACGGATTTACGCCGACTTTTCTATCAAGGCATAACGGCATCATTTCGTGTTCTTCCTCGCGATAAATCAGGTTATATTGATTCTGCATGGTTATGAATTTCGTCCAGCCATGACGTTCCGCAATATTCTGAAGCCTCTCGAACTGCCACGCGTCCATTGTGCAAGCTCCGATGTAACGAGCCTTACCAGATTTTACGACATCGTGAAGAGCTTCCATGATTTCCTCCATTGGCGTGAAAGCGTCGAGCCTGTGAATTTGGTATAAATCCACGTAATCAAGTCCAAGACGTTTCAAGCTATGATCGATTTCGGTCA
>CALEPX010000081.1 GCA_937911045.1 uncultured Fretibacterium sp. | reverse complement strand
CCATCACAGGCAATTCTGACAACTGCAATTTCTCTGTCATGCGCGCATTCCTGTACCCGTCAATTAACAGGATTTTTACGCCATTTTCCTTCGCAAATTTCTCCAGGAAATTACGATTGATGAACTCCTCGTGTACATTCGTGCCGACCAAAATGCAGCTTACTGGGTTCGTGGCGATGAACACGGAGCGGTGACTTTGTGGTGAGAATCGCAAAGTTCACCGTAAAAATCTCCGCTTCATCTTGTTCCAGCTAATTCGACAAAGTTATGCTTACGTCCTGATTTTGCAGGATAGCCCGAAGTTCACGCTCTGACAATTTGATTTTCCCTAGGCGAGTGTACGCCCATGAATTACTGCCGTAGAATATCACGATTTGATTTCCCGAATACAGAACAATATCTCCGGGCTGAGTTGTTGTCTGAACGTCATTACGCACGATTTTCGCTGCGAGTGAGCCGACTTGTTCAAAACCACCGTAACGCGACATCTTGACAGTTACGGGCGCAAGATTTTTCAACGCCTCAACCGAAGCATTACTTTCCCATTCGACCGGCACAGAATTACCGTTGATCTTGAAACTAAGAATTTGCTCTTGCATTTGCACTTGCTCCGAAGCATTCGCAAAACTCGCGCCGAACATGGCGATCACAAAAACGAGTAATAAATTCTCAAGCATTAGCCTGCTCATGATAAATAAAAACTTCCATGTTAAATTTGAACTTGAACTTGACATATTCTAGCCTGAGCTTTGTGTTTTTGCAAATACTCTCACAACACGAGTCTATAATCACCGACAAGAAACACAAGTTCCCCCGAGATTCGCATATTCTGGATTAAATCCGCAAATTATTTATCACTAAACGAAATTTTCGCACATAACTCTTTACGTGTTAGCAATTCCTGCGAGTTCAATCGGCATTCCGGTCTCGGATTTGAATTTTGCGTTATACTCAGCTACTGGATCACGCAACTCAGACAAAATCCCATCGCAATATTCCCGTGACAAATATTCTCCGTCAAGTTCGATTAATTTTTATATTGACAATAATCAATAACCTTTACGAATTTTTTTAGCAAGTTCATCTGTAGTTCTATCTGCTAAAACTTCCATTTCAAATTGGCGTTGAAGTTCCATTTGAATTTGTCGAAGGTCACGTTCATATTGTTTTTTATCTTCATCAGCTTTTTCCTGTTTCCGTCTATTATAAAGGAACTTGTAGGCTTCTTTATGTCCTTGACCTGCTGCTTGTTCAATCCAATACATTCCCTCAGCTTCGTCGTGAGGTATTCCATATGAATCTTCAGGAAATCCAATCATTTTTACTCCCAACTTAAATTGTGCTTCAGGGTCTCCTTCATTAGCTTTATTTGTCAATTCTTCATTTTTTCGTCTTTCTTCACGTATTTTTTCCTCTTTCATTTTTAGTTGCATCTTTAGTAACATCAGCAGCATTGAACGTTGTCGTTTTCTCTCTGCCTTTTCCTCTGGAGTTAATCTTGCTTCTGCTTGTATTTCTTTTATGCGTTTTTTTTCTTTTTCTTGTCGTTCACGTTCCCACTTACGTTCCCATTCACGTTCCCGCTTTTTTTCCTCTAAATAAGGTTTAATTGATACATTATAGCAACCCCACAGAAAAGCGAAACCTATGCATAATAATACAAAGCCTGCAGCATGATCACAACCACTCAAAGACGCACTATCAGGAGTTGAAAAGAACATAAAACTAACGTAAGTTAATACCCCTCCTATAATACCCATAATGAAACCAATAAATCCCATTTTCTATAACCTCCAAATTAAAAAATATAATTTCGAAGTATTGTAGCATAAATTTCTTAAATAAGATCGGAAGAGCACACGTCTGAAC
>CALEPX010000080.1 GCA_937911045.1 uncultured Fretibacterium sp. | reverse complement strand
TTTCCTTGTTCGGCTGCTTTTCTGTACCATTTGGCAGCTTCAGAATAATCCTGCGGAACTCCATCACCATTGTGATACATTAATCCAAGACTATTTTGAGCTGAAGCATTTCCTTGTTCGGCTGCTTTTCTGTACCATTTGGCAGCTTCAGAATAATCCTGCGGAACTCCATCACCATTGTGATACATTAATCCAAGACTATTTTGAGCTGAAGCATTTCCTTGTTCGGCTGCTTTTCTGTACCATTTGGCAGCTTCAGAATAATCCTGCGAAACTCCATCACCATTGTGATACATGACTCCAAGAGCATTTTGAGCGTTAGCATTTCCTTGTTCAGCTGCTTTACGCCACCATTTGACTGCTTCTGAATAATCCTGTTCCACTCCGTAACCTTTTTCATACATGACTCCAAGATTGTACTGAGCGTTAGCATTTCCTTGTTCAGCTGCTTTACGATACCATTTGACTGCTTCTGAATAATCCTGTTCCACTCCTTCACCATTGTAATAACGATGTCCAAGATGATTTTGAGCATAAACGTTTCCTTGTTCAGCCGCTTTTCTGAACCATTTGACTGCTTCTGAATAATCCTGTTCTACTCCGTAACCTTTTTCATACATGACTCCAAGATCATTTTGAGCGTTAGCATTTCCTTGTTCAGCTGCTTTACGATACCATTTGACTGCTTTAGAATAATTTTGTTTAACTTTCCCACCAAAATAATACATATTTCCTAAATTATATTGAGCTTCGGGATCTTCATTTTTTGCTTTTGTTTTTACCTCCTTAGGCGTATTCTTTAAAAGATATTCCTCCATAACGTTGAATGCAACCTCAAGAGCTTTATCAACAGGTTTTCCTATTGTTTTATCTAGTGCCTTTTCAAGAATTTCTTTTATAAGCCAACCATTAACAAAAGCAAAAGTTGTTAATAAAAGTAACCAAATATTTATTCCCCAAAAAATTTTTATAAGCCAGATACTAACAAAAATAAGTACTATGATTAAAAATGTCCAAATGTTTATAAAAGTATTAGCTTTTATTTTATTAAATATTTTTTCAACAACTTTTTTTACAAACCAACCGCCGATAAAACCAAAAGCTACTATTAAAAAACTCCAAATATTCACAAAAATTATTCCTTTCGAAAAAAATTTTTTAACACCACTGATATTTTACACTAAAAAAATTTGTTTTGGGTGTTGACAATTTCGGGAGTGTCTGCTAACCTTGTCAGCGTTTGAAATAAAGTACTATTACTCGTTAATAGAGAGTGCTAAAATAAGATTGAGCTCAGGAGGTGAGTTTTGATATTATGACAGACAGACAGTTGAGCATAATTCTCGCGGTTGTTTACGAGTACATAAAGACCGGTGAGCCAGCAGGTTCAAGAACAATCACGAAGAAATATATTCGCGGGTTAAGTCCGGCAACAGTTCGCAACGAGATGGCTGATTTGGAAGAGATGGGTTATTTCTACCAGCCGCACGCGTCTTCCGGAAGATTGCCTACAGCCAGGGCGTATCGTGTTTATGTTGACTCGGTCACGACGAGAGCACGCAATCATTCACGCGAGGTCGATGATATTAAGAAGGAGCTAATCGGGCGCAGAAGTGGGATCGAAGATTTGTTAAACAACGTCACTCACCTTCTTGCAAGATTGACAAGTTGCGTTGCAGTTGCTGCCGTTTCAAGTTTAGATGACACGGAAATCAGGAATATAGATTTGCTCTTGATGGGCGGAAATAATATTCTGGCTCTGATAGTTCTGAAGGGCGGACTTGTTCATCATTCGCAGTTCACGCTGCCGTATGAAGTTGATCCGCAAGCTCTGGAGGAACTCGTTCGCAGAATTAACACGATTGCGGCGGGGCATTCATGGAGCGAAGTTCGTGAGGTTCTTTACCAGTATGTTTCGGTCGGTCTTGAAGAGGCTGAGGCATCATGCAAAGCAGCGTTGAGGGAAGTCGATAATTTCCTGACGCAGCAGAATTACAGGTTCTTCAGTTCGGGAGCAAGACAGATTTTGACACTGCCGCATTTTCAGGCGTTGTCACGATTGCAGGCCGTGCTGAGTTTGCTGGAGCAGGAGAAGCCGTTAGCTCGAATGGTTGAGAAATGTAAGCAGAGTTCGAACCTGAAAATTTCTCTCGGCGATGAGAACGAAACTGAGGGAATGCAGGATAACGCGATGATTTTGATTCCGGCACGCGCGCATCAACAGAAAGCAGTTTTGGGATTGATCGGCCCGTTGAGAATGGATTACGAGAAATCAATTAACGTTCTCGAAGCAGTTGTCGAAGCATTGGACGAGGATTAATTAGCAGAAATTTTTTCGGGAGGTGAATATTTTGGAGGAAAACGAATTATTAAGAGAAGAATCTGTAGAATCTGCTTCGGGAAACGAATCTGGATCTGGATCTGGATCTGGATTTGAATCTGAGGAACTGGAAAATTCGTCACAAGCTTCAGGTTCGGAACTTGAGTCGAAGATCAAGCAGCTTGAGAATGAATTGGCGTTGTCGCGAGCAGATTTTTATAATTACAGGCAGCGAATGTCCAAAGAACGCCTCGAATTACGCAAACATGCTCAGGAGGATTTGATCGTAGCGATATTACCGGTTCTTGATAATCTGGATCGCGCGTTGAGTGCAGCAAATTCCGAGGACACTAAGAGCATCGTTACGGGCGTTGACATGGTGAGAAGGCAATTTCTGAGCATTCTTGAGAATTTCGGCGTGAGCATAATCCAGACTGAGGGCGAAATTTTCAAGCCGGAATTACACGACGCAGCCGCTACTCAGGAAGTTGACGATCCAGAACAAGACGGCAGAATCCTGAACGAGCTTTTGAAGGGCTACAGGACGAAAGACAAAATTCTAAGACCAGCGCAAGTTATCGTTGGCAAATTATCAAGCGAAAATTAATAACACATCACATCACATAAATAATATATACACATAAAAAACATAAACAATCGGAGGAAAATTATCATGGCAAAAGTTGTAGGAATTGATTTAGGAACTACTAATAGTTGTATCGCAGTTCAGGAAGGCGACCAGACTACTATTATCCCGAATAACGAGGGCGCAAGAACTACGCCGTCAGTTGTTGCTTTCACAAAAGAGGGCGAACGTCTTGTCGGACAACTCGCAAAACGTCAGGCAATCGTAAATTCTGACAGAACGATAATGTCGATTAAGCGCGAAATGGGTACGGATTACAGAGTCGAAATCGACGGCAAGAAATACACGCCTCAGGAAATCTCAGCAATGATTCTGCAAAAACTTAAACGCGACGCAGAAGATTATTTGGGCGAAACTATTACTCAGGCAGTAATCACAGTCCCGGCATATTTCACGGACGCTCAGAGACAGGCTACGAAAGATGCTGGAACGATTGCGGGTCTTGAAGTCCTGAGAATTATAAACGAACCGACAGCTGCATGTCTGGCATATGGCGAAAATCGCAAGGAAGAGCACAAGATTCTCGTGTTTGACTTGGGCGGCGGAACGTTTGACGTGTCGATTCTTGACGTTGGCGAGGGAGTTTTCGAAGTGTTGGCGACTGCTGGCGATAACAGACTTGGTGGCGATGACTGGGATAATCGCATAGTTGAATGGATTGTCAGAGAGTTCAAGAAATCTGACGGAATTGACTTGAAAGCTGACAGCATGGCTATGCAGAGATTACGTGAAGCTGCTGAGAAAGCGAAAATCGAGTTATCGAACATGACGGAGACGACGATTTCGCTGCCATTTATTACGGCGAATCAGTCAGGCCCGAAACATTTGGAAATGAAACTGACTCGCGCAAAATTCGAGGAAATGACCGCGGATTTGCTTGATCGTACAGTTGTGCCGACGAAACGCGCGCTTTCGGATTCCGGTCTGAGTGCGAGTGAAGTTGACAAAATTTTGCTCGTTGGCGGTTCGACAAGAATGCCTATGGTTCAGAAAAAAATCGTGAGTTTACTCGGCAAAGAACCTACGAAGGGAATCAATCCGGACGAATGTGTAGCTGCAGGTGCCGCAATTCAGGGCGCAATTTTGAAGGGCGATCACAAAGACATAGTTCTCGTTGACGTAACGCCGCTGTCACTCGGTCTCGAAACTTTGGGCGGAGTTTTCACGAAAATTATTGAGCGCAACACAGCAATTCCGGCTCAGCAAAGTCAGATTTTCACAACGGCGGCGAATAATCAGCCTCAGGTCGAGATCATGATTTATCAGGGCGAGCGTCCAATGGCTGCGGATAATGTCAAGCTGGGACAGTTTGTTCTTGACGGAATCGCTCCTGCTCCACGAGGCGTGCCTCAAATCGAAGTTACGTTTAATATCGACACGAACGGAATCCTGAACGTATCGGCAAAAGACAAGGGTACAGGCAAAGAACAGAAAATTACGATTCAGTCGTCGAATTTGTCAAAAGAAGATATTGAACGCATGAAACGTGACGCAGAAGCCAATGCCGACGAGGACGAGAAGAAACGCTCAGCAGCAGAAGTTCGCAATGAAGCAGACGCGGCAGTTTTCGCAGCGGAAAAGCTTATGACGGATTTGGGCGAGAAAATGACTCCGGACGAAAAAGGTCGCGTAAATTCAAAGCTCGATGTCTTGAAAAAAGCGATGGAAAATAATGACGTGAACGCTATGAAGGCAGCCAAGTCAGATTTGGAAAAGACGATTCAGGAATTTGGCACGAGATTATACCAGAACACCGGTGCAGGAAATCCTGGAGCAGGCGCAAATTCCGGTTCAAGTTCAGGTTCGGCTTCAGGTTCAGACGGCGAAACTGTTGACGCAGAATTTACGGATAAAA
>CALEPX010000079.1 GCA_937911045.1 uncultured Fretibacterium sp. | reverse complement strand
TGTTGGCACGTTATAATTTTTTTCAACACAAGATAACATTTATGTAATATCAAAAAGTATGAGATAACTCGAAGTAACAGGTATTGTCATAAGGTGAAGACAAATAACACTTGTGATTAAAATAGAAAATAGAAATGGGGAGGAGATAAGTATTTAAACAAATGCTAAGTGACAAATGTGACAAACTTTTATTTTTTTATCAGTACGTCATGCACACTATTCTTTAAACGAATCCCTGCTAAACCTCGATACTGTAAATTTTTTGCAGGATGAAGTCTACGTTTTTCTACTCCAGTTTGAACTATAATCTGTTTAACAAATGCTTGTTGAGTTAATGCCAAACAACCATTTTGCTTGCAATACTCAACGTAAGCCTTAAAGAGGTCAGAGTAACTTACATCAGCGTCAGCTTCCAGCTTGCAACAATCTTTTACAAAAAGCTTAATGACATCTGGTTCCTCGCTTATATATTTAAAATTCTTTTTCAATTCTTTCGATGTATCTGTTTTAACAAAACGACAGCCATCTTTGTACCATTGACGAAGTACGCGAATCAATAGAGACAATATCTGTATTCCTTCCTCATTGAGTAACTTCTGTTCAAAAAAGGGAATTTGATTTTTTTTCTTTGTGGGGTGCTTAAATTTAATGAACTCAAATCTGTCAAATATGGCGTCCTCTGCTATATTAGAATCTATATTTAACATACTATTGCCCGCAAATACACACTTCGTTTGGGCACGGAAAGAAAAATGATCCTTCCCCTTAAATTCCGCATCTACATAATCGTTACCTATTAGAGCTTTAAAAACATCAAGATTTTTAATAGGCAATCTGCCTGTCTCACTACAAAAATTCAGTTTTTTACCTGCGAGCGTAGCAATAGAGAACTTATCAGCCAACTTGCGCAACGGTAAATTGCTGACTAAGTTTTCTCCTACTATACCAGTCAATAAACGTTGATAGGTGCTCTTCCCCGTGTGAGGTTTACCTAACCAATAGAATGCGACTTTGTTAGAATAGCGATTGGATATAAGATATGCCAGACATTGTAAAAATCTTAATCTATCTTCAGCGTCAGGAAAGTTTTGTAAGAGCATTTCTCCAAATTGTTCTGGAACTTCATCGCTGAATGCATAATCTTTGTCATAAGCAAATGCCAGCGACGTTAAAAATCCATATTTCGGATCATGTGTAAGAAGCTCACCTGTCGTTAAATCTATAACACCATTAGCAACGTTAATAAATCGTTCTTGATTATCAAAAAACGCAGTTTTTACTTGAAGAGAATAATCATTAAGTAAAAAATTAAAAGCCGTTCTTTGCACTGCTCCAGTCAAAAACGGCATAGCATCCGAAGTATTAAGTATTTTTGATAAAAAAATACCAAATTTGTTAGCCTTCATTTCGTTATAACAACCAGTATTTGAACTGTAAACGTAGAGACAATTTTTCTCGTTAGAAGCCAAAACATCAAAATTACTTCTAATAAAACAAAAAATTTCATATGCTAAAGGAAGCTTTTTCTTTTCCAATAATTCAGAAGAAAATGTTGGTAGTGATGTCCACGTTCCTTCAGCATTAGTATTCTGATAAATTGCTTCTCTAAAATCAAATTCTTGTAACACTACTAATTGGTCAGATACATTTTCATTTTCTCGTTCAAAAGATAACTCATTTGGCGAAACCCCAAGAAGCCTAGCTTCTCTTATTTCAGGACTTTCCCTTAATTGAGGAACAGAATTAGTCTCAATATTATTTTCTACTTCGGTTGATACTACTGCTATCTTTTCAGAAGAAGAATCGCCCCTAACTTCCTCATCAAAACTTTCTTCAAATTTTTCAGACTGATATTTTTCAATGAAGTTTTCAATAAATTTTTCTGCTTTTTTCTTCTTTTTTTTCTTTCCCACAAAATTCACAATGCCCCAATCTTGCGGAGCATTACTTCCTTCCTTCAATAAAAAAATCTTACTCGATATATTATGCCGTTCATCAGAGTAAGTCAACTTAAAAGTGCCAATAAACCATATTTCAAATATATATTATATCAGTGACTACGTAGTCACTAGTCAAAGCTCGAACGATTTTGTTCGGGCTTTATTTGTCTCATTTTCAGATTGGAGGAGATAGTTTTGAAACAAGGGAGAACCTTAAT
>CALEPX010000078.1 GCA_937911045.1 uncultured Fretibacterium sp. | reverse complement strand
TGCTCTTCCGATCTCCGATGGTTTTCGCGTCGATTGCCGGAGCAGTTGCCGGAACTTCGGATTTGAAACGCTCTGGGCGAATCATGTGGACGACAGTGATAACTTTCGTGATAACCGGAGCGATTGCAGCCGTGATATATTTCGTGCTGGTTACGATTTTTCCGCCGGTGACGAGTGCATGGAAAGAAGTTGCTCAGGAAGAAGTCGGAAATCATGCAACTATGACGCAAATGATCGTAAATTTCTTCACGGTTGAGGATTTCGTTGCGTTATTATCGAGACGTGCGATGCTGCCATTGATTGTGTTCTCGGTTTTGTTCGGATTTGCTGCGAATTTGAGTGGTGAAGCCGGAGAACCTGTGCGAAAATTTCTGGCGAGTTTGACGGCTGTTATGCTGAAGTTTGTGAATATCATAACGTATTATGCGCCGATTGCTTTCTTTGCGATTTTTGCGGATCTTGTAGCCTCGTACGGACCTCAGATTACGGCAGCTTATGGACGCGCGTTGGGCTTGTATTATCCGGTGTGTTTTATATACGTGTTCACGGCGTTTCCGATTATGGCGTGGATTGGTGCCGGCTCTGAAGGTGTGAAAGCAATGTTCGCGCATATATTAAAACCTGCGATTGTCTCGTTAGGAACGTGTTCGTCAATCGCGACGATCCCGACAAACATGGAAGCCGCAGCAGACACAGGAATTTCGAAAGACGTTAGCGATATAGTCCTGCCGTTGGGAGCTACGATGCACATGGACGGCTCGTGTTTTTCGTGCGTTCTGAAAATTGCGTTTGTTCTGGGAGTTCTGGGACAGCCTTTGACGCTTGCTGATTTGCCGATGATAGTTCTGGTTGCGGTATTCTCGGCTGTGGGAATGAGCGGTGTTCCCGGTGGTGGATACATTGGCGAGTATATTATCTGCACGATATTCTTCCCGGATCACATGGAGCTTGCATTCCCGATTCTCGTCGCAATCGGAAATCTTGTTGACCCGCCGGCTACGATGATTAATGCAGCGGGCGATTACGTTGTGTCATTTATCGTGTCGCGTTTCGTTGACGGCAAAGACTGGCTAAAGAAAGCACAAGCTAGAGCATAAATTTCGCGAAAAAATTCCCCTCGGCAGAAAATTTGCTAAGGGGAGTTTTTTATGCGTAATTATAATTCACTTGCTGCTTCTGAATGACCTTGTTCGGCTGCGAGTTCAAGCCAATATTTCGCCGCATCCAAGTCGCGAGCAATACCGTCGCCGTTCTTGTAAGCCAGCCCTAATCTGTACTGAGCTTCTGCATAGCCCTGAGACGCTGCCTCGTAAAAACACGAAACTGCCGTAGCTTTATCCTGCTCAACGCCTCTGCCGGTCTGGTACATGATCCCGAGCATGAATTGCCCCTGAGCATCGCCGTTTTCTGATGCTTGAGTTGCCCAGTAATACGCAGCTTGTGGATTTGGTTCGACTTCTTCCGCTCCGTAGAATAATATTCTTGCCAAATTCCCCTGCGCACCGGCGTGTCCCTGAGACGCAGCTTCTTCGAACAAACGTGCGGCTTCTTCGGTATCATAATTAACTTCGTCGCCGACTTCGTACATCATGCCGAGAATATTCTTGCATTCGAGATGACCTTTGGCAGCGGCTTTGCGATACCATTTGATAGCTTCGACGCGATTTTGCTTGACGCCCAATCCGGACATGTACAAATTCGCCAGACAATACATGGACTCAGTGAAGCCTTTATCAGCGGCACGCCTGAACCAATCCGCAGCGAGCTTGTAATTCTGCCGTGCGCCTTCCTCGCAATATGTCAACGCCAATTCATGCTGAGCCCGAACGTCGCCTTTCTGAGCCTTGCTGCTCAATTCCGAAACACGCTGAGTAAAAGACGCGGCAAAAGCTGCCTCTTCAGCAAAAATTACCGCGAAAATTGCTATTAATAATAACGCCTTTCTCATACGTTAAGCTACCTTCTTCCCGGAGGAAGTCTTCTTCTCGGAGCTGGGCGTGGTGCTGGTCTCGGAGCCGGACGTGGAGCAGGTCTTGGCGCTGGACGCGGTGCTGGTCTGAAACCCGGTCTTGGTCCGGGACGTGGAGCTGGTCTCGGAGCTGGACGCGGTGCAGGTCTAAATCCCGGTCTTGGTCCTGGACCCGGTCTTGGAGCCGGACGTGGTGCTGGTCCTGGGGCAGGTCTGAATCCCGGTCTTGGTGCTGGTCCTGGTCCGGGTCTAAATCCTGGTCTTGGTGCTGGTGCTGGTCCGGGTCTGAAGCCTGGTCTTGGTGGAGGCGGTGCTGGTCTAAATCCCGGTCTCGGTGCTGGACCCGGTGCTGGTCTGAATCCCGGTCTTGGTCTAAGTGGAGGAGGTGGAGGCGGTGGCGGTGCAGTGTATGTTCTGCAGTCGCGATTCATGCTGAGTAACATAACGTCAAGAATCGTGTCCACTACAAAATCTTCAGGGGTGTAACTGTAACGAACGTATGAAAACGCCAGCGCAGAAGATCGGAAGAGCGTCGTGTAGGGAAAGAGTGTAGATCTCGGT
>CALEPX010000077.1 GCA_937911045.1 uncultured Fretibacterium sp. | reverse complement strand
GACGTTCTTCCGATCTCCCAATCCCCAATCCCCAATCCCCATCCCCAATCCCCATGAATATAAATATTTATTAAAATTTCAAAATTAATATTAAGAATAAAATATTTATTAATTTATATATTATTAATATTTTATAACTTTTAATTTAAAAAAATGTCAAGAGCAGTTTTACTTCCATTTGAAGAATATCAAAAAGCACGTATAACTTTCGTTCAAAGTATAGCAGAATTAGCCACACGTCATCAAAATATCGAGGCCCTTCATAGTGCGGGGGTAATGGGCCTACTTCGCCCCCTTCTTTCCGATAGTGTCCCGTCCATCCAACAAAGTGCAGCTTTGGCCATAGGACGACTTGCAAATTTTTCAGAAGAATTAGCAAATAGTGTCGTTCAAAATGATATAATAACTCAATTAATAAATTCATTATCAAATCAAAATCGTTTTTTTAAAAAGGCAGCTTGTTTTGTGCTTAAATCAGTAGCTAAACATTCTCCTCAATTAGCCGATGATGTTGTAAAATGTGGTGCTTTAGAACCTTTAGTTCAATGCTTAGAAGAATTTGATCCGAGTGTAAAAGAAGCTGCTGCTTGGGCTTTGGGTTATATAGCTAAACATAATACTTCTTTAGCACATCAGGTTGTAGAACAAAGAGCTGTTGAGGCTTTAATTAATTGTCTTTTGGAACCTGAAGTATTATTAAAAAGAGCTGCGGCTTTGACTCTTTCGTATATTTGTCAACATACAGAACAACTTGCTCAACCAGTGGCTGAAGCTGGTTTAGAAAAAATTACTTTTTTTTTAACTTATAGTGATACTCAATTAAAAAGAAATATTTGCCAATTATTAGGAAATATCACCAAACATTCAGCTGATTTAGCCACTCAGGTTATGAATAAAATAAATCCTTTACAAAAATTACTAAATTGTCTAAAGGATCCAGATGATATTATTAAAAAAAATGCTGCTTATTGCGTTTGCGAAATTGTTAATAAAAGCCCTGAAAATGCTAAACATGTCTGTGAAGCTGGCGGACCTTCTATTTTAGTAGAATTTATTACTAATATAAAAGGAGATCCGAGATTATATGGTATTCTTTCTTTAGGATTCATCTCTGCTTATTCAAGCGAATTAGCAATGAGTGTCATAAGAGCTAAAGCTATTAATCAATTAAGAGATGCTCTTCAAAATGAACCTCATCAGCATATAAAAGCTGCATCTTGTTATGCTTTAGGACATATAGGTCGCCATGGAGAGCAGCATGCCTTAGAGGTATCAAATGCAAATGTATTATCTCTTATGCTGTATTATTATATGGATCAAAATTCAAATGATGATTTGAAAGAAAAAGCGAAAAAATCATTGAAAAAAATAATAGATGCATGTACTAATTTACCTGCTTTAGAGCCATTAATTCCAGTTGCTCCTGAAAAGATATTAAAACATATTTTGAATAGATATGTTATTTGCTTAAAAGATAATAAAGAAGCGAAAAGGAATTTCGTAAATGGAGGATTACAAAAATTGCAAGAAATCAAAGTTAAGGCGAGTGGACCTATACAACAATTAATTTCTGATATTAATAGTTATTATGATGATGCTATTATTAAATATTATTCTCCAGATTATGCTTCAACTGGTCAGGAAGTAAATAAATATACTCAATTCCATAGCCTGGCTTGATAATCTTTGCTCGCTCACAGCCCGGAAGCGATTTAATCATCTCTACTTGCACGTCATAAGGCAAACTTGTAGAAAAATTCTGTACGTAGACTTCGTTAGTGTTCAGTGAAACCGGCTCAAATACAATCGGATGAGTTATATGATCCGGGAAACGTAGAAATTTATCCTCGATTGATGGACAATAACGCGGACCATGAGATTTTACATCGCCCGTAACCAACGGTGAACGCTTAATATTATTCGCTAAGATTTCATACGTTTTCTCAGTCGTTCGCGAGAAATAGCACGCATAACCTGAATTTGTGTATAACTTTCTTTCTCCCCATAAGTCAAAGCATAACGGCTCTTGTTCAGATAATTGCGGCCTAGCCAGTGATAAATCTATCGTGTGAATATTAAGTCGCGGCGTTGTGTCAGTTCTCATCGTTCCGGTCTGAATGCCCAAGTTTGCAAGGGATTTCGCGAGAGCTTCAGAGTTATTCTGCCCCATTGGCCCGGACTTGAAGGACTTTTCACCGACAAAAACGCGCCCGGATAAATACACTCCTCCGCAGAGAATTATTGCGCTTGCCTCGTATTCCGCTCCGTGCCGAGTTCGAACTCCTGAAACTTTGTTATCGCTCGCGAAAATTTCTATTGCTTCGTCCTGATTAACGTCAAGATTTTCCTGCGTCGTCAATAATTTTCTGTAATAAGTCCCGTAAAGTCCCGGATCACATTGTGCCCTCAAAGCACGAACTGCCGCACCCTTTGACGTGTTCAGCCAGCGTACCATTAACGTCGAAGCATCAGCAGCACGAGCCTGTTCACCGCCAAGCGCACTGACCTCACGCACTAAATGACCTTTTGCAGGACCTCCGATTGATGGATTGCAGGGCATTAACGCCGTGTTGTCAACGCTGAGATTTAACATGAGAGTTCGAACGCCAATTCTTGAACACGCTAAAGCCGCTTCACAGCCAGCATGTCCTCCGCCGATTACGATAACTTGATATTTATCACGAAACAAGAAAGTTCTGCTCCTTAATGAGAATTAGAATGTGAATATTTTACACGAGATTTAATGTTATTCCCCCGAATTTCTTACGTGTCTTAAATGGCTTCTCCGG
>CALEPX010000076.1 GCA_937911045.1 uncultured Fretibacterium sp. | reverse complement strand
AAAACTAAAAGCTAAAGAGTTGTCAGAAAATTAAGAACAACGAGAAAGCCTCTCTAACACATTTTCCGTTTCGTCCCCTAGTAAAAAGATCTCCAATTTTTGTCGGTCCGGGGAGTTTTCGGACAGCCTAGGGGGGACTGAAAGCTTAATACTTGATTGCAAACTCGAAAGTCCTAAAAATAGCTATGTTTTTGATGGACGCTACGGTGATTTTGAGTATGAAGGTAACACATCGCGCATGGATCTGCTCACAGTTACCGATTCCGAAGGCGGAAAGTACAATGTGGCGTTAAGATACGCGGTGTCCATGGATGAAGCAAAATAAGAAAAAAGATGCCCTTCTAGGTAGAAGGACATCTTTTTTCTTAAGGAAGACTTTTCTATCGCAATTTTACGGAATTTAGAACTAAATCGCAACCTCTGTCCCCCGGGATCTGAGGTTATTTAAGTCTTCGTCTTGATTCTTTCTCAACATTGTGTATAAAAAAGAGTTCGTTGTGGACTATGATGTCAGTACCGCGAATGAATTATCCTAGAATACACGAACTTAAGAAAGAGCTGTTAATGAAAAAATGTTTTTTGAACTTCGCGCCTAGTAGGCACATATTTCATGAAAACCGGTGGGCAAGCGTTTATCATAGCGTTTATCATATTCTTCACATTGGCGAAAGAGCAATTCCCCTCTTGACAGGAAATTGCTTTGCGCTATTATATTATGCAAAAAAGGGTGATGTAATTTTGATTGTTTACTGCGTTTATGTGTAAATAGAAATCGAAAGAAAGTCAATGGTGAGTGCAACTGTAACCGTGTAGGAGATGATGCCCAAAAATGTTTTTCTGTATAAAAAATCTCTGTATAAAAATCAGTGAAGAAGATGAAATAAAAATTTTATATGAAGGAGATAGAACAATTTGCCGGGAAAGAAAAATGCGAAAGTTGCTCAGAAACCGAAGAAGAAGCCACCAGTAAACGAAAAATATAAAGACCGAATCTTTAAATCATTATTCGGAAATCCTGAGCATAAAGACTGGACTCTGGCATTATACAATGCTGTGAATAATTCTCATTACCGCAATCCAGAGAGTATACAATTCAACACAATTGATGACGCTTTATTTGTCGGTCTTCAGAATGATGTCTCATTCTTAATCGCATTTGAACTGAACCTTTGGGAACATCAAAGTACGTTTGATCCCAATATGCCGACGCGGTTTTTACGACATTTTGCGCAATTGTTGGAGAAATATATAGTAATCAGTAAATACAATCCGTTCAGTACAAAGTTACAGACGCTTCCAAGACCAAGATTTGTGTGTTTCTATAATGGTACAAAAGAAGAGCCTGAAAATATAGTACTGAAATTAAGCGATGCATTTGGCATTTCTAGTGAAGAGAGTGATATTGAGGTAAAAGTAACGATGCTTAATATCAACTATGGCAAAAATCAAAAATTGCTGGATGCCTGTAACCCCTTGAAAGAGTATGCATGGCTGGTTGAGACGATAAGACAGCATCAGAAAGAGAAAAATAATCTTGAGGCCGCAATAGATTTAGCTATCGATGAAATGCCGAAAGATTTTGTGATTAGAAGTTTCATAATAGGCAATAGGGCAGAGGTGAAGAAAATGCTTTTAACGGAATGGAATCAACAAGAAATGTTGCAAAGAGACAGGGATGAAGTTCGTATGGACGAAAGGCAGCGTATTGCCAAAGAGATGCTACAGGAAAACTTACCGATTGCTATGATTACTAAAATCAGCAAGCTATCAGAAGATGTTGTGCGAAGTCTTGCATCATCACGCAGTTCTGCTTTGGTACGTGGGTAAACTCCTATGAAAACACCAAAAACATCGCGTGCTGACAATTTTGACAATCTGAGAGAAGTCTCATCGTATACACATGATGAAGACAAACGCCCGAATAATCCCCGCGTGGGTTTAGCTTCTCATGACGATCAGGCTGATAAGATTCATACCTATGCTTTTGACGTTCATTCTTCTCCAACACTAGACTGGGCAGGGAAAGCAGAGAATACATCGTTTGATGTCCCAACATCATCAATACATATTCATGAGACTGTAGTCCCTTTGCGTGTGATAAACCGATTTCAGAAAGTGAGGGCAGAGACAGCGGCTTCAGCCTCTCAACAAGTTAGGCAGCTCAGTTTATTTCCTGAACTTGATCCGGTGCAAAGAATCCTTGAACAGCAGAGGGCAATAGAATCATATCAACATCTCGATAACTGGAAGAACCGACTCATTGCCGGCGATTCTCTCGTCATCATGAACTCACTCCTGCAAAAAGAGGGCATGGCGGGAAAAGTTCAGATGGCATACATCGATCCGCCTTACGGTATTAAGTATGGTTCAAACTTTCAGCCGTTTGTTAATAAGCGTGATGTGAAAGACAAGAATGACGATGATTTATCGACAGAACCGGAAACCATCAAAGCATTCCGCGACACGTGGGAGCTTGGAATACACTCATACCTGAATTATTTGAGGAATAGGTTACTGCTAACGCGAGAGTTGCTCACAGATTCTGGCAGTGTCTTCGTCCAAATCAGTGATGAGAACGTTCATTTGGTGCGTTGTCTTTGTGATGAAGTTTTTGGTGCTGAGAATTTCATCACAATTATTAAGTTCAAGAAGACAACGGGAGCTTCATCGGTATTGCTTGCTACAGTGAATGATTATCTTGTGTGGTACGCAAAGGACAAGGCATGCATGAAGTATCATGGGCTGTACATACCGAAGGAGAGCATGGAACTCAACCCGACACAGATATTCTTTCCGATGGAAGGCAAATCCGGCGGCTGGAACAAGTTAGCAAAAACGCTCAAAATTGACAAAAATATGGGTATTTATTAGAATATTCACGGAATTTATGCTTCGTAGACTATAAAACTCTGCGAAAGTTGTAGGTAAAAAATAAATTTATAAGTGCGGATTGGAGGCATGTTTGTGAAATTATTTCCGGTATTTTGTTTCGAGCGGTGTTCGGAAACGAAGTACGAAAATAAAAAGAACACCGATTTTACGGAAGTTTCAGCTTTCGGTGTTTTTTCGCGCTCTAAAATTTCAAAATTCCGGAATGTAAAACGCCCTCAACTCCGAATTTCTCAAATGCGACATCTGGAAAAGAGTTTTGTTTTTCTGCAGCGTCATTATGTGATAATTTCTCGCAGAAAAATAAGCGAAAAATATTTAATTTATTCTATTTTTAAGAGGAACTTTCATTATGTGTAAAAGAATTTTTATTTGTTTAATTGCGTTTGTAATGTGTAGTTTATTAGCATTTGTGGAACAGGCATTAGCAATTACTTATAATTTCAATTATGATAATAGTGTAAGTGCAGCAAGGAACAAAGTTGCTGAATACGCTTATGAAATATAAATTACAAGTGTGAAAGTAATGAAGATATTTTATTCTGGGGGAAGATCTATGGAAAACATATTCGTAACGCGGCCTTCGATGCCGTCCTATGAAGAATACTGTGCGGAGATTCGCGGACTGTGGGAGTCCAAATGGCTGTCCAATTGCGGCGAAAAACATCAGGCGTTTCAAGAGGCGTTATGCCATGTGCTGGGCACTGATCAGGTGGAGCTCACCGTCAACGGTCACATGGCACTGGAGCTCTCTCTCGCAGCACTGAATCTCAGGGGGGAGGTGATCACCACGCCCTTCACCTTCGCCTCTACCATTCACGCCATCGTGCGCAATGGACTGACACCTGTATTCTGCGATGTAGAGCCCTCGACGCTGACCTTGGACGCAAAGAAACTTGAGCGGCTCTTGACGGAGCGCACCTGCGCCATCCTGCCAGTTCATCTGTACGGCAATCTCTGCGATATGGACAAGATCGGGGCGATTGCCCAAAGGAATGGTCTGAAGGTGGTCTACGACGGTGCCCATGCCTTTTACGAAGAGTGGAAGGGAAAAAGCGTGGCAGCGTTTGGCGATATCACCTGCTTCAGCTTCCACGCCACCAAGCCCTTCAACAGCGCGGAGGGCGGCGCGGTCTCAATCCGGGATCCGGAGATCCGTGAGCAGTTTGTCATGCTGCGCGATTTCGGCATCCGTGACGCGGAATCCGTGAAGCTTGTGGGTGCAAACGGAAAGATGAACGAGCTCTCCGCTGCCATGGGGCTGTGCAACCTGCGGCATATCGAGGATGAAACGAAAAAACGTGAGCATATCGATCAGCGCTACCGGGAGAACCTTCAGAACATTCCGGGCGTATCCCTCAGACCGCTCCAGGCAGAGGTTCGACAGAATTACGCCTATTTCCCGGTTCTGATCGACGCTGAGCTCTTTGGGGCGACGCGGGATCAGGTATTCGAGACGATGAAAGCGCATCACATCTTCTGCAGGAAGTATTTTTACCCGCTAGCCAGCGAATACGGCTGCTACAGGGACCGCTTCGGCGCGCCGGAGGAGACACCGGTTGCCCTTTCGGCCAGTCGCAGCGTGCTGACCCTGCCAATGTACGCCGACCTTCCCCTCGAAACGGTGGATTACATCTCAGAACTGTTTCGAAAAGCGGGAGGAAAATGAAAGAGGAGGAAACATCATGCTGCTGGCGGTCATGTATTTGATCTATATGAGTCTCGGGCTTCCCGATTCCCTGCTGGGGGCGGGCTGGCCGGTGATGCAGGCAGAACTGGGAGTACCGTCGTCCTATGCCGGCTATGTGTTTATGGCCATATCCTTCATGACCATCATTTCCGCGCTGCTGAGTCCGTCGATAATTCGCAAAGTCCATACAAAATGGATTGTCGTGTACTCCATTCTGCTGACGATCATCGGCATACTGGGCTTCTCGTTCTCCCGGCACTTCTATATGCTGATTCTATGGGCGATTCCCTATGGGCTTGGAGCCGGAGCCATCGACGCAGCGGTAAACCACTACATCGCCAACCACTATTCCGGATCGGTCATGAACTTCCTGCACTGCTTTTACGGACTCGGCGCGATCATCAGCCCCAACATCATGGCACTGGCTCTTAGGCGCGCTACATGGCATGAGGGCTACCGCTGGACCTCCTTTATACAGTTTGGGATTCTGCTGGTGTGTATCCTCTCCCTGCCGCTTTGGCGCAAGGGGAATGGAAGCGGCGATGACAGGAACAAGCTGGAGGGTGTGGCGACGCTTCGAGAGACCCTGCGCGTTCCGGGCGTGCTTCCGACACTGGCGGCGTTCTTTGCCTACTGCTCCTGCGAGGCGACCTGCTATGTCTGGACCTCCAGCTATTTCGCGGACACGCGGCCGGAGCTGAGCAAGGATACCGTGGCGTCCTTTGGCGCGTTGATATTCTTCGGTCTGATGGTGGGGCGGGTCATTTCCGGGCTGATTACCAATCGTCTGGGAGACCGGTGCACGATCCGCTGGGGCATTGTCGTGGAACTGGCTGGCATTATTCTGGTGGCTCTCCCCGGGGTTCACTACGTGGTCACTGCCGTCGGCTTTGGTCTGATCGGTACAGGCATGGGGCCGGTGTTTCCCGGCATACAGCACATGGCTCCCGTCAACTTTCCAAAGCGCTTCAGTGCGGCGGTTATTGGACTGCAAATGGCTGCAGCTTATGTGGGCAGCACGTTCATGCCCATGGTATTCGGACACTTGCAGCTCCTTTCTGGCATCCGCATCATGCCCTTCTATCTGCTGCTGTTTGCGCTGCTGAACCTGGGACTGCTTGAGCTTGCCTATTTGATGATACGAAGGAGGGAAAATCGCCCATGAGCGATTATCGGTTTGATACGACAACCATTCTGGAAAACTGTGAAGATTTCTATGGCATGTACAATGTCACGCGAGGCGAGATCCGCCAGATGTGCGACTTGAAGATGATTCATACCCGGGCCGTGGCGGAGAACTGTCTCAGGATCGCAAGTCACATGGGGCTGAGCGACTATGACAGGAATATGGCTTGGGTCATCGGTGAACTGCACGATTTTGCCCGGTTCGGTCAGGCGGTTTCGACACGCAGCTTGGACGATTCCGACCGCTTCAACCATGCTCGCCTAGGTGCGCGACTGCTTTTCACCTATCGGATGATCGACGACATCATTCCCAATTTCGATCAGATATGCCCGGAGGACCGGCGTGTCATGGAGATGGCGGTCCTGCATCACAGTGACTTCCACCTTCCGAACGATCTGACAGCGCGAGAGCTGCTCTTTTGCAGGATCATACGCGAGGCTGACCAGCTGGACATCTTTCGTACGATCGTGGAAAGCGGCTGGGAGATCAACTACGGCTGCACGCTGGAGACACTGCTGTCCGGCGACATATCGCCAGATATCGAAGCTGCCTTTTACCAGCACACCTTGGCGGATTATTCCCGGCGCGTGAGTCCTGCAGACTATCACATGGCGCACATTGCCTTGTGTTTCGGCCTGGAATCTGTCTCAGCCCGTCATCGAGCGGTGGAGCAAGGCTTCCTGCACCGGATGATGGACATATGCTTTTCCAGAGAAGAGGTTCAGGAAAGGTATGCGAAAATGAAGGTGGAGGTTGATGCGTTCCTGCGGGACGGACGGTAATAAGAGATCACTGGCATCCGGATTTCCTAGGCGCAATGGGGTAAGCGCGTCTCATACAGAAAAAACCTGACTTTTGATAATCAGACACACTGATCAAAGAATCAATAAAGGTCAAGTGGAACTCTATTGCGTTGCGGTGGAGTTTCCAGTTCTATAGACCTCCTCGTTCACGGTTCCCGCGTTGGCTGTATAGCTAACCCTGGCCTTGTCGTCGGTGCCTGCATTGAGTTCCACGTCTTTCAGAGCAGCGTGCACGTACTCGTATACAGCATCCGCGTGTGGCAGGTCGGTGATGGGGCAGTAGGCGATGACCGCGTACACCTGATCACTCAGAGATAGGGCAGAAAGTCCGTGCTGTCGCCGGAGGAGGTGATCAGGGTCGAGAGCGCGCCGCCCCCTGATGTATCCGTAATGACGATGGGGTCCAGGTCTCCCGCAGGCAGAAGGTCGTCGTTCTGCCTGAGATAGCGGATCACGGCCTTGATGTCCGCGCCCCTGGACAGGATCATGCCCGCCTTGTCCTTGTCGTCCTTGCTGGAATATTCTCCCACAGTGTCAGGGTCATCCTGATTCACCTTGGTGCGGCTGGCATAGCTGTTAGCCATCCAGCCGGAGTTGTTCACGCAGAGGATGACCAAGGAGTACTTGGTCGCGGTCTCCGGCACATAGACACTGATGCGCTGCTCGGTGGAGAGGGGATCTGCCAGATGGTAGTCCTCATACTGGGTGACCTTCAGAGGCTCCCCATCCACGGTGACGTTCAGCTCCCGGGTGATTGCGTCGGAAAACGCCAGGTTGCCGGAGGGCGGAAAGATTTCTTCCTTTTTCTCCTTCTTTGCCGCCAGAGCAGGTCTGGCGTAGCACGCCAAAGAGATCTGTCTTGTGTGTTTCATCTTTTCCTATCGCCTTTCTCAGTTTTTTGTCATCATACTTCTTTGAATAAAGCCCTGAAAATGCTAAAATAGACATGGTTTGTACTGTTTCATGGTTCTTAAAAACGTCCTTTGCACCGCGATGACTGAAGGAGGCATCCGGATGGGATCTCTCAGAAACGAATACGCGAGGGTTCTGACCGATGAGCCCTTGCGCAAGTATCTCTATGAGCACCACATCACCCCGGAGAACTACCATGCGCGGGAGAAAGAGCTGATGGCCATGTTTCCCTCCCCGAAGGCATGGGAGGCTTTTTTCAGAG
This sequence comes from uncultured Fretibacterium sp., assembly GCA_937911045.1. Classification (GTDB taxonomy): domain Bacteria; phylum Synergistota; class Synergistia; order Synergistales; family Aminobacteriaceae; genus JAFUXM01. The sequence continues at coordinate 10,661 of CALEPX010000076.1, read as the reverse complement.
AGTACCTCACGCCCAGCGCTTTGACATCCCCCCAGGCTGTCCGAAAACTAAAAGCTCAAGAGTTGTCAGAAAATTAAGAACAATGAGAAAGCCTCTCTAACACATTTTCCGTCTCTTCCCCTAGTAAAAAGATCTCCGATTTTTGTCGATTTGGGGAGTTTTCAGACAGTCTGCCCCACAACAAAATCGCCAGCATCATTTGTGACCCCGATATAAAACGCTTTCTCAGACCAAAAAATTACAACGCAATTATGTTTTTTTGCAGTGTAGACATTTCCATTACGAACAAATGAATTGTTTTGGAGAACAAGCATAAATTGTGTAATAACATCGGATTTGCCGGTAACAGGAAGTTTAGCAGACGTTTGAAATTTCGTAACAGCGGTGGCTGTCCTATTTCCATATCGACCATCCGCTTTTCCAATTGATGTGTAACCGCTATTAATTAGCAAACTTTGAAATTCTTTTACTCCAACACCACGACTTCCTACTTGATAAATTAACCCATCTATATTCTTGAGAGTTGCAAGAATTTTATTACTTATCTGAACAGCGGAACTTGATTCTCCAAGTTCTATTTTTTCAGAAGCTTCTGAAGTATCAATAATTGGCGTAATAAGGAATAAAACAGAAACTATTAATATTCCTAAGTAAAATTTTTTCTTCATGAAAATACCTCAATCTCTGATGTCTCTGATGTTTATTATGCTTGTGCTAACTATTTATGAAATATCCAAACGCATATCATTCGCATTCCGGACATTTGGTAAACATAACTAGGGAAAAGCTGATAAATAGGTTAGCAAGGAGTATGGAGAAAGACCTTGAAGCAATTAAGAATGCGGTATCATCACCACTTTCCAACGGATTTGTTGAGGGAATAAATAATAAGCTGAAAATGTTAAAGCGAACTATGTACGGCAGGTGTGGGTATAGACTTTTGGCGGCTAAACTTATGTTGAGAGTTTAGGAATAATACGGAAATTTGCGGAAGAGCCAACAAAATTACAGGGAACGTTTGGAAGAACGGATAATCGCGCGTATCGCCGAACAAAATAAAATTCCGTTAGAGAAAGCTATGGACGTTTATTATCACAGCAGACTGGCTGAAAAAATTTATCAAGGCATCAACGGCATACAATATTGGGATTATAAAGTTTTAGTTGATATTTTGCATGATACTGAACCTGCGTTATTTGCTAGTGTCAGAAGTTTTGCGTAAGAAAAATCTTTGATGATTTAACGACAAAAGGATTGGTTGTGGATTGACTATATATCTCTTTAATTGTTAAAATATTCAAAATTAATTTCAAGACCAAAGAAGGTGAGACTTAAAATGTTCGATGAGTATTTTGAAGAAGATTACGAACCCAAGACATACTATTCTGAGTGTCCAAAATGCGGAAGCGATAATTTAGATTATGACACTGTGCAAATCAGCGATACCGTGTTCAAGACCACTGTGTACTGTAATAATTGCGATTTCAAAGAAGAGTTCCCAGAAGAGGAATATGACCCTAAGGGCGGTGAGGAAGATTCTACTGATGATGAATAACTGAGAGAAGAATGATCCCCTGAACGGTTTTACGCTCAGGGGCGTTTTATAGGTCAGACGAGACGGTCTTTATTTTGACTCGAACTTCCTTATGCCGTTATTTGTATAGAAACGCAGCCAACGGAGATTGTCTGCTTGTAAGGTGGCAGCAACGATGTTGCTCTGAATGTTAAATAAAGAATAAGCTTTACCGTCGTCGGCGAAGTGGGCATACTCTTTCTCGCGCACAAGATACATGCAGGTTTTCGCGTTGTTTTTGTTAAAACTGTAGTCCTTTTTCAACTCTTCAGTGATTGTAACCTGACGAAGCGTAACGCCGTAATGTTTCCAAACCCAATATTCGGGAGCTTCATAGCCGGCTTTCTCTGCGAACTTGTAATATCTTTCAGCTCTCGGAATGTCCTGTTTAGTGCCAAGCCCCTCGATGTAAACATGACCGAGCGCAACAGCCGCAGACGGAAGTCCCTGAGACGCGAGCAACGATAAAATTCTTGTGCCTTCTTTGTAATAAGAATCAGCGCGTTTGGGATTTGGCTTAACGTCATAGAAGCCTTGCTCCTGAACTTCGCCTATGCGAATCATCTCTTCAGGGTTAACCATTGCCGCCTGTGTGAGATAAGGAACGCATTTTTTCTGATTTTCGTAATTTTGGGTTTCAAGTTCAAGTCTTAAAGCCGTAGCAGAAAATGCCGTGTGATTTCCTTTATTGCGAAGTTCCGCGAGACGGTCGATAGTTTCGTCAAGCAAAAGACCTTTAGTGTTGAGTACTTCGTTCGCTTCAAAGCAGTCAACAGCAACTTGAGCTAACGGATATTCAACTTCAACACCAGAATCAAAATCGGCTTTATTTGCTTTTTGAGTGAGATAATTAATCGCGGCGTTGTGAAGAGCGTTTCTTGTCTTGACTGCGGCATCTGCAAAATCGTCTTCAAAAACGAGTTTTGTATTAATTTCCGCCGTGATGTCCTGAAATTCTTTCGGAAGCTCAAAGCGCAGGGGAAGCGTAACGGTTTTATTCTCGATGTAAAGCGGAACATAGTGATACATTCCCATGTAATTCATAATTGACGGGTGAAAAGCCCAGACGTTATTACGAATTACGCTGTCGGTGAGCAGGAACGGGAGCGTAATTTTCTGCTCTTCAGTCGAAACGATTTCGCCGTTCTCATCAAGAAGCTCAATCTCGAAACCTTTTAATTTCGCAATACGGCTTCTGAATTTAGCAAGCGGACTGTCAGAATTATTTAAGATTTTATCAGCGTCTTCTTTCTTGAACGAATATAAACGACAGCCGAAACGGTCGGGCTTGTCATAAACCGCAAGCTGAAATTCATTATCTTTCAATCCTGCGCTGTACATTACAACGCTTGTGTCTGCCATAGGCGCGCCTTTTTTATTGACTATGCCGCGAAGAATGTCGCGTTGTTTCGTGAGCGGAATATCTTTCTTTTTTGCCGCGATTGAGTCAAGAACCTGTTTCAGGTCAGGAATAAAAGCATCATTGTAAAGGCTGTCATTGAAAGAAACTTCAACGAGAACCTGACATAAATCTTCGGCTTCTTTGCCTTTGACGGGCGTAACCTTTCCGACGACTTTAATGCTGATGAAATCTTCGGGATTGTAACGTTCAAGCATTGCCGAAAGGGCTTCAACCCCTGACGCGGTGTTGGATTTGTTAGTTTCTGCCATTGAGTCTTTGTTTTCGAGCGCGGCGACTTTCAAATCATCTTTTTCGGGCTTTAAGTCGGATTTTTTGAACGCGACCTTTGAAGTTTTGTTTGTTGTGATTTTCACTCCGTCACGCAGCAGATCACTTTCGACCCAAACTTTCAATTTGAGTGAGTAAATTCCTTCAGCCGCTTTTGTATCGTCAGCCATAAGGACTTCGTATTTTGCGATTGAGCCGCGTGAATAAGCGATTATGCGTTCGGTGAGTTCGTCGTTGTTGAGTTCGGTTTTTGAATCGATGAAACTTCCTGAAGCAAGACGCAGAGCCTCAACTAATCCGCTCTCAATGGCTTCCAAACGGTTTTCGCCCTGACTTTCGACCGTAACGACGGTATATTTACCGTCAGTTTCGATGTTGTCAAGTGCTGAAACGGACAACGCCGACACGCTGATTAAAAGCGCGATAAGCATTGCGATACTAAAAAACTTTTTGTACATAAAGATACCTCCACAAAATATAAAAATTTATTTCACAAGTACATACTCTTTATTTGTGTACTCATAAATTTTTCCGCTCGGCGATACCGCATAATAACCTGTTTCGCTGGAATTGAAGTGCGAAGAAAATTCCAAGCATTCTTCACCGTCTAACTCAACTGTTGAATCAAGATATTTAAGTTCTTCACGGAAATCAATTTTTTCAAGTTCCGTCAGACGTTCATAAAGCAATTCCGCAACACTATTAACGTGCTTTTCACGTTCTTGAAGCATGGCAGCAGCTCTTTTTTCAGGACGCGCTTTGTCTAATGCTTTTTCAACCGCTTCTGAAATTCCGTTGCGTGTCATTGTTGCACCGGCTACTGCGTCGATTTTGCCGTAAGTACGACCGATTAACGCTTTGGAATACGTCTCGAAATTCGGAACTCCGAACGGAACTTCTTCGGGAGCGTCGATTTCAACGGCTGTAATTTTTTCAGCGTCAACCGTAACTTTGACTTTTACGAGTGCGCCATCACTGTAACCCTTGCCTTGTCCTTCATAAGTACCAGGTTCAAATGCAAACGCTATTGCAGCCATAAAGACCACACAACACACAAAAGCAATATCCAAAAACTTTTTGTACATAAAAAAGCCTCCTTTAATTATTTAACGGGCGTATAATTTTCCCCGTCATACTCGTAAATATTTCCGCCTGATGAAACTGCATAGCGGCCTGTTTCGCTCATATTAAACTGCGAAGAAAATTCAAAACACTCTTCTCCGTCAATTTCAACCTGACCGAGATATTCAAGTTCTTCACGGAAATCAATTTTTTCAAGTTCTGTCAAACGTTCCTGCAAAAATTCAGAAGCATCATCTTCTGACGAAAGACTGATTTTTGATGAAGCCTTTTGGGAAGATTTTTCAGGCGTTTCAGCTGGAACATCATCATCGGGCAAGTCGTCAGGAACATCATCGGGAACATCGCTATCACTGTCATTAGAGTATTCATCATAATCCCTTGCGCTATCTAATGACGTTGAGCCGTTTGCAAGCTGATTGATATATTCAGCGCGTGAATTAGTAACGGAAGTGTATGCTTCAACCCTTGACATTCTTGACAGCAAAGCTCCTGCTTCATTATCGCGTCCTTTTTTAATCCAAGAGTTCTGGTCTTTTTTCAGGGCGTTAAATTCATTCTCCGGTAAAGAATTTTTTGCGTTGCTCCATGCCTGATTGAGTGCTTTATCAGCGTTTGCAAAATCAGAATTTTTCATCATTTGCTTGTACTCATTATCGCTCAAATGGGTATTGGAATTTTTTGCGGAAGAATATTTTTCTTTTGTCATCGGTTCGGCATACTTCCCGAAAATCCATACAGTTTTAGGCTTGCCACCTGCCCGATATTCCCCGATAACCCAGTATTCGCCGCTAGGGTGAGTCCATTCGCCGAGATAAACGGGCCATTTTTCAGCATCGCCATCACTGAGCTGGACAACGACGTTTGATTTTGTATTGGGCTGTGAACGCAGATTAACGTTGTAACCTTTTATTCCCACGACACTAAAATCAGGATTGTAAACGAATTTCCCTTTATCACGGACGTACATAGGAATTTTCCCGTCAGCGACAAGTTTATCTGCGACATCAAAATCAGACTTTTTCACAGCCGCAAACACCGACGAAGCCAAAGCCAAAATCAGAACAGCTAAACAAAATATTCTGCAATTTCTCATTTTTTACCTCCCTGAGATTTAAGAAGCCCATATGCCAGCTCCAAAACGTTAAAGCCTTTGTCTTTTTCTCCTGCATTGAACAAAATTTTCCCTGCGTTTGCCATTTCATCGGGCTTCATGTCTTTGCTGAACACGTTGACAAGTTCTGAAGTCAGCTTGATTGCATCGTCTTTTTGATTCATTTTGAGGAAACACAGGGAAGCTCCAAGGTAAGCATCTGTGTTTGCCCATGCCATGTAATGAATTTGATGGAATGTTTTTAATGCTTCATCGAATTTTTTTGCGTTAAATAAATCGTTTGCGGTCTTATAAAGATATTTGCAGTAATCTTCGGTGAGCTGTGTTTCGGATTTTGCCTCACTGTTTTCTTTTACGGCACCGCGTCTGACCCATACAAGACTGACTGCGCGGTTGTCTATCGCTTTAGAAAAAGACTGAAGCCCGCCTTTGATTTTTCCGCTGTACGACATTAACAGGGCATAATTTGCGGCATTTTCATTTGAAAAGCGTTCGCGGTTTAATCTGCCGTTATCGAGATACAAAGCCAGACGCAATGTTGCTCTTGATAATGAACGCCTGAGAGCCGCCTGATTATTGGAATTTTGGTTGGATTTAATTTTTGCCGTCGGTATAGCAATGACTTCAAGGGCATAAATCGTGTCTTCGGATTTAATTTCAGCTGTCCAACCTGTTGCGTTCCTGTCATTGCTGACACATGAAATTAAAATCTTTTTTGCTTCGTCTGAAATTGACAAATTAGCTTCTTCAAGAAAAGAAATTGACGCGGAGTCAAAAGAATTTCCTGACGCTAAATTTACGGGCGCAATGAAAATAAAAAGAGCGAGACTCAAAACGAGTCCCCTCTTTGAAAATAAAAATATGTTTTTCATTTGCATAAAAATTTGTTAAAGCGGCTGATTGACTGTTCCAGAAACTCCGGGCTGAAGCGTGCCAGAATCCTTGTAGGTCTTGCTGTCGATTTTAATCTGCTGATTGTCTTTATCCTGTTTGGCAGGAGCGTTTTTCTTGACTTCATAGGGCTGGACAATCTGAGAATCTTTCATGTTCTGATTCATCTGCGCGGCTCTTTGGGTTACTGATGGGACGTAAACCGCTATGGCATAAGCGAAGGTTCCCTCATCATCAAGCCATGCTCTCGGACTGACACCAGGCGGAATTGTTCCCTTTACGGCACTTTGAATTACCTGCTTATTGCTGTCGTTGCTTCTGAACCCTTGCGCGGCTTTCTGTGCTTCGGCTTTCTCGGCATCGCTCGTTAATTCATCAATTGGGTCAGACAAATCTATTTTGCGGTCGCCGATGTAGCTTTCACTGTTACTTTCGGAAGCCAGCAAGTCCGAATCGCTTGCCGTAATATTATCGCCCCTGATGATTCCACAAAGAGAAGCCTCTGCCCTGAGAGTTGCCCTGCGTCTTGCTGACTGTCTGTTATCTGCTTTGGCTTTTTTGCTATCGGCAGGACGGACTACTTCACTTCCGAAACCCACAAAAGCGATTTCACCTGTTTCGGGAACGTTGACAATTCTTCCGCCGACTGGGGGAACAACGCCGCTCTGAATTTCAGCGAAAATCTTGTTGATTCCGTCTTTCAAGTTATCAGCCATTTGAATATCGCTCGTAGGTCTGTCGTAACGTCCCTGAGTTCTCGGAGTACTGACGAGGGTTACATAGACCGTGCCGTTTTCAACATCGTCGCGGACATCGTATGTAACATAGCCTTTCAGTAATGCTTCCGTTACGCTGTCAACGGTCATGTTAAACGCTTCATTTCTTGTTGACACTCCTGAGTCGGCTTCATCGCGGGCGGATTCATTAACAACGAATGACTGTAACTGTTCGATTGAAGCACCGGCAAAATACCGAGCCATCATTCTTTTAGCTTGAAGAAAAGCAATGTAATAAGCTATCTGCTGTTCCCTGCGCTGTGCAACGATATTGCTCATCTCAGAGCCGTAAGTCCCAGTTCCGACCGCGACAAGACCTAAACTTCCATCGGGCAGGGCTACAGATTCACAGCCTTCTCCGCCGTCAGCATAAAAACGCTGCATAACGCTGTTGATAGCGTCCTGTGCTGTCGCCGCACGTGTAACGGGTTTGTTGAGTTCTGGATCGACTTCGGTCTTGACTTCTTCGGGATGCTGGACGGTCAGCAATTCTTCACGCTGTTCTTCGGGAGCCTGAACAACTGGCATGAAATCGTCAGCGGTCAGCAACGGTGCGCCACAGCATGAGGCACTGAGACAAACAGTTAATGCAATTGAGAGTAAAACTTTTTTCATGTTAAAAACTCCTTTATAAAAAATTTTGTTGCCTGATTTATCATGTTTTGCTAAAATTATGCAAAATTAAACTTCGATAAGGAGATGTCATTATGCCCGTTACAGATACGGAATTAGGAGCTAATTTAAGCAAATATCTGCTGCTTGCCATGACCGAAGATATTTTTATCACAAAGCACGGCAAAATTGTTGCAAAATTAACAAATCCTTTTCAAAACAAAATTGAAACCGCAAAATCGCTTTTTGGCATTCTTCCCCAAACTATGACTCTTGAAAGTGCCAAAGAAAAACGGGTGAACGAAATATGAAAGTTTTACTTGATACAAACATAATCGTTGATGTTCTTCAAAAGCGTGAGCCATGGTTTGAAGCCGGAGAAAAAATCTTTTTGGCTGTTGCAGGAGATTTAATCACGGGCTGCGTTACTGCAAAAGAATTGGCGGATATTTACTACTTTTCACGTAAACAATTCAAAGGTTCAGATAACGTCGATGAAAAAGCCCGTTTCGTCATTGCAAAACTTCTCTCACTTTTTGAAGTCGTTGACACTTTCGGTATCGATTGTGAAAACGCCCTGACAATACAAAATAACGATTACGAAGATGCTATTATGATTGCAAGCGCAACCCGTGTCGGCATTGACTGTATAGTAACCCGAAATACTGAACACTACAAAAATTCGCCCGTAATGATTCTTTCTCCTGATGATTTTCTCTCTTTCATTGCAAAAGGGGAGAACCTCTGATTGAATTGAAAACGCTCATGAAACCAGCTACTTAATTTACGGTCGTTGACCTAACGTTACTTTGATTTCTCTCTCGCTGTTGTTATGGCGGCATTTTATTGTGATTTTCTGTCCGGCCGTGGTTTTGTTCATAAATTCATTGAAGTCCTTGACGGTTTTAATTTCTCGACCATCGATTGTAATAACAACATCTTTGTACGCCATTGGTCTTTTCATTGCTGGAGAACCAGACTCAAACCTTTTTATGACTACTCCATTTTCCCCTTCCTTAACTTCAATCCCAAGCCAGCCACCTTTGCGCTCAGGTTCAGAACCAAGAAGCAATGACGCTTTGATGTTCTTGACATACGGCAAAATTTCTTCGGGCATTTCAAGCTCAACGGGAATGACTACTTTTGTGTTCTCTATGAAAGAGTTGCCGGAAATTCTCAATATCGACGGGTGAACGGCATAAAGTCCTTTACCATCTTCTGAGATCAGGTAATGAAGTCTAAATTTTTTCTCGATTGTTTCCATGACTTCTTTGTCCTCGTCGATAAAATCAACGACAATCCCGTTAAACTTTTGAGTGCGTGAAATGAAAAATTTAAGAGCACTGCTGATTTTGCTTGCTTCGCTGTCCTTGAAACCGTATAGACGCGCGCCAAAACGTTCAGGCTTGTTATAAACTGAAAGAACGTAACCTTTGATGATATCTTCATCGCTGAAAGCATTAAAGAAAACACTGCTTGCAGTTCTTATTAAATCTTTTTTCGCGGCGAGATCCCTTAGTTCTTTTTTATATTTTGAGAGCAAAGTATTTTTATTGACGCTTGCAATCTGGTCAAGCACCTGAATTAAATCGGGAACAAAGGCTTCTTTATAAAGTTTTTCATTGAAACTGATTTCAACGTTCAGCATGAAAAAATCCTGTTTGTCCTTGACGGGTTCGGGCTTGCCGGGAATGTAGCACGTGAGGAAATCTTCGGGCTTGTATCTGTCGAGCATTGCTTCGAGAATTTCAGCGGCGGATTTAGCCTTTGCCTGTTGTGTTATAGCGGCGGCGTTTTTGTTTTCGAGTTCTTTGTGGCTGTTTTCTTCGCGCTGCTTTTTGAAGTCAGACGGGGTTAAAGAAATTACGGCTTCACCGCCAGTAGCGTGTCTTGCGCCGTCCCTGAGAATTTCGCGAACAATCCAAACGCGCATTTTGAGTTTGTAAATGCCGTCATCGGCTTTTGAATCGTCAACGCTCATGATTTCATACTTGTCAACGATAGCTCTGCTGTACTGGACGATTCGCTCTGTTAATTGGTCATCATTAAGTTCCGTTTTAGCGTCAACGAAACTTCCGACAGCCTGACGTATCCCCTCAACCCAAGCGGCTTCAATAGCTTCGCTTCTGTTTGCTCCCTCGCCCTCAACGTCAAGAATGACGTATTTATCATCAGCGGCAAAAGAAACGGATGCCCAAGCAACGAGGCTAAGAACGAGAACGGATAATAAAATTTTACGCATTTATGAAATTCCTCCTTATTTCACCTCAAAATAAATTTAAGTAATTAATTAGCGCGTTATTAAGAATTTTATCTTGCACGCTTTGCAAGAGTAGCAGGTAAATAGTCTATATACTAGACCATTTGCATAAACTAGTTTTTGTATCTAACGCGGAGATACACCTCATCCACCTAATTGGCAATAACCCGCGTGAAAGGGGAAACATGCATGCGAAGAATGCGGGTCGAATTTCCCTTGTAGTCAAGCACATCCACGGCTTTATTTTCCACATCAACAGACGAAATGCAAAAATCAACAATGCTCCGAAGCAGTTCATTTCTTTTTGCTATGGGGGATTTGATAGGCTGGTTTTGCCATCCGTTTTTTTCACCAAGCCAACAAAAATTTTTGTCCCTAAAAAAACACTTCCACATTCAGGGATTCTAACCCTCTCCTGCGGTACTACCATCACCGACAACGCGGTGAATCTCTATGACGCTCAACCTAGAATTTCAATAATTAACACTCTAGGGAACGTATTTGTCATTCCGCCAGCAAACCAAAGTTTTATTATTGTATTATGCCTCAGAGCAAAGCATAATCATAATTTTACTGAATTTAGAACCAAATCGCAACATCGTGCCTAGTTGGCATAATCTTGACACAAATCGGACATGAAAACAAAACTTGTCAAGAGAATTTTG
>CALEPX010000075.1 GCA_937911045.1 uncultured Fretibacterium sp. | reverse complement strand
CGGCAGCACTCGGCGCAGAATCGCAAGACATGAGCGTATATGTCAGGCAGGACGTGTTTAACACTCGAATGGACAAATTCGACACAAAACTAAATCAGTTACACGATGATATACAACGCCTTAACACAGCGATTCTCTTACTCGACGAGAAATTCAGCGGCAAACTCGACACAATGAATACACGCATAAGCGCATTAGAAAATCGCATTAACGACGTTCAAGTTAATATGTCAGATCGCATTGACGACGTGAAAACTATCATTTATTGGGGACTTTCCATTTTGGGTTTGATTTTAGGATTTGCCATATTTGCTCCGGCTCTCGGTGATTTTCTACATAAACTTTTTAAGCCGTCAATCACTCTCGAAGATGTGGAAAGACTCATTGATACAAAGTTAAGCTCAATACGATAATTTGTGTAACCTAGACACCAATTCCAGATTACACATACACTCCAACGAAGGAGGTGATAACTTGAAAAATAACCATAATGGTATTTTACACGAAGGCGAACATTATATCTTCAGATAGTCAGGAGATGCGCCTTTCCTGGCTATTACAAATAAATCTTGAGGAGGTGAGCACATGGACAACAAACAAGTTGAGCAAGAAAAACGATCGATCATGAAACAACTTATTGCACAGGGATTTATTCCTGAAATTGCTGCAACACTCGCAGGTGTATCTCTCAACAAAGAAGAATTACAAGCATTACAAAAAGAATATGTCGAATACATAACAAACCGCATCAAAGAGAAGAAACCATGCAGGAACTCAAAGAAACCTTAGAACTTATCATTCAGAACTTGCCTATATTTTCATCATGGAGATTTCTAATATTTTCCGAAATCTCCTTAATCTGTATGTTTATATGTGATAAACTTCACATTATGAACACATCATTTAGCGAATGTATCAATTGGGGACTCTTAATCACTACTATATGCATCGTCAACAAAATATGTTTCCAAAGTTTCTATTATGTTCAATCGAAGTTTGCCCAACTAAGAGACCGACAACAAATCATTAACACACTAAGAAACTTATCAAAACAAGAAATCTTGAGGTTAAAATATATACTCAAGCAACCGTCAAAATTTGCATACTTCCTACACAACGACGCTTATATATTATTGCTAGAGCAAAAAGGCCTCATCCAGTGTATTCCTGGTGCACAGAAATACATTGAGCCTAATTCTATACACGACGCTAACAAGGCACTGGCATTCCAGATAAACGATGAAGTAATGGCAATTATTCACAAAGATGAATTTATGCCATCGTGGAAACAACCCCAAGACAAGAATCTATTCGCTCAATTCGATCCGTATCAAAATTAGAATTACTCTCATCACAATAACCTCTACATACTTTATAGTCAGGAGGCTTATGTCGATTCGATACATGTCAAATAAAATTCTCATTGATCTGAAACATTTGTATTTATTTATCTAAGTAATTTATTACAAAAATTTCAATTCAAAAATAATTTCATTATGTCTCTTGGTACGATTTAGGCTAAATTAGCTCCTAATAGCATTAGTCTTGAGTTGATAAGGATTTTATTTGGATTCTTGTTATGTCAGATTTTGGGAATTTTGACAATACTAAATCTCGCGCTGTCAAATTGCGGAAATTTTGATGAACAGTTCAATAAATATTCTTATGGAAGGACACACTTAACTAAGCTTCAGAAATTACTGAAACTTACTGATTTTTACTTGGTTTGGGGTTATCTATTCTTCGTCGTCTTCTTCTAACCCTTCACGCCTCCTAAATTCTCGTAACTGTTTCATATCTTCTTCGCTGTCCTTACGAGCTTGTTCGATTTCTGCCTGTATATCCTCATATTCTCCCTCGTAATGCTCTTCTTCCGCTGGCTTTGCCTCTGGCTTTTTAATATCGCTGGCTATCCAATCACCGTTGATTTCTGTAATGGTAGCTTTGCATTTCAGACTCTTAAGCACTGTCAAGAAATTGCTATAGAAGCGACACGCTCCCATTGGTGGTTCTCCGTGATCCTCCAGCCATTTCTTGAACATTACATAGATTTCATGCTTGTTTACCGTTTTTCCAGTACCATCTTCATTAAGGAATATTTTTGTGCCCTTCTCAAGTGCGAATAAGTACATGGGGTTGTTGACGCATCTAAATTCCTTGATGAGTCTTGAGTGTTCCCTGATTTTTGTGAAGTGATCTTGCTTGAGTAATCTCACGAGTCCTTCGATCATCCAGTTAATGATTCCTGGTAATTCCTCACTGAGCTTATCCTCTAGATTCGGATCAATAATTTCATCATTCGCATTGAATTGCTCGTCCTCGGTGACAAAATGCTTGTCAAACTCGACAATAAGCCAACGACGCATAAAACCGTCAGTCGTATCGTTCACACTTGGAAAATTGTTACAGCACATTATAAGCTTAGTCCTTGGATTGAACGCTATCGGATTCTTGTGTTTATAGCTGTCCTCAAGAACTTCACCGGCAACGAGTTTCTTGAATACACCTTCAGCACCACGTAAGTCACTCTCTGTCTCCGTGGAAATGTTGAGCCAGGCGTCCTTAAATGGCATAAGTCTAAAATCCTTACCAAGTTTGGAAGGCTCAACCGCTGAAACATACCCCTTGTTATCTTCACCAGAACCTCCTAATGCCTTGCTGAGAATATTAGTGAATACACTCTTACCATTTGATCCGCTGCCTTTGAGTAACAAAGCTTTGTCGTATTTGCAGTTGGGCAGAAGAATATACCCCGCAAATTCCTGCAATAATGCTTCCTTGTCGGTTCTGTCGTCCATAACTTTCTTGATAAATTCTCTCCAGCGTGGACATTTAGCATCAACATTGTATTTGTAAGGCAGCATAACGGTTACATAGTCAGTGGCACTATGTGGGCGAAACTCCGTTTTACCCATATTCATGTCAATGTGCAACGTGCCATTAATGAATGCAATACATGGTTTTCTGTTGAACGTTGTGATGGGTAGTTTGCTGTTGACGGATAAATCACACTTAACCAATTTTGCGGTTGAAGATAGTTTGTTACCCGTAGCATATTTCCCATAAACTTCAGAAATATAGCCCTCTACATCAGTGTTCGTGATTGCTTCCCAAATGCCTCTGTCAGTGTACTCGTAAAATCCCGTGCGTTCGTGATACATGAGTTGATGAGCTTTCACGACTGTGTCTCTAACATCAGCTTGATCGAAGCCCTTACGTGCAAAAGTAAAAAGTCCAGAAATCCATTCCCTTGGGAAATATTTCCTTGTGGCAATGAGAATGTTATGAATATCTGCGCTGTGTGTGTACGGACTAATTTGTTCAATGAATTGTTTGCATTTCTCAAAAGCCTGTTCACGTTCCTTGACGGTCGAATCCTCAAATGTCTTCTTCGGAGTTATGTACTCGATGAACCATTTGTATCCGTCACGAGCAGAATTAACAATAGCTTCAACATTACCGCCATTCTCGCAAAATTCTGCTACATCTTTAGTTAGCAACGTAGCAACTTTGAACGGAATCTTAGCCTTCAAAAGTTCCTGCGCAGCTTTGTAAGTTGCATCTTGTCCTGCCTGATCGCTGTCAAATGCCAATATGACATACTTGAAATCTCTGATAGCCTCAATAGCCTTTGACCATAAGCTACCGAAATCACAGCCGTTCGGAGATATAGCGCTGTAACCTTGCTGATAGCACTGAAGCCAGTCGAACATGCCCTCAGTGACAATCAGATAGTCCTTGTTGCGATCCAATGTGTTAAGGCCAAGAATCGCGTTCTCAAGATACGGGTGATAATCCAATGATGCCTTCATATATTTGGGTTGTTTCTCATCTTCACCATTCCCATTCGTGTCGTAACGCCTTGTTGTGTAATATAAAATTCTGCTTCCAGTGCGATTCCAATACGGAAATCTAATTCTGAAAGTGCCGTTGTTGATCTCCAAACAAATTTGGAGAGCCTTAATAGTCTCGTCGGTAATGCCTCTAACGTGTAAATAGTTGAGAGCATTGCCCCACGCACCGCCTTCGCCCTGTCGTTTGAAGAGTTCAGCATTGAAGTACTCGTTAGACTTCATGAACTCGTCGCGCTTGCTGAGCTGATTGTGAATCTTGCCTTCATTCCAGTCCGGCATTAAATCCTGTAACGCTGCCTTCTTGTCACCGTTGTACTTCATGACTGCCACGAGGTCAGTAATGTCTCCGCCTTGCTGAAGCATGAAGTCATACCAAGTATTGCTCTGCGGATAAATTGCGAAAGCGTACTCACCTCTGCCGTCGTTAGCGATAGACCATGCGCGATCCTTGCGTGTAAACCTGATTCCTAAATCCTCTGCTACTTCTCTAATGTTGAACTGTTCTTGTACTTCCTTGAAAATGTTGCGATCTTGTGTCATAATCTCCTCCATGTTTTGTTTTGAATTTTATTTAAGATTATAAAAAAATTTAAAGGATGAGTAATATATATAAAAAAGGAGAAATAGTTTGGGCCAAAATTCAAGGATACTCCTGGTGGCCAGCGAGGATAACCCAAATAAAATTAAAACTGAATATAAAAAAAAATCGTTTAGGAAAACCATTTCTTCAATATGAAAAAGAGCCATATTTTAATATAACATTTTTTCCTAACGATTCAACATGTAAAGTCAGACAAAAAAATCTCAAGAAATTTATTGATAAATATAAGCTTCGTAGTAGTGAGACAAAAAAAAAGAAATTAAAAAAAGCGATAGATATTGCAACAAAGGCCTATTTAAAAGAAAATCCGAATTTAAGTTTAGAAATTAAACAAAAAATTTTTGGCTTAAAACTTTTTGCGAAAAAAAAGTTCCATACTTTGAAAGAATATTTATCTATTATAGAAGAAGAAGAGGAACAAAATGGAGAAAATGATATTCAATCTTTTATTGATAGTGAAGCGAATGAAATTGAAAATTATCAAAAAGAATTAAAAAATAAAAAGAATGAAAAAAATGAAAAAATTAAATTATTAGGAAAAAAAAGAAAATCTTCTTTTGAAGAAGAAACAAAAAATAATAATTATATGTCAAGCGAAGATGAATGTAGTTATGATAGTCTAAGCAGTGATGAAAAAAGAAATTATTTAAATAAACAATGTAATAAAGAATTAAAAAAAAATTCGGATGAATTATTTAGAATTAATATCGAAATCAAAAGAAAAAATAATATTAATAATATCATTAATATTTTAGAAAATATTGAAAAAATCATTAACAAAAACAATTTTGATTATGACTATAATATAACAAGAGATTTGCTAATAATTTTAAATAGTTATGCTCAAAATAACAATGAAACAATAATGAGTAAAAGTCTTTCTTTACATAAAGAAATAGCCGATAAATTTATCGAAGGAATTTTTTATTATGAGAAAATTAGCGAATTATTATTAAGTGATAAAGAAGAAATAAATGATATATTAAATAATACATTAAATTTATGCGAAGAAATAACGAGTATTATAGATAAAATAAATTTAGATAAAAATAAGAAAATATCTTTAGCAAAAGATAAGAACAAAATAATAAATGAAAAAAGTCATAATGAGGATCTTAAAGATTTAGATATAATAATAATAAAAAAAGATATTGAAAATAGTGAAAATAAAAATATTGATAATATCGAAAATAACAATGAAATAAATAATAATTCAGACGAAGAAACAAAAAATAATTATAAATCAAAAGAAGAAAAGGAGAATGAAATTGTAGATGAAAATAATAATAAAATAGAATTAAATAATAATGAACCTTTTTTAAAAGATTTTTTAAATACACCTAATTATTTTAGTAAAAAAATAGAAGGACAACTTTATCCAGATAACTTTTTTGAAGATATTTATTTAAGAACCAATATTAATTCAAGAACGGAATTATTAAGGAAAAAAATGTGTTTGCAATTATATAATATATTAAAGTTGGTTCTACCTTTCTGTCAGGAAGACACATTTAAGAAGAATATTATTTTTTTGGAGTATTTAGCTAGGAAAAATGACCCTCTGTTTGGAAACAAATATATGACCATAATCAATTTGATATATAATAAAATTAAATTAGAAGCGGTAAAAATTAAAAATAAAAATAAAAAATAATTGTAAATTGATTATTAATTAATTTTATCTTTTATTAATAATTTTATTAAAATTTTATTTAATTAAATTTTATATATTTTTCTTATCTTTTTAACATGGGGATTGGGGATTGGGGATTGGGGATTGGGGATTGGGGATTGGG
>CALEPX010000074.1 GCA_937911045.1 uncultured Fretibacterium sp. | reverse complement strand
TCTAAGGGTATTCTGAGGTGGAAATATCAAGCTCAGACGTTCAGGCCGTGTACCAAACTTCACTAAAAGCTCTCGACTTCCGTCGTGAGTCGTTTACCTCCATCAATATACAAAGCTCAGTGTCCATGATATTGCCGATTGCCGCGTCGATGAGCATGGACCATGCATTCGCCCCGCGTCATTCTTCAGACATTCGCCGAGAACCGAACACATGAGCGCGCCCCATTGCTCGCCCTGTAGTTCGAGCTTTGCGGGTAATTTGCGAAGAAGTGTTCCTGATCCATTACGACAAACAGGACGTTGTACCTTTTCGCCATGTCTGACGAATTATTCTCTCCGCAGCCTGAGTTAATGGAGAGAAGCCCCACCGCAATCCCAGCCGCTGTAATCATGTGTGCTGTCTTTATGCTCATGTTATGCCTTTCCTCCTTGCAAAAAGTCGTGATATTATAAGCCACACTCAGAAAATCAACAGGAGGCGCAATAATTCATGAAGTTCAAGATGATTCACGAGAATTACAACGTTCAGAACTTGGACAAATCGCTGGAGTTTTACAGGAAAGCTCTCGGATTAACGGAACTACGCAGAAACGCAGCTCCTGATGGTTCGTTCATAATCGTATACATTGGCAATGACGCTTCAGAATTTGAGCTTGAACTGACTTGGCTGGCAGATCACACGGGTAAATACGATCTTGGCGACGAAGAATTTCACCTGGCATTTCACGTTGACGATTTCGACGCGGCTCACAAACTGCATTCCGAGATGGGTTGCATTTGCTTCGAGAATCCGGCGATGGGAATATACTTCATTCAGGATCCTGACGGCTATTGGCTCGAAATAATTCCGGCAAAGAGAGCGTAACATAATGTCAGATTTACAACGTTTCTTAGAAGCGCAGAATTTCGGCGACACGTACGCAACAGCTCTGAACGAAATCAAATCCGGACGCAAACGCAGCCACTGGATCTGGTATATCTTCCCGCAACTCAAAGGCTTGGGTCGCAGCAGACGCTCCGAATTTTACGGGATCGCAAATCTTGACGAGGCTAGAGATTATTTGCAGCACGAAATTTTGGGGAAACGTCTGGTCGAGATTTCGAACGCGCTTTTGCAACTCGACGAGAATGACGCGTACACTGTGATGGGAAGTCCTGATGATATGAAGCTGCAATCGTGCATGACGTTGTTCGCAATAATTTCCGAGGACGATTCAAACGCTTCAGTCTTTCACCGTGTTCTCGAAAAATTCTTCGCCGGCAAAATGGACAATAACACCTTAGAACTTGTGAAGGGAAATCATGAACGAATTTGAGCGATTAATCAATGGCAATCGGGAATATCTCGCAGCAAAAACTCCGTCGGGAAATGTCTCGCCAGAAATCAGGGAGTTCACCAGCAAAAACGGTCAAACTCCTTACGCTGTAATCGTAACATGTTCGGATTCGAGAGTGATTCCGGAAGCGATTTTCTCAGCCAGTATCGGTGAATTATTCGTGATTAGATCAGCAGGCTTCACGATTGATGACGCTGCACTCGGCAGCATCGAATACGCAGTCGAACACTTGGGCGTGAATTTGGTCGTCGTGATGGGTCACACGCAATGCGGAGCTGTCGGAACTGCTCTGAAACACGAACACGTCACAGGAAAACTCGGCGCAATAATCCGGGAAATTTCCGGCGCAATCAAATCCGAAACTGATCCGTACTTGGCTGTGAAATTGAACGTGCAAAACAGCTGCGAAGTTATCAAGAGTGCGAAAGTCTCAGCCAAGATAGTCGGCGCGATCTATCACATCGACAGTGGCTCAGTGGAATTTCTGAACGAGTGACGAAATGCGAATCGAAATGCGAATCGTAATTGCATCGGATATTCACGGGTCGGCGTTTTACTGCGAGAAACTTGTGAGAGCGATTCGTGCTGAGAATGCCCAGACGCTCTTATTGCTTGGGGATACTCTTGACGGGGAGAATTACGACGAGGTTGCCGAAATGCTGAACGATCTTTGCGCTGAGATACGAATTTTGAGCGTTCGTGGGAATTGCGATTCAGAATGGGATCAGAGATTGCTGCAATTCCCGATTATGTCCGAGTATTCTTGGCTGCTTGTGAACGACAGAATGATTTTCGCAACGCACGGTCATGACAAATTGCTCAAACCGAAGCTCTTGCCCGGAGATATTTTTCTTCAGGGACACACGCACGTTCCGTCATGGGAGTACAGAGACGGCAGATATTACTTCAACCCCGGCTCTGTATCTCTGCCCAGACGCGGGAGCAAAAACAGTTACATGCTCCTGAACGATGACGGATTCGTTTGGAAGGACTTATCCGGGAATATTTACAACACGTTTTACATGCCTAGTTCCCTGAGTCTGTCCTGAGCATCTGAGTCACCCTGTGCAGCGGCTTTTCTGAACCATTTGGCAGCTTCGGATTTGTCCTGCTCGACACCCGTGCCGTTCTTGTACATTAACCCGAGATTATATTGCGCATACGAGTTCCCCTGATCGGCGGCTTTACGATACCAGTTCATGGCTTCAGCGTAATCCTGCAAAACTCCAGTCCCGTTTTCATACATGATCCCGATACTGTTCTGAGCATCTGCGTATCCCTGATCAGCGGCTTTCCTGTACCACTTCATAGCTTCGGCGTAATCCTGCAAAACTCCAGTGCCGTTTTCATACATTAATCCGATACTGTTCTGAGCATCTGCGTCTCCCTGATCAGCGGCTTTGCGATACCAGTTCACTGCTTCAACATAATCCTGCAAAACTCCGGTGCCGTTTTCGTACATTGTTCCGAGACTGTTTTGGGCATCTGCGTCTCCCTGATCAGCGGCTTTCCTGAACCACTTGAGAGCTTCGGCGTAATCCTGCAAAACACCTCTGCCGTTCTTGTACATTAACCCGAGATTTCTTTGGGCGCGAGCGAGTCCTTGTTCAGCGGCTTTGCGATACCATTTCACAGCTTCGACATAATCCTGCAAAACACCAGTACCGTTTTCGTACATGATCCCGATACTGTTCTGAGCATCTGAGTTCCCCTGATCGGCGGCTTTCCTGAACCACTTGAGAGCTTCGGCATAATCCTGCAAAACTCCGGTGCCATTCTTGTACATTAACCCGAGATTGTATTGGGCACCTGCGTTTCCCTGTTCAGCGGCTTTACGATACCAGCGCACAGCTTCGGCGTAATCCTGCAAAACTCCAGTGCCGTTCTCGTACATTGTTCCGAGATTGCTTTGGGCATATACGTTTCCCTGTTCGGCAGATTTCCTGTACCATTTGACAGCCTCGACATAATCCCGTTCGACACCCGTGCCATTATTGTACATTAATCCGATACTGTTCTGAGCATCTGCGTCTCCCTGATCAGCGGCTTTCCTGTACCACTTGAGAG
>CALEPX010000073.1 GCA_937911045.1 uncultured Fretibacterium sp. | reverse complement strand
TATAGCGTTTTACCGCAGAAAAATCCCGAATGCCGCCGCCAACTTCGCAGGATAAATTTGTCATTTGCTTGATACGCCTGATTACCTCGAAGTTTATAACGTCACCGGATTTCGCACCGTCCAAGTCCACAATATGCAGCCATTTCGCGCCCTGATTCCGGAAATTCAACGCAGCATTCAACGGGTCATGATTATAAACCGTGACTTCAGAATAATCGCCGCGCATTAACCTGACAACTTTGCCGTTCAAAAGATCTATCGCAGGAAGTATTATCATGTTCTAAACAACTCCCATCTCACAAAAATTCCTGAGAATATGCAAGCCAACTTCGCCGCTCTTCTCCGGATGAAACTGCACTCCGAATATATTCTCACGCCTGACTGAAGCCGTCAATAATGCGCCATACTCAATTTCTGACGAGACATATTTTCTCTCACAAAACGCAGCGTACGAATGCACAAAATACACGTGTGATTTATCCGGAATATTCTTGAATAACGGGTCATTAGCTTGATTCATAATTAACGCGTTCCAGCCAATCTGGGGAATTTTCAGTCCAGAATCTTTCGGCAAAACTTCGGAAATCGCACGAACCGAGCCGGGAATAATGCCAAGTCCAACATGCTCTCCGAACTCGAAGCTCCTGTCGAATAATAATTGCATTCCGACGCAAATTCCCAAAACCGGAACTTTTTCACCGAACGCAGCATTTTTCAACGGCACATCAAGACCGGACGCGAATAATTTCTCCGCAGCATCACCGAACGCGCCAACTCCGGGCAAAATTATGCGTGACGCAGACAAAATCTCGTTTGAATCCGACGTAACTTTCACATCATAGCCAATTTTCCGAAACGAACTCTCAAGCGAGAACAAATTCCCAACACCGTAATTTACGATCGCAATCATATTTATTTCACCTCATGATTCTAAAATTCTGCCGTCTCTGGAAATTATCACGACCTGCCGCTTTCACGCAACGCCTTCTCAAGCGCACGCTGCAATCCGTCTCAGAAATTTTCGCGCGCCAATTTCGCTTTGCCGTTTATAATCTCAATCGCGCCCTCGTGACACGCCATTTGTCCTAGTCAATCCTGATAATCTTCCGTAACACGTAAAATTCATTTCCTCAAAAATTTTTCACGCCCGCAATTCCCGAAACGTTTTCACAATCACAACCGCAGCAATCGCAAACGTCAACGCATCAGAAACCGGCATAGAATATAATACGCCGTCCAGCTCAAAAAATACAGGTAACAAAATCGTAAATCCTACACCGAATAATATCTCACGAATCATCGAGATCAAAGTCGAAGCCAGAGCTTTCCCGAGTGACTGCAAATATATAAACGTACCCTTGTTAATCACCGCGAAAATTATCATGCAAAGATATATCCGGAAACTTTTCACAGCAAATTCCGTGTAATATACGCTCTCATTTCCAGCTCCGAAAATTCCGATTAAATCTCTCGGGAAAAATTCGACGATTAACAGCGCGACAAATCCCAGAACAAATTCGCACGTCAGCAGCAGCTTGAACAGACTCAACGCACGATCGCGTCTGCCAGCTCCGATATTATAGCCAACAATCGGAATACATCCGGCAGCCATTCCAACCGAAATCGATATAACAATCTGGAAAAACTTCATAACGATTCCGACTACAGCCATTGGAATTTGCGCAAATTCTGCCTGCCCGAAAATCTCATCACGCAAGCTGTACTCACGAAGCATATTATTCATCGCAGCCATGGACATAACAACCGAAATTTGTGACAAGAAGCTCGTAATTCCCAGCGGCAGATATTTTCTCAGCAAATCCGGATATAACCTGAAATTTTTGCGTGTAAGTTTCATTAATTTCATGTGGCGCATGTAATACACTGAGATTATCACCGTCAGAATCTGTCCCAGTACCGTAGCAATCGCAGCTCCAGCCATTCCCATTCTCAACGGAAATATGAATATCGGGTCGAGAATTATATTCAGAATCGCTCCAGCCAACGTAGCGAACATTGCAAAACCAGGGCTGCCGTCAGAACGAATTATCGGGTTCATAGCCTGTCCCAACATGTAGAACGGCAATCCCAGCGCGATCCAGAAAAAATATTCCTTCGCAAGCCTGAACGTCTCGGAATTTACACCGCCGCCGAACGCGTAAATAATCCAGTCCATGAACGCGAAATAAACGCCCGTCAAAATCACACTCGAAATCAAGCATGACACAATCGCACTTCCAACACTGCACGCAGCTTCGTTATTTTTTTCAGCTCCGAGCGAAATACTCACGAACGCACAACAGCCATCACCAATCATAACGGCAACAGCAAGCGCAACAATCGTCAACGGGAAGATAACGTTATTAGCGGCATTTCCGTATGATCCCAGATAACTCGCATTAGCTATGAATATCTGGTCAACTATGTTATATAACGCAGCAACAAGCAACGAAATTACACACGGAACAGAAAATTTTCGCATCAAACTTGATACGGGCATTTCCAAAAGAAATTTATTATCCAAAATATTACACTCCTGATTTTTCGCATATAAAAACGAGCTGCACAAACTGGATTTACGCTGAGGATCACCCCCGCGTGTGCGGGGAACAGTCTGCAAC
This sequence comes from uncultured Fretibacterium sp., assembly GCA_937911045.1. GTDB lineage: Bacteria > Synergistota > Synergistia > Synergistales > Aminobacteriaceae > JAFUXM01. The sequence continues at coordinate 59,783 of CALEPX010000073.1, read as the reverse complement.
TCGTTTAGAAATTATTTTATCAGATCAGTGTCAAGTCCTCGAGCAAAAAACACCTAAAGTATACGTTTTGGTCGTGTATAATATTTTCAAAATCAGGAATTTTTGCAGGAGACAGAATTTTGCAATCACTCACATTACCAATTAAATATCACGCGCTCATGAAAAACACAATGCTCAGGGGCTACAAATATTTCAGAACATTGCGCATATCTTACATCGAAATTATCGAGTTCTTCATGCGAACATACGCGCCGGAAAATCTTTACGCTCAAGCTGCTTTGAAAGTCTATCGGGAAAAATTCCTCGCAAAACCTCAGGAATATTTCTACCCGAACGATACCGAGAACATTTCACGCATTCTCAGGAAAAGGACACGGCTTAAATACAGAAATTATTTGTTTCTGGATTGCCTGAATATTTGCGCCGGAGATAATCGCGACATTGCTCAGAAAATTCTCGGGGATTTCTGCAGCGTTCATGATAACAAAACATTCCGGAGAATTTTCGCACACTTTTATGACGACAGCAACGCGAAATTACCCCCACTCTCAAGAAATCTCGTCAAGCAAATTTCTCTCTGGGATTCGATTCGCAATTTCCAGAACAAGCCTACGCGCAAAATATTATTCACGGCACTAATGAGCGCGGGGAAATCCACACTAATAAACGCTCTCGTCGGCAAAATCATCACGCGAACTCAGAACGAAGCCTGTACCGGACGCATTCACAGAATTTACAACAAGCCCATCAATGACGGATTCGTTTCGACTCTGGAAAATAATCTCGTGAACATAGACGCAAATGAAAAGCAATTTCTCGATTTTGATTCAGATTCTTCAGAAATCAGCGTATTCACATTCTTTGATTCGTACAAGTCCGATAATTTCAGATTTTGCTTAATCGACACTCCCGGCGTGAATTTCTCGGCAAGTTCAAAGCATCAACACATCACTCAAAACGAAATCAAGTCCGGCGATTGGGATCTGCTCGTCTACGTTATTAACGCCCAATACATCGGCACAACGGACGATTTGCAGCACCTGAAATTCGTTCGCGAAAACGTCTCCGGCAACAAAATAATCTTCGTGCTGAACAAACTTGACCGCTACAGAACTGATGACGATAACATTCCCGAAACTATCTCGAAATTGCGCGCTAATTTGGAGAAAATCGGCTTCAAATCTCCGGTTATAATTCCGGTATCAGCGTATGCTGCGTTGCTTGCCAAACTCGAAAAAATCACGAAACTCAATGACGACGAACGCGACGAATTAATGCTTATGAACACGAAATTCTCAAGATTCCCCGAATACGATCTCTCGCGCTATAATTACACAGGCAACTCTGACGAAAATCTCGAAACTCACGAATTGCTGCAAAAAAGCGGCGTTCTGAATCTGGAAAAATTTCTCACAGGAAAGGATCTGACGTTCTAACATGTCGAAATGCGAAGTCTTTATCAAATACAACCCCTACAAACTCGAAACGGAGGTTTCACTCAATAACAAGCCCGTCCCGGGAAACAGCCAACTCCTGATACCAAGCGGACGCAGATTTCAGGAATGGGTCGAACGATTGCCCGAAATTTTACGCGATGAATGCAACGAGGAAGATTTTCACGTAATTTTTCAGGGAACAACGCCCGATTATGAAGACCTGCTCGAAGTCAAAGCATTAGCCGAAAAATCTGGCATTTATCTCGAATGCGATCACATACGCGCAATCGAAACTCAGGAGAAATTACCCGTGATTGAGCAAATATTCCGCGACATTCAGAACGGTCCAATCCCGGAACTCAGAGACCCACAAGTAACGGATTCGTTCGAAAAAGCTATGGGGTCGGAATTTCACATAAACGTCGTAGCGACAATGAGCGCAGGAAAATCTACACTTATAAACGCGCTGTTGAAACACAAACTCATGCCGTCAAAACAAGAAGCTTGCACAGCTACGATCACTGAGATCAAAGACACTGAGATACCAAATTTCAGAGCAACAGTTGTATTCAAGAATGACGAAGAAATCGAAGTTCCGGATTTGACTTACGAGTTAATGCAGAAATACAACGCTGATCCAAACGTTGCGGAAATTCATGTCGAAGGCAATATCCCGTTCACATCATCAAAAGAAACTTCGCTTGTTCTAGTCGATACACCCGGCCCAAATAATTCCAACGATCCGAATCATCAGGCAGCAACTGAAGGCGAGATTAAGAAATCTTCGAACACACTGATACTTTACATCCTCAACTCAACGCAGCTCAGCACGAATGACGATAACAAGTTACTGGACTATGTTGCAGCTAGCATGAATGTTGGCGGCAAACAATCCAAAGACAGATTCTTGTTCGTCGTGAATAAGCTCGATGATTTCAGACCGGGTGAGGACAAAGTGGAAACAGCTCTCGAAAACGTGCGGAAATATCTCAAACGTCACGGAATTGAAGACGCGCAGATTTTCCCAGCCTCAGCTTTGACAGCTCTGGACATAAATACGACTCTCGAGAATGTAGACTTAAGGAATTTTGACCCGTTCGAAGCTGATGACAACGTTCTGGAAGCTTTTCAGAAAATCCGCAAGTTTAACCGAAATCCCGAACTTCATCTTGAACAATACGCGAATTTGCGCCCAAGTCTCAGACACGAAATCGAAAATACTCTGGCAAAAGCGAAACTCGAACACGATCAGAAACAGGAAGCTCTCATTCATACCGGAATCATTCCAATCGAAGCAGCAATCCGCATGTACGTCGAGAAATACGCTAAGACAGCCAAGATAAAAAACGTCGTCGATCAATTTACGAAAAAACTTGAAAGCAGCCAAGCCCTCGAAAATCTCAAGTCCGAAATCGCCTCAGGAACAGAACGCGCTAAGGATATTCAGAAAACAATCGAAGAGCTTAACGGCAAATTACAATCCGGGAAAAATGCACGGGCATTCGAACGCATGATTGACAAAATCGACTACAAATCCGAAATTTCTAAAATAGTCGATGACGCGAACAAAAACGAATTTTACCCGAGAATCAGAGCCGAACTCGAAAAATCCCGCGGAAAACTCGAAAAAGAACAAGCCGAATATGAACTGCGAAAAATCAAATCATTCTCGGACAGGTTGCAGGCAGATGTGGAAATCAAACTCGGGAAAGTCATCGAGGAACACGTCAAAAAACAAGCTAATAGTCTGTTCGAAGCATACAAGAAAGAACTCGACAAATTAGCCGGTGAATTGACAATCGGGGAATTTTCTCTGAATCCGTTCGAACTTGTCTCTGGAGAATTGGGCGCAAATTCTGACGAACTCCTGCAAAAACTCACTCAAACAGAGCGCGTGAAAACCGGCAGACACTGGGTCGAAAACACAAATAAACGCTGGTACAAACCTTGGACTTGGTTTCAGGAGTCAGGACACTGGACCGATGATTACGAGAACAGAACTTACATTGACGGTAACGAACTCGCGAAAAAATCTCTCGCCCCGTTGCAGGCAAACTTGATAGAGAACATGAACTCCGCGAAAAATTACGCCGAACAACAAGCTCAGCTCGTGAAAGAAGCTTTCAAGAAAATGTTCCGTGAACTTGACGCAGCACTTGAGAAGAAATTAGCCGAACTCCGCGATTACGCTAATCAGGAAAAAGATAACGCGCAGGCTCTCGAAGAATCTCAGGCAAAACAACGCTGGCTCGAAGAAATGAACTCAAGAGTTGACGCGATTCTGGAAATTTAGTTTTTTTATGTAGAAAGGGGAATTATTATGCCGGTAAATTCAGATTTTAGAGACGCTGTCCAGAACAAGAACGTTCTGATGGTTCGTATCATGATGAAAGATAGCTTGATTCTCGACCCGACTTTTGCGGAATTCGACGCTATGACACGTGAAGCCGAACACGAACTCGGTGCGAAAGTTCTCTATGATAAGCACGACGGCGCAAGATTTGACACGAACGAATCCAACTGGGACAAAAAATATCTTGACGAGCAAATCGCGGACTTAATGTCGAATTTCTCACGCGAAAGAATCTCACACGTCAGGAAAATTTGCAGCGTAATTTACGCCGAAGAAATCGAGAATATCAAGCGCAAACGTCACGAAAAATCACGCACCCGCGAACACGTTTACGCTCAGGATCAGGATAACGACACAAACAGAAAATTCTGGGGTATCATGTTCGGATTTGCTGGGGTAACTCTGGTATTGATTCTAATCTGGTGGCTTTTCGGTGATTATAAAGGAGACTTTTGATATGACGAACGATTCTCAGGTTAGAGTTAAAAGCGGAGTTAGAACGGACTTTTCACTCGGAGCAATTCCGGGAACAGCGTTATCTGCCGTGAATGACATCGTGTGCAAAAATTTTTTCGCGGAACTTGAGAAGCTCGACGTGTTGCCAATGTCAGCCGGATCGGATTCAGCAAGACAAATCCGCTTATTCAGGCTCGACGAGATTTCCAGCAGCCAGGACGAACCTATCTCACAGAAATTAGCGACGGTTTATAACTCACTCAGCATGATTGACTGCACACTGTTCATGATAATTTCGAGTGACGGACAGACCAGCAAATTCTATATAGGCGTTCGCGTAAAAGATAACAGACATACTGCAAGCTCCGTGAAAGAGACACTTAAACGCGCCATGACCGGACAATTTCCGGGTGTGAAAATTCACGACAAATTCCTGAACAGCGATATAACGGATCTAATTCAGAATATTAACTCAGATAGCATCAGCTCAGTTTCATGTATAGCAAATAATCGCGAGAAATATATTCAGGGTCTGGAGAAATTCACGCAATCAATGCAGGGTGAAAAATACACGGCTCTGATTTTGGCGGACAACAGTTCACGCGAACAGATAATAAAATTACGCGAAGATTACGAAAGAATTTACACGCAGCTTTCGAGATACGCAAATTATCAGGTCAGCCAGTCGCAGAATCAATCTACAAGCCAGTCAGACGGCACAAGCTCAAGTCAAAGCACAAGCTCAAGTTACACAGACAGCACGTCACGAACAAACGGCACAAGTTACACGAACAGCGACAGTGAGAGCAACAGCACAAATTCGAAAACATTTCTCGGAACACTCGCAAATTTGACCGTGATATTAGCCCCGTTAGCTACGAAGACTAAGAGCCATTCAATCACAAGTTCAAGCTCAAATTCGACGAATAAATCCGAGAGTTTCAGCACAAGTTCAAGCACAAGCCAATCCAGCAGCCAAAGCACCAGTCACACTCAGACGCAGCAATCCGGAACAAGCGCAAGTTTTACGCTCACACACAAAGACAGAAATATCACGAGCATTCTTGAGCAAATCGACACGCAGCTTAAACGCATTAAAGAATTTGAGAGCTTCGGCATGTGGGATTGTGCGGCATATTTCATGTCTGATAATTCCTGCACGAGCGAGATTGCAGCCTCGAATTACAAAGCGTTAATGAGCGGAGAAAATTCCGGTCTCGAAATGAGCGCGATAAATTCCTGGAGCATTAACAGCCGTGACGAGCATATAAAATCTCAGGCTATGAAAATTTCGGAATACGTGAAAAATTTCCAGCACCCGGTATTCAGGTATAGCGAAAATTTGACAGTTACGCCGTCTACTTTTGTGAGCGGTCTTGAATTATCGCTTCACATGGGATTGCCGCAAATTTCGGTTCGAGGTCTGCCTGTGATTGAGCACGCGCCATTTGCTCCTGAAATCGTGCGTTATGATAAGAATCATGATAACAGCGAATCAATCGAGTTGGGAAATATTTTCAATATGGGAGCGGATTTTTCGGGGAAAGTTGAGCTTGAATCCGAAAGTCTGACTATGCACACGCTTGTTACAGGTTCGACGGGTTCTGGCAAAAGCAACACGGTTTATAATATTCTGGATAATCTCGCAAAATCCGGGAAAAAATTCATGGTAATCGAGCCATCGAAGGGTGAATACAAGCACGTGTTCGGAACTCGCGAAGATTTGAAAGTGCGTGTTTTGGGTACGAATGAGAATGTGTGTGAGTTATTGCGCCTGAATCCGTTCAAGTTTTGCGAAAAGATTCACATTCTCGAACATATAGACAGGCTGCTTGACGTATTCAACGTTTGTTGGGGAATGTATGCAGCGATGCCGGCGTTATTGAAGGCAGCGATTATTCGTGCGTACGAGACTTGCGGCTGGGACGTTGCGAAATCCGAGTGCAAATACGCAAACACGTTTCCGAATTTTCATGACTTGCAGTTTGAGATAAAGCGTGCGATTAATAACTCGTCATATTCAAGCGACACGAAATCAGATTATGCAGGAGCGTTATTAACACGCATAAGTTCGTTATCAAACGGCATAAACGGGAAAATATTTTGCGAGAGTGAGCCGGAAATTTCGGATTCAGAATTATTCGACGAGAACGTTATAATCGACCTGAGCCGCGTTGGTTCGATTGAGACGAAAGCGTTAATAACAGGAATTTTGCTTATCAGATTGCAGGAATACAGACTGAGCGAATCAGAAAGCGTAATGAACTCGAATTTGCGGCATGTTACTGTTCTTGAAGAAGCTCATAATTTGCTCAAACGCACCAGCACCGAACAGAATATGGACTCGTCGAACGTCACCGGAAAATCTGTTGAAATGCTGTCGAACTCGATTGCCGAAATGCGAACGTATGGCGAGGGCTTTATAATTGCGGATCAATCACCGAATGCTCTGGACATGTCAGCTATAAGAAACACGAATACGAAAATCATAATGCGTTTACCCGACGAATCGGACAGGTTTTTATCCGGGAAATCTGCTTCACTGAGTGATTCGCAGCTTGATGAGTTGTCGAGATTGCCCAGTGGTGTTGCAGCGATTTATCAGAACGATTGGCAAGCTCCTGTTTTATGTCATGTCAGGAAATACGTGAAATCTGAGAATCGTTTTTACGAGTACAGTAACGCTCGTGAAAATTATTCTCCCGGGAAAATCATGAGTGACTTGATGCGATTATTGCTAAATTCTCGCCTGAATGAGAATGTTCGCGACAAAACTGAAATTGACTTACGAGAACTTGAGTCGGGTCTGAGAAAGCTTCCGGTTAGAACCAGCACGCGCATAGAGCTTGAGAGAAATATTCGTGAATACGAGCGTATTGGGAAAATCCTGTTGTGCGATGAGAAAAGATATTCGGAATTATCGAATCTTGTGACGGAATTGATTTGCGGAGAGCCTGAGAAACTTGAGCAGATTCTTGACACGGATTTTTCGGCGAGTGACTTGCAGAGGATTTTGTCGCGTGAAGTGAGTTTGCGAGTTCCGGAATTGTCGTTGATTTACAAGCTTGAGATTTGTCAGTGTTTAATGCGTACGTATACGGGGCGTGATTCTGAGCGTGAGAGATTATACGCTGAGTGGAGGGAGAGTTTGTAATGTTGCATTTTGGGAAAATTTTTTCTGAAGTGCGTGAGATGAAAAAATCCGAGATAGCCAATCCCGAAAATTCTCTGAAACTTGACGCACCTGAATTGCGTGAGATGAAAAAATCCGAGATAGCTAGTCCCGAAAATTTTCCGAAACTTGACGCACCTGTTACGCGCGAGATCAAATTTCCGTTTTCGAGTGAGATAATGCGCTATATAGATTCAGCCGAAGAACTCGAAATTTACAAGAACGCGAAACTCAGAGAAGGTGTAGTGAATGGTCGAGTGTGTTTGCTCAGAGATGATATAGACTGGACGCAACGTGACGAATTTGGACAGAGCAATCTTGATCGAATCAAGAACGGAAATCCGCCGATTTATTCTAACGGGGAGATAATCGAGCTGCATCACATCGGGCAAAAACCTGACTCGCCATTTGCTGAGTTGACCCGAACTGAACACCGAGGCAAAGGCAATGATTTAATTCTGCATGATAAAGCGAAAATTTCGGAGATAGATCGCAATGTTTTCCAGCATGAACGTCGAGAGCATTGGCAACATAGGGGGAGTGAAATTCATGAGTGATATTATCGCTGTGATTGAAAAACTTGAAGGTCTGAAACATTTGCCGGTTCTTACTGAACGAGAAATTTCGGATGCAGAATCGGAATTGGGCGTGAAATTTGCGGCTGAATTTGTTGAGTACACGCTGAGATTTGGGGCAATTTCCGCGCATGGAATCGAATTAACCGGAGTAGTTTCGTCGCCTAGATTGAACGTTGTGAAAGTTACGCTGAGTGAGAGAGCTTTGAACCCAGAAATTCCTGATGACATGTACGTAATTGAGAATACCGGAGTAGACGGGGTAATAATGCTGCAAGATTCTGACGGGAAAATTTACGAGAGCGCACCGAACTCGAAGCCCGTAAAGAAATTCTCAAGTCTGAGCGAATATTTGCGTGAATATCTGCGTGAATAAAAATGTCGCGCGCAATTTCATCGTTCAGGATACGCCGCTTGATAAACTTGCTGACGTTCCTGCGCAAAAAGTCTGAAGCCGGAGCAGAGACGTGTGAATTATTGCGAGTTTGTGAATATCGAGATCGCCGTGCGTTGCAGGAAGATATACGAATGCTGCGTGATGAGTATCGAGCCGAGATAATATTCAAGCGAAGTTTGCCTCAGAGATATTGTCTGAAATCCGAGGGAGATTTTCTGCTGACGATCAACATGAACGAACAGGACGTGATTTCGCTGGTTACGGGATTGGGAATGGTCTCGCATTTTTTGCCGCACATGAGATCGAACTGCGAATTTTTGTGGCGGAAAGTTGCGAAGATATTGCCCGAGAGTTCCGTTAAATTTGGCAAGTGGCTGGCAGGAGCTGCTACTGTTTCGACACCTGTTTCGGAAATGGACGCGGAAATATTCCGGCTGATACTTGAAGCGTTGCGCGAGCGTTGTGTGTTGGAATTGATTTACAAGTCGCCGTATAAAAACCGTGAAGAACGTGAACATGTTCTTGCGCCGTGGGGAGTGTTTTTTCGGGAACATGCTTGGTATTTGCTGGCGGGTAAGTGTCGGGAGCAGGTGCCGTATTTGTTCAGGTTATCGCGGATAATTCGGGCTGGGAAACGTCCTGAGCTGGAATTTATCGAGCCGCCGGAGAATTATTCCCAAGAGAAATTCACGTCCTCAGCATGGTACGTAACGCCCGGAGATTTGGCTTACAAGATCAAGCTGCGAATTGTTGAACCGATGGCGACGATTGTTTCTGAGACGCGATGGAATCCGACACAAGAAATAACGCGACTTGATTCGAACACGATTGAATTATCGGCTGAAGTTCCGTCTTTGAAAGAATTATCACGCTGGATCATGTCGTCAGCTCCGTATATTTCGGTGATTGAGCCTCTTGAGCTGCGTAACATGGTTTATGATTTGGCTCAGAAAATGATGAATCTTAATGCTCCGAGATAAAAAAATGGTGGCGGCACCTGGATTCGAACCGGGGACAACGCGGGTATGAACCGCGTGCTCTAGCCAACTGAGCTATACCGCCATGTGATAAATGCTTGTGAAAATTGGTGGCGGGGAAAGGATTTGAACCTTTGACCTTCGGGTTATGAGCCCGACGAGCTTCCAGACTGCTCCACCCCGCGATATTGGTGCCGGACGAGGGACTTGAACCCTCACGGACTTTACGCCCCCGGGATTTTAAGTCCCGTGTGTCTGCCATTCCACCAGCCCGGCTCTAGCAAACACGTCGTATTTTAGCGCACGATGCTGAACTCGTCAAGAGATTATCATGTATAATTCTGAATTATGACTAGCATGATTAGAATTAATTTGCAATTTTTCGCCGAAGAACGTACTGAACCGGCAACACCAAGAAAGCGTGAGAAAGTTCGTGAAGAAGGTCGCGTGTGCATGAGCAAAGATCTCAACGCTGCAATCGAAATTATCACGGCTCTGTCAGGCTTGGCTGCGTTTGGGGCATTCATGTGGAAGATGTTGTCGGGGTTATTAGCTTTCTGCGTGAATTTCATGTCGGATAGATCGCTATTGAAAGACGGCTGGCTGTATCTAGTTTCGTGGGAAGCTATAAAAGATTATTTCGCGACATGGCTGCCGGTTGGAATTTTGGTTGCGATTTTCTCGACTGCGGCGGTGATTTCACAAGTTGGTCTCGCGATGAGCAGTGAAGTTTTCAAACCGAAATTTGACAGACTGAATCCGTTCACGGGCATGAAAAAAATTATCTCGTTGCGTTCAATCGTGGAATTGTTGAAAGGACTTTTGAAAGCTACGTTATTTGCGGTCGTGATATATTCTGCAATCCGGAATTATTTGCCCTCGACTTCGAAAGCTATGCAGATGCCTCTGGAAATTGGCAGCATGGAATTTTGGGATATGCTCTGGTCACTGGCTATGAGATTGGCGTTCATGTTGCTGGTGATAGCGTTCGCTGATTATGCGTACCAGAAATGGGACTTCGAGAAATCTATTCGCATGAGCAAGCAGGAAATCAAAGAAGAATATAAACAAATGGAAGGCGATCCTCAGGTTAAACAGAAAATTCGTCAGAAGCAGCGTGAAATGGCAAAGCAGCGAATGATGGCAGATGTTCCGAAAGCTGATGTAGTTATCACGAACCCGACAAGATTGGCAATCGCGATTCAATATGACAGGGCCGTTATGGGTGCGCCGCAAGTTATCGCGAAAGGTCAGGATTTTACGGCGAAACGAATCCGTGAAATTGCAGAAAGCTATCACATTCCGATTATCGAGAACAAGCCGCTAGCCTGGGCATTATACCAGAATGTCGAGATTGGCGAAGAAATCCCCGAAGATTTTTACAAGTCCGTCGCAGAAGTCCTCGCCATGGTCTACAAGTTAAAGGGCAAAGCGTAAGGTCAAGATTCAGAATCAGCTTCATTTTCATCGCGCAAATAAAATACTAAACTTGCAGGATCTTCGTTGTAAAGTTTGAACAAGTTATTTAAAACGTAAAGTTTGTTTTGAGTGCTGGAGGTCTTGTTAAGGTAAATTCCATCGTCAAGCTGAATGTATCTCTGGAAAGCGTTCGTGTTTGTGCTGAAATGAATCGAAATCTTATCGTTTTTAGAGACGGCTAATCTCGTGATAATTGTTTTATCCTCAGCGTACAAAATCTGCATTACATTCTGGTACATTTCGATCCAACTCGTGACGGGCTGTTCTGTGTTCTTGAAAGCGAATTTTACAATCGAACGACCGGTTAATAATTCAGCGTCATCGTCTAGGCTAAACGTCTTAAGTTGTTTTTTCTCGGACTTGTAACTTGTGACGGGAGCAGCCCAAATTTTCAGAGCAAGTCCCATGAGATAATTATTACGTTCTTCGAGTTCAGATTCCGTCCACTTGTTTTTTTGAGCGAGCCACTGATTAAGCCTGATGCCACTTTCAATGAAGCCGTTTTGCATAGTCTTCTTGTTCGTGAATGAATCATTGCTGTATTTTGAGTTGTACGCTGTCAAAGTTAGATTTGCGATTCTGTCCAAATATTCTTTGTGAATGCGTTCGTAATCATCGCCGAGTTCTCTTTGCCAAAGCGGTGTCAAATGCTGCGGCATGATATGCTCGATTGAGTACGTGCCGTTGTCGCAGTGTTCGTAAATATCTTTTGTCTCAAGCGTGCCGAAATTCTCGAAACGTTCAAGAATGTAAATCTTGTTTTTGCTCTGCATTGAGTAAATGTTACGCTGTGAAAATTTCGTGACGAACTCGTTATTATCTGGGAAACGTGCGCGTTCTTTTCTTGACAGCAGAGCGTATTTGAGTTTCTCGACGTAATTATCATCGGTGCCGTCGTATCGAATAATTTCACGGTGCAGAAACGGGAAAACTTTGCTCTGATGCCCCATCGGTAAATCGCAAATAATTCCACGGAACAAGTAACTCTCAACAATCTTGAAAATTTCCGTGACTTGTGCGAGTGTAAATTTGTTTTCGTCACGCAATCTCAGGACTTCGAGGAAATACGGTCGTGTCACAGTTGTCTCTAGACGATTCAGCCTCAATATGCAATTATCGAGTTCACATTCACCGGAATTGCTCTTCCCAATCAGAATCTCGTAACGTTTGGCGTAAGTCAGCATGTCATCGAGTAAAGATTTCGTGTCAAGATGCGCGTTCTCGAAAAAGATTTTGAATTCGACGTAAATCTTATTCTTTTGTAGAAGCGCCCGGTGCTTAATCGTCAAGTAATCGCGAATGAATGAACTCACGTCGTATTTCGTGTGAATCTCAATCGGATTCCAGTAATTTTCGTAATAATATTCCTGATCTTTTGCCGACAGATTCATCAAGATAAAATTCCGGATTTTGTCCGCCTCACTTAAGTCCAAGCCGGTTGAGTTCAAGCTCTCGAAAATTAGCTGTGGATTATCATCGTGATTCAGCTTTATGTCTATGATCTGAAGGCGACAAATTGCTTCGTAGAGTTCATCAATCGTAATTTCCTGCTGCTGGATGCGCTTGAAAAAATACTCGTAATTCACCGTAAGATTCGATTCGCGAACATAATCTTCAGTTTTGTCGAATAATTTACTGAATGCTAGCTTGTCATTTTTCACGGGCTTCAACTTTTTTTCCTCGGTTTGCCACTTGTCTATTAGATATTCTTCGAGAATTTTCTGCCCCAAATTGGACTTGCTCGACACGACAACGCCCTTTTCCAATAAATTGCACATAGCCAAGAGAAGCAACGACACTGTAGTAATTCGCTGTTGACCGTCGATAACAAGAACTTCAATGTCGCTGGCGTTCGAATCATAAACTGAGACAATGCTGCCGAAAAAATGTCTCCTACGATTTTCTCTGATAGTTTTCACGAGATCGTCGTAAAGTTGTCTGCAATGCTCGACTTTCCAATCATAATTTCTCTGGTACACGGGAATCACAAAACGTTTGTCGGAGCCTTCCAAGTATCTAATAAAATCGCATTCTGTACCCTTCATGATAAATTCTCCTGTTAATTCGCGCTAATTCATGTAATGTATGCGGTTCTCGTCAAAGCGATCTTCTTGATGATTTTTCCTCGCCGGATAGCCCAACGCAAAAATCGAGAACGCCTCAAGATTATCCGGCAACGAGAGAATCTTTCGCACGCAATCCATACGTTCCTGTTGGGGAGCAATGCCAAGCCACACGCCGCCAAGTCCAAGTTCGTCAGTCATGAGCCACATGTTTTCCTGAGCGATTGACATGTCTATGTGCGCGTATTCAGGCAGCCACAAACCAGTTTTTCGATAAACCGGAACTATTGCGACAGGAGCTTTCGCCGCACACGATGCGTATTTATGTGATTTCGAAAGTTCCAGTAATTTCTCTCGATTCGTAACGACGTAAAATTCCCAAGGCTGTTGATTGCCGCAAGATGGAGCTTGCATTCCAGCACGAATAATTTCCGTGATTTTCTCAGGCTCAACGGGGCGATCTTCAAATTGCCTAACGCTGACTCTTGTGTAAATACTGCTCATAATTTCACCTCAGTTTTGATTTTACCGCTTCCAAATCGCTGCTTGTCAAGAGCGGAATCAGAGCATTGATTTCGTCGATGCTTTTGTCCCACCACTTGAAGCTCAGCATTAACTCGATCAGTTCGTCATCGAAGCGTTTCCTGATCAATTTTGCCGGATTACCCGCAACGATCGTATACGGATCAACACGACTGCCCACGACGCTGTTTGCCCCGATAATCGCTCCGTCCCCGATATTTACTCCGGGAAGTATCACGGCGTTCTGTCCGATCCAAACATCATTGCCAATCACTGTGTCTCCTTTGAACGGCATGTCTGATTTTTCAGGAGCTTTCATGTGCCAGCCATCGAGCGTATAAAACGGAAATGTTGTTACAGCGTTCATTTGGTGATTAGCATCGTTCATGACAAATTCTACACCTGCTGCAATCTGGCAGAATTTCCCGATGATTAGCTTGTCCCTGCTCCACGGATAAAAGTGCGTAACGTGACTCTCGAACTCATAATCTGCAATGTACGTAAAATCTCCTACAATTATATTTGGATTCTTAATCGTAGGTTTTACGTAAATTTCGCGATCATATCCTGCAATCGGGTTGATCGTGTTTGGGTCAGGTGCGTTCATTCTGGTTATTTTTTCCCGGAGTAAAATTCTGTCTTGGTTGTGTTCGCGTGAATCAGGATTGAGCTTTGATCAAATGCCGCGAGCAATTCATCAGCAGCAGCGTGAATCGCCTCAAGCGTAGTATCGCTCAGGTAAATCACGAGTGTGTATTCCTGATATAATTTCCCGTTATCCTTCCAGCCGCCGTTAGCCTCTTGAATCGTGTAGCCGCCGAAATGATCTGCCAGAATATTCGCAGCCGTAATTTTTGCCTCATCTGGTGTGCATACTGGCTGATTAGAATCTTTGCCGTTAGTTCCCAGATACATCACGTACTGGACTTGAATGTTTTTAGTTGCTTGCAACCTCACTAAACTCACCACGGAAAAACACCACGCTGTAATTGCTATTACTAATGCTACTGTTCCAATTTTTCTGTTCAATATTATCTACCTCTTTCGATTTTTTTATGCTCCGTCAAAAAGGAACATATCCACGTTTTATTCGTTCGCAAAGCCGCTCCCAGAAACATTTTGACAAACTGGAATTTGGCTTTTAGTCCGAAACATCAACATCCGGTGCAATCTGAATGTCATATTCCGGATATGTGTCTTTGATCTCATTGTAAATGATCCGAAGTCCTTCATGTGGGTTAATATCAAAGCTCATAACAACATCAAAGGTCATCTCCTTAGTTTCCATATCCAAATAGAATCCGTGCATCTGAACAGCCCAGTCGTGCGCCATGACACGCTCATGGACATCTTTCTGTATATTGGCAGCTTCATCACTGCCGGTATTATAAGAATACAAACCTACACCGGCAAGAACAATACCTGTTCCCTTGTAGACTTTTCTTTCAAGCTTTCTTGTCAGCTTATCAATCTCTTTTGCTGTCATTGTGTCGGGTAATTCCAGATGAACAGAAGCAAAATCTTTATCAGGACCATAATTGTACATGATCAGATCATAGACACCTCTGACATCTTGTTCTTCGGAAAGCAGCTTTTTGATCATGTCTGTTTTTTCTTTATCAGCTCTTGTGCCTAAGATCTCATTCAGTGTTTCAATCATCATATCAATTCCTGCCTTAATAATAAAACCAGCGATAACAATGCCCACATATGCCTCAAGCGACAGACCGCTAAGCATAAAAATGATTGCAGAAACCAGCACGGATCCCGAAAGAATGGCATCAAACATTGCGTCAGAACCAGAAGCAACCAGTGATCCGGAATTGACCTGTTCACCTTTTGCCTTGACATATCTGCCGAGGATTATCTTCACTATGACTGCTACTGCTATGATAACGAGAGAGATGATACTGTAATCGGGTTTTTCAGGAGCGATAATCTTTTTGACAGACTCAACAGCAGATGTTATACCTGCATAAAGAACGATCCCAGAAACGAGCATTGCGCTAAGATACTCGATCCTGCCATATCCGAGCGGATGTTTTTTATCGGGGAGCTTCCCGGCAAGCTTTGTTCCTACGATCGTAATGATAGAAGAAAGGGCATCCGACAGATTATTAACGGCATCCAGGGTAACAGCTATTGAATTGGAAATGATCCCAATCACCGCCTTAAAAGCTGCCAGAAATACATTTGTCAGGATACCTATAATGCTGGTTCGAATGATTACTTTGTCACGAGCTTGTTCTAAATTTACAGATTCTGTCTTATTCTCCATTTTTCACTCTCCTTTATTTTCACGAAAGTTTTGTTGACGATCTGCTCTGTGCTTATAACGCCGACTTTCGAGCAAGCGCATTTTCAAAGCCAGTTCCATGTTGTTTCGTAGCATATCTTCACCTCTAGTATAATCTAGTATAAATCAAGCTATATTTCGCACACATGACGGTTTTACTGCCTGAGCAGCCCTTCAAGGTCAGATATGTGCCAGTAAACAGACGGTCTCGACGTGAGCAGTCTGCGGGAACATGTCGAACGCACGAATGTTTTCGAGAACGTAGCCGTGTGCAGCGAGAATTTTGCAATCACGCGCCAAAGTCGCCGGATTACACGAAACGTAAATTATTCTCGCAACTCCGAAATTCTTGATTGATTCCAGAACGCTTCTTTCACAGCCGTCTCTCGGAGGATCTAACACAACAAGATCAAATCCGGATTCAAGCTCGCTGATAATATCTTCAGAACGTCCGCATAACGCATTCACTTCGAGATTATTATTCCGAAGATTTTTCCGCGCCATATACACAGCACTTCGCCATTCTTCAACGCTCGTAACATGTGAATCTTTCGCGAGATAACACGTCAACGAACCAACTCCGCTGTACAACTCAAGAATATTCCGGGAATTTTTCGACAAATCCCGCACATGCGCAAATAATTTCTCGGCTTGATGCGTGTTCACCTGAAAAAACGATGTCGTGTCAATCATGAATGCGAAATCCTCAAGCTTCTCGTGAATTACACCTTCTCCCAGCAAATTCTCGGTCTGAGTTCCCAAAATCGTGTTGCCGGGCTTCGAGTTGTGATTCAGCGTTAGTGTGTCGGGTCTTGCGGAATTTCCGAACGCAATAAGATTCTTTATATTCTTGGCTGATAATTTGCCGTTAATCACAAATGATGCGAGTGTTTCCTGAGTGTTAATTCCAGTTCGCAAAATTATGTGTCGCAGTTTTCCGGCGTGATTTCTCTCGTCATAACCGTTAATCGACAAATTCCCCAGATTCTCCAGCAGCTTGTCATACATGAGATTAATTCTCTTCGCATTGACCGGACATGTTCTGATAAATTCGAGATTGTGGCTGCCTGCCCGATAAAATCCCGTCGCAACTCTCCCACGAAAATCCTGAACCGGAAACGCAGCTTTGTTACGATAGCCCCAGATTTCCGGTGAAGATTCGCATTCAAGATTCTCGAACAATTTCGCGTCAAATCCGCCGAGACGTGTCATTGCGTCTTTAACGATTCGTGTCTTGAGTTTGCGTTGTGTTTCGTAATTAGCGTGTTGAAGCTGACAGCCTCCGCAACGTCCGTAATATTTGCAGCGCGGTGTTACTCGTCCGGGAGATTCTTTCTCAATCGAGACTGCTCGTGCGAGTGCAAAATCTTTCTTGCGAAGAATTATCTCAGCTCTGAGAATTTCTCCGGGTAAAGCGTTCTCGACAAATACAACTCCGAAATCAGTGCGTGCGATTCCTGTTCCGTCACTGGAAATCGAGTCTATTCTCAAACGTAAATTTTCACGCATTCATCACACCATCTTCTCAGGATTAACGCTCTCGTCGAATTTTTCGCCCGTCAAAATCCCCAGTTCTAAACAGGCTTCCCGTAACGAAATATTTTTCTCGTGAGCAAGTTTCGCAATCTTCGCAGCATTCTCGTAGCCGATTACAGGATTCAGAGCCGTAACTAGCATTAGAGATTTCTCAAGAT
Organism: uncultured Fretibacterium sp.; assembly: GCA_937911045.1. GTDB lineage: Bacteria > Synergistota > Synergistia > Synergistales > Aminobacteriaceae > JAFUXM01. The sequence goes on along the minus strand of CALEPX010000073.1, from coordinate 42,363 downwards.
TTTCGCGCATTTTCGAGACGTTAGCTTTGATTCCTGAGACGCAATTCTTCCCGAACGAACGCATTGATTCACTCAATAATCTCGCGGATTGCAGGAAATTATACGCGCACACTGGCATGAATACGTTCAACTCAAAATTCCCCTGAGAAGCTGCGAATCCAACCGTAACATCATTGCCGAGAACTTGAGCCGCAACCATCGTGACTTGTTCGCATTGTGTCGGATTAACTTTTCCGGGCATAATCGAGCTGCCGGGTTCGTTTGCCGGGATAATTATTTCGCCCAGACCGCATCTCGGACCAGACGCAAGCCATCGAATATCGTTCGCAATTTTCATCAGGTCGCACGCCAGAGCTTTCAAAGCACCGTGAGCAAAAACTATTTCGGATTTAGACGTTAGAGCGTGAAATTTGTTCGCAGCCGCTGTGAATTTGTGATTCGCAATTCCAGAGATAACTTCGCAAATCTTCGCGTCAAAATTTTCCGGAGCATTCAGCCCAGTTCCTACAGCCGTTCCTCCGATTGCTAATTGTGAGAGAAATTCCAGAGTTTGCGTTATCATGACTTGCGCTTGTTCGAGAGAATTTCTCCAGCCGGAAATTTCCTGAGAGAATCTTAACGGAGCAGCGTCCTGTAAATGCGTTCTGCCGATTTTGATAATTTCGCGATTTTCGGATTCGAGTTTCTTGAGAGTGCGAATCAGATTTGAGAGTTCGGGCAGCAAATTATTTTTCAACGCGAGAGTTGCTGCGATGTGCATTGCTGTCGGGAAAGTATCGTTCGAAGATTGTGACATGTTCACGTCATCGTTCGGGTGCAGAATTTTTTCGCCGGATAATTCGTTGCCGCGATTTGCGATTACCTCGTTGACATTCATGTTGGATTGCGTTCCAGAACCGGTTTGCCACACGACTAACGGGAAATTGTCGCGTAAATTTCCGGAAATTATTTCGTCGCAAACTTGTGAGATGATTTCGGATTTATTGCGCGTCATTTTAGCCGGTACGAGATTATTATTCGTGATTGCTGCGGATTTCTTGAGAATTGCGAATGCGTTAATAATTTCGTCGGGCATATTCTCGAGATTAACGCCAATCTGGAAATTTTGTCTGCTGCGTTCGGTCTGTGCGCCCCAGTATTTATCGCGCGGGACTTTGATTTCGCCCATTGTATCGTGTTCTGTCCTGTAATTATTTGTGTTCATGTTCTGAGCCTTTCGGATTCTTGTTCCATTCAAAATTTTCGCCGAGATAGAATTTTCGCGCCAATTCGTTTTCCGCAACTTCTGACGGTGTCCCGGACAAGAATATGCCGCCGTCATGAATCAAGTACGTTCGGTCTGTTATCGAGAGAGTTTCCCGAACGTTATGATCCGTGATTAATACGCCGTAATTCTGAGCTTTCAAATCGTGAATCATTGACTGAATATCTGCAACTGCGATCGGGTCAATTCCGCTGAATGGTTCGTCAAGTAATATAAATTTCGGCTTCATAGTCAAAGCGCGGGCAATTTCTACACGTCTGCGTTCACCGCCTGAGAGTGAATAACCCTTTGTATCGGCGATATGCGTTATCCTGAACTGTTCGAGCAATTTGTCAGTCAGAGCTTTAATCTCGGATTTTTTACGCTTATTTTCCTGCCAGACAAGTTCAATATTTTCGCGAACCGTCAAATTTCTGAACACCGAAGCTTCCTGCGGCAAATAGCCAATCCCGGCACGTGCACGAGCATACACAGGAAGTTGCGTTATAACTGCGCTATCGATTCGAACTTCACCTGAATCAGGCTTAATCAATCCGACAATCATGTAAAACGACGTAGTTTTTCCAGCACCGTTCGGTCCGAGCAATCCGACAACTTCACCGGCATTCACCTGAATACTCACACTCGAAACCACCAAGCGATTGTTATAACTTTTCCTGAGGTCATTAGCATAAAGCGAACTCATTTGGATTTTTTGCCGCCTCTTTCGCGAGATAAATCAATCGTAATTTCTGCGCGTTCAATCTTAGTTGAGCCGTCTTTTTTCCTGGACGCGCCGCCCAGAGCTTCGACACGATTTTGCGCCGGAAAATACACGATAGAACTTGATCTCAAAGTACGCCCGCCTTGAACAGCTGTTACGTTACCGTTTACTACGACGCTGCCACGTTCGAGAGAATACAGCGCACTATCACCACGCAAAGTTACGGCTTGATCTTTAGCTTTGGGTTTGCCTTTTAATAACACGCGATTTTTCGCCGTCAAATCATGAACGTTGCCATAACGCATCACGCCCTCGACTGAATCCGCACTGAACGAAACCCCCTGCGATCTGTCTTCGAGATTTCGAACTTTCACGAGCCAGAATTTCGTCTGACGATCTTGAGGTGTTGGTGAAGCAAATCCGCCCGTGCCGATTAACGTCAATCTGTCAGCATCAAGCCGCATTGTGCCGATTGTGCCTTTGACACCGTTCTGAAATTTGCAGGTCGGGACTTCCTGAAAAGTTAGAGCTAATTTCCCAGCTTTGAAATCGATTTTTTCGCCCTGCCATTTACCAGAAGCCAAAATTCCCTGATCGAAAATGACTTCTCTGCGTTCGACATTTCCCGAGCCACTTGGAGCTGAAACTCTCAATTCGCCGGCAATAATCGTGACGTCGCCATCCGCCAGAAAATCGCCGGTTTTGGAATCAAATCGCATTCGATTCGCTGAGAGAGTTGCTTTGTCGGGTAAATCTTCGTTCGCATTCATTGCCGCAAAAATTTCGGGTTTACTTGCGAGTGATAATATTAATATAAATACTGCGAGAAATATTTTTTTCAAGTTACGCCACGCTCCTTCTCATGTAAATATTCAGGTAATCATAGCATAAGTTTTTTGCGCGTGAAAAGCGAATCATTCCAGAATCAAAAACAGCCCCCCAATTTTCATCAGAGAGCTGTTCTTGAGATTTATAATTTGCGATTTGTGTTCCGTGATTTACAGGTAAAGTCCTCTCATATCGACGACATCAGCAACACGCTTGATTGCATTCACGTATGCCGAACGTCTCATTGTTACTTTCTTATCCTCGGCGTAATTCCAAACTTTGCGGAAATTGTTCGTGATTAAGTCAACTAGTCTCTTGTTATACTCTTCCTCTGTCCATGACCAACCCTGCAAGTTCTGCGCCCACTCAAAATACGATCCGATAACACCGCCGGAGTTCGCCAAAAAGTCCGGTACTAAAATTACGCCATTGTCCGTCAAATACTCTTCGGCTTCAGGAGTTGTGGGACTGTTCGCGCCTTCAACGACATATTTCGCTTTTAATTTCGGAGCTGTGTTTTTGTTGAGAACGCCCTGTAACGCGCACGGGAAGAAGAAATCTGCGTCTAATCCGATAATTTCGTCGCCCGGAAGTTTCTCGCAATTCTCTTTCTCAAAGCCGCGCAATTTTCCGCCACGCTGAGCCGGGTTTGTGTTCATGTACTCGAACGCTTTGTCGATGTTAATGCCGTTCGGGTTGTAATAAGTTCCGGTTGTGTCACTGATTGCGGTAATCGTCACGCCAGCCTGCTGCAAAATCTGAGCCGTGTAACTTCCGACGTTGCCGAATCCCTGAACAGTTGCTTTGATTTTCGAGGGATCAAGTCCGCGAGCCTTCATGAGTTCGAGACCGCAAGTTGCCGCGCCGCGACCTGTTGCTTCAGTACGACCAAGAGCTCCCCAGTAACCGGTTGGCTTACCCGTCAAAATTGCAGGTTCGAAATGTCCGAGCATTTTGCAAATCGTGTCCATAATCCAGACCATTTCCTGACCGCCCGTATACATATCCGGTGCTGGAACGTCGCTCCATCTGCCGACGATTGGTGCGATTCTTGCGCCAAAAGTTCTGGTCATACGTTCGCGTTCTTTTTTGGAAAGTTTTGTCGAGTCGCATTTGATTCCGCCTTTACCACCGCCGTAAGGAATGCCGCCGAGTGAACATTTCCACGTCATTAGCATTGCCAAACCTTCGCACTCCGCGCCCGTAACGTCCATAGCGTAACGAATACCGCCCTTTGACGGTCCAAGAGCTGTCGAGTGCTGCACTCTGTAGCCTTTGAAAACCTGAACTGAGCCATCGTCCATCTCAACCGGAACAGAAACGTCCATTCTGCGCTCTGAGAAACTCAAAATCGAAATTAATCCCTCGTCAAGATGCATGTAATCCGCCGCGCTGTAAAAATCGCGTAATGCTGTGTCGAGTAACTCGTTATCTGACCTGCGTCTGCCAGTTCCTTCTTCGATTAAATCTGCCATAAAAAAACACCTACGATTATTATTATTTTGAATGTAAATTCTTCACATACACGAATAATAGATTCCTGTAAATTGTCTAAATATTCGAATATGTTTTGCAATTTCGCGGGGAATTATATACGGGAAATTTCGTTTTGTCAAATCCTGTTGTGAAAATTACGCGTGAGTTTTCAGGATTTTGAGTTCGTTCATGAGATTTTCGAGAATTGCTAGCGTCTCTGAATTTCCGGATTCGTTTTTCATGAACATATCGTATAACTTGTCTTTTTGAGAGCGCGTCAAAATTTCTTCGAGGCTGATTAAATCGTGGCGCAAATTTCGGACACGTTGGCTTGTGTTGGAATTTGGATTCGGATTCGGGCTTGAGTTCGCAAATAATTCCGGAATTTTCATTGCAGCGGATTTTGCGGCGAGATTATCGTGAAATTCTGGAGTTTGCGCGAGAATTTGTGACGCTGATTCGAGAATTACCGGCAATTTGCACGAACTTCCTGTGAAAAATATTTTCTCGGGTGAATATTCGCTTTCCAAACGTCTGAGTGTGTGAAGGATTTTGCGAATCTGGAAGCGTATCAGGCGTTCAAAATCATAGCGTGAAATTTTCGCGTGGCGGTAAATTACGTGTGCTGATTCTGAGAGCGCGATTTTGATCTTCTCGGCATCACGTATAACTGAGCTGTCAATCGAACTCAGCAAGAATCTCTCACACAGCCATTCCGCAAAAATTCTGTCGAACGAATCGCCGCTTAAATCCGGGAATAATATTTTCTCGCGAACATGATTATCTTTTACGAGAATCGCCCGGGAATTTGCTTTGCCAATGTCGAATATTAACGCCGTTTTACACGCAATTCCGGAAATTATCGCCTCGTACGGGTCAATAACTTTCACGCTGTCAAAACCTGAAGTCTTCGCACTGAGCAGCAACTTGTCATGTTCGCGTTTGGGAATATTTTCTGAGAACGACAGAACGCACGAATCAACGAAATCTCCCAGAAATATCTCGCAGCTTTCACGCAATTCAAGAAAGTTTTCGCACTCGCAAATAACTTCCGCACGGGAATTTTTCGGGTTCAGGTACGCAGCTTTTAACCTGAAATTTCCGGCATCAATTCCGACTGATAAATTCTGCTTCAAGTCTTGCATCTGATCTTGCATCTGATCTTGCATCTGAGAAAGTTTTCGCTCTGAGAGTGATTATCTGATTACGTTCGAGATTTCCGGAGTTGCAAATCACTTCGAGATAATGCCGCGAGTGCCCGATTGCGTAATTTGCGCCAGATTTCTCGACTAATATTTCGATTTCGCTGCCAAGAAATTTTCGCGCGTAATTTGCGAATAAATCTTTACCGAGTTCGATTGCATGATTTGTTCGGGAATTTTTTGTCTCCGGATCGATTTGCTCAGGGAATTTTGCGGCAAGAGTTCCTGTTCTTGGCGAGTATGGGAACACGTGAACACGCCCGAATTTTGCGGATTTCATGATTTGCAGAGTGTTCTGGAATGCTCGATCGCTTTCACCCGGGAATCCCACGAGAATATCGCTCGAAATGTGAATATCTTCCCCGAGAAATTTCCGTGCGTTGTCGCAGATTCTCAGAAATTCGCCGGAATTATAGCCGCGCCGCATTGATTCCAGAATTTTGTCATCACCGCTTTGTAACGGCAGGTGCAGGTGTGGGCAGAAGATTTCGCACTCGGATAATCTTCGCAGCAAGTTTTCGTCAAGTGAGAACGGTTCGAGAGACCCAAGCCTCAAACGCGCAAGATTTTTCACACGTGAGATTTTCGCGATTAAATTCGCAAGTGACGTGTTAATATCGCGCCCGTATAATCCCAGATGAATCCCGGTCAGAATAATTTCACGGCAACCGTTGCTGATTAAGCGTTCGATTTCACGCAAAATATTTCGCTCCGGACGGCTGACAGGTTTTCCGCGCAAAAACGGAATTATGCAATACGTGCAGAAATGATCACAGCCATCTTGAATTTTCACGAACGCTCTCGAATGCAGAACCGGATAATCAATCGCAAGTTCTTCCCAGGAATTTTCACGAGAAATCTTTCGCAAGTCCCGAAATTCACGTTTGCCATTTGACAGCATTCCGGCAATTTCGTTCGGAATGAGAATTTTCCCTCGTGAGCCTGCGATAATATCAATCCCGAAAGCGTTCTCGAAATTTTCACGCTCAGCCCAACAGCCACACACGGCTAAGACACCGTCATCACCCAAAATTCTTCGCGCGCGTCGGATAATTTGCCGGCATTTCTTATCAGCTTCGGACGTAACTGAACATGTCACGATTACTGCTGCCGATAAATTTGCTGTGTTGAAATCGTCGGTGATATTCGCGCCCATTGATGCCAGCTTCCCAGCGATAAATTCCCCTTCACACAAACTCGAACGACAGCCAAGAACTTTCACGAGAATATTTCGATTTTCAAGAATCATTCTAGCCCCAGGAACGAACAGCTCTACAGCCCCACCAATCGCCGGATTTTAACTCGCGCTCGATTTCCAGACCGGACGAATTAAGCACCGAAACAAACGTAGCTTTTTCTACGACCGTCATTCCCGAGAATATTGCGTAACCTTTGGGTTTGAGAATCCCTGCTACATCCGGCAGCATCGCGATATTCGGCATTAATAATATATTCGCCGTAAGAATATTCGTTTTTTCTTTCACGCCCTTGAGCAAATCTCCCTCGGATAAATTACAAACGTTCGGGCTGATTCCGTTCAGAGCCATATTGCGCCGTGCTTCATCGAGAGTTGACGGGTCAATGTCGCGTGCGATTGCGTGACCTGCTCCGAGTTTCAAAGCCGTGATGAATAATATTCCAGTTCCGGTTCCAACGTCGATTATAACGTCACCAAATTTCACGACGGGTTCGAGTAATTCCAGAGCTATTCGCGTACTTTCATGATAACCAGTTCCGAATGCGCTCGCCGGAAAAATATAAATCGGGATTCTGTCGCCCTGAATTTCTTTTGTCTCGTGCCACGGTGCCATAACAACAAGAGATCTGCCGACATTCAACGGTGGAAATGCTTCGATATGTTGAGTGTCCCACGCGCGATTATAAGTCTTGTAGCAGCGTGATAATTCGATTCTGCTGAAATCCGCTTCATGTAAAATTTCTTCGAGCATGAACGCTAATTCGTCAATCTTGATTGAGCTGTTGTATTCTGCCCTGAGAAATAATTTGCCCTTTGTGCCGGGTATTTCCTCGAAAAATATTTCTGAACCACGTGCGCCAGAAATTGCTGCAACGGTTGATAATCTCTCTTCGTCCTCAGCTCCGTTAATTCCGGGAACGATGCTGAAATCGACCGTCCACCAGTAATCGCGTTTTTCTTCTTTAGGTTTTGTGGCGTATTTATCATATTCAGTCAAGTAATCGCTCATGTCATAAAAAAATCCTTTTCAAAAAAATATTGCGTTCTAGTTTGCTTAGATTATACGCGAGAATTTCTGCACGTGTTATCATAACGTAATATTATTCAGGGAAGGACTTGTAATTTTGCAGCATTATTTTGACGAGATAGTGAATATTATGGCGAGATTGCGCGCGCCGGACGGTTGCCCTTGGGACAGGAAACAGACGTTCGAAACTTTGCGCACACCGATTACTGAAGAAGCCTACGAACTTGCGGACGCTATTACTGACGCTGTTGCCACGAAAAATTTCCAGCACGTTCAGGAAGAAGCCGGTGATTTGTTGCTGCAGGTTGTATTCATAGCACAGCTCGCGAGTGAACAGGGATTGTTCGACATGAAAGATATAGTCCGGGGTATCTGCGACAAATTAATTCGCCGTCACCCACACGTTTTCGGAAATGCCAGCGCGAATGACAGCGAAGAAGTCCTGCGTAACTGGGAGAAAATCAAAACTCAGGAACGAATCGAAAAGCACGAGAACACTTCGATTTTATCCGGGATCCCGAACGGATTGCCGCCGTTACTCAAAGCGAATCGCATTCAGGGAAAAGTTGCGCACGTTGGTTTCGATTGGGAAGGTGAAAGCGCAGAACCATTGTTCGCGAAACTTGACGAGGAAATTTCTGAGTTGAAAGCTGCTGTTGCGGAAAATATTCCCGAACACATGTCCGATGAACTGGGCGATGTTTTATTCATGACGGTGAATTTGGCGCGGCGTTTGAAAATTGATCCGGACGCGGCGTTGTCGAGTGTGTGCGAAAAATTCAAGGCGAGATTCGCTCTGATGGAAAAATTCGCAGCTGAAGAGGGCAAGTCTATTTCGGATTATTCGCTCGATGAACTTGATAAATTCTGGGATCGTGCGAAAGAAATTCTGCGTAAAAATTAGATTCGCGATTCAAGACTGAAGCCCGAGATTTTGCCGTTTCGAATCGTGAAGTTCAAATTCGTGTTATCGTCGGCGCGGTAAATATATTTCTCGTCGTTGCGTTTGTCAGGTCTGCCGAGAAAATTCGTTAGCGTTGTTATCGAGTCGCCGATTCGCAAATTTTTCGGCATTATGTCGCCCTTCGAGATTCTCAGACTTGTCAGCCAGCCGGATTTGAATTTCGCGTTAGGATTTTTGGCGTAATTCTGATTCAGGTGCAGCAGTAATTTCACGATATTTTCCTGCAATCGTTCGTCATCGTAAAGCGGCGTGATGAAATCCCCGAATACCCAAGCAGTTTCGACTTTCTCGGAATCATTTACGCTGTCGTTCGTGAAATTTTTCAGGGACATGTCAATCTCGTACCAAAATTCGCCGTCAATGGAAGTTTGGCTGAGAATTATCACACGTTCTGAACCGTCCAATCGCCCGACTACACGCGTTGAATTCGAAGTGTCAGGATCTTCGCGTATTCTGACGTTTGTAGCCGTGCATATTCCGAATGCCGGGAAATTTGTGAAGCTGGCGGACGCGCTGTTGCTCGTGAGAAATATTGCCGCGAGAATTACTGCGAGTTTTCTCATGGCTAGTCCACCTCTGCAAGTCTGAAATAAATATTTCCTGTGACGGTTCGGATTATGTTTTTGACGCGAGGATTTTTCATGACGGCTGAGTTATAGAAATATATCGGCAGAACGGGCAAATCGCTCATCAGGATTTTCTCAGCTTCGATTAAATACTGCGTGCGTAATTCGTGGCTCATTTCGGACGAGGCTGCTGTGATTAGCGAATCAAAATCCGGGTTCGAATAGCCGGTGCTATTTTGCGGATTGGTGCTTGTGAGAAATTCGAGCAAATTTGCTGCGTCAACGAAATCCAAAATCAAGGCACCACGTGCGATCTGGTAATCTTTGCGATTGCGTGTCTCGAGGAAAACTTTCCATTCTTCGTTGTGTAATTCGACTTCGATACCGAGATTGCGTTTCCACATTGCCTGCAAAACTTCCGCGAGCATTTTGTTGCCGGTGTTTGAGTTGTACTTGTACGTGACTTTCGGGAAATTTTTGCCGTCCGGGTAGCCAGCATCAGCCAAGAATTTTCGAGCAGCTTTTACGTCCGCAGTTTCCGGCAGAAATTCGCCAGCCTCGCCTCTGAAATCGTGTTCGAAACCTGAGCCGGGTACGTTATACGGCACGAATCCAACAGCAGGTTTCTGACCGCCGAGCAAAATTTTCTCGACGATAGCTTTGCGGTCGATTGCAAGTGTGAAAGCTTTTCGGACGTTTATATTATCAAATGGAGCTTGTGTAATATTGAAATCGCAGAATGCAGTCCCGAGTGACGGCAGCGAAATTGCCTCTCCGGATTTCAGAAGCATAGGCAGCATTTGTGACGGAATACTTGACATGTAATCGATTTTGCCGGATTTGAATGCAGCAAGAGCAGTGTTCTCGTCGTTTATAAAAACCATGCGCACACGATCGAGTTTTACTTTCGGAGCTTCCCAGTAGAAATCGTTTTTCTCAAGCGTAATTTCTCCGCCATCGCCGTGTTTCCAGTTTTTGAGTTTGAACGCGCCATTTGAGATCAAAGTTTCCGGACGAGCAGCCCAAGTTCTGGGATTTTCCTGAATAATATCCTGACGTGCCGGCATGAAAATCGGGAACGCTAAATATTCGAGCATTAACGGGTTCTTGAAATCAAGTTCGATCACGAGTGTACGATCGTCGATTGCCTTTAATCCGAGAGAATCTGCGTCAACTTTGCCGTTGTAGAAATTCTCGCCGTTTCGGATAAAGTATGCGTAGTAAGCGTAGGGTGAAGCGACGTTTGGATCGAGTATGCGTGTGAAGCCGTATTTGAAATCCTGAGCCGTTAAGTCTTTGCCGTCCGACCATTTGAGATTTTCGCGTAATTTGAACGTCCAGGTCATGCCGTCGTCGGAGAATTTCCAGCTCTCAGCACAAGCAGGTTCCGGAGAATTATTTACACCGAGCCTGACTAGCCCTTCGAAAATATTTGCGATAACGTGACAGCCATCGAGAGCGTTATTCAGAACTGGATCGATTGTCCGCGGATCGGCTCCGAGATTGAAAACGAGTTCGCGATTTGATGCTGCAAAACACGTGTTTGCGATTAGAATTGCGAATATTAGCGCGTAAAAAAATTTTCTGGTCATAGAATTTTCCTCCGTTGGTTTAGATGGTTTAGATTTTGTTATGTATATTTATAGCACGAAATGACACGCACAGAAATGATTTTGCGAGATTTGCCTGAGAATTGGCTCTGAGTTTTTGCATTCCGGCTTAGCGTTCGGGCAGCGAGTGTGGAATTTGCAACCTGACGGCGGATTAATCGGACTTGGGATTTCGCCCTGAAGAATTATTCGTGATTTTGCGTCTGATTTATCCGGATCAGGTATCGGCACGGCTGAGAGCAGCGATTTTGTGTAGGGATGTTTTGGCTGCGAATATAATTCCTGACTTGTTGCAAGCTCGATAATTTTCCCGAGATACATTACGGCAACGCGATTGCTTATGTGTTTCACGACGGATAAATCATGCGCGATGAATAAATACGTCAAGCCGAGTTTTTTCTGCAAATCTTCGAGCATGTTCACGATTTGAGCCTGAATTGACACGTCGAGAGCTGAGATCGGTTCGTCGCAAATTATAAATTCCGGTTCGACAGCAAGTGCCCGGGCAATTCCGATTCGTTGGCGTTGCCCACCCGAAAATTCGTGCGAATAGCGTGACGCATGTTCGGGATTTAAGCCTACGAGCTGCAGCAAATTTTCCAGTCGAGATTTGTGTTGTGACTTTGGGATTTTGTGAATCTTCATTGGTTCGCAGATTATTTCAGCAGCGGTCATTCGTGGATTCAGTGAAGCGTATGGGTCTTGGAAAATCATCTGGATTTTTTTTCTGAACGGCAGCATTTCGGTCTGAGATAATTTCGCGATGTCGTGTCCCTGAAAAATTATTTTGCCGGAATCGGGTTCGTATAATTTTATGATAGTTCGTCCGGTTGTAGTTTTTCCGCAGCCGGATTCGCCGACTAATCCGAGAGTTTCGCCGCGTTTAATCGAGAAGCTTATGTCATCGACGGATTTAATTAGCCCGGATTGAGTGTGAAAATATTTCCTGAGATTTGTGACTTGCAGCATGATTATTTCACGTAATTTCTCGACCCGAAAAGCAGCGTGCCGATTCTGACCATAGTGCTGCCTTCGAGAATTGCCAGTTCGAAATCGTCACTCATTCCCATGGATAACACCGGAAGTTCCAGTCCAGTAGAAATTTTTGCGCGTTCGGAAAGTTGGCGTAAATTTGCGAATGCAGTCCGGATTTTTGCCTCGTCATCTGTCAACGGAGCGATTGTCATTAAGCCTTCGAGCTGTAAATTTTCCAGCGTGAGAATATTTTGCGCGAGTGAGTCGAAGTTCTCGAAAGATACGCCGGATTTGCTGGCTTCGAGTGAAGTGTTGACTTCGATTAAGATGCGCGTTTTTTTGCCGAGTTCGCCTGAGATTCGATTTATGCGCTGAGCAAGTTCTGGTGAATCAACAGAGTCAATCGTGTCGAATAATTCGATTGCTTTACGAGCCTTGTTAGCTTGCAGATGCCCGATTAATCGCCAGGGAATTTTTGATGCGCCGTAGATTTCGCGTTTGGATTCGGCTTCCTGGACTTTGTTCTCACCGAAAGCGTCGATGAAATTTTCGGCTTCGTGCATTTCCTGAGGTGTGTGAGTTTTGCTGACCCCGACGAATGTAATATTATCGTTGCGATTTGCGCGTGATTTTGCAAGTTCGATTCTGTCGCGAATGATTTTTGCGTTATCATGAATCATGACAAATTTCTCCTGAATAATTATTTTTGCAGCTATTATACTCGAATTGTTGCGAGAAATTTCCAGATTAGAAATATTAGAAATCAAAGAGTACGTAATTTTTACGATTGCGTTTTTCGAGAAGAGGGTTTAATATCTCTCGCGTTGATTAATTAGCACTCGTTAAATTTGAGTGCCAGTGAAGAGAAAATATTTTTGAAAGGGTGTATATAAATTATGAAGCTTAAACCATTGGGCGACAGAATTGTCGTGAAAGTAATCACTCGTGAAGAGAAAACCAGAGGCGGAATCGTTTTACCGGACACAGCGAAAGAGAAACCAACTGAGGGCGAAGTTATTGCAGTCGGCTCAGGAAAAGTTCTCGATAACGGACAGAAATTGCCCGTCGAAGTCAAAGTCGGAAACAAGATCATATTCAGCAAGTACGCGGGCACAGAAGTAAAAATCGATGATGAAGAACTCGTGATTTTCAGTGAGCGTGACGTTCTTGCGATAATCGAAGGCTAAGCGAATTTTTGAATGAAAATATAAAAATATCTAAGGAGAGTAAATTATTATGGCGAAAATTCTTTCATTTAACGAGGAAGCACGTAGAGCAATGCTCCGTGGAATTGATAAAGTTGCGGATACAGTAGGAGTTACACTTGGACCTAAAGGACGCAATGTTGTTCTTGAGAAAAAATACGGTTCACCGACGATCACGAATGACGGCGTTACGATTGCGAAAGAGATCGAACTTGAAGATCCGTTCGAGAATGCGGGCGCACAGCTCCTGAAGGAAGTTGCCTCAAAGACGAATGACATCGCGGGCGACGGCACAACAACAGCAACGATTTTCTCACGGGCAATTATTCGTGAAGGTATGAAGAATGTTGCAGCAGGTGCTAACGGAATGTTAATGCGTCAGGGAATCGAGAAAGCTATAGATTTCGTAGTGAACGAACTCAAAAAGCAATCAACGCCGGTCAAAGAGAAAGAGAAGATCGCTCAGGTTGCGTCGATTTCAGCGAATGACTCAGCAGTCGGCAAATTAATTTCTGAAGCAATGGAGAAAGTCGGCGAGGAAGGCGTTATCACGATTGAGGACAGCCAGACCGTCGGAACTACGCTTGAAATGGTCGAGGGACTTCAGTTTGATAAAGGCTATATCAGCCCCTACATGGTAACTGACAGTGAACGCATGGAAGCCAATTTCGACGACGCGTATATCCTGATTCATGACGCGAAGATCAGCAATATTAAAGATTTACTGCCTGTTCTTGAGAAAGTTGTGCAGACGGGCAAACCGTTGGTAATCATTGCTGAAGATATTGAGGGCGAGGCTCTTGCAACGCTGGTTGTGAATAAGCTGCGCGGAGTTATGCAGGTTGCAGCGGTCAAAGCTCCCGGATTCGGCGACAGACGCAAAGCAATGCTTCAGGACATCGCAATCGTTACTGGCGGCACAGTCATCAGTGAGGAAGTCGGCTTGAAGTTCGAGAATGCTGAGTTGAATATGCTCGGTCGTGCGAAGAAAGTCAGAATCACAAAAGAAGATACTACGATTACTCAGGGCGCGGGCAATTCCGAGGAAATCAGGAAACGCGCTGGACAGATTAAGAAGGAAATTGAGGATTCTACGTCAGATTACGACAAGGAAAAATTACACGAGAGACTTGCGAAATTGGTCGGCGGAGTTGCGGTTATTCAGGTTGGCTCAGCGACTGAGACTGAACAGAAAGAACTCAAGCATCGTATCGAGGACGCACTTAACGCTACACGTGCAGCAGTCGAGGAAGGCATCGTAGCAGGCGGTGGAGTTGCAGCTTTGAATTGCGCAGTTGCTCTTGAGCCGTTCGTTGAGAAATTGAGCGGTGATGTCAAGACCGGTGCGAGAATCGTTCTTGACGCATTGAAAGCCCCGTTGTATTTGATCGCAGAGAACGCAGGCTATCAGGGTGACGTAGTTGTTGAGCGCGTGAGAAGTGAGAAGCCCGGACATGGACTTAACGCCGCAACCGGTGAATACACTGACATGGTAGCAGCCGGAATCATTGACCCAGTGAAAGTTACACGTTCAGCATTACAGAACGCAGGCTCAATCGCAGCAATGGTACTCACAACTGAAGGCATCGTCGCTGACAAACCTGAGAAGAAAGAAGCTGCTCCAGCAATGCCCGGTGGAATGGGCGGAATGGACGGCATGTATTAGAGCCAGAATTTCGGCTATAGATCATGTATTAGGAAACTAATTTCGAGAATCCCGGATTAACGTTCGGGGTTCTTTTTTTGTATAATTGCAGCATGAATACGAAACATGAACAGATAAATCACTCGCTGCGGAAAAAAATCGGTCACGCAATTTCGCAATGGAATATGATTTCGGAGAATGATCGGGTTTTGGTCGGGCTGTCTGGTGGCAAAGATAGCTTTTTACTATTGCACGCGCTGCATGAATTGACAAGACGTTCGCCGGTGAAGTTCGAAGTTGCTGCCGTAACAGTTGGATTAACAGGAATGAATCTTGAGCCGTTGCGCGAATATTGCGATTCGAAAAATATCGCTTTGGAAATTATTTCTCAGCCCATAATCGAGATAATCAAGCTGCGTGATGAACGTTCGCCGTGTTCGTTCTGTGCGAATATGCGCCGAGGAATTATTAGTTCTTTCGCAAGTGAGCATAATTTTAATAAACTCGCACTAGGTCACACGATTGATGACGCGATTGAGACGTTCGTCATGAATATTTTATATACCGGTCGCGCAAAAAGTTTCAAGCCGGTAGCGTTTATGTCACGAACAAATGTTATTGTGATCCGTCCGTTGGTTCTGGCGAGTGAAAACGCAATTATCGATGAGGTGAAAAGATTGGAGCTGCCGATTATTTCGAGCCCGTGTCCATTCGCAGGTC
Organism: uncultured Fretibacterium sp.; assembly: GCA_937911045.1. Classification (GTDB taxonomy): domain Bacteria; phylum Synergistota; class Synergistia; order Synergistales; family Aminobacteriaceae; genus JAFUXM01. Next base: position 26,980 of record CALEPX010000073.1, on the reverse strand, counting down.
ATACGCAACGTCAGAAAGTTCGCGAATTAATCGCAAGTCTGAGAAATTATATTCCGGATATTAACGGGAAAATTCTTCACGCATTGATGAATATCTCGCAAGATGATTGCTGGTGAGAAAATGATTATTCCAGATGACGTGAAAATAACTCCGTGGCTCGAACAATATCGCAAATTCAAAGCCGAATATCCAGACGCGATTTTGTTGTTCAGGATGGGCGATTTCTACGAGATGTTTTTCGAGGACGCACGAATCGCAGCTTCGGTTTTGGAAATTGCTTTGACCGCACGAGATTCTGAGAAGAAAATCCCGATGGCAGGCATTCCGCATCACGCGTTAAATCAATATTTGGGACGATTGATTAAAGCCGGATACAGGGCCGCAATTTGTGAGCAGTTGGAGCAATCCGGTGATTCGAAAATCGTGAATCGCAAAATCGTTCGTGTCGTTACTCCCGGAACTTACGTACCCGAAGAGAATGAAGATAATTCCGGACACTTGGCTGCGATATTGCCGATGAAAAATCATATTGCTGTAGCGTTATTATCTGTTGATACTGGCAGACTTGAAGCCGGGACTGTTTCTGAACGGGAAGCTGCTGCGTTGATTGCTGCGTTTTCACCCGGGGAAATTCTTGTGCCTGCGAGTGTGCGAAAATTTCCGGAGTTTCTGAGCGAGAATAATTACGCGTTACGTGAAGTCAGCTCCGAAAATTTCAAAACACAGAATGCTGCGTCAAAACTCAAGAAATCGCTTAATGCCAGGAATCTTGAATCGTTCGGGATCAGCGAGAATGATGCGTGTGTAGGCAGTGCGTGGGCTGTGCTGGAATATCTTTCGGCGACACAGTTCAGTTCGCTGAATAACGTTCTGAAGATTGCGCCGCTAAAATCGAGTGAATACATGATTCTTGACACGTCCGCGCAGAAAAATCTCGAAATAATTCCCGAAGCGAAAATTTCCGGTGATAGCATTTCGCTGTTTGAATCGCTTGACAAATGCAGAACTCCGATGGGGCGACGCACTCTCAGGAATTGGCTTTTGCGCCCGTTGATTGATGCGAAGGCGATTAAACGCAGGCAGGATTCGATCAGGGTGTTATTCGACGAACGCGAGAAATGTTCGGAACTTGCGGATTTGTTGGCTGGAACTCGTGACGTTGAACGCGCGTTATCAAGATTGGCTCTGGGAACTGGCAACCCGTCGGATTTGGGAGTGATTCGCGACACTCTGAGAATAATTCCGGATTTGAAATCGTTGGCGTTTCGTGATTCGATTGCCGAGATTTTGCGAACGTTGCCGGATTTGAGTGATTTGCGCGAATTTCTCGGGAGAGCGTTGCGTGATAATTTGCCGAAATTTCTTGGAACCGGGGAGCTGATTCGTGAGGGATTTAACCCGGAGCTGGATAACTGGCGGAAGTTTGCGCTTAAAGGCGAGGTTTGGCTGGAAAATTATATCAGGAAAATGCGCGCTGAATCCGAAACACCGAAATTGAAAGTGGGCTATAATCGTGCGTTCGGCTATTATCTGGAAATCGGCAAAACCGGTCTGGTGAAAACTCCGGAAAATTTTCAGCAGCGTCAGACACTTGTGAATGCGAAACGTTACGTAACGCCTGAATTGCAGAATTTTCAGCTCAAAATGGAAAACAGCGAATCTGAAATTTCACGGATTGAGAAAGATTTATACCAGGAAATTTTGTCGCGGGTGATTCATGACAGCACGGATTTGCAGTTAACCGGAAAACTGCTTGGGATTCTGGATTGCGTTTGTTCTGCGGCGATCGTAGCGCGTGAGAGAAATTACGTTTGTCCGGAAATCGATGATTCTGAAATAATCGCGATAAAATCCGGCAGGCATCCGGTAATCGAATCCGAAATGCGAGACTCAGTATTTGTTCCGAATGACGCGCAACTCGATGAAAAATCACGGGTGATAATTCTGACCGGACCGAACATGGCTGGGAAATCGACTTGGCTGAGAATGACGGCGTTGATTGCGATAATGGCTCAGGCTGGCTTATGGGTTCCTGCTGAGAGTGCGAGAATCGGAATTATAGACAGAGTTTTCACAAGAATCGGCGCACGTGATGATCTTGTTCACGGCAACAGCACATTCATGATCGAAATGCTTGAGACCGCGAATATCTTGAATAATGCAACAGATCGCAGCTTGATAATTCTGGATGAAATCGGGCGTGGTACGGCAACTTGGGACGGCATGAGCATAGCTTGGGCAGTTCTGGAATATTTGCAGGCGAATTCGAAAGCGCGAGTATTATTTGCGACGCATTATCACGAACTCACAAGTCTTGAGGAAAATCTCGATGGCGTGAAAAATTTCAGCATGGCAGTTTCAGAGGGCAAAGACGGGATATTATTCTTGCATCAGGTTGTAGGCGGTGCAGCGGATAGATCTTACGGGATCGAAGTTGCAAGATTAGCAGGGTTGCCGAATCCGGTTTTGAAACGCGCGTTTGAGCTGCTGGAAATTTTCGAGCGTGACGGTGTGCGGAAAATTCCGTTGTCTGAGCCGTTGCCACAGAAAGCTCTCCGGCGTCAAATCTCGTTATTCTCACCCGAAGCGGACGGCATAATCGAGGAAATCGCGAATCTTGATCTTGATAACACGACACCAATGCAGGCTCTGAAAATTCTCGGAAAATTCAAGAGCAAATCTCAGGAAATTCTACGCTAACACAGACGCTCTATAACGATTGAAACGATTAAAACGATTAAATAGTATATAATATCTCCTGTTATTGTAGCGATTTTTATAAAAAATTATTTCAGGAGGTTTTTGTTGTGGGAATTTCTAACAAGATTAAGAATATCGGAATCATAACTTCGGGCGGAGATTGCGGCGGATTGAATGCTGTTGTGCGTGGAGCAGCGAAAACAGCTCTCATGCGCGGAATGAAAACGTATATTATTCCGAACGGTTATGCTGGACTTTATAATCTCGTCGAGTTCAAAGAGCTTGTCGGACTTGATGAGGAACGCACGGATCATGTTAATTCGTCATTTGCAGGCAGCGATGCAGGTCACAGCCGTGTGAAAATCTCGAAAATTGCTGACCCGGACAAATATGATCGAATCATGATGGGTTTGCGAAAATTCAATCTTGACGGCTTGTTAATTTCCGGCGGTGATGATACTGGCAGCGTCGTTGTAGACTTGGCAGCACACGGGATCCCTTGCGTACACGCTCCCAAAACTATGGATATTGATCTTCAGACTTACTCAGTCGGCGGAGATTCTGCGATTAACAAGATTGCTACGATTGTTGACGATTTGAAGACTACAGGAACTACGCATAATCGAATCATGATAATCGAAGTTTTCGGAAGATACGCTGGTCATACGGCATTCAGAGGCGGAATTGCTGCGGACGCGGATTGCATTTTGATCCCGGAAGTTCCTGTTGATTTCGATGCAGTTTACGCTCACTTGAAGCATTATTATATTCGCAGGATTTTGAACTCTGACGTTCATTCAGGCACGTATACAATCGTTGTAGCTGAAGGTGTCCGAGGTGCTGACGGTGAATTATTCTCAAGCTCGAACAAGAAAGACGCGTTTGGTCACGTGAGACTTGGCGGAGCTGGTGCGTATGTTCGCGAAAAAATCGAATCAATGATGAAGGACGATCCGGAGATTAAACAGTTCATGAAGACTTCAGGAATGTACGTGCCGGGCGTTTTCGAAATTCCTGAGATTCGCGAAATAGTCCCGAGCCATATCGTTCGCAGCGGATCAACTTCAGCATATGACGTCAGCTTCGGAAAAGAAATCGGTTCAGCAGCAGTGCTTTTACTTGAGGCCGGAATCAGCGGCGTTACGGTCATGAATGCTTACGGCGGCACAATACGCTATATGCCAACGTCTGAAGCAATCGAACAGAGACTCGTAAGTCTTGAGAATGTGTCGTTCTATGAGCAGATGGATATTTGTTTTGGGCGCAAGCGTCAGGATTTCGTGCCGAAGTTCAAAGAGCATCACAGCGCGAGTTCTATGGGGCGTTGGACGTACTCAACAGAGGTCGAAGCAGAAGCCAAAGCCGACGCCAAAGAATCACAGGAACGCAAGAAATAGTTTTTGCAGACGAGAGACTCGGAGTGCGTATCCGGGTCTTTCTGATTCATGTTAGATTCATGTCACACGATTTCGCCGAATAAATCGCCCCCGTCACAGTCAAGAATTTTCACGTTCACGAAATCGCCGGGTTTCAGTTTAGAAATATTTCCCGAAGCACAAGTCATGCCGTCAATCTCCGGAGCATCTCTGAAAGTTCTTCCCCAAATTTCGCCGGACTCGTGATCAATATCTTCGATTAAAAGCCGCAACTCGTGATTCAGGAATAATTCGCTGCGTTCGTGAGAAATTCGTGATTGTAATTCGGATAATTTATTCGCGCGGAAATTCGAAACTTTTTTCCCAACACGCGCAGGTTTGCGGAGTTTTGCAGCAAGAGTGCCTTCTTCAGGTGAATACGCAAATGTTCCGGCAAAATCGAAGCGTATCTCCTCCAGAAAATCCATAAGCCTCTCAAATTTCTCGTCCGTTTCGCCATTGAAGCCTGTCATAATCGTAGTTCTAAGCGCAAATTCTTCGTCGCATTCACGGATATACCGGAAAATTCTCTCGATGTGTCCGGGTTCGCACGGGCGGTTCATGAGCGACAAAATTTCCGGATCGATATGCTGAATCGGCACGTCTAAATAATGCAGAACTTTCTCGCAACTCATAACGAAATCTATGAATCTCTCGTTGACGCGATTCGGGTGCAGGTAAAACAATCGCAGCCAAGCATCATCTGGAAGCTCTCGCTGCAATTCGCGGATCAATCCCTGCAAGTTCGTCCCGTCCGAAAAATCCTGCCCGTAAACCGTCAAATCCTGCCCAACCAGACATAATTCACGCGCACCGGCTGCACAGAGAATTTTCGCCTCGGAAATTATTTTCTCAATCGGCACACTTCGCAATCTCCCGCGAATCAACGGTATCGCACAGTAAGAGCATAACGTGTTGCAACCCTCGCTGATTTTCAAGTAACGCGTCCAGAAATTTTTGTTGAGAGCTATGACCGAACGTTCGCAGTTTTGCAGATTATTATGCGCCGGATTCAGGAAATTTATCACACGCTCCCATTCTTCAGAACGCACGAATAAATCAACGCTAGGCAATTCCTTTCGCAATTCTGATTCGTAGCGATTAACCAGACAGCCGGCAACGATTAATTTTTTCACGAGACCGTTATTCTTGAGTTCTTCGAGATCGAGTATTGCGTCGATATTTTCTTTTACGGCGTCCTGTATAAATCCGCAAGTGTTGATTATCGCGACGTCGGCGTGTTCAGATGCTTCGGCGTCAAGTTCCGCGACAACTTCGTGACCGTGAGCGATGAGTGTGCCGCTTAAGTACTCGCTGTCAACGGAATTTTTCGCACAACCCATGCTCACAAGAAATATTTTCATGAATTACACGTAATCATTAAAGCTTTCTTTATCAATGGATTTTATCTGAATGACTTTCTCGACACTGACGCAGAAATCTTTTGCAATCATTAGCTGCGATAATTTCGAGCCGTCAATTAGCATCAAGTGTTCATCTTCGGCGTAATCTTCAGCTTCTTCGGAAAATTCTGCTGTAGTTGCGAACAGACCTTTGCCGCCACGATCTGACAGGACACGCGAGAATTTCTGAAGTTCAGCTCTGCCGACTGTAGCATCTGGTGAATGTTTCCGAGCCTGAATGTAAATCGGAGTTAAGCCGGCGCGGTCTTCGAGAATTACGCCGTGTATCAGATTATCTCCGGAAATTTCGTTTGTGTAGCGCGCATTTCTGAACGCACGATAGCCCATTTTCGAGAGCAAGTCTATGACCAGTCGTTCGAATGCTTCCTGATCGAGATTTGCGAGTGTACTCAGAATTTTATCGGCTAAATCGTTGTTCATGCGTTCGATTGCTGCGTCGAGATTTTCGAATGAGACTTTCGGCAGAGTGTTTTCGACCGGAACGAGTTTGCTGACTGCTTCAGATTTTGCTAGGGATTCAGATCCAGATCCAGATCCAGATTCAGCTCCGGATTCTTGCGTGGGATTTTCGTTCACGAGTTCGTCGTTTTCAATCGGCACATCAACGCTTTCGGTGTCGACAAATTCCGGGTCATCGATTATGATCCCGTCGTCAGCTTCTTCGGATTCTTCGGAGATACCGTCAAGAATTTCCGCGACATCATTGCCAGATTCATCAAGAGCTTCGAAATAATTCTCGTCGAAAACTTTCACATTATCGAGAGCGTTTTTGCCGTCATCGTTCAGTGCGTATTCCGGGAATTTTGGGCTGTAGAGTAATCCGCGTTTTTTCAAGAGTGTTCGTGCGGTCTTGATGTTTTGCTTGAAATAGTTCTTGTCAGTCGTCGTCAATTCCGAGAGAGCGATACCCAATTTTTCCGCGACATTTTCCTCGAGATATTTTGCGCTGAAATCGTGAGCCTCACCGTCGGCGTAAAGTTCGAGGAACGGTCTGCAAATTTCATAAGCGTCTGGAACTGAGATTGGCATTTTCTAATAATTCACCTCGTGTAAAAAATTATTCTTTTCACGAAATTATACCCCAAAACTAAGTTGCAGCAAATTTTTTGACACGGACAGCTTGACGAAAATATTTTGTTCGAGTAAAATTCCAACGTATGCGGGCTTGTAGCTCAAGTGGTCAGAGCCACCGGCTCATAACCGGAAGGTTCCTGGTTCGAGTCCAGGCAGGCCCACCAAATTATAATCACGCACATAGTCTATGAATTTTTAATATATACCATCAAACAAGTGGAACTCGTCATTACGGCGGGTTCTTTTGAATTATGCGGGTAAAATTACGAATCATGTCATGACGTGTCATGAAAAGATTGCAAAATGTTGCTGATCGTGTAGAATGCTCGCAGTGATTTTTATGGCGAGTGAATGAATGAGTAATGAGTAATGATTGACGTTAAAAATTTGAAGTTGCATTTTAATCAAAAAGTTATTTTCAACGATGCAAGTTTGCAGATTCAGGATAACGCACGAATCGGCATTGTCGGAGCTAACGGTTCCGGAAAGACGACTTTACTGCGCGTACTCGTCGGGAAAACTGATTTCGATGACGGTGTAATCGAACGCTCGAAGAATCTCTCAATCGGATATTTGCCGCAAGATCTAATCGAACTCGAATCGATACCGTTAATGTCTCTGATGAAAAAACGTGCCGGGATCGACTTAGTTGAGAAAAAATTACGCGAACTCGAAGCCAGACTTGAATCACAAGCTCCGGATTCAGTCTCGGAATTATTATCCGAACATTCCAGATTAGAGCGACGTTTCGAGAATCTCGGAGGATTTGCGTTCGAATCGATGGCTATGAAAATTCTGCACGGTCTGGGATTTGCTAAGGGCGACGAACTCAAGAATTGCGCGGAATTTTCCGGAGGCTGGAAGATGCGGATTGCGATTGCTGCACTGTTGATTGCTGCTCATGACGTGTTATTGCTCGACGAACCCACGAATCATCTCGACACGGAAAGCATGGAATGGCTCGAAGGTTGGCTCAGAACTCACAAAGGCGCGGTTGTTGCAGTCTCACACGACCAGAGATTTCTCGAAAACATAGCTTCAAATATCGCCGAAATCGAGAATGGCAAGATAATTTTCTATCCGTACGAATACGATCAATATCTGGAAATCCGCCAGCAAAGACGCGAACAACTTGAGAAATTATTCACTCAGCAACAGAGCAAGATCCAGAAAATCGAGTTATTCGTGAATCGCTTTAGATATAAAGCTACGAAAGCTGCACAAGTCCAGAGCCGAATCAAACAGCTTGAGAAAATCGAACGTCTCGAAAAAATCGAACTCTCACAAAATCCTAAGTCCGTGAAAATCGCAATTCCGGAATCAGAGCCAAGCGGCTGGGAAGTTTTGAAAGTCACGGATATGTCGAAAAATTACGGAGCGTTGCAAGTCTTTCATGATATAAGCTTCACACTCAATCGCGGCGAACGTGTTGCTCTAGTCGGCGTAAACGGTGCTGGGAAATCTACGTTGCTGCGAATTATCAGCTCAAACGAATCTGCAACATCTGGAAATCTGAAACTCGGACATAACGTGAACTTCGCGTATTTTTCACAGGAGAGCGCGAAAAATATTAATTACACTCGCACAATCTGGGAAGAAGCCAGAGCCGTATCTTCAAAGCTCAATGACATCGAACGCAGAAATTTACTCGGAGCGTTTTTGTTCTCAGGTGACGATATTCACAAACAGGTTTCTGTTCTATCCGGCGGTGAAAAAGCCAGGCTCGCACTCTACAAGTTAATGCTGACCGAGACGAATTTCTTAATTCTGGACGAGCCTACGAATCATCTTGACCAGAATACGCGCGAAATCGTTGAACGGGCGTTGCTGAAATATCAGGGGACGCTGCTAATCGTGTCGCACGACCGGCATTTTCTGGATTCACTGGCTGAACGTGTGCTGGAAATTCGTGACGGAAACTTGTACGATTACCCGGGGAATTACTCGTATTTTCTTGAGAAACGTGAGGAAACTCTGGCGGCAAATTCGCAGATTCAAAACACCGGACAAAAGCTCAAACCCGATAAGCAACGACGTGAAGAACTGCTCAAGATTACGCGAGAACTCAGAAAGAAAATCTCCCAGACTGAGCAGCTAATCGCAGAACTCGAATCCCGAAAGCAAGCTATAGATTCAGACTTGTGCAATCCGGAAATTCTGGCAAATTCTGAGCGTATTCAAAACCTGATGATCGAGCGCAATAGGCTGGAATCTCAACTCGAAGCGCAATACTCAATCTGGGAAAATTTATCTCAAGAACTGGAAAGCGTCCCCCAAAAATAATCTAGTATCCCCGAATTATCAGCCTGTTAGACGAGTCGTTTTCCTGATAGATTTTGCTGTGTGTATTTATCTCCGGTTTTTTGTGAGTATCCTGTGTATCTTTCGCGGGTTTTTGCTTGCGAGAATTTTCAGTCTCAGTTTTTTCGCGAACATCTTCGGATTCAGGAACTGCATTTTTCTTCCTAGCTCTTAACCTTTGTTTGCGAGTTGATACATCTTCCCTAACATTTTCGGATCTTGCTGCATGAGCGTCGCCGAAGCTGGAAAAATATACTTCGGTGCTGTGTAATTTCCCCTCAGCCGAATAGCTGCAAACCGTCAACGATAACACCAGTGCAGCCAGAACTCTCTTTCTCACGATTAAACACTCTCCCCTGTTGCGAATATTTTCGCGCATTATATCACAGGAACTCGCAGACATGAAAAAAGGGGCGTGATTACCCCTTGACTATTTCCGTGAAATCCGACCAATCTTCAACCTTGAACGCACGAATATCACGAACGCTTTTCTTGAACCAGTTTATGTTAGATAACTTGTTGATCGCCCTGTAAACTGTTGCTAAGTTATTCTCCTGTCCTTGGCTGATGTAAACGCTGCCTTGCGTCCATTCAAAGCCAACGTTCTGCAATTCCTTCTTGATTTCGTCATAAGCTTGATTGTACGGTTCGCCATATTCCCGCTTCAAAACGTCAATCTTTAGATCAAAAGCTATAGCATACACAACGTAACACCTCCAATGATAATTCTAACACGTTACGAAACTTTCTTGAAGCGCGCTCTGTGAACATGTTCGGGTAATGCTGGCTCAATTTCTCCGGCTTTGGTCAGCGAAATTCTCGTCAACATCGGTCCGACTAATTCGTAAATCAACACGCTGAACAGGATTATGTTGCGAATCAATCCTGCCATCTCAGTTCCTAAAACTTGCGAATTAACGACCATTCCTAACGCGACACCTGCTTGCGGAAATAACGTTATGCCCAGATATTTCTTCACGTTCGAGCTGCAATTCATGATGCTGCTGCTCCATAACGCTCCGATATATTTGCCGACACATCGCGTGATGATATAAACAGCCCCGATTATCACAATCGGCACATACTGAAACACGCTCAGCTCCAAACGCGCTCCGGATAACACAAAGAATACCGCATACAACGGCGCGGACCATTTCTCAGAACGCTTCATAATATCATGTGAGTATTCGCTCAAATTGCAGAACGTCGTCCCCAGCATCATGCACACCAACAATGCTGAGAATCCGATTTTTACGCTGCCAAACTCGAATTTCTGACTTGATAACGCAATCGTCATTAACACAAACGCTATAGTCATTGATAATCTGTTCGTGTTCGAAAAGAATAATTTCTCAATCTCAGTTAATACGAATCCCATGAAAGTTCCAAGAGCGAGTGAGCAAATTATTTCCAGCAACGGGTTGACTATAATCGAGATAATATTCACGCTGCCCCCGATTAATGCCTGAGCCAATCCGATTGACACAGCGAATATCACAAGTCCGGCAGCATCGTCCAACGCAACAATCGGCAATAATAAATCCGTAACGGGACCTTTCGCCTTGAACTGTCGCACAACCATCAACGTAGCAGCCGGTGCAGTCGCAGCAGCAATCGCTCCCAAAGTTATCGCAACTGGTAACGGCAAAATATCTGAACCCAAATATAAACTCAAACTCACGAGTACTAAATCTACAAGCAGCGTCGTTATTACAGCCTGAAAAATCCCGATGAACGTAGCAGCTTTTCCCATAGTTTTCAATCTGCCAAGGCTGAACTCGTTGCCGATGTCAAACGCGATGAAGCCCAACGCGATATTCGACAAAATACCAACGTTCGCTAAATCCTGAGCCGTCGAAAATCCCAGATTATATTTCCCCAGAACATACGGTCCAACACAAACACCTGCTATCAAAAACGCCGTAACGTCCGGAAATTTGAATCCCAGAATCTTGAACACTCGCGTCATAAACAATCCGGCAAATAACGCAAACGCTGTCTCTAATAAACTCGTCATGTAAAAAAATACGTCCTTCTTTCGCAAAATATTTTTCAAGCGCGGAATTATAGCACAAAATTTCACAAGAGCAAGAATAATCCCGAAATTATCACGCTGCAAATTATGAACGGCAAAATCGTCACGAAATTCATGATTAGCATTTTCGCAGCAAGTTTTCGTTCGAACATTCCGAAGTAATAACCGGCATTCTGTCGCAAAATTCTCGTCACAGTTCCCAAAGCACTGCCCAGTATTAACATGAAGACAGCCTGACTGACGCTCAAATCTCCGTGTTCAAGACTTCCTCCAGTTAATGCCAGAGCCGTCGTTACGTGAGCAATCGAGCCAGCAGCAATCGCCCAGCCTGAAATCGGGATAATGCTTCCGGAAAAATCCCCGACAAATTCTTCGAGAAAATTATTCATGAACGGGATTAATGCGTAAGTCAGCGCGAAGAATATCCAGCAGAAAACCAGATTCTTGAACACGTACTTGCAAAATCTCGCGAAATTCCTGTTCGGGGTTTCAGGCAGCTTCACAAAATCTCCGGGGCTGGAAAATTTTCCGGATCTCAGAAATATCAACGCCACGAAAAATCTCGCAGCACTCCGCAATAACAAGAACACCGCGAAAATTCCACCGGCTAATCCGGCAATGCTGACAGATAATGCAAACGTCGAGAACCATCGCTTCAGATATGACGGGAACGGCAGCATTAACACAGACCAAATCGCCTCACGTTCGGAAATAATATTTTTCTCAAGAGCAGCGGCAATTATTCCGGCACCAGTTCTCGAAGAGCCGGCACTAACCGAAATCGCAAGAACTGTAACCGGATTTACGCGCAGAAATCTTGACATGAATCGCAGAATTTTCTCGCAAATTCCTGAACGCATGATTAACTCGCCGGCAACACTCCCGAATATTACGTCAAAAGTCAGGCGCAATTCACCGGCAATTAATCCCGACATTTTCCAATTCCAAATTTTTTCGACAAGAGCAAAATCGACAGGTACGCGCTGATATTTTCCAGAGCAGCTTCCCCGTGAAAAATTTTCTCGTTCGGCAATCCAGCGTAATCTATTCGCGAAATTTCCCAGAGTTCCGGATTGATTATCTCGCGAATGTTTCCCAGAGCCGTCGGTTTGTAAATCGCAACACAATCCGAATTTTCCAGAGCACGCGCAATTTTCGAAACTTCAGCAGTCCCCGGAATGATTGCCAAAATCTCGTCACCTGCAGCCAAGAATTTTCCCGCACACGCAGCCGCAACAGAATGAGCCGAAATTCCCGGAATTAATCGCAATTCGAAATCCAGATTCAAATCCCGCAAAATTTCGCACAAATATTTTCCGGTCGAGTATAGACTTGAATCGCCAATCACAGCAAAGAAAATTTCACTCGCAACTTGCAATTCATGACGCAAATTTTCGAGTTGAGATTTGATCAGCGAATTTCGTTCGGAAATATCCAGAATCATCGGGAACGTTATCGTGTGATATTTCAAGTCCGGAACATGCGCGAGAATTATTTTCTCAGCAACGCCGATTTTCTCGGGATTAGATCTCGGCAGCAAAACCAGCTCCGAATTTTTCGCCGAATTTACAGCTGCAAAACTCACAAATTCAGGATTGCCAGTCCCAAGTCCAGCGATTGTTAATATTTTTGCTTTTCCCATAATCTACACCACCTGCGATTTTTCCCGTATAATATCAGATATTAATTTGCATCATGAATTTGAATCATAAAGGAGTGTGTTTGATTTGATAACGATATTCGTATTCATTGCGTTGACGATATTTCTGTTCGGCTTGTATCAGTGGGCACGAGGCGGTGCGACGTTGTGGCAGATTTTCCAGCTCAAACGTTCTGAGAAAGGCTTGTCACGTGATGAGCGCAAGAAACTTGAAAATCAGGTTCAGCAACTCGAACGTGCGACAGATTCGATTTTGCGAACGAGTTTCAGGTTGGTAGCATTTTTGGCGGTATTTCTGTGGGCGGTTTTGGGGATTACGATTGTGCTTGACATGATGGGGATTGACTGGGTCGGCAGGTTGACAACGAGGGCTCAGCAATACTGGTCACAGAGCCAAGTAAACACAAGCCTGACTCAGAATCGCTCGGACATGTTGCGCAATATGGGGAATAATTTGCGAAAATAATTCTTGCAAAACGTTTGTGCGAGTGTGAAAATATTGCAAAAGATTAATCTTATCTGAATCTGAAAGAGAGGGGATTTGTAGATTTGATTAAGATAATGATTTTCGATCACGATATGACAATCGTAGATTCAAGTTACGCAATCATGGAAGGTTTTAATTCCGTTGCGCGCCACGAAGGATTGCCCGAAGTCGATCACGATAAAGTCATGGAATATATCGCGACACCGATTCCGGTTTTTTGCGAGGGTTTACTCGGTGAATATCGTCCGGAATGGGTCAAGCTTTACAGGGAAAACAGCGTTGGGATTGAGAAAAAGTTGATTCGCCCGTTTTACGACACAGTCCCGACAATGAAGAAATTGCACGATATTGGGGTCATTCGCGCGGTTGCGTCAAATCGAGAATTTCCGAGCCGTGCCATGGTTCACAGTGGGATTGCGAAATATTTTGACGTTATCGTCGGAGCTGAAGAACCGTGGGGGCATTTGCCGTACAAGCCTAATCCGGCGATGATTAACGAGATACTCGAACATTTCAGCATAAATCCTGATGAGGCGCTTTACATCGGAGATTCTGACGTTGATATTTTCACAGCGACTGCTGCAGACGTTCGCGGCGTTGGGATTACGCTGGGGAATTTTGACGCGCAGGATTTCAAGAAGCTCGGAGCTTGGAAGTGTGTGAATAATCTGAGTGAACTCGTAAAAATTGCTCAGGACGAGAACGCGTAAACATGCCTGTAAATAATTTCGCCAGCAATCTAATCAGCGAGACAAGTCCGCTCGCAGCATACGGAGAATATTCGGAAGAAGCCACTGTAGCAAAGTCACGTCAGGTTATCGTGCCTGTGAATCATTTGGCAGGTGAAATCAGCCCGCATTTGTTGCAGCACGCGAATAATCCTGTCGGCTGGTATCCGTGGTGTCAGGAAGCTTTCGAAGTCGCGAAACGTGAAGATAAACCGGTGTTTTTGTCTATTGGCTATTCGTCGTCGCACTGGTGTCACGTTATGGAGCGCGATTGTTTTCGTGATCAGGAAGTTGCGCAATTAATGAACGATGCGTGTGTTCCGGTGAAAATTGATGTCTCAGAACGTCCGGATTTAGACGCGCTCTTCATGGAAGTTTGCAGATTACAGAACGGAAGCGCAGGACACCCGTTGAGCATATTTCTCACGCCTGAAGGATTGCCGTTTTTCTCGACGACTTGGCTGCCGAAACGAACTGCTGGACAGATGCCCGGCATAACGGATATTATTCCGCGAGTGAAATGGCTCTGGCTAATGCAGCACGATGATATTGACCGAGCCGCGAAAGAATTATCCGGAATGATTTCAGATCGTGTGAAAAATATTTCGGGGTCAAAAGCCGGCACTAAGATCAAGAGATTTTCTGCTCGTGAAGCGTTCGAGAATTTGCGCAAGAATTTCGATGTTCGCTGGGGCGGTTTTGGAGTTGCGCCGAAATTTCCGGATTATGTGAAGCTGCTTTTCCTGTTGAAATACGCTGACGAGAATAAAGATTCATGGTTTCATGCTACGGCTCAGGAGCGTTACGATGCTTTCACGATGATTGACATAACGCTGCGAAGAATGTGGCGCGGAGGCATTCATGATCATCTGGGCGGAGGCTTTTCGAGATATTCGACTGATGAACGATGGCTTGTGCCGCATTTCGAGAAATTCCTGAGTGATCAGGCGATGCTTTTATTAACGGCTGCGTTGGCTCATGAGTTGAAACAGAATGCGTTTTACAAGTTATTGGCAGAGGACATAGTTTTTGCATTGACGCGGGATTTTTGCGATTCGGATTCGCATTCACAGGGCTTCAGGAGCGCGATTGATGCCGACACGATTGAGGGCGAGGGGCGTTATTATCTTTGGACAGAGGACGAGATCAAATCTGTATTGCCTGAAGGTGATGTCGGATTATTTTGTGCGGCGTATGCAGTGTTACCGAGCGGAAATTTCGGCAATGAAGTTGCTGGCTCTCAGTTGAGCTATAATATCTTGTACGAGGCTTCAACTGTGACGGAACTTGCCCGGCGGCATAATATCAAAGGTGCGGAAGTCGGCGTAAGATTGGCAGCTTGTCGGAAATTATTGCTCGATGCGCGTGACAGGCGACCTGCTCCGTTATATGACGATCAGGTTCTGATGGATTGGAACGGCTTAATGATCGGTGCGTTGGCGCGTGCGTCGGTTGCGTTTGAAAATCCTGATTGGCGAGCGATGGCTGAACGGACGGCGTTATTTTTGCAGAAGATATTATTTGACTCGAAGACGAATACCTGGCGAAGACGCTGGCGTTTGGGAAAATCCGGGATCGATGCGCTTGCTCAGGATTATGCGGCGTTGCTCTGGGGCGTAATGGAGCTTTACAAAGCCTCGAAGAAATCCGGAGCTGGTGATAAGCAATTAAACGACTGGCTCAAGTATGCGCAGAATTTGGCGGATAATTTGCTCGATAAATTCTGGGACGAAAATTCCGGCGGACTTTTCGCGACGTATGCGAATGAGCAAAACGTTTTCCTGAGATATAAATCCGCGATTGATGTTGCGATTCCCTCGTCAAATTCTCTGGCAGTGATTGCGCTGAACGAACTTGCCCAGATTTTGAATCAGAAGCCTGAAACGTCCGAGAATGCGAAGAAATACGCTGATTACGCGAAGAAAATTCTGGATTGTTTCTCGCGGAATTTGACGGAAAATCCGAGTGAATATCTGTCGCTGATAGTTGCAAATTCGCTGTGGAAACCGTTCAAGCAAAAGCAAGAGCCGAAACCTGCAAAAATCCTGACTGATGAAGAGCTGAATCGTGATGAAGAGCCTGAGATTACGAATCCTGAATCGCAAGCCCAAGTTCAACCGGAACGTGAGTCACGACGCGCAAGGTCTTCACGACGGGCAAATTCTGAGAATAAATCGCCTTCAGAAAGACCTGAACGCAGAACGAGATCACCTCGCAGAAGTTCACGTGCGAGATAATATATATCATGCGAGAAAAAATTTTTAGGAGGTACTAAAGTTGAAGTTTTTTAACAGAGCTGCAAGTGTGATGTTTATACTTGCAATTTTTGTGGCGTTGAGTTTTGGCACAGCTGAGGCCCGATACGAGTTTCAGAACGTATACAAAACTGGCGGGCTAAATACTCAATGGATGGTGACGCGAGGTTCAAGAACAGTCGGAGATAACGTTTTCGAAGATAGCGGCGGATCGTCGACTTTCAACCCGATGGTGATTTCCGGAGATTTGATAAATCGCGCTAACGTCCGCAGATTGTACGTTTCGGGCGGCAAGGGCGAGGATTCGGATTTACAGGTCGAGAAAATTTTCCTGGCAATTTCGAAAAACGAACGCACTAACGAAGAACAGAACAAGTTTGCGATAACTTTCTATGCGCCTCCGACTGATGCCGGCGAACCCGTTACTCCTGAAGTAAACGTGGAATGGCGTGATGATCGTGATTTTGCGATAATCAAAGAGGAAAAAACGACCGACGCTACAGTTCTGAATAATATGACAGCAAGAACGTTCGAATTTACGTTTAAGGGCTATACAGCTTGGAATTTTGGCAGTTATATAGGCAACGTAAAGTTCCAGCAATCACCCAGTGAAGAAGGCAACCCGTTGAGAGATTCGCAGACTCAGGAAATTCCGTTAATTCTTGCGTACGTTTACGGACACGAAGCAGATACTCGCGAGCCATTAAGATTCCGTACAATTTTGCGCGATAACACAACTCAGGAAATCGTCGGGGCAAATAAATTCACGTGGGCAGTTCGTAATGTTGAGAGCGGCGGTGAAGGTGAGAAAATCATCGGTAATTTTGATCAGGCGGCTAAAGGCAGCGATACTCAGTGGGTATTTACGCCGTTGAGGACGATTGACAGTTCAGAGAGTGCGAATCAGTACACGCTCACGACGCGAATCATCAACAGGACTGGTGCGAGATATGACACGTACAACAGCTCCGGGAAAAAATCTTATCTTGCAGCCTCGAAATGGTATTTTGACATTACGCCTACGACTGAATCGACTTACAAAGAATTAACGCAGCCGTTTATACTGGATCAACGAAGCCATATTGCTCCGGGGCTTGCGACTGTTTACGAGACAGCGTTTGATTTATCACCCGAACGAGTTAATACGGTTATGTGGCTTGATTGCGTCGATCCGAAAGGTAACGGTGGATTGGGTTTGACGGTGAATTATCGCAATGTGAGCGGAGTAATTCTGAATACAGTTGAAGGCGATTTATACAACGACGACTCCGGGCCTGTGCCGTTTAATAGACTGACGGCGTTTATTCATAGACCGATTGACACGAATTTCCTGACTAAAGTAGCTGATGCTGTCAGAAATGATAACGCTGGTGAACTCAAGACTATCAGAACTCAGACAACACCGGGTAATTTCATAACAAAGGGAGATATTTCGAGCAACGAATTGAATTACGACGAGATAATCCGGGCATTTACGCTCAAGAAAGCTATTCCGTCGAATTTGCGCGGTGATGATTACGAAGCGATGGTTCCGTTGCTTGTGACGTTTAATATTCCGTTTAGTTACAGGAATACGGGGACGTGGGTTAATGACATGCTCTGGTCATGGTACAAGAACGGCGAGAGTGACGATGACTTGGTGAGTTTGTTCCTGCAGAATTTCAGCGTCGGATTGCTCAGCACGGTCAATGTTGACAACACAAGGCGATACTGCAATTTAATCGAGGAACTTTCGCTGACTGACTATAAAGACCAGATTAAGATCTTCATGGACGAAGAGAGGCACGTAATCACAATCAGTTTTATCGTTATGTTAATGGACGGCACAGCAACTCAGGGGAAACCGACGATCAGGCTTGTCGAAGATTCCGGAACTAATCGCAGCAACAAATTCATGATTGTACGTGATGGTAAAGCTGATAACGAATGGAATTTGACATTCTATGTAGCACCGGCGAATTTCCAACCCGTTGATGAAAATATCGCTCCTGAAGATAACGAGAATCGCAGTTCATGGAGAGATGACGATTACGAAGACGATACTGGTCACACGGGCGGTGGAAACGGTGGCAGCAGCGGTTGTGTTGCAAATTCTGGTTTGAGCTACGTATTGACGTTTGGAATAGCGTTGTTTGTTTTGCGCAGAAAGGGTGCATAGCATGAGAAAATATTTATTTCTAGCACTGGCGTTTGTGTTGCTGATTGTCTCGGGCGCAAGTGCGTTGGAATTGACGTATGAGAAAGAAAGCTTAACTACTGATGATATATTGGAAGAAATCGGAAAGAAGATTTATAATCCGAACGTTAGTTTCGACACCGAGGCTGAAGCTGATAAAGAAGCTGCTGGTGAACAAAAATTATCTCTCATAGTTTCGGGAGATACGGTAACCGTTCCTAACGAGTTTGTTATACCATACACATTTCCACCCCAAACTAAGACAGTTTGGTTCAAATCGACGGAGCCTTCAGAAGACGAGGAAAATAATCTTGTCTCACTTGTCTCAAAGGAAGTCAGCGTTACATTCACCGTGAACGAAGTAATAGTCAAATCCACTAAAATCAACAAGGGCAGCAAAGGAATAGGCAGGCACTTTGTCGTGAATGAAGAGGGAACGTTGACGATAAACAAAGGAGCTACTCTTGATGGCAAAGGTTCAGAAGGGGGCGGAATTGATTACGTCGGTGGAACTCTTGATATTGAGGGTGTAACGTTCACGAATAATCACGCGGATAACGGCGGTGCGCTTTACGTTGGTGCTAAAATGACACTGAAGATTGAAGGCAAGAGCAATTTTTCCAATAACGTTGCTTCTGAGAACGGTGGTGCAATCTATAACGCTGGAAAATTGGAATTTTCAGAGGCAGCCGACTTTGAGCAAAATAGTGCATCTGGAAACGGTGGTGCGATTTACAACGCTGGAAAATTGGATTTTTCAGAGGCAGCCGACTTTGAGCAAAATAGTGCATCTGGAAACGGCGGTGCGATTTACAACGCTTCGGCAGGAGAGCTTAAGTTTACTAGCAGCAGCGAATTTTCCGATAACCCAGCGTCAGAAAATGGCGGTGCGATTTACAATGACGGATCACTTGTGTTCTCTGGTTCAACCATTTTTGAGTTTAACTCAGCTATAAAAAACGGAGGAGCAGTTTACACCACAAAGGGGATCTCGTTTAAAGGTGAAACTAACGAATTTAAGACAAATTTCTCAACAAGTGGCAGTGGCGGTGCGATTTATTCGGATGCATCGGGAACTCTCACTTTTGACAGTAAATACAAATTCTTTGAGAACGTAGTGAGTGCTGACGGAGGCGCAATATATGCAGAAGGAAATGTCACTGTTTCCGGTGCAACCTTCAGCGGAAACGGAACGGATGCTAAAGCTGCTGCTCGTGGTGGTGCGATTTACGCGAACGGGCGTGTGACGATTTCGAGCGGAGATTTTTCTCAGTGTGTGGCGACGAATTTCGGCGGAGTGATTTACGCGAACAGTTCAGCAAAACCGAATCTGAAAATCACTGGCGGAAATTTCATAAAGGCGACTGCGAATTACGGTGGAGTTGCGTTCTCGGCTAGCGGCGTTGATATAGAGGGCGGAACTTTCGGAGGCGCGAATACTGATAAAAACTCAGCATTGAACGGTGCGGTAATTTACGCTTCAGGCGACGTTGATGTTTCTGGCGGAACTTTTGATAGTAACGAGAGTACCGGCGAAAATGACGCAAGTTCGGGCGGCGGAGTAATTTTTGCTGCGGGAGAAATTGGTGTTTCGGGCGGAACTTTCACGAGAAATACAGCTGATTCGTTAAAAGGTTACGGCGGTGTAATTTACGGATTATCGAACGTTGATATTTCGGGCGGAACTTTCGGCGGTTCAAAAGCAAACGCAAATTCAGCTTCATCAGGCGGCGTAGTTTACTCGGACTCGGATGTTAATATCAGCGGCGGAGAATTTATCTCGAACGATGCTACAGGAACTGCAACTCCAAGAGGCGGTGGAGCAGTTTACGCTTCAGGTGACGTTGGACTTTCCGGAAATCCGACTTTTGCGAATAACTCATCATCAAGACACGGCGGTGCGATTTACACGAACGGAAATATCACGTTGAACGGCGATATAATTTTCGAGGGCAACAAATCATCGTCATACGGCGGCGCAATTTACGCGAAAGGAACTGTCAGCTGCAACACGTCTAGTTACTTGCCAATTTTCACGAATAACGTAGCAGAATCTCGCGGTGGAGCAATTTACACAGACGCAGATATTAACGTTACGAATATTTCGTTCGACAGAAACATTTCAAACGAGGGCGGCGGCGGAGCAGTCTACACATCTAAGAAAGCTACATTCACTAATTCGACTTTCACAAATAACGGTGCATACGGTGATGATGCGCGCGGTGGAGCAATTTTCGCGGACGGCAGTGTTTCTATAACGAGTTCTACACTTACGAACAATTCAGCAATCAGTGACGGCGGAGCTATTCACACTGGCGGTGAGGGCACAAGTTCAATCACGAAATCAGTTTTCGAGAATAATATCGCGAGTGAGACAGACATAGGCAGCGGTGGAGCAATTTATCTTGACAACTCGAATCCCCAGCATAATTTCACGATTGCAGACAGCATTTTCCTGAACAATCGCGCTCAGGCTCAGGGCGGTGCGTTACGAATTGACGGAAATTCTGTCACGATTACACGCTGCTATTTCTACGAGAACCAGAGTGATTCAGCGATGAATGGCGGAGCTGCGTACTTGGCTGCTGCAAAAATCGTCGTTGTAAATTCTACGTTCTACAAGAATCTTTCGCTCGGCGGTGACGGTGGAGCGTTATATCTTGATGACCTGTCTGACCCGGGTGATGCTACAACTTCTGCGGCACTCCTTATGAACACGTTCGTCAGGAATAATTGCGGAGCTGGTCGAGGCGGTGCGCTTTATGTTACGAGAGAGAACGAGACTGAGATGTTCGGGAATTTGCTTGTCGGCAACGAAGCCCCTGAACGTTCAGGTAAAGATGTTTTTGTCGAACAGGGCAGACGCATCAGAAGCCGCGGCTATAATATCTTGACTAACATCGGAGTTTTGACTAGTGGTTCAGCAAGTACGGTCAACTGGAAAAATACATCGTTTGTAATCGGAAATTATACGAAAGACGAAGTTACTGAATATGACGAGACGTATTTCTTCGAGTACAGCGGTGAGGAAATCTTGCGCGATACAAGCCCCACGATCACAATCGGAGCAAATAATACGCGAACACTTTACGCGCTGCACTTGAATTACGGTGACGGAGTTGCGAACATGGCTCTGGGATTTGTTCAGAATGATGCGGCGAAAGAGCAATTCAGATCGAAAAATATAACGCAATACACGGATACTCTGGGAAATTCCCGACCAGCAAGTTATAACTGGGACGCAGGTTCGCTCCAATTATCGAACGGCATCAGTTCTCCGGGTGAAGAAGAGGAGAAAAACACGAGTCAGATCACGAGAATCAAGATCAGCGGACTTCCCGTAACATTAAGGCGTGTTGGACAGACTGCGAGTTTGGTTGTGTACGGTTTCGACGCTGGCGGAAATGTACTCTCGCGAGACATGAAGGTAACTTGGAGTTATGACGATTATTTCGTGAGAATTTACGATGACAATACGATTGTTGCGATGAATTTGACAACTCAGGAACCTGACGGTTGCACGGAAATTACAGCTACAGCGACAACTCCGGGCGGAGATCGTGTTGATAAACGGCGAATCAGAATCACAGAGGCAGCCTCTCAGGGACGTTACTCGAACATCAGCAGCAGGTATCTCGAAGAAATCGGCGAGTATAACGCATCAAGCACGTATTCAAGTGTAGCTATTGGAAATTCTGCGGCAAAATCCGCGACGATAGATTTAGTTCAATCCGGAACTTTCCAGACTGAGTTTCAAGCGGCGTACCCGGGTACAGCGTCGAGTGTTAATCAGGTCGAGAATATCGGTGACGATGTAGATTTCGCGGTCGAGGCAAATTCTGACGTGATAGATCATTCTGATTCGGATAAATTCGTTGCGACAAAAGACGGAATCGATATTATGATCAACGGACGCAGCAAGGGTGATGTGTTACCGGTTGAATATTCCTGGATTTACACGCGCGAGGAATTGCAGAATTTGTTGGGCACGAAATATTCGGCGAATGCTCTTAACGCTGCAAATCTTCAGGATGTTTTGAGAGTTGCATTCAAAACGGATAATTCCAGCTATGTTCCTGTGATTGGTTCGAACGCTGTATCAATGCAGGACGCTTTCGCAGGAAACGCGCTATCGATTGACACAGATAACGAAGATAATACGGGCGGAGCTGTGATCAGATTCACGGCGTATCTCGCAAATATCGCCTCGGAAAAAACGCAACTGGTAAATTCCACGGCGAATAACAAGTTGCTGATTGTTCCGGACGGAATTGATTCTGACACACGAATCGCGGGTACGATGTTCATGCTTCAGAAGAAAGTTGAAAGTTCAGGTTCTGCAGGAACAGGAACAGGGACAGGTGAAGGGACAGGAACTGGTGAAGGCGGAACTGGCACTGGCAACGATAGCAGCTCAAATTCAAAAACTGGATCCGGTGGCGGCGGTGGCTGCAATAATTTCGCGATGTGCGGCGGATTGCTTGCACTGGTGTTATTAATCCGGAAATCGCGGCGGTAATTATAATTCGTGATAGCAATCTTTTGGCGGGTGTAACAGCCCGTCATTTTTTTTGTTGACGATGTGCGCGTGTAGTGATAAACTTGCGACGAAAATTGATTGGTTAAATATAATCAGAACATAATCAGAACATAATCAGAAAGAGATGATATTAAATGTCCGTGCAATATAAAGATTACTACAAAATTTTGGGAGTGTCGCGAGATGCAAAACCAGACGAAATTCGCAAAGCTTACCGGAAATTAGCGAAACAGTTTCATCCAGATGTCTCGAAAGAACCAAACGCTGAAGAAAAATACAAAGAGATTAACGAAGCCTACGAAGTCCTCAAAGATCCGGATAAAAAACAGAAATACGATACGCTCGGAATGAATTGGCAATCTGGTCAGGATTTCACACCGCCGCCGGGTTGGGGAAATATGAACGGTCAAAGCTTCACGTTCGAAGGAGATATCGGAGGCTTCAGCGATTTCTTCAGAACGATTTTCGGCGGAATGTCTGGTTCGAGAAATTCAGGCTTCGGAAATCTGAATGACCTGTTCAATCAGACTGGCTATTACGATTCTCACAGACCAATGCGCCAAGACTCAGAAGTAAATCTCACGCTAACACTCGAAGACGTTTTCAAAGGCGGTTCGCGTAATTTGCGCCTGAAATCCCAAAGCGGTGAACGCAAAATTAACGTGCGGCTTCCCAAAGGCATAACAGACGGCTCGCAGATAAAATTACCCGGCAAATCCGAAAATGGCGGCGATATTTACGTGAACATTCACATTGCGAAACATAATATTTTCACGATTACAAACAAATTCGATTTAACTCGCGAATTGAAAGTTGCTCCGTGGGACGCGGTTCTGGGCAAAGATATTCAGATTGATACTCTGGACGGAAATGTTACGGTGAAAATGCCCCCCGGGTTTCAGGACGGTCAGAAATTGCGTCTTCGTGGGAAAGGGCTGCCGAATCGGGACGGAGGTTTCGGCGATATGTATATCCAGATCAGAATCGAAATCCCCCGCCATATTAACTCGAAGCAAAAATCTTTGTGGCAGGAACTCGCAAAACTAGGCTAAATTCTTTCGTGAATCACGCGCAATTATCACGGAAATTAACTGAACATCAGTCGGCGTAACTCCGGAAATTCTCAATGCGTGCCCGAGCGAATCAGGTCTGAAAAATTTCAGTTTCTCTCGACACTCCGCACGCATTCCTTTTACTGAATCATAATCGAAGTTCTCAGGAATTTTCACGCCGTCAAGATTCCGCATTCGTTCGGCAATTTTTGATTCGCGCTCAAGATAACCCGAATATCGCAGCTCAGTCTCAACGTGAAATCTCTCGTCAAGTTCCAGTTCTGAATCATGCTCATGCCCATGCTCATGATTTAATATCGCACGAATCAATTCATACGTAACGCCCCTATGCCGCAAAAATTCCGCACAAGTCATTGGCTCACTGAGAATTTCAGAGCCGAATTTCTCGCACAAAGCTTTATTCTCGTCATTAGGGATTATTCGTGTAGTTTGCAATCTCGTAATCTCAGAATTTTCACGCGAAAATTTCCGTTCAAGAACCGCGAATTTCCCGTCATCAATCAAGCCAACTTTGTGTCCGTAATCGCTCAATCTGTGCGCAGGATTATCCCAACGCATTAATAATCTATGTTCGCAGCGGCTTGTCAGCATTCTGTACGGTTCATCGGTGCTTTTCGTCGTCAAATCGTCAACAAGCACGCCCAAATATGCTTCGGATCTTCCCAAAATCATCGGCTCTTGCTCCTTCACGAATAATGCAGCGTTAATTCCGGCGAGCAATCCCTGAGCAGCAGCTTCTTCGTAACCTGAAGTCCCGTTGACCTGACCGGCGCAGAAAAATCCCGAAATATTCTTGTTCTCAAGAGTGTGTTTGAGTTGATTCGGGAGCAAATACGCGTACTCAATCCCGTAACCCGGCTTGATAATTTTCGCGTTCTCGCAACCGGGCAGCGATTTCACCATTTCAACCTGAACGTCATAAGGCAAACTCGTCGAGAAATTCTGCACGTAAACTTCATTTGTGTTATTCGAAACAGGCTCAAAAACAATCGGGTGCGTTATGTGATCCGGAAATCTCAGGAATTTATCTTCAATCGACGGGCAGTATCTCGGTCCATGCGAAATTACGTCTCCGGTTACGAGCGGCGATCGTTTGATATTTTGCGCGATAATCTCGTAAGTTTTCTCAGTCGTACGTGAAAACCAGCACGCATAATCCGACCTGTAAATTCTTCCCTCACCGAATATGTCAAAGCATAACGGCTCATTCTCTGAACGTTGCGGTTCTGAACGTGAAAAATCTATCGTGTTAATATTTAATCTCGGCGTAGTATCCGTTCGCATTCTTCCGGTCTGAATGCCAAGATTCGTGAGAGAGTTCAGCAGCTTCTCGGAATTATTCTGACCCATTGGACCCGACTTGAACGAAACTTCCCCGACGAAAACTCTGCCGGAAATATACACACCTCCGCACAAAATCACAGCTTTGCAATTATATTTCGATCCGTGACGAGTGATTATTCCAGTTACGTGATTATCCTGCGTCAAAATTTCGATTGCTTCGTCCTGATGTATGTCCAGATTTTTCAAGCCGGTCAAAATTTTCCGGTAATATGTGCTGTACTGAATCGGATCACACTGCGCACGTAACGCACGAACTGCCGCACCTTTGGAAGTGTTCAGCCAACGAATCATAAGCGTAGAATTGTCCGCAGCATTCGCCTGTTCGCCGCCCAACGCGCTGACTTCCCGAACCAAATGACCTTTCGCAGGCCCGCCGATTGATGGATTGCATGGCATCATAGCCGTGTTATCAACGTTCAGATTCAGCATCAACACCCGACAGCCAATTCTCGACGCGGAAATTGCAGCTTCACAACCGGCATGACCTCCACCGATTACAACTATGTCATAAAAATCCTGATACAAAAACTCGCCTCCAAAATTCCAAATATTATTTCACAAACTGCGCGACAAATTTTACATCAAGATTCTCACGCAGCAAATTTGCGATTGAATTATAAACGCTTTCACGATCATTTTCGCAATCATGATTCGAATCACTGAGCGAATCTTCGGATTTAAGATTTATATTCATGTCATACGGGATCACGCCGACAACTTTCACGCCCGTATAATTTTCTGTCCAATTTACAGCCGTTTTGAATAACTCGATTTCGCCGCGAAATTTGTTGAAAATAATTCCTTTCACACGCTCGCGATTTTCGCCCAGCAATTCCAGCGTGCCAACAACCGAAGCTAAAGATCCGCCTCTGTCAACGTCAGCAATTAATAATACAGGCACATCAGCTTCACGCGCAATTCTCATGTTCACTATCTCGAACGCATTGAGATTTACTTCCGCCGGACTTCCCGCGCCCTCGATTAATATTGCGTCGAAATTTCGTTTTATAATATTCAGGGCTTCACGAATCGCATTTATTCCCAAATTCTGCGTGAAGTCGCGAAAATAATTTCTGCCGGATTCGACTGCGAATTTCCTGCCATTCAAAAATATCTCGGACGTTGAATTATTCCTGGGTTTCAGCAAAATCGGGTTCATGTAGACTTCGGGCGTTAATCTTGCTGCCAAAGCTTGTTCGTATTGAGCCGTGCTGATCTCCAGACCTGAATTTATCATAACTGAATTATTCGACATGTTCTGAGACTTGAACGGGCAAATATTTACGCCTAAATCCGAGAATATCCTGCACAATCCCGTCACAAGAAAACTTTTCCCGGAATTTGAGCATGTCCCCTGAATCATTATTCCTTTCATAAAAATTCTCCTGCCAAAAATTCTAATACTCGGCTAAAATTATACTGGATATATTTAGAAAGGAGCGATTAATATGTATTTGATAACCAGTCACTTGAACACGGATTTCGATTCACTCGCAAGCATGGTCGCAATAAGCAAATTATATCCCGACGCTGTGATTTGTCCGCCCGGCTCAATGGATAGAAAAGTCAAAGATTACATGACGCGCAACGGACATCTCTGGAACATAACAAAACCCAAGAAAATCAAACTCGACGATGTAGATCTTATGGTCGTTGTTGACGCACGTTCGAAACAGCGAATCGGAATTTTCTCAGCACTCGCCGATCGCCCGGATAAAGTCGCGATTCACGTTTATGATCATCATCCGCCGACACTCGACGATTTACC